>DASYYF010000011.1:0-23859 GCA_035934055.1 Steroidobacteraceae bacterium | reverse complement strand
AATGCCGAGACCACCGTGATCCCGGATACCCGAGTAACCGTCAGCGGTGGCGAGGGTTTCCCGCCGTTGCCCAACAATCCCGCCACCGATCAGCTCGCGGCACGGGCGCAGCGGATCTATGCCGGCATCGGCCGCACGCTTGCCGCCGGCGGCAACGGCGGGGCGTCCGAGTCGGCGCTCGCGGCGGATGCGGGAGTTGCGGCGCTCGACGGACTCGGTCCCGTCGGCGGCGGCTTTCACTCCGACAAGGAGTTTCTCGAGTTGGATACCGTAACCCCCCGGCTCTACCTGCTGGCCATGCTGCTGATGGACCTGAGCAAGAGTCCCCCGGCGCGATAGAATTCGACGATGTCAGTTGCAAACGCGCCCGGCGCGCTGCCCGCCGCGATCGAGGTCCGCTCGATCGACTACATTCCGGACCAGGAGCGCCATGGCGGGCTCGCGAGCCAGTTCACGCTGTGGCTGGCGGCCAATCTGCAGATCACCGCCATCGTCACCGGCGCGCTCGCCGTGGTGTTCGGCGGCGACGTCTTCTGGTCGCTGATCGCGCTCCTCATCGGTCAGCTCATCGGCGGAGCGGTAATGGCGCTGCACGCGGCGCAGGGGCCGCAGCTCGGCTTGCCGCAGATGATCTCGAGCCGCGTGCAGTTCGGCGTCTACGGCGCCGCCATCCCGATCGTCGCCGTGTGCCTGATGTACATCGGCTTCTCCGCGAGCGGCTGCGTGCTGGCGGGGCAGGCGATCGGGCGGCTGCTCGATGTCGACGACGCCGCCGGCATCGTCATCTTCACCTGCTTCATCGTGGTCGTGACGGTCTTCGGCTACCGCGTTATCCACGTGCTCGGGCGGATCGCGAGCGTGGTCGGCGTGGCGGCCTTTGCCTACATGTTCGCCCGGCTGTTCGCGACCCATGACGTGTCCGCCCTGCTGGCGCAGCGGCACTTCTCCCTGAGCCAGTTTCTCCTGTCGATGTCGCTGTCAGCCTCATGGCAGATCGCCTTCGGACCTTACGTCGCCGATTACTCCCGCTATCTGCCGCGCAATACGTCCGTGGCCAAAGTGTTCACGGCCGTCGGCCTGGGATCGGTGATCGGCTCGCAGGTTTCCATGACCTTCGGGGTCTTTGCGGCCGCGGTGGCGGGCAAGCAGTTCGAGCATCACGAGGTGGCCTATATCGTCGGTCTCGGCGCCGCCGGCGTGGTTGCCAGCCTGCTGTACTTCAGCATCGCGTTCGGCAAGGTCACGGTGACGGCGCTCAACGCCTACGGCAGCTTCATGTCCATGGCGACCATCGTGAGCGGCCTGCGGCGCGGCGTGCGCATTTCGATGCGTCACCGATTCTTTTATATCGTCGCGATGGTGGGCATCTCGGCGCTGCTCGCGCTCACCGGCCGTCACTCGTTCCTCAAGGCGTTCGAGGCCTTCATCCTCTGCCTGCTCGCCGTGTTTACGCCGTGGAGCGCGATCAATCTGATCGACTACTACTGTTTCACCCGCTCGCGCTACGACGTGCCGGCATTATCCGATCCCGACGGGCGCTACGGCCGCTGGAACACGACCGGCATCGTGATCTATCTGATAGGCATCGCGGTGCAGATCCCGTTCCTGTCCACCGCTTTCTATACGGGTCCGCTGGTCGAGCCGCTCGGGGGTGTCGACATCTCCTGGATCGTAGGCCTGGTCGTGCCCGGCATTCTTTATTACACGTTCGGCCGGGCCTCGCAGCGGCGCGCGCCGCCGCAGATCATCCTGCCTGCGCGAGGAGCGGCCGCCCCCTTGTAGAGATCGGCAGTGCATGACCTGGGTAAAAGCGCCGTTGTGCGGAACGCGACGCGAAGCCGGCTTCCGGTGAGCTGACGAGTATGCGCTTCGCTCTGTTCGCGTATGGTTTCCGGCCGCACTTCCTTCTGGCGGGCCTCGCCGCGCTGCTGCTGATACCGGCGTGGGCGCTCGATATCTCGTACGGCCTGCCGCTCGGCAGCGATTGGCCGCCGACGCTCTGGCACGCACACGAGATGCTCTTCGGCTTCATCGCGAGCGCGGTGGCGGGTTTCCTGCTGACCGCCGTTCCGAGCTGGACCGGGCAGAAGGGTTTTGCGGGCACGCCCCTCGTCGTGCTGTCGGCGCTGTGGCTGGCGGCGCGCCTCATGATCGCGAGCTCGTCGTACTGGCCGCGAGCGCTGACGGCGGCGGTGGACCTGAGTTTCCTGCCCGCGCTGGCCGCACTGGTCGCGCGGCCGCTGCTGCGGTCGAAGAACCGCAATACTCCGCTGCTCGCGGTTCTCGGGCTCCTGTGGCTCACGAACCTCGTGTTCCACGTCGCGCTCATCGGGAGCAACGCGCCGCTCGCCCTCCATGCGCTTCTCATCGGGATCGATCTCATGCTGCTGCTCGTGACGGTCATCGGCGGACGTATCGTGCCGGCCTTCACGGCGGCGGCGCTGCGCGCGCAGGGGCTTCAGAACAGCGTGAGCCCGAGCCCCGCTCTGACGATCGCCGCGGTCGCCGGCATGGCCGTCGTGACCGTGGGCGATGTGTTCGTGCCCGACTCGCGCCTCGCCGGGGGACTCGCGGCGGCAGCCGCGGCGGTCCAGGGATGGCGTTTCGCACAATGGGGTGGTTCGAGGACGCTGCGCCAGCCGATCGTCTGGATCCTGCACGCGGCCTACCTTTGGCTGCCGGTCGGGCTCGCGTTGAAGGCGATTGCCCTGCTCACCGGGGCGGCCTTCTCCGCCTTCTGGCTCCACGCGCTGACGATGGGGACGCTCGCGACTATGATCCTGGCCGTGATGACGCGTGCGGCACTCGGCCATACGGGGCGGCCGCTGGTGGCGCACCCGGTCACGGTGGCCTCATACCTGCTGCTGCTCGCCGCCGTGCTCGTCAGGATATTCGGGCTCGCCGCCTTGCGAGTCAGCTACCCGATAGTCATCGCGGCAGCGGCATTTCTCTGGACCACGGCTTTCCTTTTCTTTGTCCTCGTCTATGCACCCATTCTCTGCGGTCCGCGGGTGGACGGCAGAGCGGGGTGAGCGTACATACCCAAGTTATGGATCAGCGCAGCAGAGCGAACCAGCCCGAGGGATCGTGAGCGAGCGCAACGCCGACTATGAAGCCAAACGTCACGAGCGCGGCGACGAAAGCGGCGCCGCGGCCCGCCCGGGTGCGCGCACGTTTCAGGGCAAGCATGCCGAGTCCGATGTAGAGCGGCAGCAGCAGCACCTTGCACGTCAGCCACGCGTCGACGAAGGGGTATTGATGCACGATGAGCGTGAGCAGCACGCCAGCCCCGAGCAGCGCCGTGTCTACCAGGTAAGAAATCCAGCGCGGGGCCCAATGGTTGGCGCCGGGGAGATCCGCGATGCGCATCAGGCCCCGGACCGTGAACAACGTTCCCGAAATCGCCACACAGCCGACGTGCAGTGCCCGGATCTCCGCGAAGTGTGCGCTCAGCATGCATGCATTGTGAACGATCGGCCGCGACGGGTCGCGTGAGCCGATGGGCGGCGTTGGTGACGATGACGATACGGAGCAGGGCGGTTCGGCGCCCTGTTGGCTGCACGAGCTCGGGCCGGACGGCACCGTCGTCGACCCGCGGCAGGCCGAGGACGTTGCCCGCTGGCGCAAGGCCGAGCGCGAGCGGCTGCTCGCCGCGCGGGCGGCGCTGAGTCCCGAGTCGCGCGCACAGCAGACCGCCGCGATGGCCGCCGATCTCGAGCGGCTGATTCCCGGCGACGCGCCGCAGACCGTCAGCGCGTACTGGCCGATACGCGCCGAGCCGGATTTACGCGCCTGGATGCGTTCGCGCTCCGAAGGCGGCACCCGCATCGCCTTGCCGGTCGCGCTGGCGCTCGGGCAGCCGCTCGTGTTTCGCGAGTGGCGCCCCGGTGCGCGTCTGGCGCACGGATTGTGGCGGATTCCCTATCCGGCCGACGGTGCCGAGGTCACGCCCACCGTCGTGCTGGCTCCGGTAGTTGGTTTCGACGGGCTGTGCTACAGGCTCGGCTACGGCGGCGGATTCTTCGACCGCACGCTGGCGGTGCTGCGCCCGCGGCCGCTCGTCATCGGCGTGGGCTACGGCTGCGGCGCGATCAGGACGATCTTCCCCCAGCCGCACGACATTCCGATGGACTGGATCGTCACGGGAGCTTCGCCCGCCCGCCCTCGTACTGCAGCGCCCTCCTGACACCCGCCTTGCCACGCGCACCGCACCGGACGCATACGCACTAGCTCGTATTCCGTCCGGCCCGGCCGCAGCGCATCTTGCGCCTTAAGGTTCATAGCGGATGAATCTTTTTGGCGCCTCATGCGATTGACGGCCTTCACCGACTACAGCCTGCGCGTGCTGATGTACGTAGCCGCGCGACCGGGCGTCACGACGACCATCGCGGAGATCGCGGCGGCCTTCGGCATATCGAAAAGCCATCTGAGCAAGGTGGTGCACGACCTCGGCAGGAAGGGCCTGCTCGCCAACGCTCGCGGCCGGGGCGGTGGCATCGTGCTCGGACGGCCGGCGGCGAGCATCAACATCGGCGCGGTCATCCGCGCCGCCGAGGCGGATGCCCTGGTGGAGTGCTTCGATCCGCGCACCAACCGCTGCGTGATCACACCGGCGTGCCGCCTGCGCAGCGTGCTCGGCGAAGCGCTTGCCGCGCTCTACGCAACGCTCGATCGCTACACGCTCGAAGACATCGTGCACAACCGCCAGCGGCTGCGCAGGCTGCTCGAGCCGAGACCTGCCGCCGCAAACTGAATTGTTGCCTTTTTGGGAGAGATGCAGATGAACAGAGCCACATGGATCCGGTCGACGAGCTTGATTTGCGCCGCCGGCGTGTGGCTCACGGCCGCCGGCGCTCCCATGCCCTCCGGGGCGGTCCCGGGCGATTTCGGACCGCCCCAGGGCGAGCCCATTCACGCGCAACTCACCAGCCCGCCATTCGTTCCGCCGCCGATTCACCGCAATCATCCCGCGAAGGTGATCGTGGAGCTCGAGGTACGCGAGGTGCAGCGTGAGATCTCCGACGGCGTCACCTACACCTTCTGGACTTTCGGCGGCACGGTGCCGGGCAGCTTCATCCGCATCCGGCAGGGCGACACCGTGGAGTTTCACCTGAAGAACCACCCCGACAACAAGATGCCGCACAACATCGACCTGCACGGCGTCACGGGCCCGGGCGGCGGCGCGGCCTCGAGCTTCACGGCTCCCGGCCACGAATCGCAGTTCACCTTCAAGGCGCTCAACCAGGGGATCTACGTCTATCACTGCGCCACGGCTCCCGTCGGCATGCACGTCGCCAACGGCATGTACGGCCTGATGCTGGTCGAGCCTCCCGAGGGCATGAAGCCGGTGGCTCACGAGTACTACGTGATGCAGGGCGACTTCTACACCGTCGGCCGCTACCGCGAGCACGGCCACCAGGACTTCGACATGCAGAAGGCCATCGATGAGGAGCCGACCTACGTGCTGTTCAACGGCGCCGAGGGCTCACTGGTCGGCGACCGCGCGCTCCAGGCCAAAGTGGGGGATACCGTGCGTCTCTTCGTCGGCAACGGCGGCCCCAACCTGGTGAGCAGCTTTCACGTGATCGGGGAGATCTTCGACCGCGTGCGCTACGAAGGCGGCGTCCACGAGCAGGAAAACGTGCAGACGACGCTGATCCCGGCCGGCGGTGCCGCGATCGTCGAGTTCCACCTCGACGTCCCCGGCAGCTATGTGCTCGTCGACCACTCGATCTTCCGCGCCTTCAACAAAGGGGCGCTGGCAATCCTCAAGGCCGAGGGTCCCGAGAACAAGGCCATCTACTCGGGCAAGGAGGTCGACGCGGTGTACCTCGGCGACATCTCGGCGAACCGAGCGGCGGTGACCGAAGCGCGTGCCGCCGAAGCGCGCGGCACGCTCACCAAGGAGCAGCAGATCAAGGCCGGCGAGTCGCGCTTCACCGGCACCTGCTCCGTGTGCCACCAGGCGAACGGCGAGGGGCTGCCGAACGTATTTCCGCCCCTGGCGCGCTCGGACTTCCTGATGGCCGACAAGCAGCGCGCCATCGGCATTGTGCTCAACGGTCTCACCGGCAAGGTCACCGTGAACGGCAACGTCTTCAATTCCGTGATGCCGCCTATGAGCCAGCTGAACGACGACGAGCTCGCCAACATCCTCACCTACGTGCGCAATAGCTGGGGTAACAGCGGCGCGGCCGTCAGCGCCGAGGAGGTGAAGCAGGTGCGCGCCTCGACCAAGCGTCCGGAAGGCGCGGCGCACTGAGATGCTGTCGCGCCTCTGCCCGGCGCTTGTCGTGCTGCTGTGCGCCGGCGCTGCGGCTGCCGCGGACAATCCTTTCGTACCGGTGCCGGGCGCGGAGTTTCGCTCCGCTCTCCCGAGCGGTACGCAGCAGAGGGTCGCGGTGCCGGGATTTCTCCTGCAGCGCCACCCGGTGACCAACGCCGAATTCCTGGCGTTCGTCAGCGCGCATCCGCGATGGCAGCGGGGCTCGGTCCCGGCCACGCTCGCGGATGCCGACTATCTCAGTCACTGGTCGGGTCCGCTCGATCCCGGGCCGCGCGCGGCGCCAATGCAGCCCGTGACCCGGGTCAGCTGGTTCGCGGCCGAGGCGTATTGCGAGGCTCAGCAGGCGCGGCTGCCGAACTGGTACGAGTGGGAGCTGGCGGCCGCCGCGAGCGCCACGCGGCGCGACGCCAGATCGGACGCCGCCTGGCGGCAGCAGGTGCTCGACTGGTACGCGCGCCCGACCGGCGACAGCCTGCCCGCGATCGAGCAGGGAACCGCCGACGTCTACGGCCTCTACGACATCCACGGCCTGGTGTGGGAATGGGTCCACGACTTCGATTCGCTGCTGCCGGCCGATGCCGACCCCGAGCGTTTCTGCGGCAGCGGCGCGCTGAACCTGCAACAGAAGGAGAACTATCCCGTGCTCATGCGCATTGCCCTGCTCGGCAGCCTGCGGGCCGCGGATACGGGTCACGGCGTCGGCTTTCGCTGCGCGCGCGATGCCGGGGTGAAGCCATGAAGGCGCGCCGCGGGGCGCTCCTCGGCGCACTCGTCCTGCTCGGCATGCTGACGGTGGGCGCGGCCGCCGACCTGCCGACGGATTCGCTCTATCAGCTGCGCGCCTCGCTCACCACGCAGAAGGGCGTGGCGGCCGGGCTCGACCTGTACCAGGGGCACCCGACCGTGATCAGCATGTTCTATGGCAATTGTCCCTCCTATTGCCCGATGCTGATCACCGCCGTGCAGGTCTACGAGGCGCACCTCGATGCGGCATCGCGCGCGCGCCTGCGCGTGCTCCTGGTGAGCTTCGATGCGGTGCACGATACGCCGCAGCGCCTCACAGAATTGTCGAAGCTGCACCGCGCCGACCCGCAGCGCTGGACCTTTGCCAGCGCCAGGGAGCCCGACGCCCGCCGCATCGCCGAGCTCCTCGGCTTTCATTACCGCAAGCTCCCCGACGGCAGCTTCGACCACAGCCAGGTGATCACCCTGGTCGACGGTCAGGGACGGGTGCTGGCCAGCACGACGAAGTTGATCGGCGATGAGGCGTTCCAGGCCAAGCTCGGGGCGAGCACCGCTGCCCCACGCTAGCGGGGCGATCTCGTCGAGGCCGCGGATGAATGCGCAGCTCCGGCGGCTTTGCTAGATTCTTCAGGGAGCGAGGCCTGCCTGCCTGCGCACGCCAAAGGAGAATCGCCATGCCAGCGCGTCCACCCGTTCCTCCGTTCACGGTCGAGTCCGCCACGCAGAAGGTGCGCATGGCTGAAGACGCCTGGAACAGCCGCGACCCGGACCGGGTGGTGCAGGTCTACACCGAGGACACGCAATGGCGGAATCGCTCGGAGTTCCCGCTCGGGCGGGAGCCGGTGCGCGCCTTCCTGCAGCGTAAGTGGGCGAAGGAGCTCGACTACCGGCTCATCAAGGAATTGTGGGCCTGTGCCGGCAACCGCATCGCCGTGCGATTCTGCTACGAGTGGCACGACGACTCGGGCAACTGGTTCCGCAGCTACGGCAACGAGAACTGGGAGTTCAACGAAGAGGGCCTGATGCGGCGGCGCTTCGCGAGCATCAACGATCTGCCCATCGCCGAGAAGGAGCGTAAATTCCGCTGGCCGCTCGGCCGGCGGCCGGACGATCATCCGGGACTGAGCGACTGCGGCCTGTAAGGCCTGTCGACCGCCCGGTTGCCAATCCCGGCGTCGGGAGTCCTCCATGGCCGGTGCGCGCCATCCGCGCCGGGGCGGATCGCTGCGTCTCAAGCGACTTTCAGCTCCGCCCCACGCGCCTCGCGGCCTGACCACGTAACCAGGACCACCGCCAGCGCCACCACCACCATGGTCACCGCGAGCACGAACGCATAGTCATTGCCATGCGCTTCGGCATAGCCGGCCTGGATGGGCGCCATCCTCGACGCCGCGAGGTTGCCGAGCTGGTAGGCAAAGGCCGGCAGTATGGCGCGCACCGAGGGGGGCGAGAGCTCGTTGAGATGCGCCGGCACGATGCCCCACGCCCCCTGCACCATGAACTGCATGAGGAAGCTACCCGCCGCCAGCATCGCCGGCGTCTGCGAATAGGCCCACGCCGGGACCATGGGCAGCGACAGCGCGGCGGCGAGCATGATGGCGCGCTTGCGGCCGATGCGCTCGGAGAGCGCTCCGAAGCAGACGCCGCCGAGCAGCGCGCCGACGTTCATGATGATCAGGATGGTGTCACTCGCACGCCCGGGATATCCATGCTGCTTCTCGAGGAAAGCGCGATACAGGTCCTGGGAGCCGTGGGAGAAAGCGTTGAAGCAGGCCATCAGCGCGACGAGGTAAAGGAGCGTCGGGAAGTAGCGGGTGACCGCGCCCCAGATCTCGGCGGCCGAGGCGCGCTGTGGAGCCTTGCCCGCCAGCCAGGCGGGGGACTCGTGAACTCCGAAGCGGATGTACAGCACGAGAAAGGCCGAGGCCGAACTGACGAGGAACATGCCGCGCCAGCCGATGCGCGCAAACAGCAGCCAGGACAGTATCGCCGCCAACAGGTAGCCGACGACATACCCTTCCTGCAGGAGGCCGGAGAAGAATCCCCGGCCGCGCGCCGGCAGCGTCTCGAGCGCCAGCGCGGCGCCCACGCCCCACTCGCCCCCCATGGCGAAGCCGAAGAGGGCACGCAGCGCCAGCAGTGTCGCGAGGTCGGGTGCAAATGCCGTGGCGAGCTGCACCGCAGAATAGCTCACGACATTCAACATCAGGATCGGGCGGCGCCCGAACTTTTCCGCCAGCCAGCCGAACACCAGCGCCCCGAGCGGGCGGCACGCCAGCGTCAGAAACACGCCCTCGGAGACCGCTTTGACGGTGGTGTGGAACTCGCTGCTGATGGCGGTCAGCGAGATCACGAAAATGAAGAAGTCGAGGGCATCCAGCGACCACCCGCCGAGCGCTGCGAAATAGGCGTGCAGCTGCGGCCGGGTGAGCATTCTGAAGTACTGGATCACGGCCAACCCCCGCCTGGGACCCAACGGCGGCCGCGAGAATATCATGGCGCCCCGGCCGCTCCGGCGGCGGCCCGCAAGCAGGCGCGGCGCGCCGAGACGTGCGCCGAGTGTGATACGCGTCGCAAATCGACGCCCTGTTGGAAAGGCGCGCGGGAACGTGTTGTCGTGGCGAGCCGACAGCTTTCGCACCCGGGTGACTTTCACTAAAAGGGATCGGATGGATATGCGCTCGAGAGCCGTGCCGTTGCGTTGGCTCATAGCCTTTGGCGCGCTCGCCGCGCTGGCGGGCGCACCCGCGGGCGCCGTCGAGGTGAACCCGGTGCGCACCCATCCGCACGGCCCGCCGGCCGCGGCGGCGCAGCAGCTCATCATCAAGCTGCGTGCCGGCACTGCGGCCGCGGCTGCCGCTCAGGGCCGGCCGGGGGGCGCGCGCGAGCGCATCGCCGCGCTTGCCACCCGCAGCGGCCTGCGGCTCGCGGCGCATCGCCCGATCACGGCGCTCATCCACGCGGTGCACATCGACGCGGCCGCGGGCGAATCGGCCGCGGCGATCCTGGCACGGCTGCGCGCCGATCCCGAGGTCGAGTACGCGGTGCCGGACGAGCGCCGCTACATTCACGGCGCGCCGAACGATCCCCTCTACACCCAGCAGTGGTACCTGCAGAGCGCCGCAGCCACCCCGAGTGCGGTCGATGCGCTCGATGCCTGGAGCATCACCACGGGCAGCGCCACCCTCGTGATCGCCGACATCGATACGGGCGTGCGGCCCGACCATCCGGATCTCATGAGCCGCCTGCTGCCGGGCTACTGCTTCATCTCGGATCCTTTCATCGCGAACGGCGGCACCTGCCCGGGGACTGGCGCGGCGGACCCCGGCGACTGGGTCACCAGCACCGACATCACCGACAACCCCCTCGAGTGCGCCAAGGCAACCGCCATGCCGAGCTCGTGGCACGGCACGCGCGTCGCAGGGATTCTCGGCGCCGACACCAGCAACGGCGTCGGCGTCGCCGGTCTCACCTGGGGCCCGCCGATCCTGCCGGTGCGCGCGCTCGGCAAATGCGGCGGCCTGGATTCCGACATCATCACCGCGATGCTGTGGGCAGGCGGGATCGCGGTGAGCGACGCACCGGCCAACCCGAATCCGGCCAGGATCATCAACATGAGCCTCGGCGGCACCGGCAGCTGTCCGACGAGCTATATCGAGGCCATCGGCCAGCTGGCGGCGGCCGGGGTGCTGGTGGTCGCGTCGGCGGGAAACGAGGGCGGTCCGGTCGACGCGCCGGCCAACTGCCCGGGCGTGGCCGCTGTCGCGGGGCTGCGCCAGGCCGGCACCAAGGTCGGCTACAGCAGCCTCGGTCCCGAGATCGCGCTCGGTGCGCCGGCGGGGAACTGCGGCGACTCGTTCACGACCGCCGAGTCGGCCTGCGTCTACTCCATGACGACCACCGTCAATCTGAGCGTGACGGCCCCCGGGACGCCCGACGCCAACGACTACACCGGGCTCTACTACTGCGACGGCAGCACCGGCAGCTACCCGGGCTGCGCCATCGCGGCGAACCAATACCGCGATTACGACATCGGCACGAGCTTCTCCGCGCCGGTCGTCTCCGGGATCGCGGCGCTCATGTCCTCGGTCAACAGCAGCCTCAACTCCTGCCAGATCATCTCGCGGCTGAAGGAAGGCTCGCTGCCCTTTCCGCAGACCTCCCTCGATGCGAGCGGCGCGCAGCCGCAGATGTGCCACGTTCCGGCCGGCGCCAACGACGTGCAGAACAGCGAATGCATCTGCACGCGCGACGACCAGACCTGCGGCGCCGGCATGGCCAACGCGCCGGGCGCGCTGACCGCGGCGCTGCGCCCGATCGCCGCCGTCGCAGTCCCGGCGAGCGTGACGGCCGGCCAGACCGTGACGCTCGACGGCAGCGGCAGCGGCGCGGCCGACGGTCGCACCGTCAGCAGCTATCAGTGGAGCCCGGTGAGCGGCGGGCTCACGCTGAGCATCGCCGGCGCGGCGACTCCCAGGGCATCCGTGACGGCGCCTTCCTGCGGGGTCGCGACCATTGCGTTGACGGTGACCGACGATGCCGGCCGCACGGACACGGCCAACGTGGTGATCACGCCGGTGTCGGCGGGCAGCTCTGCGCCGGCGACTGCGGGCCGCAGCGCCTGCTCGACGACCGCGCCGGCGGTCACCGTTGCCGTATGCCCGGCGAGCGGCGGCGTGCAGGCGGGTGGCAGCGCGACGCTCACCGCGACGCTCGCGAACACCGCCAACCCGGCGGTCACCTGGGAGGTGAACGGCGTCGCGGGCGGCAATGCCACCGTCGGCACGATCACCTCGGCGGGAGTCTATTCCGCCCCCGCGAGCGTGCCCTCACCCGCAACCGTGACTGTCGCAGCCGTCTCGGCCGCCGATGCCAGCGCCACGGGCTCTGCGCAGCTCACCATCACCGCGCCCCCGGGCAGCGGCGGCGGGGGCGGCGGCGCGTGCGACTGGCTCACGCTGTTCGGCGCGGGGATGCTGCTCATCACGCGGCGGCGCCGCACTGCACGCCTTTCGAGGGCATAATCGGCGCCTCGCATCGATCGCATTGCGCGCTGCCGGCGCGCCCACAGGGAGCCCCATGACTGCAGCACGCATCCTCGGGTTGACCGCGACGGCCGCGCTCGCCGCCGCCGCAGCGCACGCGCAGACGCCGCACGAGGAGTTGGTGAGCCTGGCACAGGACATCACCTACACCACCGCCGCCGTGTTCCCCATGACGGCGACCTTCCTCGGCATCCCGGGCCACGACGGCGAGCTCGAATCGCCCAGCGAGGCGTTTCGCGCCGCCCAGGTGCAGCGTCTCACGGGTTGGCAGAGCCGCCTCGAGGCGATCGTTGCGGCATTCGACGCCCACACCCCGCTCGTGGACCGTGACGATGCCGCACTGCTGCGCGCCGAGCTCGCCGGGCGCCTCAACGACCGGCTGGTCTACCAGACGGATCGCAAGGACTACGCCGACGGCGCCAACAGCATCGTCAGGGTGGTGTTCGTGCAGTTCGAGCATCTGCCGGTCGTCGGCCAGGAAGGCGCCACCGCAGCCGACCTGAAGCGCGCCTGGGCGGACATCGCCCGGCGTCTCGCGGGCGCGCCGGCCTACATCGTGGCCTCCGAAGGGCTCGCGACCACCCCGGGCCATCTCTACGGCGTCGTCGGCGCCAGGGAGCTCGCGGGCGCGCCGGATTTCCTCAAGGGCGCGCTCACGCAGGCCGCAGCCACGCAGCTCGGCTCGCGCTCGAAGGAGTACACGGCGTTTCTGCGTTCGCGGGATGTCGCGCTCGCCGCGATCGCGCACAGCCGGCAGTACATCGAGGCTCACATGGCGTCGTGGCCGGAGAACTACGCCATGGGCCGCGCGCTCTACGATCGCATGCTGAAGGAGGAGCAGCTGTTGCCCTACGACTCGAGCGACGTCGAGCGTATCGCGCAGGACGAGCTCGCCCATGGCTGGGCGGAGGAGGCCTGGCTGCGCCAGGTGGCGCAGCACCGCGGCGTGGCACTCGGTGCGCCGAGCGGCGGCGGCCTCGCGCCGGGCGGCGCGGCCCTGATCGATTACTACCGCGACTGCATCGCGCAGCTGCGCAAATTCGTGAGCGAGCAGGACATCGTCACGATCCCCGCCTGGCTCGGCACCATGGAGATCATGGAGACGCCGGCGTTCCTGCAGCCGGTCTCGCCCGGCGCCTCGATGAATCCGCCGCGCCTGTTCTCGCTGTCGACCACCGGCTACTACTACATCACCCCGCCGAAGTCGCTGGCCGAGGCGGCCGCACGGCTCGACATGAACGAGGACTTCGATCGCGACCGCATTCTCTCCACGGCGGCGCACGAGGCCTTGCCCGGCCATTTCATGCAGCTGTCGATCGCCAGGCGCCATCCGGACTTCGTGCGGCGGATCCAGTTCAGCGGCACGTTCGCCGAAGGCTGGGCCTTCTACGGCGAGGAGATGTTCGTGCGGCTCGGGCTCTATGGCGATGATCTCGACGCACGCCTCGACGTCGCCCGCTGGGAGCGGGTGCGCGGCGCGCGCGCGGTCGTCGATCCCAAACTGGCGGGCGGCGACTGGACCTACGAGCGCGCCGTGGAGTTCTTCGCCGCCGAGACCGGCTTCACCAGGGAGCAGGCCGAGGCTGCGGTCGCCGGGATCGCCACCCGTCCCGGCTATGTCATCGCGTACTCCGTCGGGAGGTTGCAGATCGAGAATCTGCTGGCCGAGTACCTGCGGCGCAAGGGCGCCGAGGCGTCGCTCCGCGACTTCCACGACCGGCTGCTTTCCTACGGCACGACACCGCTGGCGATCGTGGGGCCCGAGCTGCTCGCCGACCTCGACAAGCCGGCGGGCGAGGTGCGCGCGGCCGCGAAGTATTGACGCAGCCGGCGGGGCGCTACAGGGCGCCGAAGACTTTCCTGATCAGGGAGTTCGCCTGGCCAAGCGGGTCCTTGCGGATAGCCCGCTCCTCGTCGGCGATGCGGCTGAACAGGCCCTCGAGCGCCTTGGCGGTGACGTAGTCGTCGAGGTTGGCGTCCTGGGAGGAGATCAGCCCGAATTGCGCCGCCTGGCCGGCGAGCGCGTCGTACTGCGATGCGAGCTTCAGTCGCGCCGTGGCGCCGGCGACGATCGGCCTGAACTTCCCGGTCAGCTGCGCGCTGGTCGCGCGGCGGAAGTATTGCGTGCCGGCATCATCGCCGCCGCTCAGAATCCCCTTGGCGTCGGTGAGCGTCATGTGCCGCAGCGCATCCTCGAATACCGGCTTCGCCTGAGCGACCGCCTGTTCGGCGGCGTGATTCATGGTCACGCGAAGCTCATCCGCCTGGCCGCTCATGCCGACCATGCGCAGCGCGCGGTCCGCCTTCTCGAGCGCCGGCGGCAGCGGGATCGCGACCTTCGGATCGTTGAGAAAGCCGTTGTTCGCGCCGAGTTGGGCCACGGCGGTGCCGACACCCTGAGACAGCGCGGCGCGCAGCCCTCCGGCCGCGTCCTTCGAGCTGAGCGCAGCGAGCTGCGCCCGGGCAGGCGAAATCCCCGCGCACAGCGACCAGAGAACGAGGAGTGACCAACGGTGCCGGAGGGCTGTTGGCTGCATGGCATGTCCTTTCCCAGGCCCGAGGTTCCCGTGCCGAAGCAGCAGTGTAGACTTTCCCATGCCGATGAGCGATCGCAACAACGACTTCAACCGCATCATCGACCGCGAGCGCGGCCTCAGGCGTACGCTGAGTGCGCGCCGCATGACCATGATCGCCATCGGCGGTGCGATCGGCACGGGACTGTTTCTCGGCAGCGGCTTCGCCATCAGCCTGGCGGGGCCTGCGGTGCTGTTGAGTTACGCGATCGGCGCGCTGATCGCGCTGCTGCTCATGGGATGCCTGGCGGAGATGACCGTGGTGCATCCCACCTCGGGCTCGTTCGGCGCGTACGCGGAGTACTACGTCGGGCCGCTGGCCGGTTTCCTGGTGCGCTACGCCTACTGGACCTGCATCGTGCTCGCGGTCGGCACCGAGGTGACCGCGGTGGCGGTCTACATGCACTTCTGGTTTCCCGCGCCGCCCGGCTGGCTGTGGATCGTGGGATTCTCGGCGCTTCTCGTCACGGTCAACGCGCTCAGCGTCAACGTGTTCGGCGCCGTCGAGTACTGGTTCTCCGCCATCAAGGTGGCGGCCATCGTGATGTTCATCGCGCTGGCGGGCTACATGCTGCTGCGGGCGCCGGCGGCCGCCGGCAGCACCGCGGGGATCGGCTTTCACAACTACCTCGTGCACGGCGGCTTCTTCCCTCGCGGCCTGTGGGGCGCCTGGGTGGCGGTGATCATGGCGATCTTCAGCTACCTCAGCATCGAGATGATCGCGGTCGCCGCCGGCGAGGCCGCGCAGCCCGAGGTCGCGGTGGTGCGCGCGTTCCGCTCGACGGTCGTGCGGCTGGTGCTCTTCTACCTGCTGACGCTCGCACTGGTGCTGGCGATCGTGCCGTGGACGGCGGCCGGCGTCGAGGAGAGTCCCTTCGTCAAGGTGATGCGCGCGCTCGGCGTGCCCGCCGCCGCCGGCATTCTCAACTTCGTGATCCTGGTCGCCGCGCTCTCGGCCATGAACAGCCAGCTCTACATTACGACGCGCATGATGTTCAGCCTGGCGCGCGCCGGCTACGCCCCGCGGCGTTTTGGGGCACTGAATGCCCGCGGCGTGCCGCTCAACTCGCTGCTGCTCTCGAGTCTCGGCGTGGCGCTCGCCGTCGGGCTCAGCGTGATTGCGCCGCAGAGCGCCTTCATCCTCATGGTGGCGATTTCGTCCTTCGGCGCTCTGTTCACCTGGATGATGATCTTCGTCACGCACTATTGCTTCCGCCGCGCCCGTGAGCGCAGCCGCGCACCGGCGCCGCGATTTCGCATGATCGGCTTCCCCTACACCCCGCTCCTCGGGGCAGCGCTCATGGCGGCGGTGCTGATCACCACCGCGTTCACGCCGGCGTTCAGGCTGACGCTGGTGTTCGGAGCTCCGTTCCTCGCGTGCCTCGTGCTCGTCTACCGCATCCGGTACCGCAAGCCCGTGCGGGTATCCGGTGTCGAGGCCGTCTGAGCACCGCGTTGCGCCGGCGCGCCCGTCTGAGGCATGATCCCGGCGCGGCGCCTGGCGTCTCAGGGGGTTACGAGAAGAGCCGAAGACCCGTGTAAGGCAAGCGGGCAGCCAACCCATGGTCTTCAATTCGCTCACGTTCATCGTGTTCTTTGCCGGCGTGCTGCTCATGCACTCGCTGCCGCTCGGCTGGACCGCGAAGAAGGTCAATCTCCTCATCGCCAGCTATCTGTTTTATTCGGCGTGGAACCCGCCGTTCGTGATCCTCCTGTGGGTGTCGACGGTCGTCGACTGGTACGCGGCGCAGGGACTCGTCAAGGCACGCCGCCAGGCCGCGCGCCATGCGTGGATGCTGCTCTCGGTGGTAGTCAACCTCGGCATGCTGGGCTTCTTCAAGTACGGGCAGTTCCTGCTCGACAACTTCACCGATGCGCTGGCGGCGCTCGGCATCGCCTACCACCCGGCGCACTACGACATCGTGCTGCCGGTCGGCATCTCCTTTTATACCTTCGCCACCATGTCTTACGTGCTGGACGTGTATCTGCGGCGGGCCTTGCCGGCACGCAACCTGCTCGACTACGCGCTGTTCGTGACCTTCTTTCCGCACCTGGTGGCGGGTCCCATCATGCGCCCGACCGAGCTCGTGCCGCAGTTCGAGACGCCGCGCCGCGCCACGGGCGAGCAGCTGCGCTTCGGACTGGCGCTGATGACGATCGGGCTCTTCAACAAGATCGTGCTTGCCGACAGCTTCCTCGCCAACGTCGCGGAGCGCATCTACGACGGGGACAAGATCCCTGGGACTGTCGATGCGTGGGCGGGCACGCTCGCCTTCAGCGGGCAGATCTTCTGCGACTTTGCCGGCTACTCGACCACCGCCATCGGCGCAGCGCTGTGTCTCGGCTTCGCCATGCCCGATAACTTCCGCTTCCCCTACGCGGCAGTCGGCTTCTCGGACTTCTGGCGGCGCTGGCACATCACCCTGTCCTCGTGGCTGCGCGACTATCTGTACATCCCGCTCGGCGGCAACCGCCACGGCGCGCGCCGCACCTACGCCGCGCTCATGGCGACGATGCTGCTCGGCGGACTGTGGCACGGCGCGAACTGGACCTTCGTCGCCTGGGGCGGGCTGCACGGGGTGTACCTCGCCGCCGAGCGTGCTCTGCGCGCCCGCTTCGCCAACTATCGCCCGGGACCGCTCATGTTCGTCGTGCTCGGGCTCTTTACCTATGTGCTGGTAAATCTCACCTGGGTGTTCTTCCGCGCCAAGACTTTCGACAAGGCCTGGGTGGTGCTGCGCGGCATGCTCGGCCTCAACGGCGCCGCCAGGCCGATCCTTCCGACCTTCAGCCTGCTGGCGGTCGCCGTGATCGTCGGCGGCATCCTGGTGACGCATTGGCTGATGCGTGCGCGCACGCTGGAGGCGGTGATTGCGCGCGCTCCGGCCGCCGTGATCGGCGGTGTGTGGGCGCTGCTGTTGTTCGCGATCGTAGCCGCTCAGGGGGTAGGCAGTGCCTTCATCTACTTCCAGTTCTGAGAGCGCGCTCGCGCTCACGCGCGGTTACGCGCGCCAGGGCACGCCGGACCGCTACGCGCGCCAGACCGCGGCGGATCGTCCGGGAATTGCGCAGCCGGTGCCGGTGCGGCCGGTGCCCGAGCAGCCCTGGGGCCGGATCCTCGCGGGCGCGGTGCTGCTGGCGGCGCTGCTGCTCGGCTGCTGGGAGGCGTACTGGCGTCACTACGGAGTGCACCCGGCGATTGCCAACACCGACGGCCTGTGGGCGATCCAGCGCCGGCGCCTCGATCACGGTGAGGGTGATGCGACGGTGCTGCTCGGCGCGTCGCGCATGTACTTCGACATGCAGCTGCCGGTGTGGGAGCGGCTCGACGGCCGGCGGCCGATCCAGCTGTCGTTCGAAGGCACTTCGCCGCTCACCGCGCTCGAGGATCTCGCCGCCGATCCGAATTTCACCGGGCGCGTACTGGTCGCCGTCGAGCCCGATCTGATTTTCTCGGGGTTCGGGCTGCACAACGGGGCGCCGCGCTACGCGAAGAAGCAGTCGCCCTCGCAGCTCATCGGCCAGTGGCTGTCGATGCGCTTCATCGAGCCGTACTTGGCCTTCGACGATCCGGACTTCGCGCTGCAGACCGTGCTTGCCCGGCAACCGTGGCCGCAGCGGCCGGGCAGGTTCTGGCGTGTCCGGGTGCGCAAACTCGCTGAGACCGAGGCCGACCGCAACACGCACCTGTGGAGCAAAGTCGCCGACGATCCGCAGTACCGCGAGCTGGCGCGCAGCATCTGGCGGCAGGACTTCGAGCCCTCGCCGGAGGATCCGTCGCCGAAGCAGGCGATGAAGAGCGAGCAGGAGCAGATCGAGCGCGCCGCCAAGTCGGTCGCGAAGCTCGAGGCGCGCGGCGTCAAGGTGCTGTTCGTGCGTATGCCGAGCACCGGCGAGTATCTGGCCTACGAGGACCGCGAATTCCCGCGCGCGCGCAGCTGGAGCGCGCTGCTCGCCGCCACCGGCGCCCCGGGGATCTACTTCGAGGATTACCCGGAGCTGCGCCCCGACGTGCAGGGCTACTATCTCCCCGAGTGGTCGCATATGACGCGTGCCGACGGCGAGCGCTTCACGGCCGCGCTCTACAAGATCATCGCGCGGGATTTCTGGGACTCCCCGCACTAGCGCTCACGAGGGGTTCTTCACCCAGCCGCGCGGCTTCCTGTTGAAGCCGACGTGTACGTCGACGAGCCTCTTGCCGCAGCGGCAGCGGAATCGCGCAACGATCTTCGCGACCGGCTCGTCCCAGCCGGCGCGGCAGTGACGCGCAAGAAAAGCCGGCGTCAGCTCGCGTGAATGCCGGCAGTGGCGGCAGGTCACGACGATCACGTAGTCGCCGAAGTGATCGCGCAGTCGCTCGACGGAATTCCACGGGAGCATGGCGCAGTGTGAGCACCCGGCGCAGCGTGCGTCCAACCAGTGCTAGAGTGCGTGCCATACTGTCTGAAGCAATTGCGGCGCGCGCAAGCTCATGTGCGGTAAGTACATCCTGGCCCAGGCAGCGAAGGCCGAGCTTGCCCTCGGTATCCGCCGCGGGCGCTGGGAATATCCGCTCAGTTACCGCGTGCTGCCCACCGAGCAGGTGCCGGTCGCGGTGTGGCATCACGGCGAGCACACCGCGGCGATGATGCGCTGGGGGCTCATTCCCTTCTGGGCGCACGGCGTGCCGCTCAAGGCCTCCACCATCAACGCGACGGTGGAGCGCATGGAGTCGGCTCCGAGCTACCGCGATGCCTGGCAGCGCGACCAGCGGTGCATCTTCGTCATGGGCGGCTTCTACGAGCCGCACGTGAACGGGGACGGCTCGCGCGATCAGTTTTTTCTACAGCTCGCCGATCGCGAGGTGTTCGGTGTCGCGGGGCTCTGGGACCGCTCGCGGCGCGGCGACGGCAGCTGGGTACATTCGTGCGTATTGATCACGGTGCCGGCCAACCGCCTGCTCGCCGACATCCACAACGAGAAGCAGCGCATGCCCGCGATTCTCGCCGAGGCGGATCACGACACCTGGCTCGGCGGCGGCAAGCTCGAGGCGCGGGCAGCGCTCAAGCCCTATGCGGACGAGCTCATGGTCGGGTGGAAGGTCAGCCGCCGTGTCAACAATCCGCGCTTGCCGAACGATGCGAGCCTGATCGAGCCGGCCGGCAGTTGACGGCGCGGCCCGGACGAGTACCGTTCACGGCCTGTTCAGCAGCCGCAGCGTGTCGTGAGACGAACGGAGGACGATCCATGCGAACCATCCATTCGATCCTGATCGGGTCGGCTCTGGCGGCCGCCGCGGCCTGCGTCGAGGCACAGAGCGTCAGCGTCAACGCCGTCATCACCGGCGAGGTGGTGCCCGGTGTCTACGGCCAGGTAGTGCTCGGTAACGGGCCGCCGCCGCCGCTCGTGTATCAGCAGCCGATGATCGTGCAGCCCGCTCCGGTAGTGGTGGGCGCGCCGCCGGTCGCGCCGATCTATCTGCACGTGCCGCCGGGTCACGCCAGGCACTGGCGCAAGCATTGTCACGAATACCACGCCTGCGACCGCCCGGTATATTTCGTGAGATCGGCGGAATACGAGCCGGGCTTCGATCGCGAGCGCTGGGAGCGCGAGCACGGGCACGACCACCATGACCACGGGCATCACGACGAGGACCGCGACCGCGGCCACTGAGGCAGCGGCTCAACATCGCGGCACTCCCGGGAAGCGCCGCGAGAAACTTGATGCCGATGGTGGTAAAGCGCGAGGGCTGTGCGCGCCCGTCGCGCGCGTAGCGCGGATGCAACAGCTAAAGTCACGCTCGCGACCCGATGCTGCTCGCGTGGGTGATTACGGGCTGTTTTTCTGCGCCGGCTACCGGTCATCGTCGCCCTCTGCACACCTGAGAAATTGTGTGGCGATTGCGCATCATCCCCTGACCCCGCGAGCCTGCGCGAAGCACGGCGATTTTGCGAAGACGCCGGGGCGAGCGTATGTATTCACGCTGATGGTGCCTCGGGCATTCGATCATTTAGGATGACTTCTCGGCGGCACAAGAAAACAAGGAGATCCGCGGTCCGTGGTCCTCTCCCGGCGTCAGGTCATTGCGGTCGCCGCGGTCATCCTGCTGCTCGGTGCGTACGCGGCTGCGGGCTTTCTCGCCGTGCCGCACTTCGCACGTCAGGGGTTGAGCGATTTCGTGCGCACCCACTACGGCCGCACGTTGACGATCGGGGATATTCGCTTCAATCCCTTCACGCTGAAGCTCGACGTCACCGGGGTCGCGCTGCCGGATGCCGACGGTCAGACGATGATCTCGTTCGACCACCTGCACGTCGGATTGCAGCTGGCGAGCCTGTGGCGTCTCGGACCGGGCTTCAGCGAGATCCTGCTCGAGCGCCCGTACGTGCGGACCGTGATTCGCCCCGGCGGCGAGCTGAACCTCGCCGACCTCGGTAAGGGCTTCCCCCCGCCGCCGCCCGGGCAGCCGCAGAAGAAAACCGGTCCGGTGCGGCTCTACATCGGCCGCCTGGCCGTGATCGACGGCGGCACGACATTCGAGGACCGAACGCGCGCGACGCCCTTCCGCGCCGACTTCAAGCCGATTGCCTTCGAGCTGCGCGACTTCAGCACGACGGGGGCGACCGGCGATGCCTACACGCTGGCGGCCGCCTCCCCGCAGGGCGAACGGCTCGACTGGAGCGGCACTGTGCGCGTCACGCCGCTGTCCTCCCACGGCCGATTCGCGATCACGGATCTCAAGGCACGCACCGTGTGGAGCTATCTGTCCGCAAGCCTGCCGTTCGAGATCGACTCGGGCGTGATCGCGCTGAACGGCGATTACGATGTCAGCGCCGCCGCCGCCGGTCCGATCGAGGTCAGGCTCAACGTGCACAGCACGACCGTGACCAGCCTCGGAGTGAAGCCGCACGGCGCAGATGCCGACTACGTCTCGCTCGGGCGCATCGAGGTCGACGACACGCGGCTCGATCTCGGGCGGCGCGCCGTCGAGGTCGCCAGGGTGCAGCTCTCCGGCGGCGACATCCGGGCGTGGCTCGACGAGCAGGGACGCGTCAATCTCCTCGATCTGATCGGCCCGGCGCCGGCCGCGGGAGCTGCGGCTCCCGCCGGCGCGGCGGTCGCGGGCGGCGGTGCGCCTGCTGCTGCGGCGGCGCCGGCCGCCGGCGGGCCGGCGTCTGCCTGGACGCTGTCGGTGCCCGACATATCGGTAACCGGCTTCAAGGTATCGGCCGAGGATCGACAGGTGAAGCCGGCAGCGGTCGTGGTGCTGGACCCTCTCAACGTGCATGTCGGGGGATTCAATCTGGCGCCTGACGACATGCTCGACATCAAGCTCGATGCGGCCGTCAACGCCTCCGGCAAAGTCGCCGCGCAGGCCAAAGTGGCGCCACGCTCCGGCGCCGTCACGGCGCACGTCGAGGCCGAGCATCTGGGGCTGCCGGCGTTGCAGCCGCTGCTTGCGAAGTACACCTCGATGACGCTGCTCAAGGGCGAGCTCGGCGCCCGCGTCGACTTCGAGCGGCACGCCGACGGCTTCCTCGGCGTCAAGGGCGACACGCGCGTCTCCGACCTCAGTACCGTGGACAACGCGCTGCGCAAGGACTTCATCCGCTGGAAGGATCTGCGTATCGCGAACGTCAGCTACCGCTCGCAGCCGGCGAGCCTGCGCATCGGGAGCGTGACGGCGCTCGAGCCCTACGTGCGTATGATCATTGCGCCCGACCGCAGCGTGAACATCAAGCAGGTGCTGACACCGCCGGGGGCGAAACCTGCGCCGGCTGCGCCCGGCGCAGGCGCCGCGCCGATGGCCGAACCCGCTGCCGCCGTGACAGACGCCGCGAGCGCCCCGGGGGCAGCAGCGCCCGCGCCGGATGCAGCGGCTGCTCCCAGGGCGCGAGCCCGCAAGGGCAGGCCCGCGGCGGCGGCCCGCGCCGCGGTTCCCGCAGCTCCGCTCACTCCCTTCCCGGTCTCGATCGGTGCCGTGCGCATGGTCAACGGCTCGGCGGATTACACCGACCTGTGGATCAAGCCGAGCTTTGCGCTCGGCATGCAGGCGCTCAACGGCGCAGTCACCGGCTTGTCTTCGGATCCCGACTCGCGCGCCCGCGTGCAGCTCGACGGCAAGCTGGCGAGCTACTCGCCGCTGCACATCGCGGGCGAGGTGAATCTCCTGTCGGCCGCGCTCTATACCGACGTCACCCTGAGCTTCAAGGATCTCGATCTGACCATCGTCAATCCGTACTCCGGCTACTTCGTCGGCTACAAGATCGACAGGGGCAAGCTCTCTGTCGATGTGTCGTACAAGATCGAGCAGCGCCAGCTGAGCGCGTCCCAGCACTTCGTCGTCGATCAGCTCGAGCTCGGGGACCGGGTCGAGAGCCCCCAGGCCGTGCACCTGCCGCTGAAGATCGCGGTGGCGCTGCTCAAGGACCGCAACGGCGTGATCGACCTGGGGCTGCCCATGTCAGGCTCGATCGATGATCCCAGCTTCAGGATCGGGCCCATCATCTGGAAGATGTTCGTCAATCTCATCGTCAAGGCCGCCACCGCGCCGTTTGCGCTCCTCGGGCATCTCTTCGGCGGCGGCGAGCATCCGAACATCGTCGAGTTCGCCGCCGGCAGCGCCGAGCTCAGCGCGCCGATGCAGGGCCAGCTGGCGGGGCTCACCAAGGCGCTCAGCGAGCGTCCGCAGCTCAAGCTCGATGTGCCGATCGTCGCTTCCGCGGGTCTCGATCGGCCGCAGATGGCGCGGGCGCAGCTCACGCGGCAGCTCGCGGTGCGGGCTGAGACCAGCCGTCAGGGCCGCAAGCACCCGGAGCAGGCCGCGGAGCTTGCGTTGGCGGAGCCGGCGACGCACTTCCAGCTGCTCCTCGAGCAGTTTCGGTCGGACCTCGGCAAGGACGCGGCACTGCCGGCCTCGGCGGCTGCAGCGCAGGCGGCGAAGAAGGGCGAGTCTGCGCCGTACGATGCAGCGATCGCCGATCTCGAGGCCGCGCTCCTCGCCCGCATCCAGGTGCCCGACTCCGAGCTCGAGCAGCTCGGGCGCGCACGCGCGAGCGCCATCCAGAATGCGCTGCTCGCCGGCGGCCAGGTCGATCCGGCGCGGGTGTTCGTCGTCAACGCCGCGCCGAAGCCCGATAGCGGCGACACCGTGAAGGTGGAGCTCGCCGTGCACTGAGCCACCGTCAAGAATCGGGATGTCCCGAGTGACTCGACAGGCTCCTTCCGACCC
>DASYYF010000007.1:0-24707 GCA_035934055.1 Steroidobacteraceae bacterium | reverse complement strand
TAGCGCGAGCTCACATCGCCGGCGACGTGCAGCTCCTGGCGGCCGTAGCGGGTGTGCTTGTCGTCCGCGACCGGAGCGGCGGGTGCGACCGGGGCGCGCTCGCGCGGTGCGGGCGCGGCAGGTGCGGGCTGCGGCCGCTCGCGGTCGGTTCCGCGCCGCTCGTGCTCCTCGCGCTCACGGGCATGCCGCGCCTCGTCGTCGCGCGCGCGCTGCTCGGCTGCGCGGCGGGCTTCCTCCTGGGCCCGGCGCCGGGTCTCTTCCTCCTCGACGCGGCGGCGATTCTCGGCCTCGAGCCGCTCGCGCTCGCGGCGCTCCGCCTCGGCGCGCTCGGTGGCCGCCCGGGCGGCCTCCTCGGCCTCGCGCTTGCGCGAGTCGATCTCGTCCTGCTGCGCGCGCGCCTGCTCCTCGAGCACGTCGCGCTTGATGTAGTTGCGGGTGCGGCGCACCTCGACATTGACCGTGCGGGCCCGCCCCTGGGCGCTGGCGAGCTTCAGCTCGCTCTGCGTCTTCCTCTTGAGCGTGATCTTGCGCGGCGCGCCGTCGCTCTCGGCCTCGCTGCCGTGGCTGCGGCGCAGGTGCGTCAGGAGCTCGAGCTTGGCATCGTCGCTGATGCGCGCCTCGGGGCCGTCGACCTTGATGCCGGCCTGATCGAGCTGCACCAGCAGCCGGTCGACCGGCACCTTGAGGACTTCGGCGAACTGGGAAACGGTCACTTCCGCCATAGACTCAAGCCTCGCTCGCGAACCACGGGGCGCGCGCCGTCATGATGAGTGCCGCCGCCTTGTCCGCCGCCAGCCCCTCGATGTCTGCGAGCTCGTCCACCGACTGCTCGGCGAGCTCCTCGCGGGTGCGCACGCCGCGCCGCGCGAGCGCCAGCGCCAGATCCGGGCTCATCCCCTCGAGCAGCAGCAGGTCGTCGGCCGGCATCGACTGATCGAGCGTCTCTTCGCTGGCGATCGCCTGCGTGAGCAGCACGTCGCGGGCGCGGTTGCGCAGCTCCTTGACGATGTCCTCGTCGAACTCCTCGATGGCCGCGAGCTCCGCCTGGGGCACGTAGGCGATCTCCTCGATGGTGGAGAAGCCCTCCTGCGCGAGGATCGTGGCCACGTCCTCGTCGACGTCGAGCTGCTTCATGAAATTCGCCACCAGCTCCTTGGCCTCCGTCTCGCTCTTGGCCTCGGCGTCCGACTCGGTCATGACGTTGAGGTCCCAGCCGGTGAGCTGGCTCGCCAGGCGGATGTTCTGCCCGCCGCGGCCGATGGCCTGCGAGAGCTTCTCCTCGGAGACCGCGATGTCCATGCTGTGCGCGTCCTCGTCGACCACGATCGACATGACCTCGGCCGGCGACATGGCGTTGATCACGAACTGCGCCGGGTTGTCGTCGTGCGGAATGATGTCGACGCGCTCGCCGGCGATCTCATTCGAGACCGCCTGCACGCGCGAGCCGCGCATGCCGACGCAGGCGCCCACCGGGTCGATGCGCGGGTCGTTGCTCTTCACGGCGATCTTGGCGCGCACCCCCGGGTCGCGGGCGGCGCCGAGGATCTGGATCAGGCCCTGGCCCACCTCCGGCACCTCGAGCTTGAAGAGCTCGATCAGGAACTCGGGGGCCGTGCGCGTCAGGAACAGCTGCGGGCCGCGCGGCTCGGAGCGCACTTCCTTGAGAAAGGCCTTGATGCGGTCCTGGGGCTTGGCCTGCTCGCGCGGGATCATGTCGGTGCGCGGCACGAAGCCTTCGGCGTTGGAACCCAGGTCGACGTAGATGCCGTTGCGGTCGACGCGCTTCACCACCCCCGAGGCCAGGGTGCCGACGCGGTCGCGGTACGCCTCCACCACCTGGGCGCGCTCGGCCTCGCGCACCTTCTGCACGATCACCTGCTTGGCCTGCTGCGCGGCGATGCGTCCGAAGGCCACCGACTCCATCGGCTGCTCGACGTAGCCGCCCACCTGCGCGGCGGCATCGATCTCGACGCCGTCCTCGAGGCGCAGCTCGCGCTCGGGCACCTCGAGCTCCTTGGAGTCGTCGGCGAACACCTTCCAGCGGCGGAAGGTCTCGTAGTCGCCGCTCTTGCGGTCGATGGCGACGCGCACGTCCCACTCCTCGCCGTGCTTCTTGCGGGTCGCGGACGCGAGCGCGGCTTCGAGCGCCTCGAAGATCACTTCCTTGTCGACGCCCTTCTCGTTGGAGACGGCATCGACCACCATCAGAATTTCCTTGTTCACCCGTCAGTACCTCTCAAATCTGCCAGCAGCGCGCTGCGCCTACGAGGCGAGCCGCGCCTTGCCAATTTCCGCGAATTCCACCGCCACCCGCTCGTGGTCGACGGCGAGCGCGATCCCGGCGTCATCGACTGCGAGCAGCTGCCC
Organism: Steroidobacteraceae bacterium; assembly: GCA_035934055.1. GTDB lineage: Bacteria > Pseudomonadota > Gammaproteobacteria > Steroidobacterales > Steroidobacteraceae > 13-2-20CM-66-19. The sequence goes on along the minus strand of DASYYF010000007.1, from coordinate 22,340 downwards.
GGTGTAGCGGCGCCGGCCCTCGCGCGGCTCCTTCAGCTCGACGAACACCCGCGAGCCGACGAAGCGCCCGAAGTGCTCGCGCGTGCGCAGCACCCGGTCGAATCCCGGCGACGACACCTCGAGCGTGTAGGCGCCCGGAATCGGATCCTCGACGTCGAGGAGCGCCGAGATCTCCCGGCTCACCCGCTCACAGTCGTCCACGCCGATCCCGGCGGCGGCGTCGATGAACACGCGCACGGTCCCGTGCCCGCGTCCCGCCCCGTACTCGAGCTCGACCAGCTCATAGCCGAGGCCGCCGACCAGCGGCTCGATGAGCCCGATCAACCGCTCCCGCAAGGTGCCCGCCATTCACCCTCACAAAACAAAAATGGGCCCCAAGGCCCATCGCTTCAATCCACGCGCCCCAGGATAGGGGCCACGCATGAACGCAACAAAAAAGCCCCGCTGGGGGGCTTTCCGTTCATCTTGATCTCGGGGGTGCCGCGGTCCGGACCCGTCCGAAACCCGCGCCACCAGCCACCCGTCCCCGCGGCACGCACGCGGCCCGCGGGGGCGCGCATTCTACCCGAACCCGCCAGGCAGTGGAACACTCGTTTAAGATGAATGGTTGCGCCAGGGGCTCTCTTCAAGAGCCTCGGCTCGAGGTAGTGAGGCCATGAACGACCATACCAACCGCCCGACGCTGCGCGCCCCGCGCGGCACCGCCTTGAGTTGCCGCAGCTGGCTCACGGAGGCGCCGCTGCGGATGCTGCTCAATAACCTCGATCCCGAGGTCGCCGAGCGCCCGGGGGAGCTGGTCGTCTACGGCGGCATCGGCAAGGCGGCGCGCAACTGGCAATGCTTCGACCAGATCGTCGCGGCGCTGCGCGCCCTCGGTGACGAGGAGACGCTCCTCATTCAGTCGGGCAAGCCGGTCGGCGTGTTTCGTACGCACGCGGACGCCCCCAGGGTGCTCATCGCCAACTCCAACCTCGTGGCACATTGGGCCGATTGGGACCATTTCAACGCCCTCGACAAGAAGGGCCTCATGATGTTCGGCCAGATGACCGCGGGCTCGTGGATCTACATCGGCAGCCAGGGCATCGTGCAGGGCACCTACGAGACCTTCGCCGAGATGGGCCGGCGGCACTTCGGCGGCAATCTCGCGGGCAAGTGGATCCTCACCGCGGGCCTCGGCGGCATGGGCGGCGCGCAGCCGCTCGCCGCCACCATGGCCGGCGCCTCGATGCTGGCGATCGAGTGCCGCCCGGAGCGCATCGGTAAGCGCCTCGAGACGCGCTACCTCGACCGGCAGGCGGCGACTCTCGAGGAAGCGCTCGCGCTCATCGAGCGTGCGCGGCGCGACGGCCAGCCGCTCTCGGTCGGGCTCCTCGGCAACGCGTGCGAAGTGCTGCCGGAGCTCCTGCGCCGCGGCGTCCGCCCGGACGCGGTCACGGACCAGACCTCGGCGCACGACCCGGTGAATGGCTACCTCCCCTATCAGTGGACGGTCGAGAAGTGGGACCGCCTGCGCGCCTCCGACCCGGCGCAGGTGGCGCGCGAATCGCGCCCCTCCATGCGCCGCCACGTGGAAGCGATGCTCGCCTTCCAAAGCCAGGGCATCCCGGTCTTCGACTACGGCAACAACATCCGCCAGGTGGCCTTCGATGAGGGCCTGAAGGAGGCCTTCGCCTTCCCGGGCTTCGTCCCGGCGTACATCCGGCCGCTCTTCTGCCGGGGCATGGGCCCGTTCCGCTGGGCGGCGCTCTCCGGGGACCCGGAGGACATCTACCGCACCGATCAGCGCGTGCGCGAGCTCCTGCCCGACGACCGGCATCTGCATCATTGGCTCGACATGGCGCGCGAGCGCATTCAGTTCCAGGGGCTGCCGGCGCGCATCTGCTGGGTGGGACTCGGCGACCGGCATCGGCTCGGGCTCGCCTTCAACGACATGGTGGCGCGCGGCGAGCTCAGGGCGCCGGTCGTCATCGGGCGCGATCACCTCGACTCGGGCTCGGTCGCGAGCCCGAACCGCGAGACCGAGGCGATGCGCGACGGCTCGGATGCCGTGGCCGACTGGCCGCTGCTCAACGCGCTCCTCAATACCGCGAGCGGGGCGACCTGGGTGTCGATCCATCACGGCGGCGGCGTCGGCATGGGTTACTCGCAGCACGCCGGGGTCGTCATCGTCTGCGACGGCACGCCGGCCGCGGCGCGGCGCATCGAGCGCGTGCTGTGGAACGATCCGGCCACGGGCGTCATGCGCCACGCGGACGCCGGCTACGAGGAGGCGATCGCCTGCGCGCGCGAGCGCGGACTCAACCTGCCGTTTCTCCCGCCCGAGCGCTGAAGGCTCCGTGGCGGCGACCCTGAAGCTCTGGCGCAACGCGCAGCTCGCGACCTGCGACGCCGCGCTCGGCGTCATCGGGCGCGGGGCCCTCGTGACGCGTGGCGGCCGCATCGAATGGGTGGGCTCCGAGGCGGCGCTGCCGGCCTCGCTCATCGCCTCCGCCGCGGCCGGAGGGGCGCCGGAAGAGCACGATCTCGGCGGCGCCTGGGTGACACCCGGGCTCATCGACTGCCATACGCACCTCGTCTTCGCCGGCAACCGCGCCGGCGAGTACGCCGAGCGGCTGCGCGGCAGGAGCTACGAGGAGATCGCGCGCGCCGGCGGCGGCATTCTCTCGACCATGCGCGCGGTGCGCGGCGCGAGCGAGCAGCAGCTGATCGACGAGAGTGCGCCGCGGCTCGCCGCGCTCGCGAGCGAGGGCGTCACGACGCTCGAGGTGAAGTCCGGCTACGGCCTCACCCTCGCCGACGAGGCGAAGATGCTGCGCGCGGCCCGCCACCTCGGACGCCGCTTTCCGGTCACGGTGCGCACGACGCTGCTCGCCGCGCACACGCTGCCGCCCGAGTACCAGGGCCGCGCCGACGCCTACATCGACACCATTGCGCGCCACTGGCTTCCGGAGCTCGCCGGCCAGGGCCTCGTCGATGCGGTCGACGTCTTCTGCGAGTCGATCGCTTTCAGCGTCGCGCAGGCCGGGCGGCTGTTCGAGGCGGCGCGCGCCTTGGGCCTGCCCGTCAAGATGCACGCGGAGCAGCTGACGAATCTCGGCGGCACGCTCATGGCAGCCTCGCATGGCGCGCTCTCCTGCGATCACCTCGAGTACGCGGAGCGGCCCGAAGCCGCGGCGCTCGCCCGCTCGGGTACGGTCGCGGTGCTGTTGCCGGTTGCCTTCTACTGTCTCGCCGAGGGCCGCAAGCCGCCGGTCGCGGCGCTGCGCGCGGCCGGGGCGGCGATCGCGCTCGCGAGCGACTGCAACCCAGGCTCGGCACCCGGCGCGTCGCTCCTCCTCGCGATGAGCATGGGGACGCGTCTCTTCGGGCTCACCGCGGAGGAGGCCCTGCTCGGCGTCACGCGTCATGCGGCGCGGGCGCTCGGCCTGGAGGCCGAGCGCGGCACCTTGAGCCCCGGCAAGGCCGCCGATTTCGTGGTGTGGAACGTGCGCTCGGTGGAGGAGCTGAGCTACTGGATTGCTTTCAACCCGCGCCGCACCGTGGTGCGCGCGGGCGAGGTTCTGCGATGGCCGAACACGACCCCCTGAAACTCGGCGCGCGGGCGCTGAAGCTCGCGGAGCTGCGCCGCGTGTACGCGCATCCGCTCACCGTGGCGATCGACCCCGCAGCGGTGGGCGCGGTCACCGCCGCCCACACGGCGACCGCGCGGCTGGCGGCGGCCGAAGCGCCCGCCTACGGCATCAACACCGGCTTCGGGCTCCTGGCCCAGACCCGCATCCCGGCTGCCCAGCGCGCCCTGCTGCAACGGAACATCATTCTCTCCCACAGCTGCGGCGTGGGACCGCTGCTCGATGAGGCGGTGGTGCGCCTCACGCTGGTGCTGAAGCTCTCGAGCCTGCTGCAGGGATTCTCGGGGGTGAGCGAGGAGCTCGTGCGCTTTCTCGAGCGCCTCATCAACGCGGGACTCACGCCCTGCGTGCCGAGCCAGGGCTCGGTCGGCGCCTCGGGCGACCTCGCGCCGCTCGCTCACATGTCGCTGAGCGTGCTCGGCCTGGGGGAGATCCGCCGCCACGGCGAGGTGCTGCCGGCCGCCGAAGCGCTCGCCCAGGAAGGGCTGACGCCGCTCGCCCTGGGTCCCAAGGAGGGGCTCGCGCTCCTCAACGGCACCCAGGTGTCGACCGCGCTGGCGCTCGCCGGCCTCTTCGAGCTCGAGACGGCGTTCGCGGCCGCGGTGGTGAGCGGCGCGCTGTCGGTCGACGCGCTCGCCGGGAGCGACGCGCCCTTCGACCCGCGCATCCAGAGCGTGCGCGGACACAGCGGCCAGGCGCGCGTCGCGCAGGTGTATCGCGAGCTCCTCGAGGGCAGCGCGATCCGCGAGTCGCACCGCGGCTGCCCGCGCGTGCAGGATCCCTATTCGCTCCGCTGCCAGCCGCAGGTGATGGGCGCGTGCCTCGACCTGATCACCCAGCAGGCCGCGACGCTCGCCACCGAGGCCAACGCCGTCACCGACAATCCGCTCATCTTTGCCGAGTCGGGCGAAGTGCTCTCGGGCGGGAACTTCCACGCCGAGCCCGTGGCCTTCGCCGCCGACATCCTGGCGCTCGCCGCGGCCGAAATCGCCTCGATCGCCGAGCGGCGCGTGGCGCTGCTGGTCGACCCGAAGATGAGCGGGCTGCCGCCGTTCCTCGCCGAGGATAGCGGCGTCAATTCCGGCTTCATGCTGGCGCAGGTGACCGCCGCGGCCCTCGTGGCCGAGAACCGCATGCTGTGCCACCCGGCGAGCGTCGACAGCATCCCGACCTCCGCCAACCAGGAGGATCACGTCAGCATGGCGACGCACGGCGCGCGGCGGCTCCTCGGCATGACGCGCAACACGCTCACGGTCGCGGCCATCGAGTTCCTCGCGGCCGCGCAGGGCGTCGACTTCCGGGCGCCGCTCAAGACCTCCCCGCGGCTCGCGGCGGCTCACGGAGCCTTGCGGCTCAAGGTGCCGTTCGCGAAGAGCGACCGGCTGCTGGCGCTCGACATCGAAGAGGCGCTGCAGGCCGTGCGGCTGCCCGAGGTGCAGTCGCTGGCGAGGTCGCTGCTGCCGAGTTATCGCTGATCGTCAGGCGAACTGGGCGGATTTCTCCGGCGCCTTGTCCGAATCGGCCGGGCTGCCGCCTTCGGACCCGGCTCCCTGCTGCTCGCGCTTGATGCGCTCGTAGATCTCTTCGCGGTGAACGGCGACATGCTTCGGCGCGTTGATGCCGACGCGGACCTGGTTCCCCTTCACCCCGAGAACCGTGATGGTCACGTTGTCGCCGATCATCACCGTCTCGCCGACGCGTCGCGTGAGAATCAGCATCTCTTGACCCCCGATTTATAATTCTCTGTGGCTGCGACGTAGACCCGAGCCAAGAGGCCCTCCGTGCGCATCGCAGAAGGGTACGCGTAAATCCGGCAGAAGAAAAATTTTGCGGCGTCGCAATAACGCTCGCGGTTGAACTTTCCCGCCATGGCGACGAGGGCGGCAGCGGCCGCTTCACTTAAGCAGCTGTTCGATGGCGGGGGCCGCCGCGGGCCCCGCGGCGCCGTGGAGCGCCCGTGCCGTGCGCCGCTCGAGTGGTCCTTATAGTCGGACCAGTTACGAGCCGATATAGTGCCAATTCGCACGAAACGCTATACCCCTGTCGCTCGAGCGCGGCCGCGACCGCCCGCCGCACCTTTCCAGGGTGACCGAGACCCTCTGATGTCCGTGGCGCTCATCAACGGCCGCATGCTGCTCGGCGCCGGAAAGGACAGCGACGGGCTCGCCGAAGGCCGCGCCGTGCTGATCGTCGACGGCCGCATCGGCGAAGTCGTCGCCGCCGCCGATCGGCGCATCCGCAGGATGCGGCAGCACGATCTTCAGGGAGCGCTGCTGCTGCCGGGGTTCATCGACTCGCAGGTGAACGGCGGCGGCGGCGTGCTCTTCAACGACTCGCCGAGCGTCGATGCCATCCGGGCCATCGGCCGCGCCCACCGCCGCTTCGGCACCACGGGATTCCTGCCGACGCTCATCAGCGACGATCTCGACGTGGTCGCGCGCGCCATCGCCGCGGTCCGCAGCGCGATCGCGAGCGGCGTGCCGGGCGTGCTCGGCATCCACATCGAGGGACCCTTCCTCAATGGCGAGCGCAAGGGCGTGCACGACCCGGCGAAGCTGCGCGGGCTCGATACGAGCGCCGTCGGGCTCCTCACCTCGCTGCGCGTCGGCAGGACGCTGGTGACGCTCGCGCCGGAGATGACGACTCCCGAGATCATCGAGGGGTTGGCCGCGGCCGGCGTGGTGGTGTCAGCGGGCCACACCAACGCGACCTACGCGCAGATCACGACCGCGCTGCGCCACGGGCTCACCGGCTTCACGCACCTCTTCAATGCCATGTCGCAGCTCACCGGGCGCGAGCCGGGCACGGTGGGCGCCGCCCTCGATGACGCCGCCAGCTGGTGCGGCATCATCGTCGACGGGCTGCACACGAGCCCGGTGGTACTGCGCATCGCGCTGCGCTGCAGGCCGCTCGAGCGCTTCATGCTGGTGACGGACGCGATGCCGAGCGTCGGCACCAGCGTCAGCTCCTTCGAGCTGCAGGGACGGCGCATCCTGGTGTCCGGCAGTGTGTGCGTCGATGAGGACGGACGCCTCGCCGGCTCCAACATCGACATGGCGAGCTGCGTACGCAACGCGATCCGGATGCTGGGTGTGCCGCTGCCGCAGGCAGCGCGCATGGCGAGCCAGTGGCCCGCGGAGTTCCTCGGTCTGGGGAACGAGATCGGCCGCATCGCTCCGGGCTATCGCGCCAACCTCGTGGCCGCCGACGACGAGCTTCGTGTCCTCGAGAGCTGGATCGACGGACGCTCGACGCAGGAGGATGGCGGCTGAGCGCATCGCCTGCGGCGCCCCGCGGGGGCGTGGGGCATGATGCACGCCTGCCATGACGCCGCCCGCGACTCCCCCTCTCCAGGCGCGCGCGCGCCGGGCGCTGCTGGCCGCCGTGCTGGCCGGCACCGGCGCGCTCGGTTGCACGCCATCGCCCGGCGGCGCGCCCGCCTCAGGTGCAGCGCGCGCCGCCGCCCCGACCGAGCTCGCCGTCGACGGAGTGCGGCTGCGCGTCGAGCCCGGCTCCGACGATTTCAACGCCGGGAACGATGCGCTGCTCGCCTGGGTGCGCCGTTCCGCGGGCATCGTCGCCGCCTACTACGGCGGCTTCCCCACCGCGCGAGCCACGATCGAGCTGCGTCCCGGGCCCGGCGCCGGCGTGCAGGGCGGCAGCACCTACGCCAACCCGGACGCGCTCATTCGCGTGCGGGTCGGGCGCGAGGTGACGGCAGCGCAGCTCGAGTCCGACTGGGTGATGGTGCACGAGATGACGCATCTCGCGCTCCCCGACGTGGGACCCGGGCACGCCTGGCTTTCGGAGGGGCTGGCGACCTACGTGGAAGGCATCGCGCGGGTGCAGGCCGGAAACCGCACCGAGCAGGACGTGTGGGCGGAGGAGCTGCGCCAGATGCCGCGCGGGCTCCCGCAGGAAGGCGATCAGGGCCTCGATCACACCCACACCTGGGGGCGCACCTACTGGGGCGGCGCGATGTTCTGCCTGATGGCCGACGTCGACATCCGCCGTCGCACCCACGACGCCAAGGGGCTGCAGGATGCGCTGCGCGCCATCGCGCGCGCGAGCGGGGGACTGAAGGCCGAGTGGCCGATCGAGCGCGTGCTCGCGACCGGCGATGCGGCGGTGGGTACCACGAGCCTCGAGGATCTGTACGGGCGCATGAAGGACTCCGCGTACGCACCGGACCTCCTCGCCTTGTGGCGCGCGCTCGGCGTCACGGCGGACGGCGCTGCCGTGCGCCTCACCGATGCCGCGCCGCTCGCCGAGGTTCGCCGCGCGATCATGGCGGGAACGGGGCCGCGGACATAATCCCGATCCGCGCCGCGCGCCGCCCCCACAATTTCATACACTTGTCACGCGCCGGCGACATTGCGGCGCCCGGGAACTTGGGACATGATCGGCGGGTCCACGGAGCACTCGCAGGGACTCGCACGATGCGCTCTCGAACCGCCCCGTTTGCCGCCTCACTTGCCGCGCTCGCCGTCGCGCTCGGCGGCTGCTCGACGCGCACCAACGTGGCGGGGATCGGCAACGTTCCGCCGCTCTACACGCATGTCTATCTGACCGCGCAGGCCGTGTGGTTCAACAGCAGCGCCACCGCCGGCCCCGACGACGGCGGCTGGGCGCAGTTCCCGCTCGCAACGCCGGTGACCGTCGACCTGGTGGCCAACTCGGGCGGAAACTTCGCCTTGCTCTTCACCGACCTGAAGGTCGCCCCCGGCAGCTACTCCCAGGTGCGCTTCATTCCGGTCGATGCTTCGGCACCCCTGACGAGCTCGGCGCAGACGCTCGGCGCCACGTACAACATGGAGGCCGATTACGTCGACAGCAGCGGCCTCACCCACCAGCTTCCCCTCGAGCTGCTGAACCCCGACAAGGGGCTCGGAATCCGGACCTCGCTCAACGTTCCCTTCGGCAACATCGGTGCAGCCTTGGGCGCCGCGGGCGCCGCGGGCGCCCCGGGTGCGACGGGCGCCACGGGTATGACCGGCGCGACCACCGGCACCACCTTCGGCGCGACCACCGGCACGACCTTCGGCAACATGGGCACCGGCGTCACCGGCTCGACGATCGGGACCGGACTGCCGACGACGACCGCGGAATTCGCCCTCGACTTCGACGGCGCGCGCGATCTCGCGGGATTCACCTACGGTGGCGTGAACGCCGTGCTGCTGAGCTCCCATGCGGCCGCCTACGACCTGTCGCAGGTCGGCGGGATTCAGGGGCAGCTCACGCTCATCAATCTGACGGGGCTCTCGAGCGCGAACGGCACGCCGGGAGTCGAGGTGAATGCCGAGGTTCTGAGCACCGACGGCACGCGCCACGTCGTGGTGGCTCGCGCTCCGGTCGCCTCCGACGGCACCTTCACGCTCTATCCGCTGCCTACCAGCACCGCGAGCTTCAATGCGCTCGGCACCAATACCACCAACCTGACGAGCTACGACCTCGTGATCCACGGAGCCGGCATCGCGACCATCATCATCAAGGACGTCCAGATTCCCCCCGTCGCTCCCGTCTCAGGATTCGGCAGCTTCGGCAACGGTTTCGGCGCGGGCTTCGGGTCGACGACCGGGATCGGCGGTCTCGGCAACACGGGTACCGGAACGACCGGCACCACCTTCGCGCCCGCCACCACTACCACGAGCCCGACCTCGACGATCGGAACGAACCCGGACACGACGCCTCCCACGCCGACGAACCTGGTGTCGGTCGGGACCCTGCTGCCGCGCGCTGTCAGCAGCTACACGGCCAATATCGCCAACGCCGGCGCGCCGCTTCCTGCGGGCGCCGAAGTGGAGTTCTACCAGACGCTGCCCGGCTCGGGCGAAGTCCCCTATGTCATCGAGGCCGAGCCCATCGATCCCTTCAACCAGGTGCTCGCAAACCCGCAGGCCCTGTCGAGCGGGACGGTGGACTCGGGCACCTATGTGCTGACCGGCGCGACGGTCACGGTGGTGAGCGCCGCGCCGCAGGAAGGCGCCGGCACCTACCAGGTCGCGGCCACCGCGCCCTCGTACGCCAACGGCGCGCTCGGGGTCACGGTTGCGGCCCCTACGGCGACGGGCGTCACGGCCGCGAGCCCAGTCACGGTCGGGGCCCTGGCATTGGCCTCCGGCACCACCGCGGCCTCGGTTGCCGCCTCGGTGCAGACTGCGAGCGCCGGGAAGTACGACCACGGCGAGATCATGCTGAGCCAGAACGGCCAGCTGATCGCTAGCGCACCGCTCGATGCCGTGCTCGCCTCAGGCGGCGGCACCGTGCAGCTCACGGGGGTCCCGGGCGGCGCGGCGACCAGCGTCTACTACGTCTCGGTGCGGGCCTGGAACTCGAGCGACCCTTCCGGAACACTCACGCGGCAGTGGTATCCGGACGCCCTGGACCTGCGAAGCGCCACCTCCGCGAGCTTCCAGCTCACCGTCAATTAGCTCGGGAAACCGGTAGACTAGTGAGTTTTGGGGAACGGCGCCCCGCACCGGCGTCTCTAAGGACGGGTGCGGCACCAGAGCGCCGCCTAAGATTCGTTGAAGGGGATAAAGCCTGATGACACCCGTTCGTGCCCGCCTGAGGAGGCGGCTCCAGTGGATCTCGTGCGCCCTCTCCCTGGGCGTCGGCGCGCTCCTCGCAGGCTGTAGCAGCTACTTCAACTACGTATACGGCACCGCGGTCGTGACCATGCGTACCGCCGATGCGGGTTTCAGCGGCTTCCGCAGCTACATCGTCAACATCGACTCGATCACCCTGACGCGCAACGACGGCTTCATCGCCCAGCCGCTCGCCCAGCCCGAGACCGTCGATCTGGTGAAGCTCAACAGCCTGACCGAGCTGGTCGACGCACCGGCCGTGCCGATCGGCACGTACACCTCGCTTTCCCTGACGCTCGACTACACCCTGCCGAACATCATGGTGGACATCAACGGCGTGCCGACGACCGCCCTGCCGGTCGATACCGCCGGCAACTCGATGTCGGTCGTGACGCTCACCGTGAACTTCGATCCGAACAACCCGCTGGTCATCAACTCCGGGGTCTGCACCCGCCTCCACCTCGACCTCAGCCTGGCGGCTTCCAACACCATCAACTTCAGCGCCTCGCCGCTCACCGTCACGGTCCGGCCCTTCATGACCGCGACCGTGCCGCCGGTGGATCAGACGGTCATGCGCGCCCGCGGGACCCTCGTGATCACGCAGCCCTCGACCAGCGACTACATCGTCAACATGCGTCCGTTCGCCGACGAGGTGAGCGCGCTCGGCGCGCTGACCGTCAACGTCACGAGCTCCACCTACTTCAGCGTCAACGGCATCATTTACACCGGGGCCGCAGGGCTCAGCGCGCTGCAGAGCCTGCAGATCAGCAGCCCGGTCGCGGCTGAGGGCACGCTCGGGAGCTTCGCGGCCATCACCCCCACCTTCAACGCGACCGCGGTGTACGCGGGGGCGAGCCTCGAGAGTCCGCTCCTCGACTTCGTCACCGGCACCGTCAGCGCGGTGAGCGGCGCGACGCTCACGGTGACCGGCGCTTCCTACCTGCCGCGCTACGGATATGCGCTGCAGGGGTACGTCCCGTCCGTGCCGGTGACCGTCGGCCCCGCCACGATCGTGAACGCGGACGGAGTGGCGGCGAGCGGGCTCACCACCCAGGCGATCTCGGTGGGCCAGCGGATCAACGTCTCCGGTATCAGCACCCTCACCAGCGCGGGCACCGTCGCCACGCTCGATGCCACGTCGGGTCAGGTCCGGCTGCAGCCCACGTCCGTCTGGGGCACGCTCAACTCGGCCGTTCCGGGCAGCATGTCGCTCGACGCGCTCGCGATCGGCGGCTTCGCGCCGAGCGCCCTCACCTTCGCCGGCACCGGCACCGCCGCCGCCAACGACGCCGTCCCCACGAGCTATGCCGTCAGCACTCCCGGGCTCGATGAGAGCGCCACGGCCGCCGGCACGCTGCTGCAGAGCGTCGGCGTCGTGACGCCGTTCGGCTCCGCCCCGCCGGATTTCACCGCGAGCTCGGTGACGCCCGGTGCTGCGACACCCCAGACTCTGGTCGTCGAATGGGAGAACGGCGGAGCTGCCAACCCGTTCTCGAGCGCGAGCAGCGCCGGGCTGGTGGTCGACCTCACCAATGCGAACCTGAGCAGCACCATCCGCTACATCGCGGCCGGTCCGACCAGGACGGATCTGACGACGCTGCCGGCGAGCCCGACCATCGTGTTCTCCACGGCCGGCCCGCTCACGCTGGCGGTGGGCCCGCTGCTGCTCAACAATCTCGAGACGATCGAAGTCTTCAACAGCGCGAGCGCCTTCGCCAGCAGTCTCGCGAGCGCGCTGAACGGCACCAATCCGGTCTACCGCCTGGTGTGCGTCGGCCAGTACTCGAGTGCCAGCAACACCTTCACCGCGACGCAGGTAGACGTTAACCTGTAGGGCACCTGCCCCAAGGCGGAGCCGCATATGCCCTGGAAACGGCGCCGTTTCACCCGCGGCACACTCGAGCGCGCGCGCAGCATCGCCGACCTGCGCGAGCTCGCCCTGCGCCGGGTGCCGGGCCTCGCGTTCGAGTACGTCGAGGGCGGCGCCGAGGACGAGAGCACGCTGCGCGGCAACCGCGCGGCCTTCGAGCAGCTGCGCCTCCTGCCGCAGACCCTGGTCGACACCTCCCACCGGCAGCTGAGCACCACGATTCTCGGGGCGCCGGCCGGGGCGCCGCTCATCATCGCGCCGACCGGGCTCAACAACATGCTGCATCCGGCGGGCGACCTGGCGCTGGCGCGCGCGGCCGCGCGGCGCGGGATCCCCTTCACGCTGAGCTCGCTCTCGACGACCCGGCTCGAGGAGGTCGCGGCCGCAGCGCCCGGCCGGCTGTGGATGCAGCTCTACGTCCTCAAGGACCGCGCCATCGCGCGCGACATCATGCAGCGCGCCGCGGCCGCGGGTTATGAGGCGCTGGTGTTCACCACGGACGCCAACGTCTTCGGCAGCCGCGAATGGGACCAGCGCAACTTCAGCGCCCCGGGGCGGCCCACGGTGCGCGCCGCGCTCGACACGCTGCGCCACCCGCGCTGGCTGTACGACATGCTGGTCCGCCACGGCATCCCGCGCTTCCGCAACGTCGAGTCGTTCCTGCCGCCCGGCAAGGCCAGCGCGGTGGGCGGCAGCACCGTACTCCCCGGGCTGTTCGAGGCGACCATCACCTGGGACGACATCGCCTGGATCCGGCAGTTCTGGCACGGCAAGCTGCTCATCAAGGGCGTGCTGAGCGCAGGCGATGCCGAGCGCGCGCTCGCCCTGGGGTGCGATGGCATCGTGCTCAGCAACCACGGCGGGCGGCAGCTCGACTACTGCGTAGCGGCGATCGAGGTGCTCCCCGAAGTCGCAGCCGCGGTGCGCGGCCGGCTGCCGATCGTGATCGACGGCGGCTTCCGCCGCGGCACCGACATCGCCAAAGCGCTCGCGCTCGGCGCCGAGGCCGTGATGCTCGGGCGGCCGATGCTCTACGGCCTCGCCGCCGGGGGCGAAGCCGGCGTCGCGCGTGCGCTCGAGATGCTGTGCACCGAGACCGATCGGGTGCTCGGCATGCTGGGCTGCAACTCGGTGGGCGAGCTCGGCGCGCAGCACGTGCGCCGCAGCTGACGCTCAGCGCTCGGGGGACTTCAGGAGCTCGACGAGCTGGTCCTTCCACAGTGCCGCGACGGTGTGCGAGCCGTGGCCGCGGGTGCGCTCGCTGTAGGGGATCACGATGGCGCGGCCGTGCGGCACGCGCTTGATCTCCCGCTCGAGGATGCCGAGCTCCGGCGGATTGATCAGGTCGTCGGCGGAGTTGACGGCGAGCAGCGGCGCCTCGATCTTCTCGAGACCCGGCCCCGGATCGTAGTCGTGCGAGGCCTCGAGCGCGTACAGCAGGTCGTTGGCGTCGCGGGTCTTCAGGTTCTCCTCGACGTAAGTCTCGATCACCTGGTCCGCCTTCGCCAGCGTCGGCGCCTCCGCCTGCCGCAGCACCGGATTGCTGCTGATGAGCCACAGCATCTCGATCCCGGTGCGCAGCGAGGGCGGCTCGCTCGCGTAAGCACCGTCCTTCCACGCCGGATCGTTGCGGATCGCATCGATGATGATGCGCCGCCATACGCGGTTACGGCCGGAGATCTGCGTCGGCAGGCTCGCGAGCGGCATCAGCGCGTCCATGAAATCCGGATGCTGCTCGCCCCACACCCAGGTGTGCATGCCGCCCATGGAGGTGCCCATGACGAGGCGCGCGTGATTCACCCTGAGCCCCTGCGTGAGCAGCAGGTAGTCCGCCTGCACCATGTCGCTGTAGCCGTAGTGCGGAAAATGCCCATGCAGGCCGTCGCTCGGCTTGCCCGACTTTCCGTGGCCGATGCCGTCCGGCAGCACGATGTAGAAGCGCGTCGCATCGAGCGGCTGGCCCGGGCCGAAGAGCTCGCCGGCGAAGACCGGATTTGTGAACTGCGCGCCGCTGCCGCCCGTGCCATGCATGATGAGCACCGCGTTGCGCACGACGCCGTGGTCGGTGCGCGGGGCGCCGAAGGTGCGGTAGTGGATGCGCAGCTCGGGGAGCGACTCCCCGGAGGCAAACTTGAAGTCGCGGATGAGGTAATCGCCCTCGAACGCCGGGTAGGCCGCGGCCTGCATGGCCGCGAGCAGCGCCGCGAGCAGGCTCAGTAAGCAGTGTGTCCGCATGCTCATGCTCCCTTGAGACGGCTCTTCACCCAGTCGTCGATCACCCGCTCGAGCACCGCGAGCGGCATGGGCGCGGCCGAGAGCCCCGCGTCGTGGAAGTCGCGGATGTCGAACCTGGTCCCGAGCCGCGCGCGGGCATCGGCGCGCAGCTTCAGCCAGCGGGTCTGGCCCACCTTGTAGCTGGTCGCCTGACCCGGCCAGGTGCAGTAGCGCTCCACTTCGGTCGTGATGCCGCTGCGAGGATCGCCGGTGGTGTCCACCATGTAATCGATCGCGCGCTCGCGGCTCCAGCCCTTGGCGTGAATCCCGGTATCGACGACGCAGCGCGCCGCACGGAATAGCAGCGACTGCAGCATCCCGAGCCGCCCGAGGGGATCGGAGTCGTACATGCCCATCTCGTCGCACAGCTGCTCGGCGTATACCGCCCAGCCCTCGGTGTTGGCCGAGAAGCCGCCGCCGGCCTTGCGGATCAGCGGCAGGTGCGGCATCTCGAGCACCAGCGCCAGCTGGAAGTGGTGCCCGGGCTCTGACTCGTGATAGACGAGCGTCGGCAGCCGCCAGCGCGCGCGCTCGCTCGTGTCGCGCAGGTTAATGTTGAAGATCCCGGGGCGCGAGCCGTCGAGCGGGGGCCGCTCGTAGTAACCACCGGGCGCCCCGGCTTCCGTGTAGGCAGGCACGCGGCGGATCTCCACGGGCGCCTTCGGCATGATGCGGAAGTATTCGGGCAGATGCGGCTGCAGCTGCCTGATGAGGCCGTTGCAGTAGTCGAGGATCTGCTGCCTGCCCTCGTCGGTGTTCGGATAGACGTACTTGGGATCCTTGCCGAGGGCCTGGGCGCGCTCGGCCACGGTGCCGTTCGTGAGCCCCTGCTCCCTGAGGATCACCTCCATCCGCGCGGTGAGATCCTTCGCCTGGGCGAGGCCGAGCTCGTGGATCTCATCGGCGGTCATGTCGGTGGTCGTGCCCTCCCGGAGCGCCACCTGATAGAGCTCCTGCCCCTGCGGGAGGCGGCCGACGCCCGCCTCGTGCTGCGCGCGCGGCCGCAGCTCGCGAAGCGCGGCCGACTGGCGGTCGAGCGCCGGGTAGACCTCCCGCTCGACGATACGCGCTGCGTCCGCGCCCCAGTCGCCGGCGAGCCCGAGCTTCTTCGTGCGCGTCGCGATCGAGGTCGCGAGGACCGAGTCGGCAGGAGCGGCGCTGCGCAGGATCTTCATCTGCTCGAGCGTGCGATCCACGATGAAGTCGGGCGGAATCACCTTGAGCCCCGCATCGTGGCGCACGCGCCCGGTCTCCTGGTCGAGCACCACCGCGAAGGCCCGGAGGCGCGCGAGATAAGCGTCCGCATCCTCCTTGTTGGCGATGCGGTGCTGGCGGTCGAGGAAGGTGGGCACGCTCTGGTAGTGCCCGGTCAGCTGGCTCACCACGTACGGCCGCACTCCCTCGCCGTACTCGAAGGGCGCATAGCGCTGCGCGGTCAGCAGCTGGAACATCACCGTGTCGTAGTTGGCGCGGTCGGCGCCCGTCACCGAGTTGCGATCGAAGGCCTCGAGACGCTTGAGCTGCGAGGCGCTCTGCCGTTTGTCTTCCGCGACCCCGGCGAGCGACGCGTCGCCGAGTCTGGACTTGGCCCACGCCCACTTGCCGGTGTCGAGTCCCAGGCTCGTGAGGAACTGCGGGCGGCGGGTGAATCGCTCGTCCATGAAGACGTCGAACAGCGCATCGAGCCGCGCCGCGGGCGTGCCCGCGCTGTCGGACTCCACGGCCCACGGCGGGCGCGCGAGCGAGGCGGCCACCGAGACCGCAATTACCGAGCCCGCCGCCGTGACGAATTGTCGCCGATCGATCACGAGAACACTCCTTGGCGCGCGCCGCGAGGCGGTGCGCCGCTCATGCAAACCCTCGCAGACGGCCGCGCCGGCCGCCTCCCTTCACGCGGCCAGCCTGCCCTTCTGCCTGGCGGCCTGGGCCGCGATCAGATCCATCAGTCCCGGCGACAGCCAGTCGTAGGGCTCGAGCTCCAGCTCCTTCAGCCGCGCGCGCACCTCGCCCATCTTCGCCGGCGGGAATCCGGGCTCGATGATCGAGGAGACGAAAGCGGCAAATTCGGGAGCCGACCAGCCGCCGCCGGCCTTCGGTCCCGCGAGCTCCACCGTCGACACTTCCAGCGGCTCGCCGGCAGCGTACGCAATCGCAGCCTTGGTCTTCATGCCAGATCCCTGTTCTTGGTGGCGCGCAGCGAGCGTGTGAGTCTACGCGCCTGCTGCGCGAATGCCATTAACTTGTCAGGAAGCGACCTCCCGGAGCGAGAATGGTGCCACTGAACAACTGCAGCGCGAGGCGCCCATGGCAGACACGGTGTTCGGCAAAATCATCCGCGGCCAGATCCCCTGTCACAAAGTGTACGAGGATGAGCAGGTGCTCGCGTTCCTCGACATCAACCCCCTGAGTACCGGGCACACGCTCGTCATCCCCAAGGAGCCCGCCGAGACCATGGATCGCCTCTCCGACGAGGCGGCGGCGGCGCTCGGGCGCGTACTGCCGCGCATCTGCCGCGCGGTGATCGCGGCCACCGGAGTGCGCGAGTACAACGTGCTCGAGAACAATGGCATCGGAGCGCACCAGGCGATCCCGCACGTACATTTCCACATCATCCCGAAGCCCGGCGCGCGCGAAGGATTGGGCATCGGCTGGCCGATGCGCAGCCTCGATTCAGCGGCGGGAGCCGCGCTCGCCGCCAGGATCGCCGCGGCGATCGCCTGAGCCGCGGCCTCGCGCTGCGCAGCGGCTGCGCGGGAAACTTTCCCCGATGGCGCCGGCTCAAAGAGCGGATGAGCTCACGCGCCGCGTCGCCGCGCGTTCTGGTCCTCGCTGCCGTCGTGGCCGCACACGCGGGCGCGCTGCTGGTGCTGCTCGCCGAGACGCGTACCCGCCTGGTTCGCGGCGAAGCCGAGGCGAGCCCGCTCCTCGTCATGCTGCTCGCGCCGCGCGAGCGGCAGGCTCCCACCGCGTCGACGGGCGCGGCGATCCGTCCTCGTGCGCCTCGCTTCAGCCCGCCGGAAGGAGCGGTGCCCGCGATCCCCCCGCTTGTAATACCCGCCGCACCAGGCGCGACGATCGACTGGGCGGCGCAGGCCACAGCGTCCGCCGCCCGACAGATCGAAAGCGACGAGCAACGCGCGCGTCAGGGGCGCGCCTTCGCTCAGCAGCCGAACCCCATGTTCGCGGCGCCGTCGAAGCGGCACGAGTTCCGGTGGGATTACGCCAGCACTCATCGGGTGGAGGCCGTCGCGGGGCTCGGAACGGTCATACATCTCAACGACCAATGCGTGCTGGTGCTGTTCGCGATCATCCCAATGCTCGGGTGTGCCGTGGACAAGCCCCCCGTGCGTGGCGACCTGTTCGAGCACATGCACGATCCGGATCCGGCGCCGCAGCCGTGAAAAGGGTGCGAAAATAGCTGAAACGGCTGGCTTTTTTTCTTTGCGGGGGGCTATTGCTGCCCCGGGGGTGCGCTTGTAGAATGCGCGCCCTCCTGGTGCGGGGTGGAGCAGTCTGGCAGCTCGTCGGGCTCATAACCCGAAGGTCGCAGGTTCAAATCCTGCCCCCGCTACCAACAAATCAAGAACTTAGAAGTTAGCTAAATCGCCTGATTTTCGGGCTGTGCCGTAAACGTGCCGTGAATTTCGACTTCAGGCACGGTCAAGGCACTCAAACGTTGCGCAAAGGGTGCCAGGTGATCCGCCGCGAGATGCGCGTAACGCCGCACCATCTCGACGGACTCCCAACCCCCCAGCTCCTGCAAGGCGAAGAGTGGCGTGCCGCTCTGGACGTGCCAGCTTGCCCAGGTATGTCGCAAGTCATGCCAGCGGAAATTCTCAATCCCCGCTCGCTTGAGACCGCCATACCAGGCTTTGGTGCTTAGCTGCGTAATCGGTTTGCCCCTAAAGCTGAACACATGCGTCGGGTGAATCCCTTTCTGCTTCTGCACGATCGCGAGTGCCACCCTGTTTAGCGGGACGGCAATCGCTTTGCGCGCTTTGGCCTGATCGGGATGCACCCAACAGAGCTTGCGCTCCTCATCGACCTGCGACCACTGAAGACCGGTGACGTTGGCCGCCCGCAACCCGGTCGAGAGCGAGAACGCCGCCATGTCCGCCAAATGCGCCGGCAACTCGGCCAGAAGCTTGCGGGCCTCTTCTCGTGTCAGAAACCGGATACGGCGGGTCGGCTCCTTGAGCATGCGCACATAGGGTGCTCAATCCAACCATTCCCATTCGTTGACACACTTGCGAAGTACGGCCCTCAAGAGCTCCAGCGTCCGGTTGACCGTCGCGTTGCTACACCCTTGCGCAAGTTTCTCCCGAGTCACCAGATCGATGGCCGTACGGTTAATGGCGGCAAGGTCCTTGTCGCGGAGGTAGCGGTCGAGCCAGCGTAACTTCGTTACGTCCTCGCTCGCCGTCGCCTTGTGACCGTTTTCCTTGAGCCACCTCACCACGGCATCGTTCCAGATGCGCTTTGGTCTGGCATCGAGCTTGTCGATGCGCCACAGCTCCACCTTGATGCGATCGTGAAATTCTTGCGCTAGGGCTTTGTTGGCAGTCCCAGTAGTTCGGCGTATTCGCTCCCCGTTCGGAGCGCCGACGTCGATCCACCAGATACCACCGCGTCTGCGTAGTGACATATCAGCTCCTTTTCTGATGACGTCACTTGCAGCGCTTGCCGGGGCTGAGGATACAGCGAACGGATATGCGCCGCGAGATCGGCTTCGAGAAAGACCCACCGCCGCCCGGTCTTCGCACCGGGAATACGGCCGCGCTTAGCCCGCGAACGGACCTCTTCCGGGTGCATCCGCAGGAATTCCGCAGCTTCCTTGAGGTCGAGAGTCTTCACTGCCCTGTCAGGTCCACATCGGAATTTCGTTCGGTGAGCAAATCAATGAGGTGTCAGACGACAACCTCGTTTAGGCGCGATGATCTCTCAACTCCCCTTCTGCGCGGAGCCGCGATACATACGAAATGACCACGAACCAGGTGTTGCGAGACTGCTCCGGAAAATGCAGCGTGGAGCGGAATGCGGCGAAATGCAGCCAAATGCAACAGGCCGAGACCGAATGCAGCCCGACTGGGCGAGCAATTGTTCAGATTCCAGACCGAGCGGTAAGATCTAATGGTTTTGTAGGACTTCGCACAAGTTGAAGGAGATTGGGATGGTGACAAAAGCGGACCGCGAGAAAGCCTGGGAACGGGCAGCCACAATTCGCGGTAAAGACCCCGATGTCTGGCGCCGCGACGAGATGGGCAACCCTGTGCGACACGGTTCGTTCGGGACGCAAGGCAAGTACGGCTGGCAAATCGACCACCGCAATCCTGTCGCCAATGGCGGCACGGATCATGGTCGCAATCTTCGTATCCTCCAGACGGCGTCTAACCAGCGGAAGGCTGACAAGGTGAAGTAGGACTAACGAGTGGGTGTTTTAGAGACCTATAAAGTACTCACAGCACGCGCCCACTGTATGTGCGTTACGGAGTCGAATCGTCGATACCAGCGGATTAAAAGTCAAAAATCTCGCTCTTGGCAACTCAACAGGCCCGGATTCCGGTCGCTATTCATCCAGGAGCGCTCGGACCGGCGGTGGCACGAAGCGATCGGCTAAGCGATGCCCGTGGTAGATTGGTCGAGCTCCACCCTCATGCGTGACCATGAATCTGTAGACCTTGCCGCGGACGGCGACATACCGAGCGCCCCCGTACGGCAGAGATACCAAGAGCGCGGCTTGTGCGTCCTCGGGCGGCAGATCCATCTCCGAGACCTCTACCCCTCCGCGGCAATACTCCTCAAGCCTATGCTTCGGCGATGCTTCATACGTCGGCCAGCCCCGCTGTAGCGACTCGCCGTCCGCGCAATTCGGAATCACCATCGCGGTGGCGTCTGGAAGGGTGAGTTCCACCTGAGGGGCGTCAAACACCACCGTCCCGACGAAGCTCAACCACACGCACTCATGCGAGACAAAGTCGAGCGCCGCTCCGCCTTCAATTGTTGCCCGACGATCAGGCAGGTCTCGAGCGGCGACCTCGACGGCCTCTCCCTCTGGCGGCTTTGCGAGCTTCTTGACCGCACTGAACCATCGCACCCGAGCATCGCGCGGCAGGCTGTTCACCAGGGCGAGAAAATTTCGCGCGCTGCGCTCTAGCGAGCAGGCTTCCAACAATGCATCGTAAAGTAATCTCGCGCGATTCCTCTGAAGCAGCGGTCGTAACGTGTCCAGTCTTGACATCATGCACAGGAGAGCAGCCTGAGCAGTGTCCTGGGTTGGATGTTGGCATTGCGCCGAAAGCCGATGAAGGCAGTACGTTGCCGCCATGGATCATAGGCGCGCTAGGTCGCGTTCAATCTGATCAAAGAACCCTTCGGGCCATGCGCTCAAGTTACCATCGGGCAACACCGCAAGTTCACGGACAGACGATGAGTCGTCCCCCCGTCTCTTCGTGAAGTAGAAGAACCGCACCTCTTGCGCGCCGAGCAGGTGATTCTTGACAGCAAGCCGGACCCCGTTGACTAAATGGTCGCTGTGCGTCTCGGCAAAGACCTGCGTGCCTCGACTCGCGACCAGGGCAAGAAAAATGCCCATTCGGGACTGACTCAACGGCTGCAAGTGTGCTTCCGGATTCTCTACGAGTAGCAGACCTAGCTCAGACAAAGCGATCCCGGCAGCAATGAGAGGCAGGCTGTAGGAGACACCGAAGCCCATGTGTGTGGGGCGCACTTGCGTCCTTGTTCCGCTTGGATCTCGAATGTAGGACAGCTGCGCCGAATCAATCGGATTTTGCTCTGATGTCTCGAAGTCGATACCCGGCACAATCCAAGCCAGCACTTGCTTAACGGCCAGGTCGAGGCGCGTTAGGTTCTTCTCGCTTCCCTCGTCCAGAACTAGATCCTCAGGCATGTGCTCGGCAGTTTGTTGGAGCAGGCGAAACCAATTGCCGCTCGCGGCACGATTCGACTGCCGGCAGCGAGCCAGGAACGCAGTAGTAAACTCGCCGCGTGCCCCGACCGGACCGGTGAGAATGTCTCCCGGCCTCGGGAGCTGATAAACGACCCGCGGCCCAATTCGCTCTGCGTTCAGATATGCGAAGCCTTGACCACTCTCGTCAAGGAGCGGCGGTGGCAAGCGTAGGGGTGCGCCCGCTATAAGCTGCCGCGCATCGACCTCTCCCGGCACCTCCGGAGAAAAGAGTGTTTGGCTGTAATACTCGCGAGTACGAATTCCGAGCTCGATCCCGGCACGTGCCTCCGGGTGCAGCACATCCCGCACGGTCCCTGCCTCAAAAAGCCCCCCCGACAGCTGCAAACGATGCACTTCTCCAGCCGTTCCTCGCGACTGGCGTAGCAATAGCATCGTTTGCAGCACCGTCGACTTTCCGCACGCGTTGGCGCCAACCAACACGTTTAACCTTCCGGTGTTCAGCGACACCTCCCGAAGGCTCTTGTAACCTCGTATGAGATACTCAGTTATCACTTGCAACTGCGTCACTAAGTAGCGAAGCCAGTACGGTAAAGCGCAGTTTTACTGCGTTTGCCTGTCCGGTAGACGTCGTAATCGACTTTACGAATGCAACGTCTTCATTCATCGCGGTCAGATACGCACTCTCGATCGCACTTTTTTTTGATCTGAGTACCTCGACTGTGTAAGGCCTAACCGCTGACACCCATGCCTCGAATAACGCCTTGTTAATTGGCCCGCGACGGCCTGCGTGTCGGTAGTACTTGCGAAAGGCATACCGACCGAATATCGAGCGCACCTTCATGAGCGCGCTCTTGAACTCGCTCGCAAGCTCGGAAAGCGCTTCATCGGCAAAGTTGTTGAACTTATCCATTGACTCAACCAGGAACGCATTTAGGTCCTCGGATTGTCTGTACGAGTCGACCCCAAACGCCATGAAACTTAGGGCCCTAAGCACAACCTCTCGATCGGTCATCCTCAAGGACTCGAGCGCGCCGCCCGTGGCACCCAGGAAT
>DASYYF010000005.1:0-45391 GCA_035934055.1 Steroidobacteraceae bacterium | reverse complement strand
CGCGAGCGGTCCCTTGCCCGGTACCGGCGTCACGCCGTCGGCCTGGAACACCTGCGCGGAGAGGATCTGCGGCGCCGACGTGCACATGCCGCCGGTCGCACCCGTCGGCAGCTTGTCGACGATCGTCGCGTTCCAGGCGTCCATCTGCCCGGTGTTCTGCACGTTGAGGGTGAACTGCCCCAGCTGCCCGATGTTCATCGTCGCCGGCCCGCCCTTGGTGAGCGTGAGCGTCGGCGGCGTCGCGATGGTGAGCGGCGGCGAGATCCCCTGCTCTCCCGGCAGCGGGAAGTGAAAGATTCCGCCGACCGTCGTGCCCAGCGTCCAGTTGGCGGTGTTGGAAAACTGCGTGCCGGGAGAGTTCGGCGGCACCGTGTTGTTGAGCACGACCGTGACGCTCAGCACGATCTGCTGGCCGGCAGGGATCGCGGGGAAGCCGCTGAAGGTGAGCAGCCCGTTCGCGTTGCTGACGCTGAACGGCACCGAGGCGCCGCTGCCCTTCCAGGCGGCGCTGCTGCTCACGTAGCTGAGCGACACCCCGGTTGCATTCAGGTTGTCGGTGACGGTGACATCGTCGACTTCGACGTTCGACCCGTTGGGATTGACCACCGCGCCGGTCAGTGCATTGACGAGCTGCGGGAAGGTGAGCGTGTAGGTGAAGGGCACGCCGATCGAGACGAAGGGCGGCCCCGGCGGATTCTGCTTGTCGATCTTGTCGACCGGTACGAAGAGATTTGCGCACTTGAGGATGTGCGCCCGGGTCGTCGAGCCGTTGACGAACCAGATGAAATTGTTGTGGACCAGGTCGCAGGAGAGGTTGCCGATGAAGTCGACGTTGTTGAACACGAGCAACGTGTTGGTCGTGCTCAACAGACTGATGTTGCCCCCGTAGGGGTTGGAGGCCGGGTAGTTCTGGATGGTGCACTGGCCGTCGATCTGCAGGTTCGCCGGCACCGGCGTGACGTTGCCGTCGACCACGCCGCCGAAGGTGCGGACGCAGTCCGTGCTGCTCTGCGCGTGGGCCGGGCGCACGCCGAGGACCAGCATTGCGAGGCCGAGCAGCAGGACAGCCGTCCAGCCGCGGCGCGCTCTCAATCTGCTTGTGGTCTCGCTCGTGCTCAATCGCGTACCTCTTGCCGACTTCTCGCGCGACAAGGGGGCCGAGACAGCCCGAGTTTCGGACTGGAGTTGCGGCGGTCCCGCTGTCGTGGAGCCCACGGGGCTCTTTAGACCGGTGACTTTGCGTCCCCACCTTTCGGTGGGTTTGCCCTTGTCGTGTCCAGGGAGTGCTGATCGCTCAGGTCAAATTGCCGCTCCTTCAGGCAGCCGGCAGGAAATCGATCGGATAGATGATGGTCACGGGCGGCACGACCTTGGCGCCGAAGTTGAAGGCCTTCACCCGCTCCACGACCTGCGTCGCGAGCTCCGGCGCATTCATGTTGGAACCGTGCAGCATGCACATGGAGACGCTGCCGTCGGGCTCGATCGTCAGGCGCAGGATCATCTTCCCCTGCAGCGTCGGATCGCGCCGCAGCTCGAGGTTGTACAGCCGATAGAGCTGGGCCTTGTGACGGTCGAAGACGATCTGGATCTCCTCGTCGGTACGTCCCGGCCCCGGCCCGCCGCTCACCGGCCGGCTCGCGGCGGCACCCGTGCCGATACCGCTCGAGGCCTGCGTCAGGGCGCCGCCGCGAATGGCGTTGCGCTCGCTACCCCCGCCCGGACCCAGGCCGCGGCTCACGGCCGCGAGGTTGATTCCGCCGCTCGAGCCGGGCGCGCTGCTCGTCAGCATCGCGCGTTCCGGGCGGCCCATCGAGGTGTTGGCGTTGTTGATGCTGGCCTGAGCTCCGAGTGCCGGATTCACCTGCGCTTGCGCGAGCGCGGCCAGCTGCTGCTTGAATACCATCAGGCCGGCCGGTTTCGGCGGCTCCGGAGTCTCGACGGCCGGCTTCACCGGCTCCTCGGTCGGCGGTTTTTGCGCGAGTTGCGGCGTCGGCTTCTCGACGGGTTTCTGCACCTGGGGCTTCGGCGGCGGCGGCACCCGGGGCGGAGGCGGCGGCCTCGGCAGCTGCGCCATGGTGATGTGCAGGACCTGCTCGGGCGGCGTCTCCTCGGGCGGCTGCAGCACGGGCAAACGGATCAGGGAAACGAGGAGTGCCAGCAGCAGGCAGACCGCCAGCGTGCTGAGGAGCGATTTCTGAAAGCGCCGGTCGTCCTCTCCTCCCCAGGTCCAGGGCATGACGAGCGGACGGGAGTGAAGCGCGCCGATCTCCCGCTCGACGATCCACTCCTGCCGGAGCCGCTCCTCTTCTTCCTGCGCTTCGAACAGCTCGTCTTCGATCAGTCCGACCCGGTACTGTGCCTGGTCGATCTGCTCGCGGGTGCTCTGCCGGCGCGCTTCGAGCTCGCCCACGCGGTGCTCGAAGGCGGCGACGCGCTCGCGGACCCGGCCCAGCTGAGCCTCGCCCTTCGCGACCGCTTCAGGACTACCCCAGAACAACTGGGCGCCGCCGAGCTTGCCGAGCTCGCCCAGGGCATCGCACGTCTGATGCAGCAGACGGTGCTGGTGGCGCTCGCCCGAGAGAGCCTCGAGCTGCGCATCGAGCGCGCGCAGCCCGCTCACCAGAGCATCGACCGACTCCTGCGACGTGCCGAGTGCCGTGAGGAGCGCCTCCTGATCCTTCGGCGCCTGATCTTCGGTCGCCGGCCCGTCCGGCGCCTGCGGATCTTCGCCTGCCTTGCGCTCGTCCTCGGGCGTCTGTCGATCTGCTGTCGGTAGCGAATTCATGCTAACTGCCCTTGACCATGCTGACCGGCTGTTCCTTCTGCATCACCGCGAGCGAGATCTTGCCGTAGGAGGCCGCGGTGCAGGTCGCCAGAACCTTGCGCAGCACCTCGTAGGGCAGGTCCTTGTCGGCCATGACCGTGACCTCCTGCGTATTGAGCGCTGCATCACGCGCCGCCGTGTCGAGCCCGGCCATCGGGCGTTGCAGCACCCTGCGCAATGGCTCGATGAGCTTGGTGCGCGGATCACTGACTTCCGCGAAGCTCGCGACCGTCTCGCCCTGCACCAGCAGCGCCTCCTTCGTGACCATCACCACGACCGACTGCTTCGGGCGTGCATCGGTGCGCGACTCCGGAATGCTCACCCCCTTGGGGTTCTGCAGCACCTCGACGTCCGTCGAGTACACCAGGAGGAATGCCACCATCACCGAGAGAATGTCGATGAGCGGTATCAGGTTGAGCTGCGCGTCGACGCGCTCGCGCCGCTTGTGCGGCATCAGGCCGAGACCGAGCAGCTTCATGGCGCATCTCCGAGCGCAATGTTGGTGAACAGCGCAACCTTCGCGGTCCGGGGCGCGAGCGTGCCCGCAGTGCCGGCCGGCGCTCCCGCCCCGGCCTCGCCGGCGACCAGCGCGTCCGCGCCCGGCAGCTCCGCGCTGCGGATCGCGTCCATCGCCTGGATCAGCTCGTCGTAGGGAACCCTCGGCTCCGAGAGCACCGACGCATCCTCTGCGGTCGGATGCTCACGCTTCGCCGCCAGCGCGTGCTCATTCAGCGCGTTCAGGTCGTAGGCGCCGTTCACCTTCGGGATCGAGGCAAGCAGCTGCTTGCCGTCGCCGAGCTCGAAACCGTCCTGGCGGACGATGACCTCGAGCCGGAACTTCGGCTCCTCAGGCTTTGCGGGAGCCGAGCTCGGCAGGTCGATCTGCATGATGGCGATGCGCGAGAACACCGCGGTCATGAGCAGAAAGGTGACCAGCACCGTGAAGATGTCGATCATCGGCACGAGCAGCAGCTCCGCCGGCTTGCGTTCGCGAGGCAGCATGAGGTAGCGCATGGCGTGATCCTCAGGCGGCGGACGCGGCCTGCTGCACGAGCTCGAGCCGACTCTGGGCCCGGGCCGCCTGGCGTGCGGCAACCGCGTTCAGGAAGCGGATGGCCGCGGCCTCGAGGCCGTCGTTCAACCCCATGGTCTTCGACTGCAGAAAGGCGTGCAGCACCAGGATCGGCACCGCGGTCACGAGGCCGAAGGCCGTGCAGTTCATGGCCTCCGAGATGCTCGCCGACAGCAGGTTGGCCTTCTCAGCGGGGTTCACGGTCGCCACCGCGGCGAAGGCGTGGATCAGGCCGCTCACCGTGCCGAGGAGCCCGAGCAGCGTCGCGACGTTGGCCAGCGTCGCGAGGTAGTGGGTGCGCTTCTCGATCTGCGGCACGATCTCGATCATGCTCTCCTGCATCGCTTTCTCGACGTCGTCGCGCCGCCGCACCGCCCCCTGCAGGGCCAGGCCCATGCCGAGCATTCGCGCGATCGGCGAATCGTCCTTGCTCACGAGCTCGCGGGCCTTGTCGAAGTCCCCGCTCGCGATCGCCGGCTCGACCCGGCTCCACGTGCGTTGATTGCGGGCGCGCATCCGCGCGAGCGTCACATAGCGCTCGATCGTGATCGCGGCGGCGAGAGCCCCCGTGAACAGGATCGGGAACATGAACACCCCGCCTGCGGTGAAAGACCTGACGATTGAATAGAAGAAGTCCATATGCGTACCTCTTGAACGTTACGATCTGTCAAACCAAATCCGGCAGGCCCGCTCATTTCGTGCCTGTTCTGAACTCGTAGTAGGAGAGCTCCCGCAGGAAGACCTCCTTGTCCACCGGCTGCTTCGAGGAGTCGAGCAGCCGCGAGACGCTCGGCATGTCCCCGAGCTGCGAGCTCTTCCACGGCACCAGCACCAGCGACTTCGGGGCGTCCTCGTTTCCGAGGATCGACATGCCCGACATCTTCACGTCGCCGCCGGGCTGTGCGGGCGAGGCGGCCGCGTCCGCCTGGTCCTCGGCTTTCGCCGGTCTCGCCGTGCGCTTCTTTGCCGGCTCCTTCGCCGCGTCGGCCGGCACCGCCTTCCCGGACGCGCTCGAGGCCGTCGCATCGGTGGCCGGCCCGTCGGCCAGGGCCACGGCGACCCCAACAAACACCGGCAGCAGGAGAACGAGTTTGCGCAACATGAGTCCCTCCTAGCGCGCGGCTCTCGCGTCGAGATCCGCGACCCACGCCGCGACCTGCGCGTCGTCCGGCACCAGCCGCTGGTAGGCGGCGTAGTTCTCCCGGGCGCACGCGACATCGCCCAGGTATACGTCGCAGAGAATCGCGAGATTCAGCCGCGCGTAGTGAAATCCCGGGAATATTCCCAGTGCCTTCTCGTAGCTGTCGCGCGCGGCGGTGAAATCGCCTTTGCGACGGTAGAGGATGCCGAGCTCGTTGTACGCCACCAGCTGCCGGGGATTGAGCTCGACCGCGTGCTTGAGACTCGCCACCGCGTGATCGAGATCGCCCGACCTGCCATAGGCGATGCCGAGATCGACGTACGCCGGCGCGGCGGCGGGCGCTTTCTCGGTAACCTTCTGCAGCAGCGCGATGCCCTGGTCGTATTGCCCGGCGCCCACCAGGCGCATCGCATTGTCGTAGTCGGCACGGGCGTCTGCGGGCACGCGCAGCTTTTCCGTGAGCTGAAAGCCGCCCGGGTCCGGCTGCACTGCCGCCGCCGCCCCGCCCGGCCGGGTCGCTGGCGCGGTCGTCGAGCAGCCGACGAGCGCCAAGGCCAGTGCGAGCCCGCCGGCCGCGCACGCAGCTCTCCTCGTCCCTGCGGTATCACCGCGCGATCGCATTGCTTGCTCCTGCCGTCTGTGCGGTCGGCGGCGACACTGCCGCCGCCTGCCCCGGTGTCGCGGCGCCGTGCGCCGGCGGCGCATCCGGTGCCGTTGCCCTGCCCGCGGTTGTCTCCACGGCACGCGGCGGCGGTCGATAGACGTAGCGCTCGAGCGACCCGAGGAAACCGCTGCTGATCTCGGCGCGCGCGTAAGTGGCCGGCCTGAGCGCCGCGAGACGGTCCAGGCTCTTCTCGGTCCACGCATTGCCGAGCCCCCGCCGCATGAGCTCCAGGTTTTTCTCGTGGACCGCGACTGCCCTGGCCTCGAGAGGCTGCGCCGCCTCGGCGAGCTGGCGCTCGTAGTCCTTGAGAGCGTCCGCGCCGAGATCGGCCGGGCGCTCCGACTCGCGCAGCGCCTGGCTGAAATTCGCGTAGATCTCGGCAATATAGAAGGTGGCCGCCGCGGTGACCTCGCCCACCTGGTAGTCGACCAGCGCACCGAACGCCTTGGTCGCCGCGTCCATGCTCCGCTGCTTCTCCTGCAAGCTCCGCTCGAACGGCTGCACCAGCTTCAACGAGGTGAACTGCGCGTAGACCGGCTCCGCGAGGACGAGTGCGGCGCGCGCCGCGACGTTGCGCGTGCGATCGGTCCGCTCGCTCCCCGCGGCGCCATCGACGCGCACGATCTCCTCGAGCTCGTGGCGGTACTGATCCTGATCTCCCTTCGCCTTGTAGATCTCGGCAATCTTGGAGCGCGTCTCCACTGCCGCCTCGACCGGTTTGGGAAACTGCTCGACATAGCGGGAGTACGCCTGCAGGGCGTGATCCGCGTCCTTGGCCTTGCCGTAGAGATCGCCCGCCTGCAGGAGCGCTTCGGCGCGCAGCTGCGGATTGGGCGACTCCTGCGCGACGCGCTCGTATTCGCCGGCCGACTGCGACAGCTGGCCGGCCTGCTGGTACGCGTAGGCGATCTGCTTGGTCGCGTCCTTCTGCAGCTCGTGCGCCGGGAAGCTGCGCCGGAACTCCTCCAGAATCTGCGCCGCGGCCGTCCAGTCCTGCAGGCGCAGCAGAGCCGCGCCGGCGTCATACTCCGCCGCCGCGCAGATCTTCGAGGTAGGAGCCACCTGCTTCACCCGCACGAACTGACTCGCCGCGCTGCGGTAATCGCCGGCCTGGTTCGCCTGCTCGCCCTGCTTGTAGATCGAGGCGGCGAGGTTCTCCACCAGAGCGGCGCGCGCGGCGTCTTCCTTGGGCGTCGCCTCCAGGACGTGGCTGTAAGCCTGCTCGGCGTCGGCATACGCGGCGAGACCGAAGGATGCGTGACCGACCACGAGCCAGGCATCGCGGCGTACACCCGCGGCCGCATTCGGGAATTTGTCGATGAGGTGCCGCGCGGAGTCGCGCGCCAGCACCAGGTCCTTCATCTCGTACGCGTCCTGCGCCGCAGCGGCCAGCACGACCGCCGCCTGCTCGTGCTGCGGGAAAGTGTCCGCGAACCTGATAGAGCTGTTGATCGTGTCGCGGCGAGCCGCGTCCTTCACCTCGGCCGCGGCGACCTTGAGGTATTCGCGGTGCGCATAGATCGCCGCATGGCCGGCGGCCGCCGACTTCGCGTGCGGCGGGTAATCATAGGCCGTGGTCTCGTACTCACGCGCCGCCAGTGCGTAGTCATGATTCTCGAGCATCAGGTCCGCGAGCTGATAGTTCAGCTGCGGCGCCTCGCTGTCGCCGTGAAACGAGGTGAGGAACTCCCGGTACCAGTGCGTCGCCTCGGCGTAGTTGCCCGCCTGCTGCTCACGTTGCTTCGGGTCCTGGTACTGAGCGTGATAGTAGTTCGCCAGATCCTTGAGGTTGCTCTTCAGGTAACTCAGCACCTCCGGCGACTTGCTCACCTCGACGTGCTGCCAGTACTCCCCCTGCAGGCCGTAGGTGCCGGCGAAGTCCTTCTTCGCGGCGAGCACCAGCTGCGGGAAGCCTCCCTTCTCGTAGATCTCGACCACCCGCATGCTGAAGTGAGGCGAGGCCTGATGGTACGGATAGAGCGCCACGAATGACTTGTAGACCGTGGCGGCGTCCTGGTAGCGGAGCTTGACCAGGTAGAACTCGGCGAGGTAACGGTAGACCCGGTCCTCGTAGGCCCGGTGCCCGTTGGCGGCGAAGTACGCGCCGACGACGTCGGGACCGCCGATGTTCGAGAAGCTCAGGGAGACGACCTGGAAGGTATCCTCGACACGGCGCTGCTCGGCCTCGGTGTGCTTCGCGTCGAAGTCGTAGCCGCTCTTGACCTTGTAGTCGAGGAACGCGAAGTACCGCCCGAGAGCCTCTGGATAGAGTTGCTGCTTGTACAGCGTCCATCCCAGCTTGTAGAGCGCGGGCTCGTAATACTCCGAGCCGGGCCCGCTCGCCACGATCGCCGTATACGCGCTCTCCGCCTCCCGGTATTTCCTCACGATGAAGAAGTGCTCGGCGCGGCGGAACTGCACCTCGTCGGCGTAGCGCGAGCGCGGATATTCGCCCGCCAGCTGCTCCATGACCTTCAGGGCCGCCTCCGTCTGGCCGAGCTCGTCATAGGCGCGCGCCTTCTGGTAGAGCACCTGGTCGCGGAAGGCGTACTGGGGATACTTCGCCAGCAGCTCGTCGTACAGCTTGATCGCCTCGAGGGGACCGGCGCGCTCGCGATTTGCATCCAGGTCGCCCGGGAGCGAGAGCGGCGCGGCCCCGCTCGGCGTCGGGATCAGCTGCTGCGAGGCTGCCCGCTGCTCGAGATCGTGTTCCGAGACCACCGATGATCCCGAGTCCGCAGCCCGCAGGCGCGCGTGCGCCGTCGCCTGCGGGTCGACTTTCGTGAGCGTTGGCGCGCGCAACTGCGCAGCCTGCGCTCCCTTGGCGCTGCCTGCCGGTGCGGACGGTGCGCCGCCCGGCACGGCCGCACCGGCGGCCGCTTGCGGGTTGCTTTGGGAGGCGGGCAGCTCGACGAGCTTGCCATCGCCGTGGATCCCGAACTGCTTCTCGATGTTGAGATCCGCCAGGCGCCGCATGGCTTCCGGAGCGAGCTTGCTCTCGGGGGCCTGCTGCAGGAAGTCGCGGTAACTCTGTACCGCGCGGTCGAGGCCCTGGTCGACCGGCACCTCCTTGGTGTCCGGCGCCACCTGGTGCAGGCTGGCGAGCGTTCCCCGCTGGTCGGCCTGGTGGGCGCATGCGGCGAGCGCGGCCAGGAGCGGCGCCAGGATCGCCGTGTCAGCGGGCCGCCTCATTGCGTACCTCCGCCGTCGTGTTGCTTAAGCGCCCTGTCATAACTGTCGGCCACCGCATACCGCGCCTGAGTCTGGTAAGCCTCGAGGCGCTCCCGCCGTGCGCTGAGCTCCTCGATGGCGACCGCTTCGATGACGTGGCCCTGCCGGGCGAGGAGCGTATCGACGCGCTCGAGCGCATCGCCGACCCGCGTGCGCAGATGACCGATCGACTGGTCGTAGCCCGCGTAGCTGTGCACCGCGGCCTGCCTCGCCCGCACGAATGCCGTGTACCGCTGCTGCAGCGTCTGCACGTCGGCGTTCAGGGCATCGAGATGCTTGTAGGCCTGCGTCAGCCGCTCCGGGTACTCCGTGTACAGGCGCCAGGTCAGCACGCCCTGGAGGCGCTCCGTCCTGGCGCGCAGCGCGCCGTTGTCGCCGCTGCCGTGTCGCAGCGCCTCGTCGATGCGCCGCAGGCGCTCGAGCGTCAGCCGCTCATCCCTGGTCGCCAGCAGCGCCGGACGCGGCGCCGTGAGCTGATCCTGCAGACGCTTCTGCAGATGGTCGCGCTGCTCGACGCGCACGCGCATGCGGGAGTCCAGCTCCCTGAAGCGCGCATCGACCTGCGGCAGCAGCGGCGCGTAATTCGCCCGCCGCAGGCGGATGAGATCCTCGAACGCGTCGAACCCGCCCTGCCAGCTGCTCAGCCGCCGGCGCAGATCCTCCATGTCCAGATAGTTCTGCAGCGCCGTCTGGAAGTCGTTCGACGCCATCAGGTCCGTGAGGTAGAAGGTCTCCGGGGTATCAGGCAGCGTGCGCAGACGCACCACCCACAGGTTGTCCTGGCGGATCTCCTCGCGCACCAGGGCCTTGAGGAAATTGCCCGCGCGGATGCTCCTGATCGATGCATCCACCTTCTCCAGCTCCTTGCCGAAGGAATCGAGGGCCTGGCCGTAGAGCAGCGCTGCGCGTCCGTACACCTCGAGCTTGCTGTAGGCAAACGGCAGGGCGAGCTTGGCCTCCTGCACGGCGGGGTCGGTCGGGTCACGCCCGATCAACGTCCCCCACGGCACGAGCGCCTTCGCGTAGTCACGCGCCGAGACCTCGGCCCATCCGGTGCTCAGCAGCGCGCGGTTCGAGAACGGTCCTTCCAGGCGAACGCGATCGAAGGCCTGCTGCGCGTGCGCGTAGTCCGTCGACTGCAGCATGATGCTGCCGAGAACCATGTTCGACTTGTCGCGAATCGCCGCGGTCGGCGCGGCACGGCTGTCGATCTGACCGGCCTTATCGAGCTGGCGCAGGGCCTCCTGGGTGCGGCCCGCCTGCAGCAGCGCGATGCCGAGGTTGTAGGCGGCGAATCCCTGCAGATCGTCCGCGCTCTGCAAGCGGCGCAGAACCTCCACCGCGTCGGCGGGGCGGCCGAGTGCCAGGTAGACATTCGCGCGCAGGAACTCGATGTCGTCCTTGATGTCCGGCGGAATCGTGCCGTGAATCCGCTCGAGTGCGTGCAGCGCATCCTCGGGCTGATCCTTCTGGAACTCGATCCGCGCCAGGCGGAAGGCAGCCTCATTCTTCACCGGCTGATCCACGTCGGCCTCGAGAACCGCCCGGATCGCGCGCCCGGCGCGCAGATGCATCCGGTAGCGCAGCTCGAAATCGCCGACCGAGAAATCCGCCTGGCGGATGTAATACTGCAGCGAATCGAGCTGCGGCTCGTCGACGCGGCGGTGCTGTGCGAGCTCGGCGTCGAGCCGCTCGAGCGCATCGAAGTAGTGTCCCTGATAGGCCTGGTACAGGGCCTCGCCGAAATAGAGGTCGCGCAGATCGTCGGCAAAGGACGGGCGCGCCGCGATCGCGGCCAGCGCGAGTCCCATCGACAACCAGTGCGAGCGACGATGCATCGCTACCAGTCCTCGAGGTGAATCCCGGCCTGCGGGGAGTCCGGACCGGCGAGCGACACGCCGAGCAGCTTCGGCTTGATCTCCTTGGTGAAGGGGAAGCGCCCGGTCTGGCTGAAGTCCTTGCCGTTCGCGAGCTTGCCGCTCACCGAGACCTCGATGTCGTGGGCGCCGGTCGCGATGTTGCCGCTATAGATCCGCTGCACGCCGCCTTTGCGCAGCGCGTCGAGCTCTTTGAAGCTGTAGATGTAGTGGGTCGCCAGCCGTCCATCGATCTGAATCTGCACCGCATCGAGGCGCAGCGTCTCGCCGTGCGCCAGCGACACGAACACGGCGAGGTGAGTGTCGGACGGATACAGCAGCTTCTCTTCGAGCTGGTTGAGATCCGCGGCGATGGCCAGGACGTCGGACTTGACCTCCTGGACCTGCTCATCCAGACCTTTCATCTGCGCCCGAGCGCTCTCGTCCGCCGGACCCGGCTGTGCATGCATGCACAGCAGCACGCTCATGACGACTAAGAAATGCTTGCGCATTCGCCTTGTCCTGTCGTTTTCTGAAAGTTGGGTTCCACCTGATGAGACACAGGTGGCATGAGTAGGAAGGCCGGTGCGGCCCCGCTCACCAGGCGCGCAGTGCGCGCACCTCGCGTGTCTGCCGGGTGCCGATGGCCTCCGGCCGGGATGACGGCGCAATGCGGCGCGCGCGCCCTCGGGATGTCCCGCGGGCGGGCCGACGGATCGCCTTCAGATCGTAAGCGTCCATAACCTCCCACCACCTCCGCGTGACGCATGAGCAAACACGCGCACCGATGCAGTCCGGTGGAAGGACTGGATTACGGCGGTCCCGCTGTCATAGAGCTTCGGGCTCCTTAGACCGGAGACTTTGCGTCCCCACCTTTCGGTGGGTTTGCCCTTTGCGAATCCAAACGCACTGCCCGGGATCCTGACCGGGCAGTCTCTATCGCTGACGGATCACTCAATGCCTCGCGAGAATGCGCCTCTTGCAGGCATCGTAAATCCCGGCCGCCAGCACCCCGGCCTCCTTCAGCCGATAGTGCTCGCGCAGCTCATCCCGCAGGTGCTCCGCCATGGTGGCGCGGCGTGCCGCCGCGGCAAGCTGCACATGAGCGGCGAGCTTGCGCAGGAATGGGCGCGCCCGGCGCAGCGTTCCCGCGCTGCCGCGGTACTCGAGCACCGCGGCCCGACCATGGAGGCTGTGCAAAGCAACGGTTTCGACCAGCCGTGCGGCGACCGCCAGATACGCCAGCGCAGCCCCCGCAAACAACGCCGCGGAAATCAGCGCGGCCAGATGCCGCCGGCGCGCTTCCGTTTCGGCGGCAAACCAGATCGTGGACGCGGCCGCCGCCGCGCTCAGCGCGAGGGCCGCCCAGATGCAGCGCCACGGAATGCGCCGCGTCAATGCGAACGAAGGATCGACGAACCGCAGGTCGAGCACGTATTCCCGCGGTGCGGCCGCGCTCTGCGCCAGGCAGACCCCGAGGTAGTAATAGTCGATGATGGACAGATGGAGGCTGCACCGCTGCAGCCGCGAGCGGCATTGCAGAGTCGCGTGAACCGTGCGCTGCGAGCGAAGCTGCGGTACTTCGCGCACGTCCGACTCGAGAACGATGTGCTCGGCTGCCTGCAATGAACTGCTCCTCGGCCCCCGCCTCGAAAGGCATGTAACCAAACGTAGCGCCGCGGGGCGCGGAACTGCTTCACGCAATTCATGTGATTTATTTCCGCTGTCGGCAGCGCCTGTCGCCGAACGGTGACATGTCGGCGTCGCTGATTGCCGACAATCTTTGGGCCCGTGGCCGAGCCCTTTGACAAGCCCGGCCGGGTGTACGAAGAAAAATACGACGGCGATCGGACCGTTCAGTGCAGCGCGACCGCGCGCGCCGTCGTCCCCTCACGACTGAAGTCGAAACGGATCTGCATGATGCGCCTGGCCGGGGTGTCCGTCGGTGGAAAAGTCCATTTCTTGGCTGCCTCGAGCGCCAGTCGCTCGAAATATCTGCTCGAGCCGGCGCGATCCGGTGTGGCGGCGAACACCGAGCCGTCCTGGTTGACGATGACTCGCACCCACACTTTGATGTGACCGCGGATGGTGCGCCGGGCGCTCAGCGGAACTTCGGGAATGACCTCATGAATGGTCGATGGCGGTGCCTCGCTCCGAGGGATGGTGCCTGACAGCGAAGGCGCGCTCGTCTGCGCCGCCGGGGCCACGGGTGCCTGTAGGGGAGTTGGCGGTCGAACCGGGGCGCGGTGGCCACTGAACACCCGGACTGCACCCCAGATCAGCGCGATGACCAGGAGTGCGCCGAGTACGAGGGCGAGCGAAGCACGGGGCCTCTGCGACTCTTCGACGAGTGCAGGCTCCGCCTCGACAGAAGCCACATGCGCCGGCCGAGTCGCCAGCGGCGCAGGTGCGGCGGCTGCAATCGGCGCAGCCGTCATCGGCCCGGTCGCAATCGGCTCGACCCTCAGCGGCTCGGGCGTCGCTGGCGCAGGTGTCACCGGCTCGATCGTCACCGTCTCACTCGTCATCGGCACCGCCGTCATCGGCTCCGGTGCAGCCGGCTCCGACGTGGTCGACTCGGGCGCCGTCGACTCGGGCGCCGTCGACTCGGGCGGTGCGAGCGCCGCAATCTCGATAGTCGCGGCCGTCGCCGACTCGGCCGATTGTCCGCGGGCGAAGGCCGCGAGCTCCGGCAAGCCGGGCCGCTCCTGCGGACTTGGGCTGAGACAGCGCGCTACGACGTCGCGGAATGCCGGCGAGAAATCGGCCGGCAGCACGGGAGCTTCCCCGGGCTCGCCCAACCCCGAAGGCAGGCGGCGAGTGAGCGCCTCGAACAGCGTGACGCCGAGCGCCCAGATGTCACCGGCAGGCGAAGTGCTGCCCTGCCGTGCTTCGGGAGGATCGTACGGGGTGGGTGCATGGGTGCTGATCGCGCCCTCGTTGAGCCGGCGGACCGTGTCGCTCGAGAGCTTCAGCTGATCTCCGACGACCAGGATGTTGGTCGGCTTCAGCTGGCCTTGCACCAGGTCCTGACCGTGCAGGAACGCCAGCGCGTCCAATGTCGGCAGCAGCATTTCCCGCGCTTCGTCATCCGTCAGGGCGCGGTGTGCCAGCAGTTGCGCCAGAGTCTGGTCGGCATACTCCATGAGCGCGTAGAGATACGGCAGCCCCTCGAGCTGCGTGCCTCCCCACTGCAACAGCGGCAGCAGGTTAGGGTGAGCGAGGCCGCCCGCCCGCTTCCAACGCGGCAGCAGCAGCTCCGCCAGGGCCCGATTGGTGGGCACGAGCTTGATCGCGACGTCGGCTGGGCCGCGCGCGGTGGACGTGGTGAGAAAGACCCCGCTGTGGTCCGAGGAACCAAGACAGCGCCCCAGGGGGAACGTGGTATTGATGACCTGCCCCTGCCACCTGGTCCACACTTCGCTCAGCGATTCACTGGGCTCCACACTCATATGCCCCCCAAGATGCACTTGCAGGTCCGTGCGCGCGTCGCGGGCAAGAACGATAGTCCCCGGAACCCCTCACGGCACGGCGTAGAAAAAAAGCGACAGCGTTCGCCGCCGAAATCGGCCGGCGCCGGCCGATATTACTCGCGATCCCGCGCTCGCATTGAGAGCGCCTCGGCAATCCTCGCCACCAGGCGGCCCCGACCTGGCTCACGCAGAAGGCGGAGCTCGAGTTCATGGTCGCCGCCGACGCTCACCTCCCCATGTCGAACCGAGGGGTGCTGGCTCGTCGTGTGAGCACAGTCCTACGGAGGAACCATGAAGTACATGACGTTCGTGCGCCATTCCGAGTCCTATCGTGAGTCCGGCCCGCCCAAGGCGCTGATGGAGGCCATGGGCGGGTTCGTCGGCAGACTGACGAGAGAAGGCAAGTTCGTCGAAGGAGGCGGACTACTTCCCAGCAAGGACGGCGTTCGCATGCGCATCGCCAAAGGCAAGCTCACGGTCATCGACGGCCCGTTCACCGAGACCAAGGAAGTCGTCGGCGGCTGGGCGATCCTGAACACGGAGTCCCGGGCCGAGGCACTGCGGATCGCAACCGAGTTCATGGAGCTGCACCAGAAGTACTGGCCTGAATTCGAGGGTGAGTCGGAGCTGCGGCCGATGTTCGAGCCCGGCGAGGGACCTTAGGAATTTGGTGCCGGCCGGCGCGCGTTGCTTCAGGGCGATCCTCCTCGGCCACCTCTTTCTGATCTTCCACCTCGTATCGGGCTCACGAGCCCTGCCTGTACGAGAGGGAAGCCCGCGAACAGCACCTGGGCTGCGAGCCCGAGCGCGCCCGGCAGGGTAGCGAGGCTCGCCAGGTACTCGGTGATGAACCCGCCGAAGAGGACCGCTGAGAGACTCACTTCCGCCAGCATCAGGACCAGGAATGCCGCCACGCCCATGACGAGCCGCGCTGCAACTGCGCGGCTGACCCTGAAGTGCGCGACGCACGCAAGCGAGATCCACCAGCTCGCCCCGAGGATGAGCGGTAACTCGATGAGCACAGCGGCGCCGGGTCCGACATGCGGCGCGACCAGCAGCACGCGGATGGTCCCCAGAGCAAATCCCACTCCAAAGACGAGGATCGCATAGGCAAGCCCGGCGCACGCCGGACGGATCAGCCGGCTCTTTACCCTCCAAGGCACTCGCCTCCACCTCGATGCGCTACCCTTGGCCCGCAAGCGTATGCGCCCCGGCCGCCGTCCGGGGAATACGCGAAATTACCGAGAGGCTATTCGATGGCACAGCCCTCACGAGCGCAAGGCCGCGTAATCCCCCGCGCGGTGTGGGCGCTGGGCTTCGTCAGCCTGCTCATGGACATCTCGTCCGAGATGATTCACGGGCTGCTGCCCGTGTTTCTGGTCTCCGTGCTCGGCGCCTCCACCACGATGGTCGGGCTGATCGAAGGCGTCGGCGAAGGCACCGCTTCGATCTCCAAGCTGTTCTCAGGTTGGCTCAGCGACCGCCTGGGCCGGCGCAAAGCGCTGACCGTTGCCGGTTACGGCCTGAGCGCGCTCTCGAAGCCGCTGTTCGCTCTCGCAACCAATTCCTCGCTGGTGCTGGCCGCGCGCTTCTCCGACCGGATCGGCAAAGGCATCCGCGGCGCGCCGCGCGATGCCCTCATCGGTGACCTGGTGCCCGCGGGCAGCCGCGGCGCGGCCTATGGGCTGCGGCAGGCGCTCGACACCGTCGGCGCCTTTGCCGGTCCGCTGATCGCGATGGCGCTGATGGCGGGCTTCAGCGACGACTTTCGGCGCGTCTTCTGGATCGCGTTGATCCCGGGGTTGCTGTCGGTGTCCTTGCTCGCGATCGGCGTGCGCGAGCCGCCGCACAAGGCGGCCACGCCCCAGGCGCCGGTCAGGCTCGAGGAGTGCAGTTCCCTCGGCCGCGCCTACTGGGCGGTCGTCGCCGTCGGCGCGGTGTTGACGCTGGCGCGCTTCAGCGAGGCCTTTCTCATCCTGCGCGCGCAGGGCGCCGGGCTGCCGCTCGCGCTCGCCCCGCTCGTGCTGGTGGTGATGAATATCGTCTTTGCCGTCTCCGCGTATCCGCTCGGGGCCCTCTCCGACCGCGCCAACCGCGGGCGCCTCCTCGCGCTCGGCTTCACGACGCTGATCGCCGCGGACCTGCTCCTCGCCTGGGCGCCGAATCTCTGGGTCGTGATGGGCGGCGTCGCAGTCTGGGGGCTGCACCTCGGCATGACCCAGGGCCTGATCGCGGCATTGGTGGCAGATGCCTGTCCGGTGAATCTGCGCGCCTCGGCCTTCGGTGTCTTCAACTTCGCGAGCGGCGTGGCGCTGTTGGTAGCGAGTGTGCTGGCCGGCTTCCTCTGGGCGCACGTCGGACCCTCCGCCACCTTCATCGCCGGCGCGGCCTTCACCGCTCTCGGTCTCTCGCTGCTCCTTCCCATGCGCGCACGCTAGAACGCGGGCTATGTGTTTGCCCTGATGGCTCGACTGCCTTCGGCGTGGCAGCCTGAGGCGGGTTCGGTTGTGGGAGGCGGCAATGAACGTCGAGATAAAGAAGACCATCCTCGGGCTCTTGAACCAGCACCGCATCATGACGCTCGCCACATTGAGGCCGGACGGCTGGCCCCAGGCGACGACCGTAGGCTACGGCAACGATGGCATGACGATTTACTTCCTCTGCGGGCTCGACAGCCAGAAGGCCGCGAACCTGGCACGGGACGATCGGGTGTCGCTGACGATCGACCACGACACGGCGCAGGTGATGGAGATCACGGGCCTCTCCATGGCCGCGCGCGCCGAGGCTGTGAGCGACCCAGCCGAGGGCGAAAAGGCGATGGGGCTCATGATGCAGAAGTATCCGCAGCAGAAGGCCTTGCCGCTGCCCATGCCGAGGTTCGCCGACGTGCGCGTGTTCCGCGTGACGCCGAAGGTGATCTCGGTGCTCGATTACTCGAAGGGCTTCGGACACACCGATCTGGTGCCCTGCTGAAGAGAGCGGCCCGGACCCCCGCGGCGAAGCGCCGCCTGCCGGCCTAGTCGCGGCGTGCGAGCATCGCGCCCAGGGCAAAGGCGATGAGAGCCGTCACGAGCATCGATTCCCAGGGATTGCGGCGTATCGAGCGGTCTGCCGCGGTCGCCCCCTGGCGGACGCGTTCCTCCATCGCCCCTTCGAAGTCCCTGACGCGCTTGCGTGCCTGATCAACCTGCTTGTGAAAGCGGTCCACAACCCCGCCGAGCCCGTGAGCGCCGTTTCCTTTGGCAACCTCGGCGACGATTCCCTCCATCGCCTCGAGCACGCTCTGGAGCTCCTCGACTACCTGCTCTGTCTTCATTTGAGCGATCTCCGCTGCAGAGCCTCGAGTCTTGCAGGAGCTCCCGGCGCTTCCCATGCGCACTTTCCGCAGGCTGGTATTCTGCTTTCATGACCTTCCCCACCGCCGACGCGCGCAACGCCGATGAGATCGCCTACTGGAATGGTCCCGCCGGCCTGCGCTGGGTGCGGCGGCAGCAGGAGCAGGATGCGCTGCTCGCGCCGGTCGCCGAGCTGCTGCTCGCTCGCGCCGCGGCATGCGCCGGCGAGCTCGCGCTCGATATCGGTTGCGGCTGGGGCGGCACCGCGATTGCGCTCGCCAGGCGCGTGGCGCCGGGCGGCCGGGTGCTCGGTGTGGATGTCTCGGAGCTCATGCTCGCGCGGGCACGGGAGCTCGCGCCGCCGGGACTGGCGGTCGAGTTCGCGTTGGGCGACGCCACGGTCTACCCCTTCGCGCCCGCCAGCGCGGATCTTCTCTTCTCCCGCTTCGGCGTGATGTTCTTCGCCGATCCGGCGCGCTCCTTCGCCAACATGCGCAGAGGTCTGCGCAGCGGCGCGCGCCTCGCATTTGCCTGCTGGCGCGAGCCGCGCGAGAACCCCTGGCTGATGCTGCCGCTGCAGGAAGCCTATCGTCATGTGCCGCGCCTGCCCGAGGTCGGACCCGAGGATCCCGGCGCGTTCTCTTTCGCGGCCGAGTCCCGGGTGCGCGACATCCTCGGGCGCGCGGGCTTTGCCGCCGTTCAGCTCGAGCCTGTCGGGCTCACCCTCGATATCGCCATTGGCGAGGGGCTCGACGCTGCGGTCGCTACGGCGGTCGGAATCGGTCCCACGAGCCGCGCGCTCGAGGGGCAGCCCGCGGGGCTGCAGGCCGCCGCCGTTCAATCGATCCGTGCGGCGCTCGCCGCACATCAGGCCGGGAACCGGGTACCGCTCGCCGGCGCGATCTGGATCGTCACGGCGATCAATCCCTGACTCTTTGAGCCCGTCAGAAGCTCTTCTTGAGGCCTATATAAAAGCCGTGGGGCAGCGCACTCAGGATATAGGGCGTGTTGGGGTTGCTGTGCATGATCCAGCCGGCCCCGGTGCCGAGCGCAAAGCCCGCCAGCACGTCGGTTTGCCAATGGGCCTGCACCTTCATGCGGGCGATACCGTCGTAGACCGGCAATAGCTCGAGCCCGTAAACCCACGGGTTATCGTGGCCGTACTCGAGTACGATCGGAGTGATGACGGAGCTCACCTCCGTCACCTCGCCGCTCGGAAAGCTCTGGTTGCCGTGACCCTTGAACCAGAGGTTAGGATCACCGCCGCTGTCGATCGGGCGCACGCGTGAGAACGCGTACTTGAAGGCGAGCGCCACGATTCCCGAGGATGCCGTGGCGTCGACCGACTGCCACAGAGTGTTGCCGAAGCGCGTCTCGCCGCCCTCCCACACCGCCCCTCCCACCTCGAAGGCGAGTATCCCGTACTCGAGCACCAGCTGATTGCTGCGCTTCCAGATGCCGCTGTTGTCGTAGCTCCATTCGTTATCGATGCCCAAGGGGCCGCCGCCGGCGAAGCAGACGGGTGCGAACACGATGAGCGCGATGAGCAGCAAGGGGCGGTGGGC
Source organism: Steroidobacteraceae bacterium (assembly GCA_035934055.1). Lineage (GTDB taxonomy): Bacteria > Pseudomonadota > Gammaproteobacteria > Steroidobacterales > Steroidobacteraceae > 13-2-20CM-66-19. Next base: position 26,230 of record DASYYF010000005.1, on the reverse strand, counting down.
TTGCATCGGCGCAGCATAAAGCATGCTCAGCGCCGCGACATGAATGGGAATTGTTACCATCTCGCGCGATGTCGCACTTGCGCACGCTGCTTCCCCTCTAGCGCTGCACGGTCCCGCGGCCGGTGTGGAGCTCGAGCTGTACGCTGCCGCTGCGGACGGTGCCCGCGCGCGTTGTGTCCACCACCTTGATGTTGCCGCGCCCCACGCGCACGCGGATGCGCTCGAAGGCCGACGCGGGCACCGTGAGCCTTGCGGAGCCGTCGACGTCCGTGAGCCAGCCGCGCTCCTCGATCGAATAGCGGAGCGCAGGGGGAGGCCCTGCGAGCGTCTCGAAGCGGGCCGCGAGGCGGGCGCCCGGAACTCCGAAGCCATGCAGCTCTCCCTCTACCGCGAGCCTCGAGGCGGGCGCATCGACCAGCACGACGGTGATGTCGGCGCGGTCGGCCTCGACCTCGAGGACCCGCGGCGAGCCGGACGAGAGCGCAAGGCCCGCGGCGAGGTCCGAGCCGTGCGGCAGCACCGTGAGTACCAGCAGCACCATGATCGCCGCGAGCGGCGCCGCGATGCCGAGCGCGCGCGGCCAGCGCGGCGCGCGCCCCTGGGCCGAGCCCCCGGCAGGCGCTTGCGGCGCCTCGAGCCGCAGCACGTGATAGTAGAGAACGTGGGTCACGCCGTAGGCGAGCAGCGCCGACCAGATCGCGTCGGATAGAAAATGAGCGCCCGCCGCCATGCGGCCGATGCCGAGCAGCACGCCGATCGTGAGGCCGCCGATGAGCGAGGCGGCGGCCCACACCGGGCGCCGGCGCCTGAAGATCCACCAGCCGAGCCCGAAGAGAAAGCCCACCGTGCAGTGCCCGCAGGGAAAGGAGGCGCCTCCCTCGTGGCCGATCAGCGGCGACGGCACGTAGTGCATGGAGCCGCCGAGCTCGATGAGGTCGCGGGGGCGCGGGTGCTGCCAATGGTCCTTGAGCAGCGCGTTGCCGATGAGACCGGGTCCGACGACGACCGCGAGCAGCACGAGCGTCGCGGCGCCGCGCCAGTGTCTGCGGCGTGGCGTGAGGCTCAACCCAAAGGCGGCGAGGCCCGTGACGAGCAACACTCCCGTGATCCACGGGGCCGCGCGGTACAGGATGAGCCACGGAAACTCGCGCGCCAGCGGCCAGTGATCGAGTGCCTCGGGGCGGAAGAACCAGCGCGCCGCCGCGATGTCGAGCGTACCCGTCGCGAACACCGTGGTGGTGACGAGTGCGGCGCCGAGCAGGCATGCCGCCTCCCGCTGCCATCGGTGAGTATCCATGTCTGACTTGAGTGGCGCCGCCTGAGGCGGGCGCGCCCATTATGCGGCCGATGCCTTAAGATTCCGGCGTCGTGATAAGGGGGCCCGATGAGACGAGGTCAGGGGTCGGTGCTCTATACCCTGAGCATCGAGGAGTCGCAGAGCATGGCCGGGCGGATGAAGGCGGTGGGCGGGAGGTGCGAGCTTGTCACCTGGGACGACCTCGACCACTATCTCGACGACTCGAGTGCGCGTGCGCTGATGCTGCGCAAGAGCGACGCGTTTCTGCGTCAGGGCTTTGGCATGTGATGGACACGGATCCCTTTGCAACTCACCACCGGCGTATCCTCGCGGAGCTCGCGACCAGGTTGGCGCAGCGGGCGGCCTTTACGCTGTGTGTGGTCGTGCACTCTGCGGGATCCACGTACCGGAAGCCGGGCGCCCTCGCCCTCGTGGGCGCGGACGGCGCCCGGCTCGGCGTGATCTCGGGCGGGTGCCTCGAATCGGACCTCGAATCCGCGGCGCGGGCGGCCCTCGAGGAGAACCGTCCGCGGGTCGCGCTCTTCGATACGCGCAGCGACGACGACCTCGTGTTCGGCTCGGGCTCGGGCTGCCGCGGGCAGATGCAGGTGTTGCTGCTGCCGGTGGCTGCCGGTGCGGCGCACCCGCTGTGCGAGGCGCTGTTGTCGGCCGAGCGCGCGCAGCGGCCGCTGAAGGCGGCGCTCGTCACGAGCGGTCCGGACGTCGGCAGCGGCTTTCTCTGGTCGGCGAACGTCGAGACGGAGCTCCCGCCGCGCATCGACTCGGCGCGCGCGCTCAAAGGGCGCGCGGTGGGCGAGCACCGCCTCGAGAACGGCGACACCTGCGCCGTCGTGCTGTTCGCTCCTTCGCCGCGCATCATGCTCGTCGGCGCGGGTCCCGAAGCTCCCGCTCTCATCCACATCGCCAATGAGCTCGGTTGGCGCGTGATAGTTTCGGACCACCGCGAGGCGCTGCTCGCCGCGCACGGTGCGGCCGCCGAGCGCACCATCTGCGCGCGGCCGGCCGCGGCGCTCGCCGCCGTCGGCGATCAGCGGCTCGACGCCTGCATCGTGATGACCCACACCGCGGCGAACGACCGCGAGGCGCTCGCCGCCCTCGCCCGGCGCGCCGATCCTTTCATCGGGCTGCTCGGGCCGCCGGCGCGGCGCGATGAGCTGCTCGCCGAGCTCGACCCGGCGGCGCGTGCCGTACTCACGCCGCGCCTGCATGCTCCGGTCGGCATCCGGCTCGGAGGTCACGGACCGGAGATGCTGGCGCTGTCGATCTGCGCCGAGCTGCAGCGCTTTGTGGCCGCGCAAACGGAGCTGCGATAGCTCGCGCGTACCGGGCTCATCGGCTCCGCGCGCCAAAAAACGACCGCAGCCAGGCGCGCACCACGCCCCACAGAAGCGCAAGGGCGTTGAGCTGCTTCGGCGGAGGGGGCGCTTGCGGCGCCGCGGCCCCCGCCGTTCCGCTGCCGGCGGCTGCACGCGCTTCGAGCTCCGCGATGAAATTGTCGGCGAACTGCTGCAGCACTTGCTGTGCGACCGCATCCGCCACCCGCGCCCCGAAAGTCGCCGCTTTGCCGCTCAGCGAGGCCTCGGCGTGGCCGGCGAGCGTCGAGGAGGCCGCATCCTTCGGCTCGATGCGTGCGGTCAGATCGAGCGAGGCTGCCGAGCCTCCGCCCGCGTCAGCGCCCGTACCGCGCAGCTGCACGGTACGGCCCCCGGGGTCGAGCGCGAGCACTTCGACCTCGCCGCGAAACTTCAGGCTCGCGGGGCCGAGCCTCACCGACACGGTCCCCTTGAAGTGCCGCTCGTCGATGCGCTCGGTGATGCTTGCGCCCGGCATGCAGGATGCGACGCGCTCGAGATCCTCGAGCAGCTTCCAGGCCTGATCGGCCGCCGCCGGCAGCGCGTAGCTGCGTTCGAGTGCGACTTTCAAACCCCGCCCCTCATGTCGGCAGTATCTTGCTCGCGCTCACCGCCGCCGTGCAACAATGCGCAGCGATGCCGATCGTCAGAGGATTGCTCGACCGGGCGGTTCTGGTGTCCGCCGCCGTAGCCGGGGGACTCATCCCGGGCTTCATCGCGCAGTATCGCCAGCGGCTCGGCGGCCGGCTCGACCAGGCGAAGCTCGACCTCGCGCCCTGGCAGAAGCTCGCCGATCAGTACTATCACGGCGACCTCGAGAAGCTGATCCAGTATCACCTCACGAGCACCGACCCGACCTTCCATTCCGAAGGCGGCGTCATCCGCGCCCTGGTCGCGACCGTGCATCAGCTGCAGAGCGCGGTGGATGCATTGCACGGCAGCCTCGCGAGCCAGGCCGCCTACCTCGCGCTGCACGCCGACCTGAGGCTCGCGCACGCCACCCTCTCAGACTGGGTGCCGACCTTCGCACTCTCGGGCGAGGGACTCGTGTTCGCGCTGGTGTTCGCGGTGCTCGTGTGGCTGTCGTTTCACGGCCTGTGGTTGCTGCTCGGGTTTGGCGGCCGGGCCCTCTTCGGTCGCCGCCCTGCCCGGCCGTGGCAGCGCCGGGCGCGCGAGCTCGATTCGGGATCGCTGGAACAATAAGGGAAGAACAATGCGTACAAGACTCGCGCGCGTGGGCGCTCTCGCCGCGCTGCTCCTCGCCACCTGTCGCACGGCCTGCGCCGAGGAGGCTTCGGGAACGCTGCTGCTGCGCCAGCCGACGCTGTCGCGCGAGCATCTCGCGTTCATCTACGGCGGCGACCTCTGGCTCGCCGACCGCAATGGCGGCCATCCCGAGCGGCTCACCGTGCACGCCAGCGCCTATGGGCCCCATTTCTCGCCCGACGGCCAGTGGATCGCCTACTCCGCCGCGTACGCGGGCAACACCGACGTCTATGTCATCCCGGCGGGCGGCGGCCAGCCGCACAGGCTCACATATCATCCTGCACGCGATGAGGCGAACGGCTGGAGCCCCGATGGCCAGCGCATTCTCTTCGCCTCGCCGCGCGCGGTCGCCAACAACCGCTCCAATCAACTCTACGAGATTCCCCTCACCGGCGGGTTCGAGCGCAAGGTCATGGAGGCCGTGGCCTGGGAGGCAGCCTGGTCGCCGGATGGAACGCGGCTCGCGTACCGCCCGTACCGCACCGCGTACGAATTGACTTCCGGCTGGCGTCAGTATCGCGGCGGCACTACGACTCCGATCTGGATCCTGAATCCCGCGACCGGAGCGCAGCAGCAGGTCCCGCACGAGAACGCCACCGACCGCGCGCCCGCCTGGTCGGGCGATGAGGTGATCTTCATCTCCGACCGCAATGACAACGCCGCCAATCTCTTTGCCTACGACACCCGCGGCAAGGGACTGCGCCAGCTGACGCACGAGACGATCTGGGATGTGCGCAGCTTCGGTGTCTTCGGCCGCACCGCGGTCTACGAGTCGGGCGGGCGGCTGAAGGAGCTCGACCTCGACTCAGGTACCGCGCGGCCGCTTGCCATCACCGTGGCGACCGAGGCGGCGCAGCTGCGCCCGCAGTGGAAGGACGCGAGCAAGAACATCACCGCCGCCTTTCTCTCTCCGACCGGCAAGCGCGTCGTGGTGACGGCGCGCGGCGATGTCTTCACCGTGCCGGTCAAGGACGGCTCGATCCGCAATCTCACGCGCACATCCGGCGTGCGCGAGAAGGATGCCATGTGGAGCCCCGACGGGACGCGCATCGCCTACATCACAGATCTCGGCATGCAGCACGCGATCGTGGTGCGCGATCAGGCCGGGCTCGAGAAGCCCCGCACCTATCCCCTCGGCAAGCAGGGATATCTCACCCTCCTCGCGTGGGCGCCAGACGGCGAGACGCTCGTCTACGACGACAATCACCTCAACCTGTTTGCGTTCGCGCTCGCGAGCGCGACCTCCAGCCGCATCGACACGAGTCCGCGGCGCGGCGAGTTCCGCGCCCGTCCCGGGTTCCAGGTCTCCTTCTCACCCGACAGCCGCTACCTCGCCTACACGGTCCAGGGTGAGAACTACTTCAGCCGCATCCGCCTCCACGACTTCAAGGGCGGCCAGAACGCCGATCTCACCGATGGCCTGAGCGATGCGGACGATCCGGTCTTCGCCGCGAGCGGCGAATATCTCTATTTCACCGCGTCCATCAATTCCGGGCCCAGCCAGGTCGGGCTCGATCTCTCGACCCAGGAGCGCTCGATCCGGCGCGGCCTGTACGTCGCCGTGCTCGCCGCCGGCGGCCGTTCGCCGCTGACGCCCAAGTCGGGCGATGAGGAATCGGGCAAGCCCGAGGCGGATGAAAAGGCCGGCTGCAAGCCGTCCGGCGGCAAGCCCGACGAGGGCGGCAAAGCCGACAAGAAGCCGGCCGACGCCAGGAAGACCCCGAAGGCGGTGCGCATCGATTTCGACGGCCTGCCGGGCCGCATCACGGGCTTCCCGGTGGCCGAACGTCGCTACGAGGAGCTCGCCGTCGCCTGCGACGGTGCGCTCTTCTACCTCGAGCGCCGCCAGCCCGGGGTCACCGCCGAGCCGCCGGGCACGGAGCTCGAGAACGATGCCGAGCTCTATCGCTTCGACTTTGCCGAACGCAAGCCCAAGTCGCTCAAGCAGGGGGTCGCCGACTTCTCGATGAGCGCCGACGGCAAGAAGGTCCTGCTGGCCTATGCCAAGGGCAAGCTCGAAGTCGGCGACGCCAACGACAAGCTCGATGCCAAGCCGCTCGACCTGACTCAGCTCGGCATGTATGTGGACCCGGTCGCCGAATGGCAGCAGATCTTCGACGAGGCCTGGTGGATGGAGAAGGAATTCTTCTACGACCCCAACATGCACGGCCTCGACTGGCACGCCGTCTATGCGCGCTACAAGCCGCTCCTCAAGTTCGTGCAGCGCCGCGAGGATTTGACCGACCTTCTCATCGAGATGATCGGCGAGATGCAGGTCGGCCATAACCGCCTGAGCGGCGGCGACGTGCCCGCCGAGGCGCCCACGAAGACCGGCCTCCTCGGCGCCGACTTCGCGGTCGAGAACAACCACTATCGGATCAAGACGATCTACCGCGGCGACCGCTGGAATCCCTTTCTGCGCGCGCCGCTCGCCGTCCCCGGGGTCGACGTCCGCGAGGGCGACTACCTTCTCGCCGTCAACGGGCGGCCGCTCGATGCACGGGAGAATCTCTACGCGCTCTTCGAGCAGACCGTCGACAAGCAGGTGACGCTCGGCGTCGGCGCGGATCCGGCCGGCGCCGGCGCGCATAACATCGTGGTCGAGCCGATCGCGGACGAGGCGGCCTTGCGCCAGTGGCGCTGGATCGAGCACAACCGCGAGTACGTCGAGAAGAAGACCGGCGGCAAGGTCGCCTACGTCTACCTTCCCAACACGGCGGCCGACGGCTTCCAGTACTTCAATCGCATGTTCTTCGCACAGGTCGAAAAGCCCGCGCTCATCGTCGACGAGCGCAAGAACGGCGGCGGCCAGGCGGCAAACTACATCATCGAGATCCTGAGCCGCCCGTATCTCGCCGGCTGGAAGGAGCGGGACGGGCTCGTCTTCAGCACCCCGGGCGGCGGCATCTACGGGCCGAAGGTCATGCTGGCCGATCAGGACGCGGGCTCGGGCGGGGATTTCCTGCCCTGGGCCTTCAAGCACCAGAAGCTCGGCACCCTGATCGGCACGCGCACCTGGGGCGGGCTGATCGGCATCCGCATCAATCCGGATCTCATCGACGGCGGCCAGCTCACGGTGCCCTATTTCCGCTTCTTCACGCCCGAGGGGCAGTGGCGCGTCGAGAACGAGGGCGTCGCGCCCGACATCGAGGTGACGCTCGACCCTGCGGCGGTGAACCGCGGCGAGGACCCGCAGCTCGATGCCGCGATCGCGACGGCGCTCGCGCAGCTCAAGGACTTCAAGCCCGTGGAGCTCAAGAGCGCCCCGCCGTACCCGACGACGCCGGGTAAGTGACGCGCAGCAGGCGCCGGGTGCACCGTCGAGGCGGGTAGAACGCGGCAGAACGCCCGCGCGCAATGTCCCTCGGCGGCAAAGTTTGATGGTCATCAAACTTGGGTGAGTTGACCCCCTCTACAGGGCCTCAACTCGGGCAAGTTAGATGGTTATCTAACTTCGCGAAATTGGACCCCTCGATGCGGCCCCTCTCGGGCCGTCGGGCGAGCCTCAGGTCAGCGTCTTGCCACGGTCGGCGCAGGGCGGCATTCGTGCAATATGTCACAGCAGCGCGGGCCCTGTCGGTTCCGGGTCGCCGATTCCGATTTAGAGCACCGGGAGGATCCGCAATGAGCTGCCACAACAAGCATCTTTTCCACAACAAGCATCTTTTAAGGACTGCCACGCGCCTGGCATTGGCCGCCGCCACACTCTGGGCGAGCGCCGCGCCCGCCGATTCGCCCCCCGCGGGCCCGGCGCCGATCCCCGCGGTGCAGATATTTCCCGACGCGACCGGACTGATCGCGACGCTGGATGTCGACGGGCCGCAACCCGCGGGGGCATTCTTTCAGAGCCTGGGCACCAACGGCCGCTCGTGCTCTACCTGCCACGTCGCCAGTCAGGCGATGGCTCTCGGCGCGCAGGCGGCGCAGATGCGCTTCCTCGCCACTCGCGGGCAGGATCCGCTGTTCGCGCCGGTCGACGGCGCCAACTGCCCGAGCGCCCGGCGTGACAATGCCGCCGAGCACAGCCTCCTGCTGCAGCACGGCCTCATTCGCGTCTCCCTGCAGCTGCCGGTCGGCGCGCAGTTCACCCTCAGCGTCGTCCACGATCCCTACGGCTGCGCGCTCACCGCGGATCCGAACGGCGGGCCGCCCTTCGTTTCCGTGTATCGGCGGCCTCTGCCGGCGACCAACCTCGGCTTCCTCAGCGCCGTCATGTTCGACGGCCGCGAAACCAAGGCGCCGCTCGATAACGATTCGACCTTCATGTCCAACCTGATCGCGGATCTGTCCCAGCAGGCGATCGACGCCACTACCGGCCATGCCCAGGCGGCGGTCCCGCCGACGGCGGCGCAGGTCGCCGACATCGTCGGCTTCGAGCTCGGACTATTCAGTGCACAGGCATACGACACGCATGCCGGATGGCTCGGCGCGGCCGGGGCCACGGGCGGGGTGCTGCGGCTGGCGGGCACAGAGTATTACCCCGGCATCAACGACGTCCTCGGCGCCGATCCGAGGGGTGACGCGTTCAACCCCGCGGCGATGACCGTGTTCGACGCCTGGGAACAAAGCCCGCAGGATGCGCGGCGGGCGATCGCGGCCGGCGAGGCGCTGTTCGACGGCGCGCCGCTCACGATCTCCAACGTGCGCGGACTCAACGACAACGCGGCCTTCGGCAAGCCGGCCTCGCTCCCCGGTACCTGCACGAGCTGCCACGACACACCCGACGTCGGCGACCACTCCCTGCCGCTGCCGCTCGACATCGGTACCGGACACGCCGCCCTGCCGGGCGTCGAGCCCGACCCCAACATCGCCGCGGCGCTCGCCGAGCTCTCCATGCCCGACCTTCCCGTCTACCTGGTCAGCGGCTGTCCCAACCCGTTCAGTGCCGGCGAGCCCGAGTCCTTCTATACGAGCGATCCCGGCAGGGCGCTCATCACCGGCTCGTGCGGCGATTTCAACCGCGGCAAGGGCCCGATCCTGCGCGGCCTGGCGGCGCGCGCGCCCTACTTCCACAACGGCTCGGCGGCCAACCTGAATGAGCTCGTCAACTTCTATAACGAGCGCTTCCGGATGGGGCTTACCTCCGAGCAGAAGCAGGACCTGGTGGCATTCCTCAACTCGCTGTAAGCGCCAGGGGGCCGCGCCCTCAGGTGGCGCGCAGTGCCGTCGTCACCGGCACGCGCGCCGCCCGCAGTGATGGCAGCAGTCCGCCTATGAAGCCCATGACGAGCGCCCAGGCGATGCCGATCTCGGCAAGCCTCGGGGTAACGTCGAGCTTGAAGGGAAAACCGAAGGGGCTCACCGCCATGCCGTGGAAGAGCAGCCACGCCAGCGCCGCGCCGAGCAGCGCACCGGGCAGCGCCAGCAGGACCGACTCGACGAGGGTCGCCGCCACGATGGCGCCCGAGCCGAAGCCGATCGCGCGCAGCGTCGCGAGCTCGCGGCGGCGCGCATCGACGATTGAATAGAGCGAGTTCACCGCGCCGAATGTCGCGCCGATCGCCATGATCGAGCCGATGAAGTAGCTCACGAAGTTGAGCAGCCCGTTGAACTGCTTCATGTCCGCCTCGCTCTGCTCGCGCTCCGGTTTGGCTTCGAGCTTGAGACTCGGATTGCCCTCGAGGGCGCGATTGAAGGTCTCGAAGCTGGAGGGCGCCTCGAGCCGCACGTTGATGCGGTTGTAGCCGTTGCGGCCAAAGAGACTCATGAGGGTCTCGGCGTCGGTGAGCACGATGCACTGCAGGCTCTGGCCCTGGTCGTAGTGCCCGACCACGGTCCAGGCGACGCCGCGCACCTCGCGCCTGGCGCCGAGCTCGAAGCCGTCGAACTGCCCCACGCAGGCGTTGGTGGCGATGATCTCGTGGAGGCCCGGCCGGAAGAAGCGGCCGGCTGTGAGATGCGCCGGTGGCCGCAGCTCGAAGTTCGGATCGGTGGTGCCGAGGAGTGGAAAGAAGACGCGCCGGCCGCTGCCGCGCCGGTGCCCCTCGAAGGGCACCACCACGATCCCGTCGACGTGCGGCTCGCCATCCTTGTCCCGGGCGAGGCCCGGCAAATCGCGCACGGTCACCATCTCGTCTCTGGTGATGCTGCTCTGGAGGATCTGCGAGCCCCTGGCCTGGACGATGACCTCGTCGTCGTGCACGTCGCCCACGGCCTGCCGGTGCGCGCCCGTTCCCATGGCGAGCATCGAGACCAGCACCGCGACCGTGCAGGTCACGCCGGTCACGATCGTGAGAACCGAGCCGAGCCGCGCGCCCTCGCCGGCGAGGTTCATGCGCAGCAGCGCCAGGAATTGCCGCATGAAGTTCACGGCACTCAGCGCTCCGCCAACGCGGCTACCACCTGCAGCCGCGCCGCGCGCACCGCCGGAATGGCGGCGCTCACGACCGCCACCACCGCGGCGAGCGCGAGCCCTATCACGATGGTTACGTTCGGCATCGCGAGCCCGAATACGAACCGCGCCGCGAGCGGCAGGATGAGCGTCGCGCCCGCCAGCCCGCAGGCGGCCGCCAGCACGCACACGATCACCGCCTCGGCGAGGATGAGGAAGAATACGGCGCGATCGGTAAAGCCGATGGTCTTGAGGACCGCGAGCTCCGGCGTCCGCTCGCGGACGGATTGCATCATCATGGTCGCCGTCGCAAACAGCAGTGCCCCGAGCACCGCGCTCACCACCGCGCGGATCAGGAAATCGAGGTCGCCGATCTGCTGCACCTGCTGCTGCGCGAGCTCGCGCAGCGACTCGGTCTTGGTCTCGTGCGAGGAGTTGGCGAAGCGCCGGTCGATCGCATCGGCGACCGGCACCGCCAGGCTGGCATCGGTGACGGCGACGTTGAAATGGTTCACGTTGCCCGTGCCTGTGGCGCGCGCTTCGTCGTAGTAGGCATAGTTCGTCAGGATCTTGTAGCGGCTTACGGCCACGTCGCTGTCGGTGAAGGTACCCACGATGTCGAATGCCCAGGTGGTCGAGCCGTCCTTCTGCGGTACCTGGGTCGCGAGCGGGATGTGATCGCCGATCTTCCAGCCGTACTTCTGCGCGGCGAATTCGCTGACGAGCGCCGCGGTGCGGCTCCTGGCGAAGGCGACGAGGTACTCGGGCGCGATGTTGAAGGTGAAGGCCTCCGTCCAGTTCTTGTCGGGACGGACCGCGACGATCCCTACGCCGTTTTCCTGCTTTTGATAGTAGCCGCCGTTGAGCTCGACCGGGACGACCAGCTTGACGCCCGGCACCGAGCGGATCTGCTCGAGGAGGCCGAGAGGAAGCGGCGAGAAGAGGAAGTCCTGGCGGCCGTGCACGATCAGGAGGTCCGCGCGCGCCGCCTCCACCGCATGCTCGACGCCGGTCTTCAGGCCCTGCAACACGCCGAACAGCACGAAGGCGACGCTCACCTGGAGGAAGATGAGGACCGTGCGCCCGGGCTTGCGCCAGATGCCGGACCAGATGAGCGGCAGGTATTTCACACCTGACAGATCCGGCAGGCCGCGGCGAGCCCCGCATAGGGCTCGCCCCTGGCCGTGAACTCGTGTGCGATGTAGCCCTCGAATCCGCCGTCGGCGATCGCGGCCGCCACGGCGTGATAGTTGAGCTCCTGGGTGTCGTCGATGTCGTGGCGGCCGGGGACGCCGCCGGTATGGAAGTGCCCGATCCAGCGCCGCTGCTGGCCGATCGTGCGGATGATGTCCCCCTCCATGATCTGCATGTGGTAGATGTCGTAGAGGAGCCTGACGCGCGGCGATCCGACCTTCTCCATCACCGCCACACCGAAGGCGGTGTGATCGCCCTGGTAGTCCGGGTGATCCACCTTGCTGTTCAAGAGCTCGACGCACACCGTGACGCCGTGCTTCTCGGCCACCGGTGCCACCCTGGAGAGACCCACGGCGCAGTTCGCGATTCCCTCGGCATCGCTCAAGCCCCGCCGGTTGCCGAACATGGCGATGACATTCGGTACGCCCGCCCGGGCCGCGAGCGGAATCGCCGTGCTCAGCTCCTCGATCAGCATCCCGTGGTTCGCCAGGTCGTTGAAGCCGTTCTCGATGAAGTGATTGCGGCGGCTCGCGTAGCCCATCGAGCAGGTGAGGCCCGCGGCGCGCGCCACCTCCCATTCGTCCGTGTGCAGGAGATCGATCGCCCGCAAACCGAGTCCGTGAACGCGCTGGCAGACCTCGGGGAGTGCCCCCGGCAGCGTCCAGCGACATACCGACTGTCTGAGCCTTCCCGGGAGCGGAGCACCCTCGGCATCGGCGAGCACGGCAGCGGCCGGCGCGAGCGCCGCCACCGAGCTCGCCGAGGCGGCGAGGAAGCGCCGCCGCGAGAGCCCGCCGGCCACTAGAGACTTCCGCTCTTGAGCTGCCCGACCGCGTAGTCGCAGGCGCGCGCGGTGAGCGCCATGTAGGTGATCGACGGGTTCTGATTTCCGGAGGAAGCCATGCAGGCGCCGTCGGTCACGAACACATTCGGGACGTCGTGGGCCTGGTTCCAGCCGTTCAGCACCGAGGTCTTCGGATCCCGTCCCATGCGCGCAGTTCCCATCTCGTGGATGCATAGCCCCGGCGCCAGCTCGTCGTTGAAGGTGCGAATGTCCCTGGCTCCGGCGGCTTCCAGCATCTCCGCCGCCGTCACCTGCATGTCCTTCAGGAGCTCGAGCTCGTTCGGCCCGAAGGTGCACTGGATGTGCAGCGCCGGCACTCCCCACCTGTCTTTCAGCGTCGGATGGAGCGTGCAGCGGTTGTCGGGCCGCGGCAGACACTCCCCCCAGCCCCCCAGCCACACGTGCCAGGGCCCGAGGTCGCGCAGCAGCGCGCTCTTGAACGCCGCGCCGAAGCCCTTGTCCCGCATGCCGCGCTCCCAGTGCGCGCGGCTGCCGCCGCCCTGGAACCCATAGCCGCGCAGGAACTTCGGGTGCTGGTCGGTCACGTTGCGGAAGCGCGCCACGTAAATCCCGTTCGGGCGGTTGCCGAAAGTCTTGTGGTCCTCCATGCCCGGAATCGTGGCCTCGGCGCCCGCGCCGAAGGGATGGTCCATGATGTTGCGCCCGACCTCGCCGCTCGAGTTGGCAAGTCCCTCCGGGAAGCGTGCGCTCTTCGAGTTCAGCAGGATGCGCGCGCTCTCGAGCGCCGAGGCGCACAGGAACACCACGCGCGCGCGAAACTCGAGCGTCTCGAGCGTATCGGCATCGACCGCGCGCACGCCGCTCGCGCGGTTGGCGCGCGCGTCGTACAGCACCTCGGCAACCACGCTGTTGGGTCGCAGCGTCAGGCGGCCCGTCGCCGCCGCCGCCGGGAGTGTCGAGCCGATGCTGTTGAAATAGGAGTGCGTGATGCATCCGCGCCAGCACGGCCCGCAGTAATGGCACGCGGCGCGCCCGAGGTGCGGCTGAGTGAGGATCGCCGCGCGGCCGATGGTCAGCACGCGCTCACGCCCCCAGCGCTTCGCTATAGCTTCGCGGACGTGCTGCTCCGCGCAGTTGAGCTGCATCGGCGGCAGGAACTCCCCGTCGGGGAGCTGCGCCAGCCCCTCCGCCTGGCCGCTCACGCCGATGAACTTCTCGACGTGGCTGTACCAGGGGGCGATGTCCGCATAGCGGATCGGCCAGTCGACGCCGATCCCTTCGCGGGCGTTGGCTTCGAAGTCGAGGTCGCTCCAGCGATAGACCTGCCGGCCCCACATGAGCGAGCGGCCGCCCACGTGGCGCCCGCGGATCCACAGGAACGGCTTGTCGGCGTCGTTGTGATAGGGGTTCTCGCGGTCGTTCACGAACCACTTCGACACCCATTCATCGCAATCGCCGGTCTGCGACTGAATGGGCTGATCCCTGCGGAGCTTGCGTAAGTTTCCGTAACCGCGATACGGAAGCGAGTAAGCCTGTACGTGCTCGGCATAATCCCGCTCGGGCACGATCGGCGGTCCGGCCTCGAGCAGCAGCGTGTTCAGGCCCTTCTCGGTGAGCTCCTTGGCCGCCCAGCCGCCGGAGATGCCGGAGCCCACGACGATCGCGTCGTATTTCCCGGAGCTCGGCTCAGATGCTGACACAGCCGTCGTACCTTCCGGGAATGATCGGCGCGTCGATGAGCCCCCTGGCGACGGGCTCGGAGGTGAAGTAGGCGTACACCACCAGGCGCTTGAGGAGCTCGTAGCCCCGCTCCGCCGTCACCGGCTCCTGGTCGAGGACCGCCTGCTCGGCTTTGGTCGGAGGTCTGGCCGGCAGCTGCCCGTCGAGCGAGCGGATCAGCGATTGCTGATCCTCCTTTGCGGCGGAGGCCACCGGTGCGCCGTAGAGCGAGCGGCTGCGCGCGTCGATCGCCGCGAGCCCCTCGAGGAAGCGCTCGCGATCGCGCTCCGGCATCGACTCGGTGAGCAGCACGTCGATGAAGCGGTTCACGCCCACCTGGCCGGCGCCGATCGTGTCGGTCTGCGGCAGCAGGATCTCGGCGATGCAGGTGACCGCCGCGTCCTGCGCCGCACTCAGCGTGCGCAGGCCCGCCGCAGCCCGGGCGCGCGCGTGCACGGCTGCCGCGAACGGCAGCAGCGCCGAAATACCCGCGATCGATTCGAGGAACTCGCGCCGATCCACGCCGCGGACGCTACCACACATGGCGGCCGCGCTGTTAGAGCTTGGCGGCCCGCGCCAGGCCTTAGAATGAGCTCGTGAGCATCGAGCGCATTTCACCGGTGCTGCTCGCCGTGGTCCTGACCGGGCTGTCCGCGGCCGCGCAGGCGATCACGGTCGGCGTCTCCATGGCCCTGTTCGACGACAACTTCCTGACCGAGGTGCGGGCCAGCATGAAGGAGCGCGCCGGGGAGCTGCACGTCCCGGTGCAGTTCGAGGACGCCGAGAATGACATCGGCCGCCAGCTCGATCAGATCCAGAACTTCATCGCCCAGCACGTCGACGCCATCATCGTGAACCCCGTCGACACCGACGCGACCCCGCGCATGACGCAGCTGGCGACCGCCGCCGGAATCGCCCTCGTGTATGTCAACCGCATGCCGGCCGACAGGCGGCTGCCGCCGCGCGTCTCCTTCGTCGGCTCGGACGAAACGCAGTCCGGGACTCTGGAGATGGCCGAGGTTTGCCGGCTGCTCGGAGGCAGGGGCGACATCGTGGTGCTGATGGGCGAGCTCACCAACCAGTCGGCGCGCCAGCGCACCAGGGACATAGAGAACGTGATCGCCCGCCCCGCCTGCCGGGGTATCCGCGTGCTCGACCAGCAGGCCGCCAACTGGAAGCGCACCGAAGCGGCCGACCTCGTGACCAACTGGCTGAGCGCGGGGCTGCGTCCCGCCGCCGTAGTGGCCAACGACGACGAGATGGCGATCGGCGCCATCCAGGCGCTCAAGCAGGCGCACCTTCTCGGCAGCACGGTCGTCGCGGGAATCGACGCGACTCCCGACGGGCTCGCGGCCATGAAGGCCGGCGAGCTGCGGGTGACGGTATTTCAGAACGGGCCGGCGCAGGGCCGCGGCGCCATCGACACCGCGCTCGAGCTCGCGCGCCACGGGCAGGCGCCCGCCTTCGTGTGGGTGCCGTTCGAGCTGGTGACGCCCGGCAACCTCTCGAGTTATCTCGGGCACCATTGATGGGCGCAGGTGTCGCCGCCGGCGTGCCGCACGACCTGCTCGAGGTGCGCAAGGTCTCCAAGGCCTTCCCCGGCGTGGCCGCGCTCGATGACGTGACGCTGCGCCTGAGGCACGGCACGGTGCACGCGCTGGTGGGCGAGAACGGCGCCGGCAAGTCGACGCTCATGAAGATCGTCGCGGGCGTTTGCGCACCGGACACGGGCGAGCTGCGCTTCGAGGGCCGCCCGCTCACTCTGCGCTCGCCGCGGCAGGCGCTCGCGTGCGGCATCGCCATGATCCATCAGGAGCTCAACCTCCTGCCGACCATGAGCGTCGCCGAGAACATCTGGATCCGCCGCGAGCCGCTGAATGCCTTGCGGATGATCCGCCACCGCGAGCTCAACCGCCGGACGCGCGCCCTGCTCGAGCGGCTGGCCGTGGACCTCGATCCGGAGGCGGAGCTGCGCACGCTGCCGCTCGCGGCGCGGCAGATGGTCGAGATCGCGCGCGCCCTGTCCTACGATTCGCGGCTCCTTATCATGGACGAGCCGACCTCGGCTCTGACCGAGCACGACGCCGGGCGGCTGTTCGCGGTGATTCGCGACCTCAAGTCGCGCGGGGTGGGCATCTTCTACGTCACTCACCGCATCGACGAGCTGTTCGCGCTCGCCGACGAGATCTCGGTGCTGCGCGACGGGCGGTACATCGGTACCGAGAGCCCGCGCAACCTCACGCGCACCGACGTCATTCGCATGATGGTGGGGCGGGAGCTCAGCTCCCCGCCCGCGGCCCCGGCGGCGCCGGCAGGCGCGGTCGCACTGTCGGCCCACGGCCTGACCGTCGAGGGCGAGCTCGACGACGTGAGCTTCGAGCTGCACGCCGGGGAGATCCTCGGCGTCGCCGGGCTGGCGGGCTCCGGGCGCAGCAGGCTCGCCGAGGCGCTGTTCGGCCTCGTGCCGGCTACCGCGGGCCAGATCCGGATCGGAGAGGGCGCGGTGCGCATGGACTCGCCCGCGGCGGCGATCTCCCGCGGCATCGGCTTCCTCACCGAGGATCGCAAGGAGACCGGGTGCTTCCCCGGCCTGAGCGTGCTCGAGAACCTCGAGATCGCGGTTCTCGGCCGCGACTTCGTCCGCTGCGGGTTCGTGCTGGGCAGGCGCGCGCGCGATGCGTGCGCCGCCATGGCGAGCGCGCTGCGGGTCAAGACGCGCGCCCTGAGCGAGCCGATCGAGAATCTCTCCGGCGGCAACCAGCAGAAGGTGCTGCTCGGCCGCTGGCTGCTGATGCGCCCGCGCATCCTGATCCTGGATGAGCCGACGCGCGGAGTGGACGTCGCCGGCAAGGCGGAAATCCACCAGCTCATCGCGCGCCTCGCCGCCGAGGGCACGGCGGTGCTCATGATCTCCTCCGAGATGCCCGAGATTCTCGCCATGAGCCACCGCATCATGGTGATGCGCTCGGGCAGGCTCAGCGGGATTCTCGAGCGCGCGGCCGCGGATCAGATGAGGATCATGGAGCTCGCCGCGCGCTGAGCCGCCGCCCCGGAAGAACGCCATGCAACAGGCCGTCGCCGACCCAAGCCCCCGCCCCGCCGCCGCCGCGCGGCTGCACCGCCTGCCGCCCGAGGCCGGAATTGCGCTGGTGCTGCTCGCTCTCGCGCTCGCCTTCGAGCTGCTCGGCTGGATCTTCGTCCATCAGAGCTTCCTCGCCAATGAGCAGCGGCTCGTGGTGATGATTCTGCAGGTCTCGGTGATCGGCGTCATCGCGGTCGGCGTCACCCAGGTGATCATCACCGGCGGCATCGACCTGTCCTCGGGCTCGGTGGTGGCCCTCACCGCCATGGTCGCGGCGAGCCTCGCGCAATCCTCGGAGGCGGTGCGCGCGGTCTACCCCTCGCTCACCGACCTGCCGGTCGTCGTGCCGGTCGCGGCGGGCCTCGCCGTCGGCGCCGCCGCCGGCCTCGCGAACGGCACGCTGATCGCCGGCACCGGCATTCCGCCCTTCATCGCGACGCTCGGCGTCATGGTGAGCGCACGCGGCCTCGCCAAGTGGTATACCCGCGGCCAGCCGGTCAGCATGCTGACCGACGCTTACGCCGGTATCGGCAGCGGCGCGGTTCCGGTCGTGATCTTTCTCGCCACCGCGCTCATCTTTCACGTGGCTCTGCGCCATACGCGCTACGGCAAGTTCACCTACGCGATCGGCGCCAACCGCGAAGCCGCCCGCATCGCCGGGATCGACGTCGGTCGCCACCTGATCGTGGTCTACAGCGTCGCGGGACTGCTCTCGGGGCTCGCCGGCGTCCTCACCTCGGCGCGCGCCGTCTCGGGCCAGGCCGGCATGGGGCTCATGTACGAGCTCGATGCGATCGCGGCCGCGGTGATCGGCGGCGCCTCGCTGTCCGGCGGCGTCGGGCGCGTCACGGGTACCGTGCTCGGTACGCTGATCCTCGGGGTCGTCACCTCGGGCTTCACGTTCCTGCGGATCGACGCCTACTACCAGGAGATCGTCAAGGGCGGAATCATCGTCGCGGCGGTGGTCGCGGATCAGTACCGGCGCAGGCGTCGATTGACGGCCCACTGAGCGGCGCACACGATAGCACCATGAGCACCAAAGACTACCGGCAGCGCGCCCTCGGCGGCGGCGAGTCCTACGACCCGATGAAGGAGCCGCGCTTCACCGAGATCGCGACCTTCATGCGCTGCCCGCTCGCGGCCGCGCTCGATAACGTCGACATCGGCCTGATCGGGGTTCCGACCGACATCGCCGTGACCAACCGGCCCGGCGCGCGCCACGGCCCGCGCGAGATCCGCAACTCCTCGAGCCTGATGCGCGGCTACAACGTCGCGCTCGGCGTCAATCCTTACGAGCTGTGCCGCGTCGCCGACCTCGGCGACGTGCACCTCTCCCATCGCTACGACCTCGAACGGCAGAACGAGGACATCGAGGCCTTCTACGCCCGAGTCAAGGCGGCCGGCATCCTGCCGCTGAGCGCCGGCGGCGATCACTCGATCACCTATCCGATCTTCAGGGCGCTCGGCGCCGAACGGCCGGTCGGCATGGTGCACGTGGACGCGCATTGCGACACCTGGGGCGAGTTCTTCGGCTCGAAGTTCACGCACGGCGCGCCGTTTCGCCTCGCGGTCGAGGCCGGCGTGCTCGATCCGAAGCGCACCATCCAGATCGGGATCCGCGGCGCGCAGAACTTCCTCGACGGCATCGAGTTCTCGAAGTCGCATGGCATGCGCGTCGTCTTCATGGACGAGTTCGCCGAGCTCGGCGTCGACAAGGTGATCCAGCTGGCGCGCTCGGTGGTGGGCGGCGGCCCGACCTACATCTCCTTCGACGTCGACGGACTCGACCCCGTGTACGCACCCGGCACCGGCACGCCCGAGGTGGGCGGAATCACGACTCTCGAGGCGCAGCGCCTCCTGCGTGGCTTGCGGGGCCTCAACCTGATCGGCGGCGACGTCGTCGAGGTCGCTCCTCCCTACGACCAGACCGGCAACACCGCGCTCGTCGGCGCCACGATGATGTACGAGATCCTGTGTCTGATCGCCGACCGGCACTTCGGCGCCGCGCGGGGCGCGTGAGCGGGGAATCACAGCCGCTAGGCTCGCTCGAGGTCGCGCTGAAGCACGCCGCACGGCTGCTGCACGCGCAGCCGGCGCTCGCCGCCGAGCAGGCCGCCGAGATCCTGCGCGTCGTGCCCGGACATCCCGGCGCGCTGCTGCTGCTCGCCGTGGCGCGGCGCGCCTGTGGCGACCTGCCCGGCGCGCTCGCCGGGCTCGAGGACCTCTGCCGCCGCCAGCCGGGATGGGCCGAAGCGCAGTTCGAGCTCGGCATGACGCTCGGAAGCGCCGGCCGGGGTGAGGCGGCGATCGCGGCGCTCCGCCGCGCCGTCGCGCTCAAGCCCGACTTGCCGGACGCCTGGCGCGCGCTCGCCGACCACCTCGCAGGAGCGGGCGACGCCGCCGGCGCCGACGAGGCCTACGCGCGGCACATCAAGGCGGCGACCCGCGATCCGCGCCTGCTCGCCCCGGCGGCGGCGCTGGTCGAGAATCGCATTCCCGAGGCGGAGGCGCTGCTGCGCGCGCACCTGAAGGTCCACCCGACCGATGTCGCGGCTCTGCGCATGCTGGCGGAGGTGGCGGCGCGGCTGCGGCGCTGGCGGGACGCGCAGGCGCTGCTCGAGCGCTGCCTCGAGCTCGCGCCCGGCTTCGATGCCGCCCGCCACAACTACGCCCTGGTGCTCAACCGTCAGGGCAAGGCGGCGGCGGCGCTTGCGCACGTCGAGCAGCTGCTCGCCAGGGAGCCGCGTAATCCCGGCTATCGGAATCTCAAGGCCGCGGTGCTCGTCAATCTCGGCGAGTACGCCGAATCCGCCCGCATCTACGAGGGAGTCCTGGCGGAGTTCCCGCACCAGCCGAAGGTGTGGATGAGCTACGGTCACTCGCTCAAGACCACCGGCCAGGCCGCCGACGCCGTCGCGGCGTATCGCGGTGCGATCGCCCGCGAGCCGACGCTCGGCGAGGCCTGGTGGAGCCTCGCGAACCTGAAGACCTTCAGCTTCTCGGCGGCCGACGTGGCGGCGCTGCGTGCGGCGCTCGCACGCACCGATCTGAGCGACGAGGACCGGCTGCACTTCGAGTTCACGCTCGGCAAGGCGCTCGAGGACGAGGGGTCCTGGGAGGAGTCCTTCGGCCACTACGCGGCGGGCAACGCGCTGCGGCGCAAGTCGCTCCCCTACAGCGCCGCAGAGAACGCCGCTTTCGTGCGCCGCTCGCGCGCGCTCTTCACTCGCGAGTTCTTCGCCGCGCGCGCGGGATCAGGCGTCGCCGCCCGGGACCCGATCTTCATCGTCGGCCTGCCGCGCGCCGGCTCGACGCTGCTCGAGCAGATTCTCGCGAGCCACTCGCGCATCGAGGGGACCATGGAGCTGCCCGACGTGCCGCAGATTGCGCACGAGCTGGCCGAGCGCCGCGGGACCGAGCCGGGCGCAGGATTCTTCGAGGCCGTGGCGGATCTGAGTGCCGCGCAGCTGCGCGCGCTCGGCGAGCGCTATCTCGACGGCACCCGCCACCTGCGCAAGAGCGCCGCGCCGTTCTTCATCGACAAGATGCCGAACAACTGCCTCTATGTCGGCCTGATTCATCTGATTCTGCCGAACGCCACCATCATCGACGCGCGGCGCCATCCGCTGGGCTGCTGCTTCTCGTGCTTCAAGCAGCACTTCGCCCGCGGCCAGAGCTTCGCCTACGCGCTCGAGGACCTCGGACTCTATTACCGGGACTATGTTGCGCTGATGCACCACTTTGATGCGGTCCTGCCTGGAAAGGTGCACCGTGCCTTCTACGAGCGGATGGTCGAGGACACCGAGCGCGAAGTGCGGGGGCTGCTCGCCCATTGCGGGCTCGGGTTCGAGGAGGCGTGCCTCAGGTTCTACGATAATGAGCGGGCAGTCCGCACCGCGAGCTCCGAGCAGGTCCGCCAGCCGATCTTCACGACCGCTCTTGAACAATGGCGACATTACGAACCCTGGCTTAAACCCCTCGAGGCTGCCCTGGGATCGGTGCTGACGGCCTACCCGGACGTGCCCGCAGATGTGACAATAGAGCCACAATAGATCCGTCGCAGCGGCTCACCGGAGTCGCATTTATCCTGGGGGAGCTCCATGACACGCAGTCGTCGCAGAAAACTCATGCGGGCAGCAGCCCGTCCCGCGGGTCGTCCCGCAGCGCTTCGAGTCGGCCTGCCTCTCGCGTCCGCGGTGCTCGCGGCCATTCCGGCCGCCTATGCGCAGCAGGCGCAGCCCGCCCCGCAGGCGGGCGGCGCGCCGGGCGGAGGTCTCGAAGAAATCGTGGTCACTGCGGAGAAACGCGTTCAGAACCTGCAGGACGTGCCGGTCAGCATCCAGGCGCTCGACACGGCGAAGCTCGAGCAGCTCAACATCACCGGCATCGACGACTACGTGAAGTACCTCTCCGGCGTCACGACGGTGAAAGGCCTGGGACAGGGCGGCAACGGCATCGGCACCACCCACATGTACATGCGCGGCGTGGTGAGCGGCCAGGACGGCAACCACTCCGCCTCGCAGCCGAGCGTCGGCACCTACCTGGATGAAGAGCCGATCACGACCATCGACGGCACGCCCGACATCCACATCTACGACATCGCGCGCATCGAGGTGCTGGAAGGACCCCAGGGGACTCTGTACGGCGCGAGCTCGGAAGCCGGCACCATCCGCATCATCACCAACAAGCCCGATACGAGTAAGTTCTCGGCCGCCTACGACGTCGGCGTCAACTCGGTCGATCACGGCGGAGTCGGCTCGGTGGCGGAAGGGTACGTGAACTTCCCGCTCTCGCCGATCGCCGCGATACGCCTGGTCGCGTGGGACGAGCACGATGCCGGCTACATCCACAACGTCGCCGGCACCAACGCCACCGGCGGCATCGCCAACGGCGTGCGCACCTTCCCGACCTCGGGCCTCTCGATCAACAACTCGAGCGAGACCGACAGCCAGTACAACCCGGCGTCTACGCTCGGCGGACGTGTCGCGGGGCTCCTCAAGCTCGGCGACAACTGGACCGTGACTCCGAGCTTCCTCACGCAGTCGATCAACGCCAACGGCTTCTTCGGCTACGATCCGGCGGTCGGCGATCTTCAGGCGGTGCGCTACGGGCCGGAGAGCAACCAGGACTCCTTCTCGCAGACCGCGCTCACCATCGAGGGCAAGGTGAGCGACTTCGACATCACCTACGCCGGCGGCTGGTTCGTGCGCGAGACGCACAGCCTCTCCGATTACAGCGACTACAGCTACTACTACGACAAGTTCTTCGCCTCGGGCTGCAACTGGGTGACCCAGGCCGGCGCCAACTATCTGGCGGCAAACCCCGCGGCCCACGGCAACTGCTACGGCGGAACGCCGTATCCCGCGGGCGACTTCACCGAGCCCCAGGAGTACGTGATCACGAACGGCCACTTCACCAAGTGGAGTCACGAGCTGCGCCTCACGACGCCGCAGGACTATCCGGTGAAGGGAATCGTCGGCCTGTTCGCCGAACGCCAGGTGCACGAGATCTGGGAGCAGTACACGATCCCGGGCGCGGGCGGCAATCCCTACACCCAGAACGCGCAGGGCTTCGCTCCCAGCCTCAGCATCCCCGGCGTCAACGGCAACACGATCTGGCTGACCGACGAGGAGCGCGTCGACCGCGACCAGGCGGCCTTCGGCCAGGCGACCTGGGACATCACCAAGAACTGGGAGGTGACGGGCGGCATCCGCTTCTACAAGTACGACAACTCGTTGCAGGGCTTCTACGGCTACTCGGGGGCATACCAGAATCTGACCGGCTACTTCCCGGGTCAGAACATCTGCGGTCCGAATCCGGCCGCGCCCGGCGCGCCGCTCACGCCGAACTACGCGCCCTTCCACGGCGCGCCGTGCACGGACCTGAACTCGGACGTGTCCGACAGCGGCCGCACCTACAAGGCCAACCTCACCTACAGGCTCGACCCGAACAAGCTCTTCTACTTCACCTACTCGACCGGCTACCGCCCGGGCGGCGTGAATCGCGTGTTCGATCCGGCGATCAATGCGGTCTTCCCGCCCTACAAGGCGGATTTCCTCACCAACTGGGAGCTCGGCTGGAAGACCACCACCGACGATCACACGCTGCGCTGGAATGGCGCGGTGTTCCTCGAGAACTGGAACAACTTCCAGTTCCTGTTCTTAGGTCCCAACAGCGTCACGGTGGTGCAGAACGCGGCCTCGGCGCAGATCAAGGGCGTCGAGACCGAGCTCGAGTGGGCGCCGAGCAGCAACCTCCTGATCTCGGGCGGCGCCACCTACCTGCACGCGGTGACGACGGCGAACTACTGCGGTCCGGCCGCGACGATCCCCGGCACCACGTCCCTCTCCACCAACTGCCCGAACCAGGTCAATAGCTACGCGGACGGCATCCCCGCGCCCAACGGGCCGGAAGTGCCCTCCGGAACCCAGCTGCCGGTGGCTCCGAAGTTCAAGGCGAATCTCGTGGTGCGCTACACCTGGACGTCCGGTGACTGGGACTCCAACGTGCAGGCCTCGGGTATGTACCAGACCGAGACCGAGCCGCTGCTGCGGCTCATCGACCAGATCGCGCTCGGTCCGATGCCGGCCTACGCGCTCTTCGACCTGTCGGCGGGATCCGAGCACAGCAACTTCTGGTACAAGCTCGCCCTCACCAACGTGTTCGACAAGCGCGCCGAGCTCACGCGCTTCGTCGAGTGCGCGACCACGACCTGCGGCCCGCAGCCCTACGTCATCCCGACGATGCCGCGCACCATCGCGCTCACCGTCGGGCAGCGCTTCTAGGCTCGCGGCCGGACGGTTCGGCACACGCTCGCGGGAGTCACTCACCCGCGAGCGTGCGCTCGAGGGCGCGCGTGAGCTTCTGGACGAGCTCGGCCAGCTCGCCGTCGCTCGCGTTGTAGGGCGGAGCCACGATCACGGTGTCGCCGGCGGTGCCGCCGACGTGGCCGGCGCACGGATAGACGATGAGGCCGTCCTCGAACGCGCGCTTAGCCAACGCCTGGCTGAAGGCGCGCTCGGGAGGGAGCGGTGCGCGGCTTATGCGGTCGCGCACGAACTCGATGCCGAGAAAAAAGCCCCGCCCGCGCACGTCGCCGACTTCGGCGAACGGCTCGAGCGCACGGCGCAGCTCCTCGAGCAGCGCCGCACCGCGTGAGCGCACCCGTGTGAGCAGTCCCTCACGCTGAACGATGCGCTGCACCGCGAGCGCGGCCGCGCACGCCGTGGTGTGCCCGGAGTAGGTGTGGCCGGTGAGGATCGTGCCCTGCCCGGCGAGAATCATGTCGCCGACCTCGCGGCTCACGACGGTCGCCGCGAGCGGGATGTAGCCGCCGGCGAGCCCCTTGCCCACCGCCATGATGTCGGGGACCACGGCATCGTGCTCGAGCGCGCGCCAGGTGCCGCAGCGGCCCGAGCCGCACATTACCTCGTCGGCGATCACCAGCACCCCGTGGCGCGCGCACACGGCCTCAACCGCACGCGCGTAGCCCTCGGGGGCCGGTACCGCGCCGCCCGCCGCTCCGACCACCGGCTCGTAGATGAAGGCCGCCACGCGCTCCTCGCCCAGAGTCACGATCTTCTCCTCGAGCTCGTCGGCGAGCGCCTGAGCGAGGGCCGCGCCCTCGAGCCCGCGCAGCGGCCGGTAGGCGTTGGCAGCCGACACGAATGCCACCTCGAGGAGGCTGCCCTCGAACGGCCGCCGGCGCTCGAGAAACCCCGACACCGAGAGCGCCCCGAGCGTATTGCCGTGGTAGGAGCGCTCGCGCGCGATGAAGCGCTTCTTGCCGGAAAGGCCGCGGGCGTCCCAGTACTGCAGCGCCACCTTCAGTGCCGACTCCACCGCCTCCGAGCCGCTGCCCGAGTACACGATGTGACCGAAGGAAGGACCGCAGAGTGCGAGCAGCAGGCTCGTCAGCTCCTCGAGCGGCTCGCTGGTGAAGAGATAGCGGTAGCCGCACGCCACCCGCTCGAGCTGCGCGGCGATCGCGGCGTTCACCTCGCGGTTGCCGTGCCCGATGCTGAATGCGGCCGGCCCTCCCGAGCCGTCGAGGTAGCGCCGGCCCGCGGCGTCATAGAGGTAGCTCCCCTCCCCGCGCACGATGCGCGGCAGCGCGCCCATCCCCCAGCCGGCCGAGCGGTTCCCGGTCATGATCGGGCTATTGTGAGGGCTTTGGCGCTATGCTGCCCGACTCCTCAGGCGGCGGAGGGTGGCAGTGCCGAGCGAGGCGGTATTCATCACCTGCGCGGTCACCGGCTCGGGCGACTCGGTCGGCAAGAGCCCGCACGTGCCCGTGACGCCCGCGCAGATCGCCGCGGCGGCGCTCGAGGCGCATTCCGCCGGCGCGGCCATCGTGCACATCCACGTGCGCGATCCCGCCTCGGGCGCGCCGAGCCGTGCGACCGCCCTCTATCGCGAGGTCGTCGAGCGGATCCGCGGCGAGAACGCCGAGGTCATCCTCAACCTGACCGGAGGCATGGGCGGGGATCTGATATTGGGACCGGACGAGGCGCCGCTCGCCTTCGGCCGGGGCACGGACTTCGTCGGGCCCCGCGAACGCATCGCCCACATCGTCGAGCTGCTCCCCGAGATCGCGAGTCTCGACTGCGGCTCGCTCAATTTCGGCGAGGCGCTCTACGGCACGACGCCGGGCTACCTGCGCGCCATCGCCGCGGAATACCGCGCGCGCGGCGTGCGTCCGGAGATCGAGGTCTTCGAGCTCGGGCACGTCGAGCTCGCCCGGCAGCTGATCGACGAGGGCCTCCTCGCTCCGCCGGCGCTGTTTCAGCTGTGCCTCGGCGTCAAGTACGGCGCGCCCGCGACCGCGCAGGCCATGCTGGCGATGCGCGACGCCCTGCCGCGCGATGTGCCGTGGTCGGCCTTCGGGGTCGGCCGGGCGCAGATGCCGATGGTCGCTCAGGCGGTGATCCTGGGAGGCAACGTGCGGGTCGGTCTCGAGGACAACCTGTATCTCGGCAAGGGAGTGCTCGCGACCAATGCCCAGCTGGTCGAGCGCGCCGTCGAGATCGTCGAGCTCCTCGGAGCGCGCGTGCTCTCGTGCGCCGAGACCCGCGCCCTCCTTGAGCTGCCGGCGGCATAGCCAGGCACAGGGATGCGCGCGCCGCCGCGGGCATCGTGACAGGACGCCCGATGCGGGCTTCAT
>DASYYF010000060.1:0-26935 GCA_035934055.1 Steroidobacteraceae bacterium | reverse complement strand
AGCGGGCCGTAGTCGCTGAATGTCGCCTGTGTCTGCAGGCCCACGGCGGCCGGTACCGGGAAATCGGGCGCTGCCGCCGCCGCTGCTGCGGGCTCACAGGCGGCAACGGCCGCGAGAGCAGCCAGCATCGCACGCGCCATGTGCCCTCCAGCCCGCCGCATGCGCGCGATTCTGCCACTTGTCAGCCGGGCGCATTTCACCCACGATCGGATGGCGAAAAAAAACCCCGCTGGCGCGGGGTTGTCGGTCGCTTGCTTGTGTGGAGGAGCGTCTTCTCGTTGTTATCCGGTGAGCGCGGTGTCCGGCGTGTTGCTTTTGTCCCGGACCCGGCATTTCTTCGGTCTGTCGCCCTGGCTCGCTTGCTTCCCAAAGGTGCGGCTGTGCCGCTGATGCCTGGATATGAGCAACACCCGTGCCAGGGGGGCAAAAGACTGAAGCGATGCGACATGTTGCGGCTCCGGCGCTGTACAAATGTGACGCGCCGCACGATCCGCGGGCGTTTTGCCGGGTCTAAGGCTGCATGCGCAAGGAGTGCTCCGGCCTGCAATCCGCCCGAGGACAGCCAAAGTGTCAAAATACCCGACGCTTTTCGGCGTGCTCGTTTCCTGGCAAGGAGGCCGGGTGAATCGCAAGTCATTGAATGGAATTGAGAACGTGGGCGATATCCGGGTGTAAATGAAGCCGACACCCCTCAAAACACGCGCTCGCGCGGCGCTCCTCGCCTGCCTGGCCGCGCTGTGCGCCGCGCCGCTGCCGGCCTCCGAGGACGCGATGCCGCGGCCGTCGGCGCTCGAGCCCGACGTGCAGTTCTGGATCCGCGTCTACACGCAGATCGACACCAACGCAGGCCTCCTCCACGACCAGTACAACCTCGCGGTCGTCTACGAGACGATCCATTTCGCGCCCGATGAGTCGCAGAGCGCGCGCGAGCACGAGGTGGACGCGCACCGCGAGGGTGTCGCCGCGGCGCTGCGCCGCATCGCCGCCGCCGGGGATGCGCCGCTCTCGGACGAGGATCAGCGCATCAGGGACCTGTGGGGGACGGCGAGCTCAGGCAGGCTGCGCGAGGCTGTGGACGACATCCGCTTCCAGCTCGGGCAGTCGGATCGGTTCCGCGCGGGGCTGATCCGCGCGGGCGCGTGGGAAACGCACATCGCCGAGACGCTCGCCAACCGCGGGCTGCCCGCCGAGCTCGCGGTGCTGCCGCACGTCGAGTCCTCGTTCAACCCGGCCGCCTACTCCAAGGTCGGCGCCGCGGGCCTGTGGCAGTTCATGCGCTCGACCGGCCGGCGCTACATGCGCATCGACCGCTCGGTCGACGACCGGCTCGATCCGTTCCGCTCCACCGAGGCCGCGGCTCAGCTCCTCGGTTACAACTACCGGGTGCTCGGCACCTGGCCGCTCGCGATTACCGCCTACAACCACGGCACTGCCGGCATGCTGCGCGCCAAGGAGACGCTCGGCACGGACGACATCGTCGCGATCGTACGGCGCTACAACAGCCGCACCTTCGGCTTCGCCTCGCGCAATTTCTACGTGTCGTTCCTCGCCGCTCTCGACATCGATCACAACCCCGATAAGTACTTCGGCGCCGTGCAGAAGCAGAACGAGGCTAAATTCCAGGTGGTGCCGGTGCCCGGCTACGTGTCGATGGCGACGCTCGAGCATGTACTGCACGTCCAGCCCGAGGAGCTGCGGGCGCTGAACCCGGCGCTGCTGCGCCCGGTGTGGGACGGGCAGCTGCGCGTGCCGCGCGACTACCGGCTGCGGCTGCCGGTCGACGGGGAGCAGTGGACGACGGAGCAGCTCGCGCATCAGCTCAACCCGCACGAGCTGTACGCCGGACAGCCGCAGCCGAGGCGCTACAAGGTGCAGCGGGGCGACACGCTCGCCGCGCTCGCTGAGCGCTACGGCGTGCCGATCGATGCGCTGGCGCGCATGAACCGGCTGCGGGTGAGCGCGGCTCTCAGGGTCGGCCGCACCATCGATCTGCCCGAAGGCGCGACGGTGCAGGTGGCCTCCGCCGCGCCGGCGCCGGCAGCGGGCGGCACGGGCGATCTCGGCGCCGTGCCCGCCGCAGTCGCAGAGCGCGAGAGCGCCGAGGATGCGGCGGCCGTCGCCACCATCACCGTGGTCGCGAGCCGCGAGCAGCCGGTGTCGGCCGCGCAGGCCGAGGCGCTGAGTCCGGCGCTCGGCCCTGCCGCCGAGATTCAGCAGAGCGCCGATCCCACCGACTACAGCGTGGCTCGCGATGACTCGATCCGCGTCGCCGCCGAGGAGACGCTCGGGCACTACGCCGACTGGCTCGGCGTGAGCGCGCAGCACCTGCGCGACCTGAATCACATGAGCATGAGGAAACCGGTGCTGGTCGGGCATCTCCTCAAGCTCGATTTCCGCAAGGTGTCGCACGAGGTCTTCGAGCAGCACCGGCGCGAGTATCACCGGGAGCTGCAGGCGGCCTATTTCGCCGCGCACCGCATTTCGGGCACCGAGATCTACATCGCGCGACCCGGGGATTCGCTCTGGACGGTCACCAAGCGCGCCAAACAGCTGCCCGAGTGGCTGCTCGTGCAGTACAACCCGGACGTCGATTTCAGCGACCTGCGGGCCGGTATGCAGATCGTCATCCCGCGCGTTGAGGAGGTAGGAGGGACTAGTTGAAGGCTGTGATCCAGGGCACATGGCGCACTACTTGACGCTGGCTATAATGCATTCGAGCTTGTTGTGGGACTACGCAACGTCATGATTTTCAGGAACTTGGCTGCGAGCTTGACCTTGGCCTGTGCGGCCGTGGCCGCGCACGGAGACTCGTTGCCCGTCACCGAGCCGGTTGCGCTCACGAGCGACACGCTCCCCGCGGTCGACCGCGTGGTGGTGAAGAAAAACGAGCGGCGGCTCTACCTCCTGCACGGCGGCAACGTCGTGCGCTCGTACCACGTGGCGCTCGGCCTCTCGCCGATCGGGCAGAAGGAGCGCGAGGGCGACTTCCGCACGCCCGAGGGCAACTATCGTCTCGACGTGCGCAATCCCCGCAGCGACTACTTCCTCTCGATCAAGGTGTCCTATCCGAACGACACGGACGTGCGGCGCGCGCGCGCGCGGCACTGGGTTACGGGCGGCTCGATCATGATTCACGGGCTGCCGAATCTCATGAAGCACGATCCGGACTACTACCTGAACCACGACTGGACCGACGGCTGCATCGCGGTCTCCAACGCGGACATGGTGGAGATCTGGATGCTGGTGCCCGACTCGGTTCCGATCGACATCGATCCCTAGAAGCGCCGCGCCGGCCGCGCCCTGCGAACGGGCGCTGGCGGCACCGTCCCTCGAGACACCGCCACCTGACATAACGTCCCCGAAGCCGTGGCCAGCGACCTCTCAGATTTCGTCGACGCGCGCGTCGGTCCGCGCGGCAGTCTCGAGAGCCTTTCCCAGGCGGAGATCGACAAGCTGCTCGATGCGGGCCAGGCGGGGCTCTACCCGCTGTTCCGCCGCTGCGCGCTCGCGGTGCTCAACTCCGGGGCGCGCACCGACAACGCCAAGGAGATCTTCGACCGCTACCGCGACTTCGACATCCGTATCGTGCGCCACGCCTGGGGCGTGAAGCTCGAGCTGCGCAATGCGCCGGGATCCGCCTTCGTCGACGGGCAGATGATCCGCGGCATCAAGGAGCACCTGTTCGCGGTGCTGCGCGATGTGGTGTTCACCTCCAACGAGATCATCGCCAGCGGCCGCTTCGACCTCGGCGATTCCGCCTCGATCACCAACGCGGTGTTCCACGTGCTGCGTAACGCGCGCATCCTCGACCCCAAGGCACGCCCCAATCTGGTGGTGTGCTGGGGCGGCCACTCGATCACGCGCGAGGAGTACCAGTACACCAAGGACGTAGGCTACGAGCTTGGGCTTCGCGGACTCGACGTGTGCACCGGCTGCGGCCCCGGGGCCATGAAGGGCCCGATGAAGGGCGCGACCATCGGCCATGCCAAGCAGCGCATCGAGGGCAGCCGCTACATCGGCATCACCGAGCCCGGCATCATCGCCGCCGAGCCGCCCAATGCGATCGTCACCCAGCTCGCGATCATGCCGGACATCGAGAAGCGCCTCGAGGCGTTCGTGCGGCTCGCGCACGGCATCGTCGTATTTCCGGGCGGCGCCGGGACCGCCGAGGAGATTCTGTATCTCTCCGGGATCCTGCTCGAGCCGGCCAACCGTGAGCAGCCGTTCCCGATCGTGCTGACGGGGCCCGAGGACAGCGCGCCTTATTTCGAGCAGATCTGCCGCTTCATCGGCGGCACGCTCGGGCCCGAGGCGCTCGCGCGCCTCACGGTCATCATCGACGACCCGCCGGAAGTCGCGCGCCGCATGGTGCGCGGCGCGCAGGAGGTGCGCGAGTTCCGCCGCAAGCGCAGCGACTCCTACAACTTCAACTGGCTGCTGCAGGTGCCGGCCGATTTCCAGCGTCCGTTCGAGGTCACGCACGAGTCGATGCGCGCGCTCGAGCTCAGGCGCGACCAGCCGGTGCACCAGCTCGCCGCCAACCTGCGGCGCGCCTTCTCCGGCGTCGTCACCGGCAACGTCAAGGACTTCGGCATCCAGGCGATCGAGCGCTTCGGGCCGTACGAGCTCGCCGGCGACCCCGCGATCATGCGGCTGCTCGACGCGCTGCTGGCCGCGTTCGTGGCGCAGAAGCGCATGCGGTTGCCCGGCAGCGCGTATCGGCCCGTATACCGTCTGGTAGCCTGAGCCGCGCAGGCGTTACATAACGCTCCGCCCGGCGCGCATTTTCCGTGCGCCAGGCGAGAGCTGCGTCATAGCCGTAGGCGCGCGGCGACACCCTTGGGTTTGTCTGTGAACCAGGTCCTGCGCTCGCAATGGCGAAGAACGTAGTCTCGGATACAAGAGTATTCAGGAGCTTTCCATGAGCTCATCGAACAGGAGCCGGGACGACGCCCCCGCAGGCCACGAGCCCGCGGCGCAGGGCGGCGGCAATCCCCCGGGAGGCGCGGACGCCTACGCCACGTGGCTCGACCGCATGCAGCGCGCACGCGCCCGGCAGGCGGCGATCACGCGGAATCTCTACACCTGGTCGAACTACAAGAGCTGGGCGGATCAGGTCCGCGATTCCTGGCAGGGTGGCGACAGCGGCGTGAAGGCCGCGGCCCCTGCGCCGAAGTCCCCGAAGAAGTAGCGCACGCGCCGCACGGCGCGCCGGTCTCCAGTCAAGCCTGCGCCGGCGCCTCCACCGCCACCGCTTCATCCGCCAGCGGCACCGCCGGGCCGGGCTGCGCCGCGCCCTCCGGCGCCGGGCTTTGCGGGGCGTCGTCGGCGGGCTCCGGGCTGCCTTGCGCAGGCACCTCGCCGGCAGGCTCCTCAGTGCCAGCCGGAGGGGAGCCGCGGGGGCTCAAGGTGCTGTCCGGGGCCCCGGTGAGCCAGGTCACGAGCGGCCCCCACTGCTCGACATCCTGCTGGGCGACGTAGCTCTTCATCTCGTGCACGCCGATGCCGAGCTCGGCGGCGCGCACGTAGTTCTGCGAGTCGCGGATGATGGCGACGATCGGAATCCCGAGCGTGTGCAGGAAGCGGATCAGCGCCTCGTACATGAGGGTGTTGCGCCGCACGCGGTTGGCGATGACCCCGATGCGGTTCTCATCGCGGCGGATCTTGGCGACCAGCAGCAGGTCGCCGATGCAGCGCGAGCAGGTATGGATGTCGATGTCCGAGGGCAGCACCGGCACCAGGATCTTGTGCGCATCGCGCGTCATGTCGGGCAGCTGGCGCGGCTCGATCGCCGCCGGCGTGTCGACGATCACGTGGGTGGCGTCTTCGGGGATGCGCAGCTGGAACGAGCGCGTCGTGCGGCTGTCCTTCTCGAATGCGGCGATCGCCTGGATGGGCGCCTGCGCCGGCTGGCGCTTCTTCACCCAGCGAACCGACGAGCCCTGGGGATCGAAGTCCATGAGCACCGGCCGCTGCCCGCGCGTGGCGAGATAGCTCGCCAGGTTGATCGCGATGGTCGTCTTGCCGGAGCCACCCTTGGGGTTCAGGACGACGATGCGCTGCATGGTGGCTGCGTTCTGTCACATGGGCCGGACGGGGGTCTCATCCAAGCCTACGCACGGCCTCCGGTGCCTGCAAGCCGATGCGCGATTGTGAGAGCGCGCACGGCAGCGCGCGCCGCGGCTCCGTAGAGTCCCACCCCGATGGAAGTCTTCCTGCACCTCTGGGACGAGCTCGACGACCTGATCAGCGCCGGCCGCCACGTGGCGACCTCCGCCGTCTCCGAGCTCATCGAGGGTGCGGTCCCGCTCCTCGCGGGCGCCTCGGCTCTCGGCGTATGGGTGGTCGACGTCCTCCACCGCCAGCTGCTGCGGCTCTCGGCCTGACGCCTTAACCCCCATGCCGCACGACCGCCGCGCCCTTCAGGGCACGCGGCGCTTGAAAATTCCCCGCTGACTCCCAAGATCGCGTGCCACGGACGAGCGGCTTGTCACGGCGGCGGATTTAGTGCGCATGCAAACCCCAGAGACACCCGAGGCCGGCACGACCCGGCAGACCCACGGCTTCCAGGCGGAGGTTCGCGAGCTGCTGAAGCTCATGATCCACTCGCTCTACAGCCACCGCGAGATCTTCCTCCGCGAGCTCATCTCCAACGCCTCCGACGCCTGCGACCGGCTGCGCTTCCTCGCCATCGGCGAGAGCGCGCTGCTCGGCGACGACCCGGAGCTCGGCATCCGCATCGACGCCGACCCTGAGGCCGGCACCGTCACCATCACCGACAACGGCATCGGCATGACGCGCGAGGAGGCGGTCGCGAACCTCGGCACCATCGCCCGCTCGGGCACCGCCGAGTTCTTCCGCTCGCTGCCCGGAGACGAGCAGAAGGCCTCGCAGCTCATCGGCCAGTTCGGGGTCGGGTTTTACTCCGCGTTCATCGTGTCCGAGCGCGTCGAGGTGCGCACGCGCCGCGCCGGCGCGCCCCCCGAGGCGGGCGTGCGCTGGGAGTCGCGTGCCGACGGGGAGTTCACGGTCGAGAACCTGGCGCTGCCGAAGCGCGGCACGGCGGTGACGCTGTACCTGAAGGAGGACGCGCGCGAGTTCGCCGATGCGCTGCGCCTGCGCGGGCTCATCCGCCGCTACTCCGATCACATCGGCTTCCCGGTACGCATGCCCAAGGAAGGGGAGGCGACGCTCGACTACGAGGTCGTGAACCAGGCCCGGGCGCTGTGGACGCTGCCGCGCACCCAGATCTCCGACGAGGAGTACCGGCAGTTCTACCAGTACCTCGCCCACGACTTCACCGACCCGCTCGCCTGGAGCCACAACAAGGTGGAGGGCAAGCGCGAATACACGAGCCTCCTCTACCTCCCGGCGCGCGCACCTTTCGATCTGTACCAGCGCGACGCGGTGCGGGGGCTGAAGCTCTACGTGCGGCGCGTGTTCATCATGGACGACGCCGAGCAGTTCCTGCCGCTCTACCTGCGCTTCGTGAAGGGGGTGGTGGACTCGGGGGACCTGCCGCTCAACGTCTCGCGCGAGCTCCTGCAGCAGGAGCCGGAGGTCGAGGCGATCCGCTCAGGTCTCACCAGGCGCGTGCTGGACCTCCTCGCGCGGCTCGCCAGGGAGGAGCCGGAGAAGTACGCCACCTTCTGGAAGGAGTTCGGCGCGGTGCTCAAGGAAGGCATCGCCCAGGACCAGGCCAACGAGGCCGCGCTCCTGCCGCTGCTGCGCTTCGCGAGCACGAGCCAGGCGGAGAACACCCCGTCGGTGAGCCTGGCCGATTACCTCGCCCGCATGAGGCCCGGCCAGGAGCGCATCTACTACGTGATCGCGGAGACCCTCGATGCCGCGCGCGCCCACCCCGCCATCGAGCGCCTCAAGGAGCGCGGGCTCGAGGTGCTGCTGCTCTGCGAGCGCATCGACGAGTGGGTGATGGGACAGCTCGAGGCTTACGAGGGCAAGCGCTTCAAGGACGCCTCGCGCGGCGACCTCGACCTCGGGCCGCTCGCGAGCGAGGCCGACAAGGCCCGGCACGACGCCGAGCTCAAGGAGAGCAAGGGGCTCCTGAAGCGCATCAAGGACGCGCTCGGCGGGCGCGTGACCGAGGTGCGGGTCAGCGACCGCCTCAATGAGTCCCCGGCGTTGCTGGTGCTCGGCGAGCACGACCTCGGCGACCGCCTGCGGCGCATACTCACCGCCGCCGGCCAGAAGGTCCCCGAGGCGAAGCCCATCCTCGAGGTCAACGTGACCCACCCGCTGGTGACGTACCTCGACGGGGTCGCCGAGGCGGGCGAGTTCGCCGAGCTGGCGCAGCTCCTCTACGAGCAGGCGCAGCTCGCCGAAGGGGCGGCGCTCGCCAACCCGCCCGACTTCGTGCTGCGCCTCAACCGGCTCCTGGTGCGGCTCGCCGCCCGCGCGGGGCAGGGCAGCTGAGCGCAGGCACACGGACGCGCCCGCCGCCGGAGGCGGCGGGCGGCGCGCCGAAATCGCGCTTTTGGCGCGCCGCCGCGCGCGCCGTGACAGGGCGGGCAATTCACTAGAATGCGCGCATGGTGTTGAAACCGCCGCGCGCCGAGCGTCTCGCGATCGACGGCCCGGCCGGCGTGCTGCAGGCGCTGGTCGAGACGCCGGCGACCGAGCACGGCGAGGCGCCCGTCGTCCCCGCCTTTGCCGTCGTGTGCCATCCCCATCCGCTCTTCGGCGGCAGCATGGACAACAAGGTCGTCTACACCGTCGCGCGCGCCTTCGAGCAGCTCGGCGCGCCGGCGATCCGCTTCAACTTCCGTGGCGTCGCGGCCAGCACCGGCACCTACGACGAAGGGCGCGGCGAGGGCGACGATGCGCTCGCCGTCATCGCCTGGGGCCGGCGGCACTGGCCGGACGCGCCGCTGTGGCTCGCCGGCTTTTCCTTCGGCGGCGCGGTCGCGCTCGCCATCGCGGAGCTCGCCGCACCTGAGCGCCTGGTGCTGGTGGCGCCGGGCATCACGCGGCTCGAGGGCGCCGACTTCGAAGCCGCGAGGGCCGCCGAGCCCGCCTGCCCCTGGCTCATCGTGCAGGGAGGGGCGGACGACGTCGTGCCGGCGCCCGCGGTCCTCGCCTGGGCCGCCGAGCGACAGCCCCTGCCCGGAGTGGCGGCTCCCGAAGTGCATCTGCTGCCGGACGCGGGCCACTTCTTCCATGGGCGCATCAACGAGCTGCGCGACGCGGTGCTCGCGTTCATGCGCTGAAAAGGCGCGCCCCCGGAAAAGCAAAAGCCCGGGCGGAGCTGTACTTCCGCCCGGGCCCAGGCCACGCCTCTGCGCCGGATGACCCGCGGTTTACGAGTTGACCATCGCCTTCAGGCTCTTCAGCGGCAGGCAGCGGACCTTCTTGCTCGCCGGCTTGGCCTTGAACATCATCTTTTCGCCGGTGAAGGGGTTGACACCCTCGCGGGCCTTGGTGGCCGGCTTCTTCACGACCTTCATCTTCAGCAGCCCGGGCATAGTGAACAGTCCGCCGCCGCGCAGGCTCTTCTTGATCACGCCGCTGAGCGAATCGAAGACGCTTCCGACCTGCTTGCGGGACAGCCCCGTCTCCTTGGAGATGTGTGTCAGGACTTCCGATTTCGTCGGTGCGCCACCCTTTTTCGCCATTTGCGGTACTCCTCGAGAATTTTGGTTGGTTCGAACGGCGCGCGTCGCAACCGCGCGCGAAGAGAATCGGCGCGGAAAATAGCACATGCGCGCGCTTTGGCAAGAAGTTTCTTTTCGCCACCTGTTGCGGAAATGCCTTTTTTCCTAGGGTTTGCGCTGCGGGCCGCGCCGCGGCGGCGCACTGCCGGGCCCGCCCGGCCGCCGGCACGGCGTGCTTGACACGCGCGCGCGATGCTGCGACTTCCGGTGCGAAGTACGCGCTAAGCGCGTGTTCCGTCAACGCGGACGGAGCGACTTTAGCGAATGAGGATGAGAATCGCCTGTATGGCGATGGTCGCCCAGAGCGGCGACAGATCGAGGCCCGCGACCGACGGAATGATGCGCCGGAAGGGCCGCAGCACCGGCTCGCACAGCGACGTGAGCACCGACTGCAGCGGCGAGTAGCCGCCGGGTGCGATGAAGCTCAGCAGCCAGTAGATGAGGATCGCGTAGCAGTAGGTCCATAGCAGCGTGTGCGCGATCTCGAGCGCGAGCGCATCCAGCCAGGTGAGCCAGTCGGGCAGGCCCGCGCCGCGCAGCGCCGAGAGCACCGCCACCTCGACGGCGGCGACCAGCAGCACCGCGACCACCGAGGCGGTGTCCACTTTGCCGATCGGCGGCAGCACGCGCCGCAGCGGCACGATGAGCGGATTGGTGAGCTGCACGATCGCCTGGCAGATGGGATTGCGGAAATCGGCCCGCGTCAGCTGCAGCAGGAGGCGCGCCAGCACCACGAACAGCGCCAGCGACAGCAGCGTCTCGACGATGTAGATGACGGCGCTCATGGGCGCTCAGCCGCGCTCGGCGAGGCTGCCGAGCTCGCGGCCGCGGCGGGCGGCGGCGGCGAGCGCGCGCTCGACCGTGCTCTTCAGGTCGGCGGCGGTGAAGACCCCGAGCGCGGCCTCCGTCGTGCCGCCGGGGGAGGCGACCTCGGCGCGCAGCCGCGCCAGGTCGGCCACGCCCGAATGTGCGAGCACGCCCGCGCCGTGGAGCGTCGCGGCGGCGAGGATGCGCGCGACGGGGGGCGTGAGCCCGAGTCCCTCGGCCGCTTCGGCCATGTATTCGGCGAGCAGGAAGAAGTAGGCCAGCCCGCTGCCCGAGAGCGCCGTCACGGCGTCGAGCTGGTCCTCCTCGTTCACCCACACGAGGCCCCCGACGCCGCGCGCAATGTGCTCGGCGGCCGCGCGCTGCGCCGCGCCGACCGACGGCGGGGCGTACAGAGCGGTGGCCCCGGCCCCCACCAGCGCCGCGCGGTTGGGCATGGCGCGCATCACCGGCACGCCCTCGCCGCACCACCCCTCGAGCGAGGCCAGGCGCACGCCCGCGGCTACCGACAGCACGAGCGGACGTTGCGCGCGCAGCACCGGGCTCACACCCTTCAGCACCGCTTGCGTCTCCGTGGGCTTCACCGCCGCCACGACCACGGCGGCCCCATCGACCGCGCGGGCATTGTCGGCGGTCGCGGTGAGGCCGAAGTCGCTCGCGAGCGCGCGGCGCGCGTCCTCCGAGGACTCGCCGACGCCGATGCGCTCGGGCCGGGTACCCGAACGCAGCAGGCCGGCGACGAGCGCACGGCCCATATGGCCGCCGCCGAGAATGGCGAGCTGCAGGTCCGACATGGTGGAGGATTGTAGCCGGAGCTAACCGCCGCGTGGACCGAAGAGCGCGGTGCCAACGCGCACGATGGTGGCGCCTTCCTCGATCGCGGCCTCGAAGTCCGCGCTCATCCCCATCGAGAGCGTGTCGAGCGCGGCACCGCCGCCGTTGAGCGCTTCGAACAGCTGCCGCAGCTCGCGGAACCACCCGTGCTGGCGCGCCGCTTCGGTCTCCTCCGGCGGAATGCACATGAGGCCGCGGAGCTTGAGGCGCGGCAGCT
This sequence comes from Steroidobacteraceae bacterium, assembly GCA_035934055.1. Taxonomy (GTDB): domain Bacteria; phylum Pseudomonadota; class Gammaproteobacteria; order Steroidobacterales; family Steroidobacteraceae; genus 13-2-20CM-66-19. The sequence continues at coordinate 15,388 of DASYYF010000060.1, read as the reverse complement.
CTGCCACGGCGCGCGCGAGGCCGGTCAGCTCGCCGGCGGCGACGCCGCCCTTGCCGGCCTCCTCGCCGAGGCGTACCTGCAGGCAGACATTCAGCGGGGGGGCGTGGTGGGGGCGCTGAGCGGCGAGCCGCTGGGCGATCTTCAGGCGATCGACGGCGTGCACCCAGGCGAAGCGTTCCGCGATCGGGCGGGTCTTGTTGGCCTGGATGCGGCCGACGAAGTGCCAGGTGAGGGCGCGATCCCGCAGCGCATCAAGCTTATCGAGCGCCTCCTGGAGATAGCTCTCGCCGAAGTGCCCGATCCCGCAATCCGCGGCCGCGCGCACCGCTTCGGGGGGCTGGGCCTTGCTTACGGCAAGGAGTGTGACCGACTGCGCATTCCGGCCGGCCCGGGCGGCCGCCCGGGCGATGCGCTCGCGGACCTCCCGGACGCGTTCGGGTAAATTCTGCGGACCCCGTAACATATTGGACGTGTAACCCCTCCGCTATACTGCCGCCGCTCAGGCGCGGGCTTTTTCGTCGCTGTGCACCGCGTCTCCGGCAGGGTCCCAGGGAGCATCAATGGCTGTCGATATCGCGCAACTCCTGGCGTTTGCCGTCAAGAACAACGCCTCGGACCTGCACCTGTCCTCGGGAGTGCCGCCGATGATCCGCGTCGACGGCGACATGAAGCGCATCAATATGCCCGCGCTGTCGCACAAGGAAGTGCACGCCATGGTGTACGACATCATGAACGACAAGCAGCGCAAGGCCTATGAGGAGTTCTTCGAGACCGACTTCTCCTTCGAGATTCCAAAGCTGGCGCGCTTCCGCGTCAATGCCTTCAACCAGAACCGCGGCGCGGGGGCGGTGTTCCGCAACATTCCCTCGGTGATCCTCTCGCTGGACGACCTGAACGCGCCCAAGATATTCCGCGACCTGTGCATGCTGCCGCGGGGCCTGGTGCTGGTGACGGGTCCCACCGGTTCCGGCAAGTCGACCACGCTCGCCGGCATGGTGAATCACTGCAACGACAACCGGCCCGACCACATCATCACCATCGAGGACCCGATCGAGTTCGTGCACGAATCGAAGCGCTGCCTCGTCAACCAGCGCGAGGTGCACCGCGACACGCTCGGCTTCAGCGAGGCGCTGCGTTCGGCGCTGCGCGAGGACCCCGACGTCATCCTGGTCGGCGAAATGCGCGATCTCGAGACCATCCGCCTGGCGCTCACCGCCGCCGAGACCGGTCACCTGGTGTTCGGCACGCTGCATACCAGCTCCGCCGCCAAGACCATCGACCGCATCGTCGACGTGTTCCCCGGCGAGGAGAAGGACATGGTGCGCTCGATGCTGTCGGAATCGCTGCGCGCGGTCATCTCGCAGACGCTGCTGAAGAAGAATGGCGGCGGGCGCCTCGCGGCCCACGAGATCATGATCGGCACGCCCGCGATCCGTAACCTCATCCGCGAGGGCAAGATCGCGCAGATGTACTCGTCCATCCAGACCGGCGGCGCACAGGGCATGCAGACGCTCGATCAGTGCCTCAGCGACCTCGTGGCCAAGGGCCAGGTCAGCAAGGAAGAGGCGCGCTACAAGGCGCAGAACAAGGATGCTCTCTAGGCGCTCCAGGACTCGAAGAGCAAGGGACCAAAGCAGGTAGACATCAATGGATCGCGATCAGGCCATCAAGCTGATGCAGGACCTGCTGCGGCGGGTCACGGAGAAGAAGGCCTCCGACCTCTTCATCACCGCCGGCTTCCCGCCGGCCATCAAGGTGGACGGCGAGATCCGTCCCCAGTCCGAGCGCGCGCTCACCGCCGAGCAGTCGGCCACCCTGGTGCGCGCCATCATGAACGACCGCCAGACCAAGGAATTCGACGCCACCAAGGAGTGCAACTTCGCCATCGCGCCGCCCGGCATCGGGCGCTTCCGCGTCAGCGCCTTCGTGCAGCAGGCGGCGATCGGCTGTGTCATCCGCCTGATCAACGCCAAGATCCCGACCTTCGAGGAGCTCGACCTGCCGCCGGTCCTGAAGGAGGTCGTGCTGTCGAAGCGCGGCCTGACGATCATCGTCGGCGGCACCGGCTCGGGCAAGTCGACCACGCTCGCCGCCATGGTGGGCTACCGCAACGAGAAGACCCGCGGCCACATCGTGACCATCGAGGACCCGGTCGAGTACGTGCACACCCACAAGGGCTGCGTCATTACGCACCGCGAGGTCGGGGTGGATACCGAGTCGTGGCACAACGCGCTCAAGAACACCCTGCGTCAGGCGCCCGACGTGATCCTGATCGGCGAGATCCGCGACCGCGAAACCATGGAGTACGGCATCCAGTTCTCCGAGACCGGGCACCTGGTGCTCGCCACGCTGCACGCCAACAGCGCCAACCAGGCGCTCGACCGCATCATCAACTTCTTCCCGGACGAGCGGCGCGATCAGCTCCTCATGGACCTGTCGCTCAACATCCGCGCCATGGTGTCGCAGCGGCTGATTCCGCGCGAAAGCGGTACCGGGCGCATCGCGGCGATGGAGATCATGCTGAACTCGCCGCTGATCCAGGACCTGATCTTCAAGGGCGAAGTCGCCAAGATCAAGGACGTGATGTCGCGCTCCACGCGGCTCGGCATGAAGACCTTCGACCAGGCGCTGTTCGAGCTCTACGAGACCGGCTTCATCTCCTACGAGGACGCGCTGCGCAACGCCGACTCGAAGAACGAGCTGCGGCTGCGCATCAAGCTCGAGGGCAAACGCGAGGCCAAGACCACCGACGACGGCGCGGCGCTGCAGGTCGTCGAGGAAGAGCACGGGCGTAGCATCTGATGGCCGCCAAGGAAGCGAAAGCGCAGTCCCTGGAGACCACGACGGGGGCGCAGGCGGCCCTCACGGGCGCCGAAGCCCTGGCGGCGGTCACCGCGAACGCGAGCGCCACCCACCCGACGCTCAACACCAAGCCGCTCTTCAAGCTGATGGTGGAGAAGAAGGCCTCGGACCTGTTCTTCACCTCCAACGCACCCATCAAGATCAAGATCGAGGGGCAGATCCTGCCCGTGAACCGCCAGGTGCTGACCCCCGAGACGGTCAAGCAGACGGCCTTCGCCATCATGTCGGCCGAGCAGCGCGAGTACTTCGCGCGCGAGTTCGAGCTCGACTTCGCGGTGTCGGAGCCCGGGCTCGGGCGCTTCCGCGTCAACGTCTTCATGCAGCGCGGCTATCCGGCCATGGTGATGCGCTACATCACCGCCGACATGCCGCGGCTCGATGCGCTCGGCCTTCCCGAGGTGTGCGCCGAGCTGGTGCTCCTGAAGCGCGGGCTCATCCTCATGGTGGGCGCCACCGGGTCCGGCAAGTCGACCACGCTCGCGGCGATGATCAATCACCGCAACGAGAACTCCTCCGACCACATCGTCACCATCGAGGACCCGCTCGAGTTCCTGCACACCAACAAGCGCTCGATCGTCAATCAGCGCGAGGTGGGGCTCGACACCAAGTCGTACGCGCGCGCGCTGCGCGGTGTGGTGCGCGCGGCGCCCGACGTGATCCTGATCGGCGAGATCCGCGACCGCGAGAGCATGGAGGCGGCCATCAATCTCGCCGGCACCGGCCATCTGGTGCTCGCCACCATGCACGCCAACAACTGCGCCGAGTCGCTCGACCGCATCATCAACATGTTTCCGCGCGAGCAGCACAACCAGATCTTCCTCGACCTGTCGCAGTATCTGCGCGCCATCATGGCGCAGCGCCTGGTCATCGGGGTCGACAACAAGCGTCTCGCGGCGCTCGAGGTGATGATCAACACCCCGCACATCCAGACGCTCGTCAAGAAGGGCGACGTGGTGGCGATCAAGGAGGCGATCCACGCCTCGAGCGAGCGCGGCATCCAGAGCTTCGACCTCGCGCTCTACAACCTCTACCGCGCCGGGCGCGTGCCGCTCGAAGAGGCGCTCACCAACGCCGACTCGCGCGCCAATCTCGAGGCGAAGATCAACTTCGGCTAGAAGACGCTGTAGGCGTCGAACACCGGCCCGTCGACGCACACGCGCTTCATCGCCGGCCCCGCGGGCGTGCGCACCTCGACGGCACAGCCGGCGCAGCCGCCCACCGCGCACGCCATGAACTCCTCGAGCGACACCTGGCAGGGCACGCCGTGGCGCCTTGCGACCTGCGCGGTCACCTCCAGCATCGGCGTCGGCCCGCAGGCGAAGAGCTCGACCTCGCCGAGCTCCCCGGGGCCGAGGGACTCGAGCCAGGCATCGGCGAGCTGCGTGACGAAGCCCGGGAAGCATCCCGGGAAGTCCGCGCGGCTCGCGAGCCGGCTCGGCACGCCCCACTCTTCGAGCAGCGGCATGCAGGCGATCGCGCCCGCGGGGATGCCGGGGACGATGAGACCTGAGGGCCGCGTGCGGAACGGGAAGGGGATCTCCGATCCCATGAGCGCGAGCGGTTTCCAGGCGACGGCGGCGCCCCGGGCGGTCGCCGCCTCGTGCAGCCGCTCGGCGAGGAACACCATCGGCGGGATGCCGACGCCGCCGCCGATCAGGAGCGTCCGCGGCCGCTCGGGATGCGCGGTGAACGGGCGGCCGATGGGTCCGAGCACGCTCAAGGTGTCGCCCGCCTTGCGCGCGGCGAGCGCGTGCAGGCCCCGACCCTCGACCTTGTAGAGGATCTCGATCCAGCCGGAGCGCGCGTCGGCCCGCATGATCGACAGCGGCCGGCGCATCGGGATGGCGGGATCGCAGGTCACGTGCGCGAAACTGCCGGGCGCGGCGTGCGCGGCGCACTTCGGCGCCGCCACCCGCAGCACGAACTGCTCGGCGTCATAGGCCAGCTGGGAGATGACGCGCCCGGGCTCGAGGAAGATGGTGCCGCGGTGTGCCGGGGTCATGCGCGCGCGCTCATGCGCCGCCCCGCGCGCCGAGCACCTCGGCCAGCACCGCCATGCGCACGGCGACGCCGTTGCGCACCTGGTCGCGGATCACCGACTGCGGGCCGTCGGCGACCTCGGAGGCGATCTCGACGCCGCGGTTCATCGGCTGCGGATGCATGACGATGGCGTCGGGGCGGGCGAGCGCCAGGCGCTCGGGGGTGAGGCCCCAGGCGGCGAAATACTTCTCCCCGTCCGGCACGTCGGCTTCCCCGAAGCGTTCCTTCTGGATGCGCAGCATCATGACGACGTCGACACCCTCGAGGCCCCTGGCGATCGACTTGCAGCGCGCGCAGCCCTCGAACTCATCCGCCGCCGGCAGCAGCGCGGCCGGGCCCACGATGCGCAGATCCGTCACGCCGAGCGCGCGCAGCGCGTGCCACGCCGAGCGTGCCACGCGCGAGTGGCGGATGTCGCCGACGATCGCCACCGCGAGGCCCGCGAAGCGCTGCTTGCGCTGATAGATGGTGAGCGCATCGAGCAGGCCCTGCGTCGGGTGCGACACGTGCGCCTCGCCCGCCGACAGCACGCTCACGTGCGGCGCCACGTGCGCGGCCACGAGCGGCGGCACGCCCGCCTCGGCGTCGCGGATGACGAGCGCGTCCACGTGCAGCGCCTGCAGCGTGTATACGGTGTCGAGCATGCTCTCGCCCTTGACGCGCGAGGAGAGCTGCACCTCGAGGTTGACGGCCTCCGCGCCCAAGCGCCTGGCGGCGAGCTCGAAGCTGACGCGCGTGCGGGTCGAGGGCTCGGTGAAGAGATTGGCGACCGTGAGGCCCGCGAGCGCGCGGCTGCGCGGCGGCCGCTCGCCGAGCGGACGGACGAAGGTCTGCGCGCGGTCGAGCAGCCGCTCGATCTGCGCCCGCGACAGCGTCTCGAGCGTCAGCAGGTGCCGGAGCGACCCGTCGGGCCGCAGCTGTTCAGTCATCGCCCCCCCTCGCCGGAGAAATAGCGCCCGAGAATCACCGCCGCGGCGGCGCTGTCGACGTCCGCGCTCCTGACGCGCCGCCGGCGCGCGCCGCTCGCGCGCCGCGCCTTGAGCTGCGCGCTCGCCTCGAGAGAGGAGAAGCGCTCATCGACCAGGTGGACGGGTAGTGCGAAGCGGCGGCCGAGCTCGGCGGCGAAACGGCGCGCGCGCTTACCGAGAGCTCCCTCGCTGCCGTCGGCATTATACGGGGCGCCGACCACCAGCTGCGCCGGCGCGAGCGCGCGCACCTCGCGGCCGATCGCGTCCCAGTCGGGGCCGGATCTGCCGACCTGAACCGCCGGCCGCGGCGCCGCGCTCCTCGTCAGCGTGTCGCCGGAAGCGAGGCCGATGCGTTTGAGTCCGAGATCGAAGGCGAGGACGGTCCTGACCGCCGTCATGCAGGCTGAGGCTTACCGGCGCTGCCCGGCTCGAGAGGCTCAGGCATGACCCGCCTCGGGGCTCAACCGCTCGACGTCGACGCCCATCAGCCGCCACGCTCCCGTCCAGCGCTCCTCGAAGGGCAGCTCGAACACGACGCGCGGATCCACCGGCATCGAGACCCAGGCATTTTCCTTCAGCTCGCGCTCGAGCTGACCGGAATCCCAGCCGGCGTAGCCGAGCGCGATGAAGGCGTCCGAGGGGCCTTCGCCGCGCGCCATGGCCGCGAGCACGTCGCGCGAGGTCGTCACCTGGATCGCCTCCGAGACCTTGTGCGTGTGATCCCACTGCCCGCCGGGGCGGTGCAGCACGAAGCCGCGGTCGGTGTGCACCGGACCGCCGCGCAGCACCGGCATCTCGCCGATCTGCTCGGTCGAGGGCTCGAGCTTCATCTGCGAGAGCACGTCCGAGAGCTTCATCGGCAGCGGCTTGTTGAGCACGATCCCGAGCGCGCCCTTGTCGGTGTGCTCGCAGATGAGCGCCACCGTCTGCGCGAAGTTCGGGTCGTTGAGCTGCGGCATGGCGATCAGGAGATGATTCGTCAGGCTCCCGCTGCCGCCGTCGGCGAAGACCGGGGAAGCGCCGCGGGGCTCGCTCCCTGAGCCGCTTTCGGGAGGAGTGGCGCCGCCGCTCATAGCGTGCTTGCGGACCATGTCCCAAGTATGGGCACGGCGGCCTCGAGTCTCAAGGAACCGCCGATACGGAACTGCCTCGTGCGCGCCCGCCTACAAACTGCCATTCGTAGGCAAAACGCAACACGCCGTGCTCGGCGGCCAGCTCCGGCGGGAAGGGGTCGAAGGGACTCGCGAGCTTGAGGATGGCGAGGGCCGCCTGGTCGAGCTCGGGGTTGCCGCTCGAGCGGCGGATCACGGCGCGGTCGAGCGTGCCGTTGGCGTTGATGCCGACTTCGACGACCGGGCTCGAGGCGCCGAGGGCGGTGCGGGCGGCCGCCGGGAAGTTGAGGGTGCCGATGCGCTCGACCTTGCGCCGCCAGGCATCGAGATAGGGCGCGAGCGAGGCGGCGCGCGTGTCGGCCGTCACCCAGAGCTCGTCGCGTTTGGGTCCGGTGAGCTCGGCGGGGCCGGGCTCGTCCGCCGGACCCGGCTGCGCGGCCGGCGGCTCGTCGATGAGCACAGGCCGGTCGCGCTGCGAGCCGGTGCTGCCTGACTCGGCCAGATAGCGCACGTCGGTCACCCACGCGGTGGTGGCGAGGACGCGCTCGGCCTCGGCGCCCTTCATGTCGCCCCGGTTCGCGAGCGAGTCGCCGAGCGGCGAGCCCGGGTGCCTGAGTGCCGGCAGCGCGGTCGGCGGGCTGTGGGGCGCCACCGGCTGGCGCGTGTTGCCGGAGCCGAGCTGGGTACGCTGGGCGAGGTAGCTGGCGGTCGGATTTTCCCGCGCCTCGGGCAGCTCATCCGACACCAGCAGCACCTTGAGGCCCGGCGCACCGCTGTCATCGCCCGCCTGGGCGTTGAAGGTGATCCCGAGGATGATGAGTCCGTGGAGCAGGGCGACGAAGAACACCATGGCGAGCAGGCGGTCCCACGCGGGAGGCCGGCCTTCGCGCAGCAGGAGGGCCCGGCGTGCCGTCGGTCTCGCCATGGGCTTCTCAGCCGCTCCGGCGCGGCGCGGCGTCGAGGCGCCGGCCGATGGCCTCGATGAGCCGTGCGCCGATATCGGTGCCGAACTGCTTGTCGAGCTCGCGGATGCCGGTGGGACTCGTGACGTTGATCTCGGTGACGTAGCCGCCGATCACATCGAGGCCGACGAACAGCATGCCCTTGGCGGCCATCGACGGGCCGATCTCGGCCGCGAGCCAGCGGTCGCGGTCGTTGAGCTCCCGGCCGACGCCCTTGGCGCCGGCCGCGAGGTTGCCGCGGTGATCCCCGCCCGAGGGCATGCGCGCGAGCGCGTAGGGCACCGGCTCGCCGTCCACCAGCAGCACGCGCGAGTCGCCCGAGGTCGCGATCTCGGGCAGGTAGCGCTGTACGATCGCGAAGCGGCGCCCGTAGTTGGTGAGCGTCTCGAAGACGACGCGCGCATTGGGATCGCCGTGCTTGAGCAGGAAGATCGAGCGTCCGCCCATGCCCTCGAGCGGCTTCACGACGATACGGCCGTGCTCGCGCAGGAACGCCCCCATCTCGCCCATGTCGCGCGTCACCACCGTCGGGGCGCAGCACTGCGGGAACCAGGCGGTGTAGACCTTCTCGTTCATGTCGCGCAGCCCCTGCGGCCGGTTGACCACCAGCACTCCCTGTCCTTCCGCGCGCTCGAGGATGTAGGTGCTGTAGATGTACTCGGTGTCGAAGGGCGGGTCCTTGCGCATGAGGAGGCAGTCGAGTCGGCCGAGAGGCTCGGTCGCCGGCTCCCCGAGGGTGTACCAGCCCTTCGGATCCGCCCGCACGCTGAGGGGCCGGGTGCGGCCGAAGGCGATGCCGTCGCGCAGCATGAGGTCGCCGAGCTCGAGGTAGCTCAGGGCGAAGCCGCGCTTCTCGGCGGCGAGCAGCATCGCGAGCGTCGAGTCCTTCGCATAGGCGATGGCGCCGATCGGATCCATCACCACGCCGAGTCGTCTGGCCGTGCTCATCGGGGGCCGATTATGCTCAGGGCGGCGTGAGTCTGTCTGCCCCGCCCGCCGGGCCGGGGGCTGCGGCGGCCGCACCCGCCAGCTGCGCCCCGACCTTCGAAAAACGTGACGTGCGTGGCATAGCAGGGGGTATACCGATATGTTAAAACCCCCGTGCGCTTGCCTCTGCGTTAAGGGGGCCGTGAAACTACGGCCGCTTGTTTGGACGGTGCGCCGCCGGTGGGTATTTCAAGCTGATTTCGTGGCCTTGGCTTCGCGGCGATCTCTCTAGCCGCCATACCCCGCGGTATGGCCTGTAAGGAAGGAGTTGCCTGACCGTGACCGGCAACAGCACTAAGCTCCAGGGACTCAAAGTACTGGTCATCGACGACAGCAAGACGATCCGGCGCACCGCCGAGACGCTGCTGGCCAAGGAAGGCTGCGAGGTGTTCACGGCCATCGACGGCTTCGATGCGCTCGCCAAGATCGCCGACCACCAGCCCGATATCGTTTTCGTCGACATCATGATGCCGCGCCTGGACGGCTATCAGACCTGCTCGCTCATCAAGCACAACAAGGTCTTCCGCGCCATTCCGGTGATCATGTTGTCCTCCAAGGACGGCCTCTTCGACCGTGCGCGCGGCCGGATCGTCGGCTCCGAGCACTACCTCACGAAGCCCTTCACCAAGGACGAACTGCTCTCCGCGATCGAGACCCATATCGGGAGATGATGGCAATGCCCCTGATCCTGATCGTCGACGACTCACCGACCGAAGTGCACGTCATGCAGAAGGCGCTCGAGAAGCACGGCTACCGCACCGCCGCGGCCGCCGATGGCGCCGAGGGTGTGCGGCTGGCGCGCGAGATGAGTCCCGACCTGATCTTCATGGATATCGTCATGCCGGGCATGAACGGCTACCAGGCCACCCGCGCGCTGGCGAACGACCCGCGCACCCGCACCATCCCCATCATCATGGTCACCTCCAAGGGCCAGGAGACCGATCGCATCTGGGGCCTGCGCCAGGGCGCGGTCGACTACATGGTGAAGCCCGTCTCCCCCGACCAGCTGGTCGCCAAGGCCCAGGCGACACTCGCCGCGTGAGCGCGCGCGCACCGCGTGCCTGGAAAGTCCGCCTCCCCATGTCCGAGCCGGTAACCAACTCCGAGACCGATCTCAAGTCCCTCCGGGACCGGCCGTTCGAGCTGCTCGCCGAGCTCGAGCGACGCGGGCGCGCGGTCTCGGCGCAGGTGAGCGAGCAGGCGGCCGGCGGCCGCGAGTGGGTCGGGGTGGCGCTGCGCATGGCGGGCGACCTGTACCTGGTGGCGCGCGAGGAGACCCGCGAGGTGCTCGGCGTCCCGGCGAGCACCACGCGCGTGCCGGGCGCCAGGACCTGGATCCGCGGCCTCGCCAACGTGCGCGGCCAGCTGCTGCCGATCGTCGACCTGCGCCAGTTCCTCGGCAGCGGCGTCACCCCCGTCACGCGCAACACCCGCGTGCTGGTGGTGAATCACCGCGAGATTCCCGCGGGCCTGCTGGTAGACGAGGTGCTCGGGTTCCGCCGCTTCGCCGAGAGCGAGTTCTCGGGCGATGCGCCGCCGACGGTGGCACGCTGCGAGCGCTATCTCGCCGGCGCCTTCCGCCGTGCGCAGGAGCAGTGGCCGGTGCTGTCGCTGCGCTCGGTGCTCGAGAGCCCGGCGTTCGCCGAGGCCGCGGCATGAGCCTCCCGGCGCTGCTCGCGCTCGCGGCACTGCTGGTCGCCGGCGGCGGCGCCGCGGACTACTTCCTCAACCCGCCGACCCAGGCGCCGCTCTCGTGGGCGCCGATCGTGCTGGCGGCCGCGGCCCTCGCGGCGCTCCTCGGCGCGCTGTTCGTGGCGCTGCGCACGCGGCGCACGGTCGCGCGGCAGCGCGCCTCGGCGGATGCGCGCCTGCAGGAGAACGACCGCAACCAGCAGGCGATCCTGCGCCTGCTGGACGAGCTCTCGAGCCTCGCCGACGGCGATCTCACCGTGCAGGCGACCGTCACCGAGGACATCACCGGCGCGATCGCGGATTCCATCAACTACGCGGTCGACGCGCTGCGCGGCCTGGTCACCACCATCAACGCCTCGGCGATCCAGCTCGACTCCGCCACGCGGCAGACCCAGGCGCTGTCGGCGCACCTCGCCAAGGCCTCCGGCGCCCAGTCGAAGCAGATCGCTTCCGCCACCGAGAACGCCGCCAACATGGCAGGCTCGGTGGAGGAGGTCTCGGGCAACGCCGAACGCGCCGCGGATGTCGCGCGGCACTCGGTCGAGGTCGCCCACAAGGGCGGCGACGCGGTGCGCCGCACCATCGACGGCATGAACACGATCCGCGAGACCATCCAGGAGACCAGCAAGCGCATCAAGCGTCTCGGCGAGAGCAGCCAGGAGATCGGCAACATCGTCGAGCTGATCAACGACATCGCCGAGCAGACCAACATCCTGGCGCTGAACGCCTCGATCCAGTCGTCGATGGCCGGCGATGCGGGGCGCGGCTTCGCCGTGGTGGCGGACGAGGTGCAGCGCCTCGCCGAGCGCGCCGCCAACGCCACCAAGCAGATCGAAGTGCTGGTGCGCACCATTCAGACCGACACCAACGAGGCGGTCGTATCCATGGAGCGCAGCACCACCGACGTCGTCGGTGGCGCGCTGCTCGCCGAGAACGCCGGCGCCGCGCTCGAGGAGATCGAGCAGGTGTCGAACCAGATCGCGAGCCTGGTGCAGAACATCTCCTCGAGCGCCCGCGCGCAGACGAGCGCGGCGCAGGGCATCGCCCGCAACATGCAGGTCCTCAAGGAGATCAGCGCGCAGACGGCCGAGTCCACCAACGCGACCTCGATCGCGATCGCCAAGCTCGCGGAGCTCTCCGCCGGGCTGCGCAAGTCGGCCTCCGGCTTCCGCCTGCCCGGCAGCAGCGCGTCCGGCAGCAGCGTGCGCCTGAAGAAGATCGAGGAGAGCACGCTCAACACCGCCAAGGTGCGCCAGATCGCCTCGCTCGGCGGCTCCTGAAGGTAGCGAAGAGAGCGCATGCCCGAAGTCGCTTCCCAGACACTCGAGCTAGTAGGCCGCGAAGTCACCGCCACGCTCACCGAGGCGCGCGGCGCGCTCGAGAACTACGTCGAGCAGCCCGACAACGTGGCGCTGCTCGAGCGCTGCGCTCAGGACCTGCACCTGGTGCAGGGCGTGCTGCGGGTGCTGGAGATCTACGGTGCGGCGCTGCTGGCCGAAGAGATGGAGCACGTGGCGCAGTACCTGATCGCCACGGTGAACGAGCGCAAGGGGCAGGCGGAGAGCCTCGACGCCCTGATGCGCGCCATGGTGCAGCTGCCGAGCTATCTCGACCGCGTGCTGGCCGGCGGGCGCGATCTGGCGCTCGTGCTGCTGCCGCTGCTCAACGACCTGCGCGCGGTGCGCGGCCATGCGCTGCTCTCCGAAGGCACGCTGCTGCTCCTCAACCTGAAGTCCGACAAGCAGGCGCAGCCGCAGCCCACCACCGCGGGCGAGGCGCCGATGTCCGTCGAGCAGTGGGCCCGCCGGCTGCGGGCGCGCTACCAGCAGGGGCTCATCGGCTGGATCCGCGGCGAGCGGCCCGAGCAGAACCTCGAAGTGCTGGCCGCGGTGGCCCACAAACTCGAGCAGATCGCCACGCGCCAGCCGGTGTTCCAGCTGTGGTGGGTCATCGGCGCGGTCATCGAAGCGCTGCAGCACAACGGGCTCGAGGGCGGGCAGTCGGTGAAGCGGCTGCTCGGGCTCGGCGACCGGGAGATGCGCCGCCTCTACGAGCAGGGCGAGGCGCGCTACGCGCAGACGCCGCCGATCGAGCTCCTCAACAACCTCCTCTATTACGTCGGCCGCGCCGAGTCGACGGGCGGCCGGGTGAGCGCCGTGCGCGCCTCGTTCCGTCTGGCGGAGCTGCTGCCGGTGGACGAGAGCATCGAGCAGGAGCGCGAGAACCTGTCGGCGCCGTCCGTGAAGCTCATGCAGACGGTGGCCGCGGCGATCCGCGAGGACCTGGGGCGGGTGAAGGACGTCCTCGACATCTTCGTGCGCCGCGGCGCCGGCCAGCCCGGCGAGCTCGCCCCGCAGGTGGAGATGCTGCGCAAGATCGGCGACACCCTCGGCGTGCTGGGCCTCGGCGAGCTGCGCGCCAGCGTGCAGAGCGAGACCGAGCAGCTCGAGAAGATCGTCGGCGGGTCGGTGCCGGCCGATGAGAGCTCGCTGGTCGAGATCGCGGCGACGCTGATCAGCGTCGAGGACCGCCTCGACGACCGGCTGGTCGGGCTCATCCTGCCGAGAGACGCCGAGGCCGCGGAGGAGAGCGAGGACACCGACTTCCAGCAGGTGCAGGCCGCGGTGCTGCGCGAGTGCATCGTCAATCTCGCGCGCATCAAGGAAGCCATCACGCAGAGCGTCGGCGGCACGCTCGATGCCGCCGGCCTCGACAGCTGGCAGGAGCTGATGCGCGGCATGAAGGCGGGGCTGCTGATGCTCGGCAAGGCGCGCGCAGTCGAGGTGATCGAGGGGGTCACCGCGCAGCTGAAGCGCGTCATGCAGCCCGGCATCCACGTGCTGCCGCCCGGATTCGTCGACCGGCTCGCCGATGCCATCGTCAGCGTCGAGTACTACATGGAGACGCTGCAGGCGGGACGCTCGGATCCCTGGTACATGCTCGACAACGCCCAGGTGTGCGTCAAGGCGCTCGAGCAGCAGCCGACGCCCTCGGTGCCGACCGTCGAGCCGCTCGACCCGAACGCCTACACGCGCACCGTGGCGATTCCCACGGCGTCGCCGCTGCGCATGGCCGCGGATGCAGCCGGCGTCGGCGCGGCGGCGCCGACGCTGTCGCCGTCGGCTACCGGCAAGCTCGCCAGGCTCGCCGAGAGCGCCGACCCCGAGCTCGTGAAGCTCTTCATCGAGGAGGCGCGCGAGGAGCTCGAGAAGATCCAGCGCGGCTTCCCGGCCTGGGAACAGAATCCCCTCGAGCACAATGCCCTGATGACGGTGCGCCGCTCGTTCCATACCCTGAAGGGCAGCGGCCGCATGGTCGGCGCGCGCGAGCTCGCCGAGTTCGCCTGGGCGATCGAGAATCTCCTGAACCGCGTGCTCGACAACACGCTCACCCGTTCGCCGCCGATCCTCGAGACGCTGCGCGCTGCGGTCGCAGCGCTTCCCGAGCTCATCGAGCAGCTCGACGGGGGTCCGCCGCCGAAGGCCGATACCGGCGCCATCGTGGCACGCGCGCACGCGCTCGCCGCCGGGCGCGGCGCCCCCGCCGGGCGGCCGGCGCCGGCGGAGCCGGAAGAGGAGGTCGCGACCGAGTCGCCCACGGCCGTGCTCGTCGAGCCCCCACCCCTGCAGCGGCGGCCGGGCACGGCAGCGCCGCGCGCGCCGCTGCCCGCCTCGCGCGCCATGGCGGGCGGGCTCATGGACACGATGGAAGGAGCCAACACCCTGGTCGGCGGCGACTTCGAGGCCGGCGCGCCTGCGGCGACCGCGGAGGTCGCGCTTAGCGGCACGCGGCCCGGCTTGCAGGACGACACGCTGCGCGAGATCTACGCGCGCGAGACCGCGACGCACGTTGCCACCGTGCGCGCCTGGCTGGCGCGCGAGTCCGCCCTGCCCGAGCCGCACATCCTTCCCGAGGAGGTCTATCGCGCCTGCCACACGCTCTCGGGCAGCTCGAAGATGGCGCAGGCGCGCCACGGGATCCGCCTCGCCGAGCCGCTCGATCACTGGCTGCGCCGCGTGTTCGGCAGTGGACTCGGGGTGCGCAGCGAGGACCTGGTGCTGGTCGGGGAGTGCATGGCGGCGATGCACGCGGTCGCGACCCATCTCGACGAGCCGACCGGCTACTTCCTCAATCACTGGCAGCTGCTCGAGCGCATCGAGAAGGCCGAGCGCAACCTCGATCAGCGCGTCGCCGCGGCGGGCGGGCACGCACCGCCCGCGGCCGCACCCGCGGCACCCGCGGCCGCCGCAGCCGAGCCGGAGGGCGAGCCGCCGGATGAGGCCGCGGACTTCGATCCCGAGGTCGCGGCGATCTTCACCGACGAAGCGACCGAGCTGATCGACGCCTCCGAGCACGCACTCTCCGACTGGAGCGCCCATCCGGGCAGCGCCGAGTTCCGCCTCGCGCTCAAGCGCCCGCTGCACACGCTCAAGGGCGGGGCGCGCATGGCCGGGATCGTGCCGATGGGCGATCTCGCCCATGAGCTCGAGTCGCTCGTCATGCAGGTCGACAACGGCGCCGTGACGGCCGATGGTGCGGTGTTCGAGGTGATTCAGGCGAGCCTCGATGAGCTGGCGCGCATGCGCGAGAGCGTGTCCGCCGGCCAGCGGGTGGCACCGGCGCGCGCGATGCTCTCGCGCATCCAGGCGCTCACCCGCGGAGCCTCCCCCGCGCCGGCGAAGCCGGTACCGGCGCCCGCGCCGCCGCCGCCCGCGCCCGGGCCGAGCCCCCAGTTCACCGGCTGATCGCGGCTCCGCCCCGGCCG
>DASYYF010000039.1:0-39913 GCA_035934055.1 Steroidobacteraceae bacterium | reverse complement strand
AAGCCCAGGAGGGCGAGACTCGACCCCGCCAGGGTGGCGCCAGTTATCTTCAGGAACTCGCGCCGTGTCACGTCAGCCATGGCAATCCCCTCGTGCATGTCTGCAGACGCGACCGAGTCTATACCTTATTCATGACGGCCGACCACATACGGTAGTATCGCCACCCCGGCCATGCCGGGCTCGCGTTCCAACCTCTGGCTAGGTGGCAGAGTGGTCATGCAGCGGCCTGCAAAGCCGTCTACGCCGGTTCGATTCCGACCCTAGCCTCCAATAACCTGTTCGCCCGTGTCCCGCCTCGTCCTTCGGCGGACCATAAGTATCTGAAATAAAGCAAAAAACAGTCTATTGCTATTCTCACCGAGACCAGAATTCGCGCGACGAAGCCGATCGAGAAGCCGTACAAGCTCTTCGATGAGCGCGGACTCTTCATGCTGGTGACTCCACCGGGCGGCCGACTGTGGCGCTTGAAGTACCGCATGCACGGCCGCGAGAAACTGATTTCGCTCGGCGCGTATCCAGACGTAACACTCAAGCGCGCACGAGAGAAGCGCGATGAGGCGCGGAAGCTCATCGCCGACGGGATCGACCCGAGCGCCCGGCGCAAGGCGCAGCGCGGCGCCCGAGCGGAGACCTTCGAAGCGGTCGCCACGGAATGGCTCGAGCTTCAGCGCAACGCTCTCTCGGCTGAGACGATCTCCATCCTCGGCACACGGCTGAAGAGCTTTCTCTACCCCTACCTCGGCAATCGGCCCGTGGGGGTGATCTCGGCGCAGGAGCTTCTCGGCGCACTGCGACGCATCGAAGCCCGCGGCCGGCACGAGACTACCCATCGCGTGCGAGCTCTCGCGGGGAGGGTATTCCGCTATGCGGTCGCCACCGGCCGGGCGCCCCACGATGTGGCCGCGGACCTCAAGGACGCGCTCGCGCCGGTCAAGTCCCGCCGCTCCTCAGGGCCCCATAGGACACGTTGTTCAGTGCCGGTCTCCCAGCTTGGCGCCTCGGAAGCCCGCGCCGGTTTCGACGCCCCCGCGGGTGGCGGCCATCTCGCCGGCATTTGTGGAAATCCGCAACCAAGTAGCACTGGCCGAAACACACGGCCTCACGCAACTCGTCGGGATAGGCCTGCGAAAGGCTCTGGAATTCCTAGTCAAAGACTACCTTTGCTCCCAACGGCCAGACGACGCCGCAGCGATTAAATCCACGCTCCTCGGGCCGTGCATCGCCAAATATGTGGACGACCCTCGACTGAAGGCCGCTGCCCAACGCGCCGCCTGGCTCGGCAATGACGAGACCCACTATGTCCGGCGATGGGAAGACCGGGACATCACCGACCTGAACGTACTTATCGCCCTCTCCGTAAACTGGATCGACAGCCATCTACTCACGTTGGAATACGAGAAGGGCATGCCCGCCAAGTCGTAACCCCGGCGCGCGCTGCCGCCCAGCGCGCGGACTCAGTGCCAGGGGAGGGGCCGCTGACCGCTTCGCTAGTTCTGAGATAGATCGCTTGTCGGAAAGCCCACAGCAACCTCCTCAGGAAACCGAGGAGGAGTCTAGCGCTGCCCCTCATGGAGCGTGTTCCGTACTGCGCCACACTCAGTTTCGGAGGAAGGCCACACTGCGCCGGCGTTCTGGAGCCTCAAAGCCGCGGGTCAAACGAAAACGCCACGGACGCGCCGATCTTCAACTGCCCGAAAGCCGCGTGCCGCGGGTTAAGGATGTAGTTGAACTCCCCATCGACCACGATGCTGGGTACCCGCAGCGCGGGCGAGCGCGCTTGCATCACCCACTGACTACCGAACTCGCGCGTCGAGGGCGGTGCGGGGAGCTGACGCCAGTCCTCGGGGAGATGTTTCGCAATCTCGACGAGCCGCTCGTCGATCTCCACGGGAATCGTCACCCAAGGAACGGCCGCGAGCAGCCGCGTGTCTTCGGTGTGCACGAGCACTTCGAGCGAGGCAAGCGAACGGCTTTCGGCCGTGTAGACGACCGCAACTCCTGGGTTGTTCCAGCGTCCTGGGTAGTCGGCGGCGCCGCGCCCGTCAAAAGCGTTGGCAAGGCGCGCCTTCTTGCAGATACGCCAGACCGTGATCAGGCGAAGATTCCGTGCTCGATGCGGCCCAGGACCCGCTCGACCTCCCTCGATCCCGGCTCCGTCGCCGCGAGCTGTAAGGGCGTCTGGCCCCCGAGCTCCCGCAGCGGGCGCTGTAGCCACTGGCGCGCGTTGTCTTCGCTCTCTAAGGTCGAAACAGCGTGCGAGATGATCCTCATCAGACGCGCCACGCGCTCCGATTCGTCGGGCTTAAGACGCGAACCGCTCTTCAGGCGGCGATCCAAGGTCTTCTCGCTGATCTTGACGATCGAACCGACCTTCGTGGCCCGAATTCCGAGAAACGCGCCGATGCGCTTGACGACGGAAGGGGGCAGCCCATCGAGGACGACGGCGGCCATCTCGAGGTCATTCTCGAGGGGATAGGGTTTAAAGACAGCAGACATTTGTCTGAACTATATGGACAATTGTCCTGAACGTCAACCCGACGCAAGTAAGGAGACGAATCGAGCCCCATTATCGCGCCCTTTCCAACGTGCGATCGCGTACCCGCTCGTCCTCCCGCGTTCGCTCGGGTCTCTTCGCCCTTGCGCGCCGAATGAGCTCGTCCGCCAGCCGCTCGCGGTCCGTCGCCACCGGCGGGAGGTGCATCGCGAAGTACCGCACGTAACAGCCGAGGACGTCTTCACCCTGGGCATCCAATTTGTCGGCAAAAGCATTCCAGCCTTCGATGAGCGCTTTTCGGGTCTCGAGCAGCCGTTCACGCGCCGGATCGGAGATCGTCCTGGTGGCTCTGAGCTCTCTTATTACGACGTCGATCTCCTCCTGCCGCGCGTAGGACTGTCCCCGTTGCCGGGTCCGGTAGAACGCGTCCTTAGCGGCTCGCTTGGTTTGGCCTCGCACGGATCTCGGCGTCGCGTTGGCGGCGATCCCCTGTTCCCGCATCATTCGGGCGAAGTCCTGCCGCCATTCCCGGAGCATCGCCTTGTCGATGTGGAGTCGTCGTCCGTCGATGCCCTCGGCCTTGACGACGAGGTGCACGTGCGGGTGCTGCTGGTGCGTATGGAGCGCCATGGCGTACCGGTGCTTCGCCCCAAACTTCTCGCGGGCGAAGGCCTTCGCCGCGGCCAGTACTGCCTTCGGGGGCGTCGGCGCCGGCATCGAGAGCGTGATGTTGTGCACCAGCTTGATGCCGGACGCGTCCGCTCTCCCAGCCCGCGGCCGCCGGTATTGACCGGACGACAGCTCGAGGTGCCAACTGCGGAGTAACTCCTCCTGGCCCTCCCTGGACACGCGCTGTCCATCGTCGGTCTCGAGATCGAGCTCCCCCTGATGGCTGATGTAAGCGTGCGCCGCTTTTCGACGGAAGCCCCAAGACGCTGCGTTTCACGATACTTGTGACCAGTGATGACGCGAAGCCAGCAAGGGCGAGTCTCCTGTTTCGCTGGACCGGGCAGTGGGATAAATTGAGGCCTCACCCGGCTGATGTGGCATGAACTCGCAGTCGTATCTGATCGGCCCACTTATGGGTGCCACAACAGGGAAGGCGCTCGTGAGCCACGCTCCGGAGCGCTTGATGCGGAATTGCTGGTGGACTTTGATGGTGCATGTCGATGAGGGGCTTCCCCGCGTGAGGAAGCGTTGATCGGCATTGATCTTGGGACGACGAATAGTGCCATCGCCGTTTGGCGGGATGGAGGCGCGCAGCTCATTCCAAATAGTCTTGGGGAGATGCTAACCCCCTCCGCGGTTAGCATCGACGACGACGGACAGCTGCTTGTCGGGATGGCCGCGCGGGAACGCCAGGTGACACACCCGGCCCTGACCGCGACAGCATTCAAACGCTACATGGGCACCAACCGAATGACTCGGTTGGGCGCTCGGGAATTCCTTCCAGAGGAACTGTCAGCGCTGGTACTCGCCAGCCTCAAGGCTGACGCCGAGCATTACCTTGGCGAGCCGGTGAAGAGCGCGATCATCACCGTCCCAGCCTATTTCAATGACAAGCAGCGCAAGGCCACGCGACGGGCCGGCGAGCTGGCGGGCTTGGCGGTCGATCGCCTCATCAACGAACCAACGGCGGCTGCGTTGGCATACGGCATCCACCGCCGTCAGGATGAGACCAAATTTCTGGTGTTCGACCTTGGCGGCGGAACCTTTGACGTCTCGATACTCGAGATATTCGAAGGGGTGATCGAGGTTCGCGCGAGCACCGGCGATACTTATTTGGGTGGCGAGGACTTTAACGAGGTTCTCATTCAAGACTTCTTGCGGCAACACGGAACAACGCTGAGTTTCACCTCTCGGGAACAAGCCCCCCTGCTTTATGAGGTTCTTCGAGACCAGGCGGAGCGAGCTCGGCGGCAGCTAACCGTTGAGGCGGTTGCGAAGATGGTTGTGAGTTGGAAAGACCAGCACTTCGAATACTCCGTCACCGTTGATCAGTTCGAGACCCTTTGTCAGCGTCTGCTGGCGCGCTTGCGCGACCCTGTGATCCGAGCGCTGCGAGACAGCAAAGTAGACCTCGATCAGGTAAAGGAGATCGTGCTCGTCGGCGGCGCCACGCGTATGCCTGTCGTGCGTCGCGCAGTTACCCGGATGTTCGGGCGCTTTCCGGCGACGAGCCTTAATCCCGACGAGGCAGTCGCTCTTGGCGCTGCCATCCAGGCCGGCCTTAAGGCCCGCGACGCCGCCCTGAAGGAAGTTGTCCTAACCGACGTCTGCCCGTACACGCTCGGTGTAGACAGTGGCGAGCGTCGACCGGACGGATCGTTCCGCCTGGACGTCTTCACCCCGATCATAGAGCGCAATACGGTCATTCCGGCCAGCCGAGAGAAACGTTTCACGACGCTCTCGGACGGGCAAGAGAAGATCGCACTGAAGATCTACCAAGGGGAATCACGGATCGCGAGCGAGAATATATACCTTGGCACAATCGAGATGCCCGTCCCTCCACGCCGCGCGCGGGAGGTTGCAGTAACCTGCCGCTTCACTTACGACATAAACGGCCTTCTGGAAGTGGACGTCGAAGTACCCGCCACGCACGAACGAAGACAACTCGTGATCTTTGACAGGGAGTCCGGAGAGCCTGGCATCGACTTGGAACATCGTCGGCGGGATCTCGCAGCGCTCAAGGTGCACCCGCGCGAAAAGGATCCCAATCGCGCCGCCCTCGCTCGGGCGGCCCGTTGCTTTGAGCACTTCCTGGGCGAGGAGCGAGAGGAGGTGCGGCGACAACTTTCGACCTTCGAAGCTGCACTGGATACACAAGATCCTGTCACCGCTGACCACGCCCGGGCACGCCTGCTCAAAGCGCTTGACGCCCTCGAGGGCAAGAGCTTCCTTTGACAGGTCAGCCGACCGTCTGGCAGGCGCTGGGCATCCCGCCGACGCGTGAGATCGGAGACATCCGCCGAGCCTACGCTGCTCGACTCAAGGAATGTCACCCCGAGGAGAATCCGGACGGGTTTCAGCGTCTTCGGACCGCCTACGAAACGGCGCTACGTACCGCGCGCGGAGCGGCCGAGGGGGCTGGTTCCGTGCCGTCTACCGCTGTCAAAGACGTGGTGGGCCAAGTACAGGCATCTGCAGCGTCGGGAGTGATCTCTTCGCAACTGGACGATGAAAATCAACGCCACGTTGAAGGTGCGGTTGGAAGACTAGAGCAGCTTCTGAAGGCGCCGGGGGAGCCTGACCGAGCGGCACTGGAGTCGGCGCTGAATGCCGTCCTGGACACTCCCGGTGCGTTCCACGTCGGAAGCTGGGACGCCCTCGAGCGGCGCCTTGCGCGATTGCTTCTAGAGCCCGTACCGAAGTCCGATCCGATCCTTGATACGGTGGTTCAGCGTCTCCGGTGGGCACGTGCGGACGTGGTCACTGCCAGAGCCAAAGAGGTGGTAGTGGTTGTCACGCGGGTCGCCGATCTCGCGACGGTTGCCAAACTGCAGTCCGGCACGGACGCAGATGCCAGAGCTTTCCAACTGTTTAGCCAGCCAGCGCCGAAGTCCTGGATGAGCAGACGCGTCAAGGCCTTCTACCTGGATCATGCCATCCGTGACTTCCTCAATAAGACTTTGAAGGCACGACCGACACTAACTCAATGGCTCGACAAGGGATCGGTTGACGCCTGGATGAAAATCTTCGGACGCCCGCATGTGTCGGCTCGTGGACTGGCGACGATGCCAATCCTCTCTGCGATTGCAGTACTTGCCGTTTACGTCGCGGGTGAGCTTGGCACTCTCCCGGCGGACTCACGCGCGGCAGATTTTCTCCTTGCGCTGTGCGTCGGGCCATGCCTAGTGCTTGCGAAGCTCTACGCTTTCAGCTGGCCAATCATGCTGCTGTTCAGGCGCCTGAAAGGCAAGGAGCCTCCGCCGTGGATGCGCTGGGGCTGGTTGGCAGCAGGGGCTTTCAGCGTGCTCTTGGTCAGCACCCTTCCCATCACTTGGCCAGTCGCTGCCATGTCGTTAGTGCTGTCCGCAGGCCTTCTGCCTTGGGCAACGGTTGCCGCGCACCCGATATTCGTGGCCGAAGGTCTGGGTTTTTATCAAAAGCTAAAATTGGCGCTGATGGAGAATCCCGTGGTGTTGCTCTGGACCGGCATGATCGGCTGGGGCGTAGGCCTGCCGGCGTCCATCGCGACAGCGGGTGCATTTGGAGCGAGTGCCATCGCCGGGCGGTCCATGGCGAAGAGATGGAAGTTCGACTCGGCGCCACGCACACGTCGCTGGTCACTCGTAGCGCTGTCACTGCTCACGATGGCCGCTTTCTATGCGCTCTGGCGGAGCAGCGACTCGCCCGTTGAATTCGCGCTCAGTACAGGGCTCGTCACGGTTGCCGCGCTGATGCAGCGTCCCGCTCGATTGACCCTGTCGCAGGCTCTGGTGGGGCGATGGGCTCAGGTGATGGTATTCGCGACGTTCGCTTTGGTTCTTGCACTTAGCACCGGCGGTCTGACTCGCAAGCGGCTTGCTATGCAGATTGCCGGTTCATACGTGCTCGTTGGCGTGGTCGCCACTATCTGTTTCGTTGTGTGCTCGGAAGCAACCACGGGACGATTGCTTCGCAGGGCTTCCGCGCAGACTTAGGCAACGAGTCTTTGGCGATTGTAAAGTGAGCTCGAAAGTCACCAAAGCACTCTTGGCGGGGGTAGGCGTATGGGGTATGTCTGGGCACGCGGGCCAGGTTTTGCCCGCGAGTCAACGACCTGCGCTGGTCATGGGATTCCGACCCTAGCCTCCAGACTCGCCGTCCGCGTGGCTGCCAGCGCTCGGCCACGATCAAGCGCGCCTACCCTCGGCCGGTTCTCTCTCTGCGCTTGAAATCCAGGTCGGATGGAGCACTGCGCCATTGCGCTCGGTGTGCGCTGCGTGGAGCCGAATACTCCGGGAGGCATTCCGGAGAGCCGCCCCCGGCATCCAGGAGGGTCTGCGCGAATTTCGCGATCAAATTGTCAAGCGTGGGCCCGGCGGCATTCAGGTCCCGCTCGAGCTTCGCCAGAAGCGCCTGCCGGCGCCGCACCAGGTGTGCCCGACGCAAGGCCTCCACGGTGTGACTTATATGGGCCGCGACGCTCTGCGCTCCCACTTCGTTCAGTACGAAGCGCGCGGTGGCGAGCTCGTTGAGGCAGTTGGCCTTGAGCCGCCCGAGCCACTCCCCCGAGGCGAGCGCGCAGCGGAATTCGCAGACGCTGGCCAGGATGCGCTCATTCGGAGTCAGATGGCCGCCCCCCCTGTTTGCGTGCTCGTAAATCATCGCCAGCGCCACACGGGTCGCGTGAAGATGCCCGCCCCACGACGCTGGGGAAAGGGGTTGTGGCGCTGAATGGCTCGCCGCGCGGGACTCGGGCGCGGTCGTCACGGCGTGCAGCGACGGTTTCTTGCTTGACATGAGGTTCACTCCGTGGCGGCGCCCGCTCGTCTCATGGTCAGTTGTTTCCCGCCTCGACGCTTGAGGCGACGAGCGTTCCCGAGGAATCGTAGGAGCCTTGGACTTCGACGCGGACGTTGACCCCGAGCGTCATTCCGTTGAGCACGAACACGGTGCTGGAATTAGTCGTGACATGCACCCCATTGACCACGAAATCGCTGACGCTGGTAAAGGATGTAATGACGCCTTCGACCTCCCCCCGGCTGTTCGGCGCGCCGCCGGGAGGCGGTAACACCGTCACGTCGGTGGCCAGCAGCGCACCACTGGCGCTGAGACTCGTCCCGTCGACGTCGACGACGCTGCCGTTGGAGAGCGTTCCGTGGAGTGTCGCGCCGCTGTAATCCACCGATAGTGCATTGATCTGAAAAACCAGCGTGCCGGTGTTGAGCCCCTGGACGGTGCCTTCGACCCGCAAGGCGTCCGTGGACGCAAGCTCGATGCGCGACGCCACGATCTGTCCCGAGCTGTCGGGGAATCCGCTCACCTCGAGCCGGTCATTGGTCTTGATGCCCGCGATGCCTGCGGGCTGGATGTTGGGATCGAATACCGTCGTGGCGGTGACCAGCACCGTCTGGCCGAGTACGACGAAAGTCTGCGTCGGGACGCTCACGTCCGTGACGGGGCCGAGCACGTTTGCGCTGAAGGTCACCTGGGTCGCGGTACCGGTCGTATTGTCGGTGTTCAATGTCCCCGTCACGGTGACGACCTCTCCGATCGCCAGCTGTGATTCGGTGCCCGGCTGATCGTCGATCTCGATCTCTGCACCGGTGGTCGAGTACTCGACGCCGTTCACGAAGATGCTTCCAAATCCCGTGATCGGGCCCGTCGCCGTTACCGGGGCCGGGGCGCCGGTGCCTTCGATGCCGGCCACCTGGGTGCCCGGTCCGCACGAGGTGAGCAGCACTGCGGCGGTGGCGGCAGACATTATCTGTATGGCACGGTGCATTGCTGACTCCGCTCAATCCCCGATGTGATAGAGCCCGGCGCCGAGGCGAACCGGCGCGCGCGCCGTGTCGGGCGCCTCGCCGCGTGCCTGATGCTCGGTGAGCCAGGCATCGACCCGTTCGAGGAACGCCTGGCCCTCCCGCTCGAGAAACTCACGAAACGCGGGCAGCGCGCTCGCCTTGATGTGGTCATTGACCGCGGCGCGCTCGAATCTCGCCGCAACGTCGCGCGAGCAGGTGAGGTTATGGCCGGAGGTGCTCGCGAGGTCGGTCATGCGCTTGCCCCACAGGAGCACGAGCTGCTCGTCCATGCTCTGCGGGATGTAGCTGCGCTTGAGCGGCTCGAGCCGCCCGTCAGGCAGCTGGCGGACGGCTTGAGCCGCCAGCAGCTCCTTCAGCAGGGTCGAGGGCCGGACGTCACCGGCACCGCAACGGCGCAGCAGTGCCGTGAAGCTCACTTCCTCACCCTCCATGGGAAGCGGCGCCGGCTGTCCGCTCGCCTCCAGAAATTCCGGATCCTGGTGCCAGGCCGAGAGCACGAGCGAGCCTTTGGTGACGTGGCCGGCCCACGTCTCGGAACTTGCAGCGAGCCGCGCACGCTGCCTGCGGACCTCGCGCCGCGTCAGTCCGGTAAGGACGGCGGTACGCGAGACGTTGGTCGGCCGTCCTCGCTTGCCGAACTGCTGTGTCGCGACGTCCACGTAGCTCGTGCGCGCGAGCTCGGCGAAGTCCCTCCAGGTGACTCCACTGCGGATGAGGACGTGCACGAGGGGCCGCAGCCACTGACGGGCCGCGGCAAGAACCTGAGTGCTCGACGCTGACTTCATGAACCATCAAGCATCCCGTGACAGGGCCGAATCCGCCCGCGCGCACCCTCCCTGGGTCGCAGCCCGTCGCAGCCCCTTACGCCGGGTCGTATCCCTACCGTATATGAGCCAGATTGTCCCATATAAGGCAAGATGTCGTCATTCGAAGACAGCCCTGCGCGCCAGCGGTGCGCACGGCGGCCCGCGCCATGCACAGGTCGCTTCGTCAAATGGGTTGGTCAGCCCGGCGGGGATCCGCTGACCAGGGGAGACAGGCCGACTTCTCCGGCGCGGCTACTCGACCGTCAGCACGACCTTGCCCCGCGCGTGTCCCTTCTCGAGATAGACCAGCGCTTCCGCCGCCTCGCTCAGCTTGTAAGTGCGGTCGATGACCGGCGTCACCTTCCCCGACTGCACGAGATCGGCCAGCACGGCGAGGTCGTGCCTGTTGAGCTCGGTGAGCATCATGCCGAACTTCTGGCTCATGAACGGCGAGCGTATCCAGGCCTCGAGCGGATTCTCGAGCCACCCGAACCAGTGACCAGTGGAGGTGGAGCCGATCATCACGTAATTGCCGTTCGGGCTCAGCACGCGCCGGTAGTCCGAGACCGAGTGGGTGCTGACGGTGTCGATGATCAGGTCGTACTGCACCGTGCCCCTGGTGAAGTCTTCGCGGGTGTAGTCGACCACGTGATCGGCGCCGAGTGAGCGCACCAGCTCCACGTTCTTGCTGCTGCAGACGCCGGTCACTTCGGCGCCGAATGACTTGGCGATCTGCACCGCGAAGGTACCGACGCCGCCCGAGGCGCCGTTGACCAGGACTTTCTGCCCGGCCTGGACGTGCCCCTTGTCGCGCAGCGCCTGCAGTGCCGTGAGCGCCGCGATCGGCACGGACGCGGCCTGCTCGAAAGTGGCGCCGGCGGGCTTGAGCGCGATCGCGCGCTCCTCTCGTACGGTCACATACTGCGCGAAGGCCCCGAACTTGCCCCCGAAGACCTCATCCCCCGGCTTGAAGAGCCTGACGCTCTTGCCCACCGCTTCGACCGTCCCGGCAAAATCGACGCCGAGCCGCGGGTTGTCGGGTTTGCCGAAGCCCGCGTCGATACGCACGAGATAGGGGGTGCCCTCCACGTAGTGCCAGTCGAGGGGATTCACGGACGCGGCATGCACTTTGACCAGCACTTCGTCGTCGGCGGGTGTGGGCTTGGAAACGTCCTCGTAGCCGAGAACGACCTCGGGCGGGCCGTAGCAGCGGCGCATGATCCCTTTCATCAGGGTGGCACCCGCGGGCGGCGGCGGCGCCGCAGCGCACGGAGCCGTGCGGGTCATGGTCCACACCAGAGTCGACACTCCGGCTCCCAACAGGACCACGATGGCGCCCAGGACCTTGTAGCGTAGTTTCATGAGCACACCGGCGCCTGCGCGCGCGAGCTAGGGGCGTCGCCAGTGTACGCCTCAGGCCCCGAGGATCGCCTCGGACCACTCATCGAGCGGCAGGACCCGCGCCGCTGTCGTTCGCCTGAATTGCTCCTCACGACCGCAGCTTCAGGCCCTGCGGATCGTAGAGCGGCTCGAGGCGCACGGTCGCGGTGCGCATCTCGCCGAGGATGTCGATCTCGAAACGCGCGCCGTCGCGCGCGAGCGCGCTCGGCACGTAGCCCGCGGCCAGGCTCTTGCCGACACAGTGCCCGAAGGCACCCGAGGTCACGTAACCGACCGCGGCCTCCTCCTTCATGATCGACTCGTAGCCGATGACCTCGGCATCGAGAGCGGCGACCTCCATGATGACGAAGCGCCTCCCGGGTCCCGACGCACGCTCGGCGAGCGCCGCCGCCCGGCCGGTGAAATCCGGCTTGCTGAAATCGACGAAGCGCTCGAGCCCGGTCTCGGCAGCGGTGTAATCCGGCCGGAAGTCCTTCTGGAACGACCCGTAGCCCTTCTCGAGGCGGAGCGAGGAGAGCGCCCGCCCGCCGAAGAGCCTCAGGCCGAGACCGCGCCCTGCGTCCATGAGATCGTCGTAGAGGGTCGCGAAGTAATCCGGGGTGGTCCAGATCTCGTAGCCCAGCTCGCCGGTGAAGCCGGCGCGGCTCAGGATCGAGGGGGCGAAGCCGACCGCCGTCTCGCGCACCTGGAACAGCTTGAAGGCGCCGGCCGAGAGATCCACGCGCGTGAGGCGCTGCAGGAGCTCGCGCGAGCGCGGACCGGCGATCGACACGCCGTTCAGCGTCGAGGCCAGCGAGCGCACGAAGACATCCGGCGGCGGGTCTGCCCGGGAGAACCAGCGCAGGTGAAACTCCTCGGCGAAACCGGAGCCGAAGATCAGGAACCGATCCTCGGCGAGACACGCGATCGTGAGATCGCCGACGATGCGGCCCGCGGGGCTCAGCATCGGCGCGAGTCCGAGACGCCCCACCTTCGGGATGCGCGCGGCGAACACGCGGTCGAGCCAGGCGCGCGCGCCGCGGCCTGCGACCTCGTACTTTCCATAGTTGGTCGTCTCGTAGAGGCCGACGGCGCTGCGCACCGCCTGACACTCCGCGCGCACGATGGGGAAGGCTTCCGAGCGGCGATAGGTCGGAGACTCGACGGGCTCCATGCCCGGAGGCGCGAACCAGAGCGCGTTCTCGAGCCCGTAGTTGGCGCCCATGCAGGCGCCGGCCGCCTTGAGCTTCTCGTAGATGGGCGAGCGGCGCACCGGGCGCGCCGCCGGCAGCTCCTCGTTGGGATAGGCGAGGCGGAAGCGCCGCGAGTAATTCTCCGGCACCTTGATCGAGGTGTATTTCGGGGTGGCGAAGGCGCCGAAGCGCGCCACGTCCATCGAGATGATGTCCTGCCCCGGATCGCTCTCCGCCATCCAGCGCGACAGCACCAGCCCGATGCCGCCTCCCTGGCTGAAGCCCGCCATGACGGCGCACGCAACCCAGTAGTTCCTGAGGCCCCGCACCGGTCCCACGAGCGGATTGCCGTCGGGCGCGAAGGTGAAGGGCCCGTTCACGGCCTTGCGGATGCCGACGCGCCCGAGCGCCGGGAAGTGCCTGAAGCCGACCTCGAAGTAGGGCGCGAGCCGCTCGAAGTCCTCGGGCAGCAGCTGCATCGAGAAGTCGTCGGGCGTCTTCACCGGCGACCAGACGATGCCGTGCGGCTCGTAGGTGCCGATCAGCGCCCCGCCGCGCTCCTGGCGCACGTAGATCTCGCCGGCGTAGTCGGTGGTGTTGACGATCTCGCGGGCGCGGCCCTTGAGCTCGGGGAGATCCTCCGTGATGAGATAGTGGTGCTCCATCGCCAGCACCGGCAGCTCGATGCCGGCCATATGGCCGACTTCGCGCGCCCACAGGCCTGCGCAGTTGACCACGTGCCCGGCGTGCACCGTGCCCTTGTCGGTCACGACGTCCCAGCTGCCGTCGCGGCGCTGCGTGAGCGACAGCACGCGCGTGAAGCGTTCGACCGAGGCGCCGAGCTGCCGCGCCGCCTTGGCGTAGGCGTTGGTGGTTCCGGATGGGTCGCAGTGCCCGCCATCGGCGCGCCACAGCGCGCCGATGAAGTGGCTCGGGTCGATCAACGGGTTGTACTCGAGCGCCTGCTCGAGCGAGATCATCTCGGTCTCCATACCGAGATAGCGCGCCCGCGAGCAGATGAGCTTGAGGCTGTCGAGCTCGCCCTGATTCGCGGCCAGCATGAGTCCGCCGTTCGGATGCAGCCCGCACGACTGACCCGACACCCGCTCGATCTCGCGATAGAGGTCGATCGTGTACTTCTGCAGCCGCGAGATATTGGCCTCGCCGTTGAAGGTGTGCATGCCGCCCGCGGCATGCCAGGTCGACCCGGAGGTCAGCTCGCTCTTTTCGATGAGCAGCACGTCCGTCCAGCCGATCTTCGCGAGGTGATAGAGCACGCTCGTGCCGACCACGCCGCCACCGATCACGACGGCCCGCGCCGAATCCTTCATGTCGAGCTCTCTGCGCACAAGTGACTCACGGTCGCATCCGGGCCCAGCGCCAGTCCGAGGGGCTGCGAAGTCTCCACTAGCCATTCGCGCAGGTGCTGCGCCGTAGTGGCCGGCGTCAGGAGCAGCATCCCCGCCGTGAGCCGGGCGAGGATCACGGGCACCTGCACCATGATTGTGGCAGCGGCGCGTCCGGCGGGGAACGCATTCGCGTCGAGGTCGAGCCGGCAGGCGCGCGCGAGCACCTCCGGCACCGCGGGGCCGCTCAGGAGGAATTCCACGAGAGCCGAGGACAGGTCGATCACGGCGCCATGACCGCGGCTCGCCTCCCGCCAGAGCTCCGCGCTCTCGCCCGGAGCCGCCGGCGGCGCGAGCAGCAGCCAGCGTCCGGGGCGCACGCTGAGCGCGAGACGCCCGGGGCGGACCACGACGCCGCCCGGGCCGGGGAGGGTGAGGCCGCGCCCGGCCGCGAGCCGCTCGAGGTCGGGCGAGCGCTCGCGGAATGCCCCGAGCTCGATGATGTCCGCCGGGCAGGAGGCGAGTGCGATACCCATCTCAGGCCCGGACACGCGTGCTCTGCGCATCGAGCATGTGGGGGCTCACGATCTCGAGCTCGGTGCGCTCGCCGTGCAGGGGCGAGGTACCGAGGAGACGGCTGCCGATGCGCTGCCGCCCGCCGGCGAGCAGCGCGAGACCGACCCAGCCCTCGAGCTCGACGGACGGAGTGGAGGAGGTGATGTAGCCGAGACTCGCGCCCGGCGCCTCCGGTGCGACCAGGTGCATCCCGTTGCGCAGCCGCCGCGCGCGGTCCACGGGGCGCACGCCGACGAGCTGCAGCCGGTCGGGCTCGGTGAGACCGGGGCGGCCGGCGAGCGAGCGGCCGACAAAGTCGCCGCTCTTCTTCAGCATGCGCTGCAGACCCAGGTCATCGGCGCTCGTGTTGCCGTTGAGCTCGGCGGTGGTGACGTGCCCCTTCTCGATGCGCAGCGTGTTCAGGGCGTCGAGGCCGTAGGGCCGGATGCCGTACGGCTTGCCCGCCGCGAGCACCGCCTCCCATGCGGTGCGCGCCGCGCCCGCCGGCACCGCGAGCTCGTAGGCCAGCTCGCCGGAAAAGGAAATGCGGAACAGCCGTCCCGGAACCCCGGCGATGCGCGTCTCGGCGACCGCCATGAAGGGGAAAGCCGCGTTCGAGAGATCGAGATCCGGGACGAGCGGCGCCACTACCTCGCGCGAGCGCGGTCCCGCGACCGCGAACTGTGCCCACTGGTCGCAAACGTCGGTCAGGACGACGTCGAGGTCGCGGCACACCGCCTGCAGATGAAACTCGAGGTGCTCGAGCGCGGCGGCACTGTTGGCGGTCGTGGTGGTGACCAGGAAATGCCCTGGACCCAGCCGCGAGGTGGTGCCGTCGTCGAACAGCCTGCCGTCCTCGCGCAGCATGACGCCGTAGCGGGCGCGGCCCACCGCCAGCGTCGAGAAAGTATTGGCGTAGATGAAGTCGAGAAAACGTGCGGCGTCGGGTCCCTGCACGTCGATCTTGCCGAGCGTCGACACATCGGTGATGCCGACCGAGCGGCGCACCGCGCGCGCCTCCTCGAGCACCGGCTCCCAGCCGGCGGCCCGCGAGTAGACGAGCGGCCGCAGCCACAGCCCCGTGCTGACGAAGGTCGCTCCGGCGCGGTCGTGCCAGTCGTGCAACGGCAGGCGGCGCCTCGGCCTGTAGTGCCCGCGGACCTCGCCGCCGGCGAGCGCCGCAAACGGCACGGGCTCGGCGAAGGGCCGCGGCTTCACCTGTCCGACCTCGGCGAGCGGCGCAGCGCGCGCCTCGGCCAGCACGGCAGCCGCCACCAGCGCGCCGATGCGGCCCTGGTCGGTTGCCATGCCACAGGTGGTGAAGCGCTTCATGTGCTCGATGTGCTCGTAGCCCTCGCGGCAGGCGAGGCGCACGTCATCAGCCGTCACGTCGTTCTGCAGATCGACGAAGGCCTTGCCCGGGCGGCGCACCTCCCAGAGCGGCGCGAGCGGCGTCGCCGGATGATCGGGCGGCAGGAGAGGGCCGGCCGCGAGCGGCGGCGCCGCGCGCCCGAGCTCCGCTGCGAGTGCCCCCGCCGCTGTCTCGCCGTCCAGGCACGCAGCCGCGAGGCCGAAGACGCCGCGCGCGGCACCGGCGGCCCGTCCCGCCGCGGGCGGCGGATCCGCCGTGAAAGCTGCGATCCGCTCCTGCCACTCGAGGCGGGCGCCGAGCTGGCTGCTGAGCGAGGTCGCCGGGCTGTAGCCGCCCGACATGAGGAGACAGTCGGCATCCACGAGCCGCCCGCTGCCATTGCGCGCCGCCACGCGCACGCCGCGTACGCCGCGGCGTCCGAGAACGCCGGTGACGACCGCCTCCGTGAGCACCTCGATGCCCAAGCCCTGCGCGCGCGCGGCCGCGCGCGCGCTCGGGCGGGGATCGATCACCGCCGCCGCCTGCACTCCCGCGGCGGCGAGCGCGAACAGAGCCTCATAGGCCTCGTCGTTGTTGAGAAAGAAAGCCGGGTGCTGCCCGACCGCGACTCCGTAGCGGCGCAGGTAGCCGAGCGCGGCCCCGGCGAGCATCACGCCCGGCACGTCGTTGCCCGGGAAGGCGATGAGGCGCTCGCTTGCCCCGCAGGCGAACAGCACCCGCCGGACGCGCACGAGTCGCAGCCGCTCGCGCAGGCCGCCGAAGCGCGCGCTCTCTTCGGGCCCGAGCGTCTCGAGCGCGCCGAATACGCCGTGACCGTAAGCGCCGAGCACGGTGGTGCGCGTGAGGCAGCGTACGCCCGGGAGCGCTGCGAGCCGCCGCTCCATCTCCACCCGCCACGCATTCCAGCGCGGATCGAGGAGCGCGCCGCCTCCCACCGCCACGTCCTGCTCGGCGAGCAGCACCCGAAGGCCCGCGGCACCCAGCCGCGCGGCCGCGGCGAGACCCGCGCTGCCGGCGCCCACCACCAGCACGTCCGCGTGGTCATGCACCATCTGCGCGGGCGCGGCGTGCTCGCCGACGACGGCCTCGAGCCTCCCCAGGCCGGCGGCCCGGCGGATGAGCGGCTCGTAGACGCGCTCCCACGCCCAGCCGGGCGCCATGAAGGTCTTGTAGTAAAAGCCCGCCGGGAGGAAGCGGCCGAGGCGATCGTTGAGGGAGAGCAGGTCGAGCTCGAGCGACGGCCAGCGATTCTGGCTCACGGCGACGAGACCCTCGCGGAGCGCGAGCGTGGTCGCGAGCTGGTTGGGCTCGCGCCCCGCCGCGCCGATCACATCGACCAGCGCACAGGGCTCCTCCGGCCCGAGGGTCACGATGCCGCGCGGCCGGTGATATTTGAAGCTGCGGCCGACCAGGCGCCGTCCGTTGGCAAGGAGCGCCGCGGCGAGCGTGTCGCCGGCGAGTCCGCGCATCTCCACGCCGTCGAAGCGGAAGGCGAGCGGGCGCGCGGCATCGGTCAGCAGCCCCGGTGAGATTCGTGCCGGGCCCGGCATCACGGGGCCCGCGCTTTCTCTGGCGGCGGTGGTTGCTCCCCGGGAGCTCCCACCCAGCGGATCTCGTGGCTCAGAGTGTGGCGCTCGACCTTGAGGAGCCTGCGGCAGCCGCCGACGTGCAGCCACCATTCGAGATGCCAGCCGAGCGGATTCCCGCGCACGTAGACGTAGTCGGAAAATGCCGCGGCGTCCGCGGCGGCGGCCGGGCGCGACCTGCTCGCATCGCCGCGGTAGCGAAACTCGACCTCATCGCGCACACCGCAAAAGGGGCAGGGGATTCTCAGCATGGCGCGGGCTCTCGCGCATGCGGGCACAGGGGCGAGGCGCCAAGCGCCGGGCGGGCGCACAGGAACGTGCGCCCGGGGCTTGCGCGCAGCAGGACAGCGCAGCGCAATGTGCCCGGCGAAACCGCGCTTTTGGCGCGCCGCCGCGAGCATCGCGACAGAATGTCCGCTGCGAGCTTCATACTAGTGCAGCCAGGGGAACGGGCCGACGCCGCGCTCATCGACCGTGCGTCCGGCGGCGAAGCGCCCGAGATCGAGGTGAGCGGCGAGCGGGTGCGGCGTGCCGCGCGCGATCAGGTGCGCGGTGGTGAAGCCTCCGGCGGGTATCGCCTTGAAGCCCCCGTAGCACCAGCCGCCGTTGAGAACGAGGCCGGCGAGCGGTGTCTGCGAGATGATCGGCGAGCCGTCCATCGTCATGTCCATGACGCCGCCCCACTGCCGCAGCACCTTCACCCGCGCCAGCGCCGGCAGCAGCGTCACCGCGGCCGCGGTCACTTCCTCCACCATCGGCAGCGTCCCGCGCTGGCCGTAGGTGTTGTAGCCGTCGATCGCCCCGCCGAACACCAGGCCGCCCTTGTCGGACTGATTGATATAAAAGTGTCCGGCGCCGTAGGTGAGCACCACGTCGAGCACCGGCTTCAGGCCCTCGGTCACGAAGGCCTGCAGCACGTGCGTCTCGATCGGCAGCTCGATGCCCGCCAGGCGCGCGAGCTCGGAGGAATGCCCGGCCACCGCGAGGCACACGATGTCTGCGGCGATGAAGCCGCGCGTGGTCTCGACACCCGTCACCCGGTTACCCGCGCGCCGGATGCCGGTCACGGCGCAGTGCTCGACGACGTCGACTCCCGCCTCGGAAGCGCCGCGCGCATAGCCCCAGGCGACCGCGTCGTGGCGCACCGTGCCGCCGCGCGGCTGCAGGAATCCGCCGAGCACCGGGTAGCGGCCGTTGTCGAGATCGACGAGCGGGACGAGCGCCTTGACCTCATCGCGCGACAGCGCCTCGGCGTCCACGCCTTCCAGAAGCATCAGGTTCGCGCGGCGCGTGAAGAGGTCGCGCTGCGCTTCGGTGTGAAACAGGTTGAGCGTGCCGCGCTGGCTGACCATGGCGTTGAAATTGAGCGTGCGCTCGAGATGCTCCCACAGCTTCAGCGAGAACTCGTAGAAGCGCACGTTGGGAGGCTGGAAGTAGTTGGAGCGGATGATGGCGGTGTTGCGCGCGACGTTGCCGAGGCCGAGCGGGCCGCGCTCGAGCACCGCGACGTCGGTGATGCCGTGCTCGGTCGCGAGATAGAAAGCGGTCGCGAGCCCGTGGCCGCCGCCGCCGACGATCACGACGCGGTAGCGCGCGCGCGGCGCCGCCCTGGCCCAGGCGCGCGACCAGCCGCGTTGTCCCGTGAGGCCCTCGCGCAGCAGCCGCCACAGCGAATAGCGGCCGCTCGAGGTCCGGTCGGGTCGGACGGCGGGTGCGGAGGAACGCGGCGGTGGCGGCATCGGTGGCGGCATCATAAAGGCAGCGGCCCTTGACGCGCACGAGGACAACCGACAACGTGTATGGGTGGGGCAGATCCTCAAGTCGCTGTGCGTGGCCGCGGTCCTCGCGCTCAGCGTCTCGACCCACGCGCTCGCCGCCGTGGTCGTTTCCTCCAAGCTCTCGAGCGAATCGGCGATGATCGGCGAGATGATCCGCCTGCTGCTCAACGCGCACGGGGTGCCGACGGTCGACCGCATGACGCT
Source organism: Steroidobacteraceae bacterium (assembly GCA_035934055.1). GTDB lineage: Bacteria > Pseudomonadota > Gammaproteobacteria > Steroidobacterales > Steroidobacteraceae > 13-2-20CM-66-19. Next base: position 20,729 of record DASYYF010000039.1, on the reverse strand, counting down.
GGGCGCCACCCCCGTGGTTCGCAAGGCGCTGCTCTCGGGGGAAGTCGACCTGTACGTCGAGTACACGGGCAACGCCGGATTGTTCTTCAACGACCCGGGGAATCCCGCCTGGAAGGACCTGCGCAAGGGCTACGAGCTCGGTGCGCGGCTCGATTACGCCGCCAATCGCATCGTGTGGCTCACTCCCGCCGATGCCAGCAACGCCTGGGCGCTCGCCGTGCGGCGCGACGTCGCCGCCGCCAATCACCTGAGGACGATGAGCGACTTCGCGCGCTGGGTCGCGGGCGGAGGCCAGGTGATGCTGGCCTGTTCCGCGGAGTTCGCCAACGCCGGGACGCTGCGCTCGCTCGAGAGGACCTACGGCTTCACGCTGACGTCCGATCAGATGATCGTGCTCGCCGGCGGGGAGACCGCCGCCACCATCACGGCCGCCGCGGCGCGCACCAACGGCGTGAACACCGCCATGGTCTACGGCACCGACGGAGGCATCGTCGCGGCCAATCTGCAGATCCTGGAGGACGACCGCCACGACCAGCCGGTGTACGCGCCCGTGCCGACGATGCGCGCCGCGGTCCTCAGCGAGTACCCGCAGGTCGCGACCATCGTCAAGCCGCTCATGGAGAGCTTCACCCGCGAGACCCTCCAGCAGCTCAACGCCCGCGTGCAGGTGAACGGCGAGTCGGCGGAGTCGGTCGCGCGGGACTACCTGCGCATGCGGGGCTTTCTCAAGTGAGCGGCGCGGAGCTGCGCGTCGTGCGGGTGAGCGGCGCCGGCCTCGCTCGCGTCGATCCCCTCGGCGTGGTGCTGGCCGCTGCGGGCGCGGCCGCGCTCGTTTTCATGCCCTTCGTGGTGTTCAAGTCGAACCGCATCGTGCCCGGCGACCCGCGCAGCCTCGCGCAGGTGCTGCCGGCTTGGGGCGCGCTCGGCTGCGCAGCGGTGCTGGCGATGAGCGCGCTCGTGGCGCTCTGGGTCGCAGATGCGCGCGTGCGGCTGGTGCTGGCGCTCGCGGGCACCGCCGCCGTCGCGCTCGCCGCGGCGGCCGCCGGCGACGCGCTCACCCCGCCGGGAGACAGCATCGTGCGGATTGCGCCCGGCGGGGCCTTCTGGGTGCTGATGGTGTGCCTCGGGCTCCTGGCGACCGATGCGACGACGCGCCTGCGGCCCGGGCCCGCGGTGCGCGTGCTGTTTCTCGCCGGCTCGCTCGCGGTGGCGGGCCTCGCGCTCGCGCACGGCACCTTCGATCATCTCTCGGTGATGCGCGAGTATGCGATCAACGCCGTACGTTTCGCGCGCGAGGCTCGTCAGCATCTCGAGCTCGCCTTCGGCTCGCTCGCCGCGGCGGCGCTCATCGGACTGCCGCTCGGCGTGCTCTGTCATCGCGCACCGCGGCTGCGCCCCGCGGTGCTCACGACGCTCAACGTCATCCAGACGATTCCGGCTATCGCACTGTTCGGGATGCTGATGGCGCCGCTCGGCGCCCTGGCGGCGGCGGTGCCGCTCGCCGACCGGCTCGGCATCCGCGGCATTGGCGCCGCGCCGGCCGTGGTGGCGCTGTTCCTCTATTCGCTGCTGCCGATCGTCGCCAACACGGTCGCGGGCCTGAAGCGCGTGTCGCGCGCCGCCGTGGAGGCGGCGCACGGCATGGGGATGACGAGCTGGCAGGTGCTCACCAACGTCGAACTCGTCCTGGCGCTGCCGGTCATCCTCACCGGGGTGCGCGTCGTGCTGGTGCAGAACATCGGCATGGTGACGGTAGCGGCGCTGATCGGGGGAGGGGGTCTCGGCGCCTTCGTATTCCAGGGCATCGGGCAGACCGCGATCGACCTGGTGCTGCTCGGGGCGATCCCGATCGTCACGCTGGCCTTCTCCGCCGCGCTCACACTGGACGCGCTGGTCGAAGTGCTCGATCGCGTGAAGGCCTGAGCGGAGTGAGGCGCCCATGATCGCCGTGGAGAGCCTGAGCAAGCGCTACGGGGAGACGACCGTGGTCGACGACGTCTCGCTGACCGTCGAGCGCCACTCGGTCACCGCGATCGTCGGAACCTCGGGATCGGGCAAATCGACGCTGCTGCGGATGATCAACCGCCTGGTCGAGCCGACGAGCGGCCGCGTGCTGATCGACGGCCGCGATACGCGCGCGGAGCCGGCGTATCTGCTGCGCCGGCGCATCGGCTACGTGATCCAGGGCCACGGGCTCTTTCCCCATCGCACCGTCGCCGAGAACATCGCCACGGTCCCGCGCCTCCTCGGCTGGAACGAGCGCCGCATCGAGGCTCGCGTCCGCGAGCTCCTCGAGGTTTTCGCGCTCGACCCCGCCACCTATGCCGGCGCGCTGCCGCACCAGCTCTCGGGCGGGCAGCAGCAGCGGGTCGGCGTGGCGCGGGCATTGGCCGCGGAGCCGGTCGTGCTGCTCATGGACGAGCCCTTCGGTGCGCTCGATCCCATCATCCGCGCCAAGGCGCAGGACGATCTCCTCGGCATCCAGCGGCGCTTCGGCACGACGGTCCTGCTCGTGACCCACGACATGGACGAGGCCTTCAGGCTCGGAAGCAAGGTCGCGGTCATGAGCGGCGGACGGCTGCTCCAGTGCGACCGGCCGGCGGTGCTGCTGACGCGGCCGGCGGATCCGTTCGTCTCGCGCCTGACGGGCCTCGCCGACCGCGCGATGCGCCTCCTGTCGCTCGTCACGGCGGGGGAGGCGGCGGTGCCCGGCGCCTCGGACGGGCCGGCGGTGGCGCCGACGGCGTCGCTCCGCGAAGTGCTCTCCGAGCTCGTGTGGAGCGGGGCTGACTCCGCGCGGGTAGTCGACGCCGATGGCACGGTGCGCGGGCGGCTCACGGTCGCGGCCATCCTGGCGCACGGGCGCCCCTAGGATGCGGCTCGCGTCCGACATTGAGCTGCGCTGTCCTGCTGCGCGCAAGCCCTGGGCGCACGTTGCACCGCGCAGTCCCTGCTCCGCGCAAGCGCTGCGCGGCCATCCTGGCCGCCCGCCGCCTGCGGCGGCGGGCACATTGCGCTGCGCTGTCCTGCTGCGCGCAAGCCCCGGGCGCACATTCCCGTGCGCCCGCTCGGCGCTTCGCGCCTCGCCCCTGCGCCTGCGCAGATGATGCCGCGCGCGGCCACCATACTGCGGCTGGCGGCGCTCGCGCTGCTGGTTGCGTTCCTTGCGAGGCCGCAGAGCTTCGCGCCGCTCTTTGCGCCGCTTACGCAGTACGGCGCGCCGCCCATCTACGACCAGGGGAACCTCCTGGCGCTCGCGCTCGCGCAGCTCGGCACGGTGTGCCTGGCGGCGGCGGCGAGCAGCCTCGTCGCGATCGGTCTCGGTATCCTCGTGACGCGCCCGAGCGGCGCGCAGTTTCTGCCCTTATCGCGCACGCTCGTCAATATCGGCCAGACCTTTCCGCCCGTCGCGGTGCTCGCGGTCGCGGTGCCGCTGGTCGGCTTCGGTGAGAAGCCGACGCTGATCGCCCTGTTCGCGTACGGGCTCCTGCCGATCTTCGAGAACACGCTCGTGGGCCTGAAGACCTGTCCGCCCGCGGTGCTCGAGGCGGCCAGCGGCATGGGCATGAGCGCGCGGCAGCGGCTCCTCGCGGTCGAGCTGCCGCTCGCCACGCCGCTCATCCTCGAGGGTATCCGGCTGTCGCTGGTGATCAACGTCGGCACGGCGACCATCGGCTCGACCGTCGCGGCCAAGGGACTCGGCGAGGTGATCATCGCGGGGCTCCTCTCCAGCAACACCGCCTTCATCCTGCAGGGCGGTCTCGTCACCGGGCTCATGGCCATCCTGCTCTACGATGGGCTCACCGCCCTCGAGCGCCGGCTGCTGCGGCCCGTCACGCTGGACTGAGACGGGGACCCACGCGGCTCGCCCGCGCGCATCGGTACTCTCCGCGGCTGCGCCGCATGACTTTAAGCGTAGAATTACCTCGAGGAGGTTATCCCCTGACGCCATGACGGCGCGTGGAGCGTCCGCGACTTCCGTGAAAGACCTGATCACACTTAGCCGTTCCGGCGCGCCGGACCTGAGCGCAACAGAGCCGCGGGTGGCTGCGGTGGAAATTCCCACGCTGTTGATCGCCGTCCTGGCCTACGGGGGGTGGTGCGCCATCACGCTCATGTACGGCCGCTGGCCGCTGTGGGGCGTGGCGCCGGTGGGCGCCGTGCTGGTGGCGCTGCACGGCTCGCTGCAGCACGAGATCGTGCACGGCCACCCGACACGCCGGCAGGCGCTCAACCGGCTGCTCGCCATCGTGCCGCTGTCGATCTGGCTGCCTTACGACTCTTATCGCGCGAGCCATCTCGCTCACCATATCGACGAGCGCATCACCGACCCGCTCGATGACCCGGAGTCCTGGTACTGGACCGCCGGGGACTGGGCACGGCTCTCGCCCCTGACGCGCGGCGTCGTCCACGTCTCCCGCACGCTCGCCGGCCGGGTCACGGTGGGCGCGTTCTGGGCGATCGGCCGCTTCCTGCACGGCGAATGGCGCGCGCTGCTCGCCGACAAGGCAGGGGCGCGGGCGCTGTGGCTCGAGCACCTGCTGTGGTGCATCCCGGTGATCGTGTGGGTGCAGGTCGTGTGCGGGATGCCGCTGTGGATCTACATGCTCGCAATTGCGATCCCCGGCACCAGCATCACGCTGATCCGTTCCTTCGCCGAGCACCGGGCACGGCCGCCGGTCCGCTGGCGCATCGCCATCGTCGAAGGATCGTGGATCCTGGGTCCGGTATTTCTCTTCAACAACCTGCACGCGCTGCACCACGAGGCGCCGTGGGTCCCGTGGTACCAGTACCCGGCGCGCTACCGGCGCACCCGCGAGCGGCTGATCGCCGAGAACGGCGGGCTCGTCTACCGCACCTACTTCGACGTGGCGTGGCGCTTTCTGCTGCGGCCCCACGACTCGCCGCTCCATCCGAGCAACCGCGTGCCGCTCGAGCGCGCCTGAGACCTCAGGCCGGCAGAGCGTAGCCCGCGGCTTGCGCCTGCCTCTGCCACTCGAGCAGCGGGGTGAAGGACGCGGCCGACGCTTCGGCAAAACCCTCGAGCAGCAGCTGCTCGGCGAGCGGGGCGAACCACGGGCGCGCCGCGGCGCCCGCGAATGCCGCGCGCAATCCCCGCACCAGCCCGGGAGGCGCGCCGGCCGCCGCCACGAACGCCGGCATGGGCGCGGTCTCGGTGGAGGCGAGCACGCGAATTCCGCGCGCGAGCTCAGGCGCGTGGCGCGCGATCAGCAGATGCCAATAAGCGTCCAGCGGCCCGACGTCGATGCGGCCCTCGCGCACGCCGTCGAGGACGTTGCGCGCAGTGACGAGGTTGCCGCGCATCTCGCCGTAGAGCGCCGGCCGCGCGGGCGTGCGGTAGGCGAGCAGGTGGTGGCGCAAGGCGTTGAATCCGGAGTGCGAGTGCGCGACCGTCCAGCCGGCGCGGCCACCGAAGGTATCCTCGAGCGTGCGGTAGGGCGCGTCCTCGCGCACGATGAGGTCCGTACGATAGACCGCGCGGCCATGCGCCCACGGCGCACGCGGGATGGGCGCGGCGAGCGGAACGACCCGCGCGAGCTCGAGGGCGATGGGGAAACCGCACATGAATACGGCGCCCAGATCCTCCCGCTTCCACAAGTCCTCGAGCGGCTGGGGGGCCGGATACGGCACGTAGGCGAGTGTCACGGCGGCATCCGCGGCGACGTGCTCGAGGAGCGCGCGCCAGGCCGCCTCGACCTCCGCCGTCACGGCGTACATGCGCGCGTTCGCGATCCAGCTCAAGCGCCGCTCAGCTCGCGCGTGCGCCGCTCGACGTAGGCGGCTACGCGCTCGCGCACCGCCGGATCGAGCGGCGGCGGCACATAGCCGGCGAGCAGCTTCTTCCAGATGCCGGTCGCGCGTTCGGTGGCGGTGCGGCTGCCGGCGTCGCGCCAGTTCTCGAAGTTCGACCAGTCAGAGAGCAGCGGACGGTAGAAGGCCGACTCGTAGCGGGCGAGGGTGTGCGGGGCGCCGAAGAAGTGGCCGCCCGCGGCCACTCCCTTGATCGCCTCCACCCCGAGATCGTCGTCGCTGAAGCTGACGGGCTTCAATATCTCGGCCCAGTTCCGCAGCAGCTCCGCATCGACGACGATCTTCTCGAGCGAGGCCGACAGCCCCCCTTCGAGCCAGCCGGCGGCGTGATTGATCAGATGGCTGTGGCTCAGGACCGCCGCCTGCAGCGAGAAGGCCGTCTCGTAGGTCGATTGCGCATCGACCGCGGGAGAGGCATTGACCGCGCTGGTGCGCACCGGGATTTTCAGACGCCGACCGATCTGCGCCGCGGCGAGCACGGCGTGCACGTACTCGGGCGTGCCGAAGGCCGGCGAGCCGGTGCGCATGTCGACGTTGGAGGTGAAGCCGCCGAGAACGCAGGGTGCCCCCGGGCGCACGAGCTGGCAGAGCGTCACCACGCCGAGCGCCTCCGCCGTCTGCTGCACGAGCGCGCCCGCGAGCGTCACCGGTGCCATGGCACCCATCAGCGTGAAGGGCGTGATGACCACGCACTGTCCGTGACGCGCCATGGTCATGATGTTGTCGAGGATCTCCTCGTCCACGCGGCGCGGCGAGTTGACGTTGGTCACCGTCATCAGCGTCGGGCGGGCGGCGAGCTCCTCGACCCGGCAGCCATGCTCGATGGCGGACATGGCGATCGCATCCTCGGCCTGCACGCCGCCGATGCCGCGCGCCGCCCACACCGTGTCGGCGCACTCGATGTGCGCCTGATAGGTGGCGAGATGCCGCGTCGCGACCGGCACGTCGACCGGCTCGACCACGATGCCTCCCTGCCAGTGCAGCACGCCGAGGGTGTGAGTGAGCTTGAGGATGTTACGGAAGGCTTCGAGGTCGCCGTAGCGGCGGCCGCCCTCGCTGTCGCGGATGTTGGGCGCCCCGGTGACCGGGCCGAAGTTGACCACGTTGTCGCCGACGTGCAGATGCCGCTCGGGATTACGGGCGTGCAGCACGAAGCGCTCGGGGGCCGTCCTGAGCTGAGCCTCGACCAGGTCGCGCCCCAGACGCACCATCTGCGTCGCCTCATCGATCAGCGCGCCGGCTTTCGCATAGACCGCCCGGGCGGCGGCACCGCGGATCTCAAGCCCGCCTTCCTCGAGCACCCGGAAGGCGGAATCGAGAATGCGCTCGACCTGCTCGGCGGAGAGGATTTCCAGCGGCGCCCAGGAATTCTTCAGGCGCGGGATAGGCGTGAGCGACGGGCCCGTCGAGCGCGGTGCGCGGGAGCGCTCGCGGCGGCGGGACGGTGCGGGCGTCTCTGACACTTAATCCTTTTTATAATCAATAGCTCACACGATAAACATCGTGTGAACTCGCACACCGCCCGAGCCGGCTAGCGACTCGGGGGCGCGGGATTCGGCTTCGCGCCCGGCCCAGGCGCCTCGGGTTCTGCGGCCCCCGGTTTCCCCGGCGCAGCACCCGTCTCAGGGCGCTCCCGGCGGTCCCACATCCGATCACCGTCGCGCCGTTCCATCCAGGGGCAGTACATCCCCTCGTGTGGACCCCACATGCCGCCCTGCTGTCCCCACCAGCCGCCCGGCGGGCCGTCCATGCCCCCGTGAGGGCCCCACATCCCGCCATACGCCCGCATGTGCCCGGCCGCGAACCCGCCGCCGATGACCACGAGCCCCGCCAGTACGAACGCCCAGATGCCGAGGTAGCGCCCGAAGGTCCTGAGTCCACCCTCCGAGCGATGCGACAGGAAGAGGGCAACATAGCCGGCCACGGTGAGCCCGGTCGCCGGGATCAATGCCACGAAGAAGATCATGGAATCACCTCTCGCCGTCTCCGATGCGACATCTTAGCGCGCCGGCAGCGGTCCCGCGGGCATGTTGACGGCGGGGTGCGGCCCGCTCACGCGGCGGGGGGCTCGTGTTCCCGGTGGTAGCGATGGATGGCCCACAGATAGCTCTCCATGAGCGAGTCCTTGCCGAGCGCGACCAGCACGTCGTTGCGCCGCCGCGGGTTCGACATGCGGGCGAGCTGCGCCTTGGCGCGGGCGAAATGGCTGAGCTGATTGCGGTATTGCCACAGGAGCTCACGCGTCGCCATCTTGTCGCGATGCAGCTCCCACACACCGAGCAGCACCGCGAGGAAGCCCATGAAGAAGGTAAGGATATTCTTCAGCGGGATGCCGAGTCCCATGTCGATGCGATGCAGCTGGTCTCCGAATGCGAACAGCAGCGAGATCACGAGCAGGATCGCGACGAACAGGAAGTGGCGCATGTGCTTCACGCGGCGGCTGGCCGTCTCGAGCCGCGCGACCTTGCGGGTGAAGTAGCTGAACTGACCCTCGATCCACACCCGCTCGACGTTCTGCGTCTCGAGGTCGCGGTAGGGCGTGACGTGGTCGTCGGCGGACTCGATGCCCTTCAGCACGAAGCCTATCCAGCTGAAGCCCCGGAACCTCTCGATACCGGACAGGGCCAGCACTTCGCCCGCGTCCATGCGCTGATCGGCACCCGCCAGGCGCAGGTAGAAGCGCGCGCGCAGCGTCTCCGCCAGCGCCCGGTAGGTGAGGTGCTTGCCGAACCAGCGCTTGCCCTGGAGCACGTAGTAGACCGCGAGGCTGGTCAGCAGCGTCACGAGGTAGGCGATGAGCAGGGCGCGCGACTCGGTGAGCCTCTCGTACATGAGATACGCGACGCCCATGGCGAAGGCCATGAACGCGAACAGGTCGAACACGAGGTCGGAGCGGCGCTGGTAGTAGACCGCGAGCGCGTCCGCCTTGCCGTACTGGGCGTCGATGTCCTCGAGCATGGCGCCGGGCGGCAGGTGGGCGTGCACCGGGAGCGAGGCGACCAGGGACTCGGGCGTCGCGAGGCCGCCGGCGGCGCTCAGGCGGGCATACTCGAGGTTGTAGGCGTTGAGCTCGGCGAGCTGGCGCCTCAGCCGCTCGGGCATGGTGCGCACAACATGCAGCACGTTGTCGCCGGCACCGGCGAGATAGCACGGTGCGCCGACCGGCACGTCGGCACTGGCGCTGCTGCGCACCGCGGGAGTCCAGTAGACGAGCTGCGGCGCGCTCTCGGGTTCCTCGGCGCCCTCGATGAACTGAATGGCGTCCGAGTCCTTGTTGTCTTCGTTGCGCACGCCGAGATAGCGCAGCACCGTGTCGGCGGTGCCCCCCGGGAGGTGCGAGCCGCGGCCGTCCCACAGCGCGAGCAGCAGGCTGCTGCGGCGGATGAGGTTCGCGGTGAGATTCGCGTACATGGCGTCGCGCTGCTCGCGCGAGTGCGGCCCGCCGCCCGCGCCTGCGGCATCCGCCGACAGCTCGACACACCGGACCTGCGGCCGGCGCAGCAGCTCCTTGAGATGCGCGAGCGTCGCGGCATCGAAATCCGCCGCATAGTCCGCGAGCGGCATCGGCAACACCGCCTCGACCGGCACGCCGAGCCCGAGCGCGGTCTCCGCGACCAGCAGGTCCGCCCCTTCGGCCATGCCGACGATGAGACGCAGCTCCGTATCCGGCAGGTGCCGCTGCAGCTGCTGCACGAAGGCGGTCACCGCCTGGCGCAGCCCGTCGGTCCCGTCCGGGTCGAGATCGCGATGGCCGGAGACTCCGACCATGAACGGAGAGTTGCGATTCAACGTTGCGTTCTGCACATCCACGACTCAACCCGGGGATTTGGGCGCGAGGCGGCGATTGTGCGGGCACGCGGCGCGCCTCACAACGGGGGGCGGCGGCGGCAGTTGCGCCCGCTGGCGGCAATCCACTACTTTGACCGGTTGAAGGGCGCACGACAGCCCGTTCACTTCGCCGGGGGTGGCTGCCGGATGAGTCTGCTGGTTCGGGTCAACCTCGCGCGGATCGTGGTGTTCGCGGTCGGCGCAAGCCTCACGGGCCTGCTATGCGGCGCGCTGCAAACTAGCGGCAAATGGCCATGGCGGCGACAGGCCTGCTAACACCGCGCGTCTCGCCCGCCGATGTGGCGGCATTTCAGGCGGACGGCGCCGTCATGCTGCGCGGGCTGCTCACGCCGGCGCAGGTCGAGCTGCTGCGTGCGGGCATCGATGCGAATCTCGCGCACCCGAGCCCGCGCGCCAAGGTGGCGAGCGCCCGCGACGATCCCGGCTTCTTTCTCGAGGATTTTTGCTGCTGGCAGGAGAACGAGCGCTATCGGCGCGTGATCTTCGATTCCGCGATCGGCGAGGCCGGAGGGCTCCTGATGCAGAGCCGGACGGCGCGGCTCTACCACGACCACATGCTCACCAAGGAGCCCGGCACGCGGCAGCGCACGCCCTGGCACCAGGATCAGCCCTACTACAACATCGAAGGCCGGCAGAACTGCAGCTTCTGGATTCCGGTCGATCCGGTCGGGCGCGAGTCGACGCTCGAGTTCGTCGCCGGCTCGCACCTGGGTCCCTGGCGCATGCCGCGGTCGTTCCTCGAGCAGCAGGCCAAATGGTTCCCCGAAGGGACGCTCGCCGAGCTGCCGGACATCGAAGCCGACCGCTACCGCCACCGCATCCTCGGCTGGGCGCTCGAGCCCGGCGATGCGGTGTGCTTTCACATGCTGACGCTGCACGCCACTGCGGGCGTCGGCCCCGGCCAGCGCCGGCGGGTGTTCTCGGTGCGGCTGCTGGGAGATGACATCCGGCATGCGCCGCGGCGCTGGAAGACCTCGCCGGATTTTCCCGGGCTCGAGTCCGGGCTCGCGGCGGGCGCGCCCATGCAGCACGCGCTGTTTCCGCTCCTCTGGACCTGCGAGGCGCCGCGCCCGGCCTGACCGGCCGCGGCGCACGGGCTCACCCGCCCATGTGCTGCACGAAGGCCCGCAGTGCCCCGCGCCGGTCGTCCCACAGCGGGTAGTCGACCAGCGTGCCGTTGCTCCTGGCGAAGACTGTCAGGTGGCGCGCCTCGGCAACGAAGCGCAGCGTGGCGAGGTCCATGCCATAGACCTGCGGCGTCGCCGCGGTGCCCGCAGGCGTGTGCACGGCCACACCGATGCCGGCGTCGTGCGCCGACTGACCGCGCAGGCGCAGCTCGATGCGGCGGTCGTCCGCCTGCAGGATGAGCGGCTCCGGCGCCGGCAGCGGATCGGTGCGCATCCGCGGGTCGACGGTCGACCAGAAGTAGACGATGGCGACGAAGCTGATCTTGCCATTGCGGTTGACCGCGGCGGCGGCCAGCGTCACGTAGTCGCGCGCATTCGCGGCCAGCTCGGTGCGCGGATAGGCGAACACCAGCGGGCGCGCCACGACCGTGACGGTCGCGGCCGTGTCCTGATCGAGGTATTCCCGAGGCTCGAGGTCTGCGGCGCGCGCCGTGCGCGGCACCGGCGCGAGCAGCAGCGCGGCAAGAGCGGCAAGAGCGATCTGATTGCGCACAGAGCGCCTCATTGCTACTGGAACGTGACGCGATACTGGAGGCTTATATAGTAACGTGAGGTTTGCTGGGTCTGCACGAAGGTCCCGTTGGCGAGCTGCACGAAGGCCTCGCGGTGGCCGAGCTCGGCGCCGGTGTCGAGCTGAAACAGCCAGCGTCCCCGGGTCCAGTCGAGCAGCACCGAGGGGATATAGGTCGTCTCCTTGCTGCCGTCGCTGAGCGAGGTCAGCTGGTCGACGGAAAGCCGCGGCCCGAGCCGCCACGCGCCGCCTATCGGAAAGCGGCTGGTGGCGGCAACCGAGTCGATGCGTCCGATCTCGGTCTCGCCGGTCTCGAGGGTAAGCACGCTGAAATCGCCCGCATGCCAGAGGTCCGTGGCGGCGAGCTGCGCCTGGTAGTCGAGCTGCATGCCGGTGCTGGGCTGCGCCGGCACGCCGCCGGAGGCCGGGGTGGCGCCGGTCTCCTCGGCGGTAACGATGCCGGTGAGCTGAAAGCGCTCCCCGAGCGGCCGGGTCACGGTGGCGCTGTAATCCGAGGTGACCGGCGTGCGGTCGCGCGCCAGCTGATAGATCTGCTGCGCCGTGAACAGCTGCTCGAGCTGCTCGATGTCCGTAGCCGTCTGGCCGACGAGCGCGTTGCGCGTCGTGAGAACCGGGGAGTTGCGCCGCTCGGCGTCGAAGCTCAGGTTCCAGCGGGCGGGCAGCTGCAGGGTGCCGATCAGGCTCGCCGTGTTGAGCGAGTGATAGAAGGTGTCGTAGTCGACCACCGTCACGAGCGAGGCGATCGATCCGACGTAGCGCGTCTCGAATCCGACCGCCTCCCGGTCCTTCAGCCCCTGAAACTCCGCGCTGGTCGCGAATATGCTGCCGTCCCAGTGTGCCCCGGGAGGCGCGAGATGCAGCGCCAGGGTCTCGAAGCGCTCCTGGGTCTGGGGTGCGAGGATGAGCTGCTCCACCGGGTAGCCGGCGGAGGCATCGAGCGACCAGGCGGGCTTGAACTGCCAGGAGACGAGCAACCCGTCGAAGGTGCCGAGGATGCCGTCCTCGACGCTCACCTGCCGTCCGACGCGCGCCAGGAGCCCGAGTGGGCGGTCGAGCATCTCGAGCGAGGCGAGGCTCACACGGGTCGGGTTGCCGAGCGCCGTGGCGCTCGACTGGAAGCTCTTGTCGTAGCCGGCGCTCAGGCGCCCGATCCAGTCGACGCTCTCGCCGCGGTGGCGCGCAAGCAGGTCGAGGTCGTTGAACACGGCGTTCTCGGCGGTGGTGGTCGAGACGAGGGGCACGGTCTGAGTACCGGGCGGAGGCGCGCCGTTGCTGATGCTCGAGCCGTCGTAGCGGGCCTGCTGCGACCAGTCGCCGCTCACCTCCCAGCCGCGCTGCTCTGCGGGCGCCTCGTGTCCGGTGCGCTCGCGGGCCTCGGCGGCCCGCAGCGTCCGCAGGCGCAGCGCGACACGCTCGGCCGCTTCTCCCTGGGGATAGCGGCGCAGGTACTCTTCGTACTCCGCCTTGGCGTGCGCCAGCTGACCGGCGCGCTCGCGCGCCAGCCCGAGCAGCTCCTGGGCGCTCGCGCGCTCGGGGAATTCCGGTTGCCGTTGCAGCTTCGTCAGCACCGTGATGGCGAGCGGGTAGTCGTGCTTGTCCATGGCCGCGCGGGCCTCGGCCAGGAGCGACTTGAGCTCCGCCGGCGGCAGCGCAGGATCGCTGCCCATGCGCTCGACCGGCGGCAGCGGCTGAGGCGGCGCGCCACCCGCCCCGGCGGCGGTGGTGACCGTGTCGTCGCCCGAGGCGAGCCAGGCGCGCGGGTAGTCCTTGAGCGCAAGATTCAGCAGCCGCTCGGCGTCCGAGCGGCGCTCGATCGGGCCGATGCGCAGCCGGTACCACTTCTCGTCCTGCACGGCGATCTCGGAGACATACGCCGGCGCTTTGAGGCGCTGTTGCGCGAGGTCGATGTCCGCTTGCGTGAAGGGCCTGGGCTCGGCGTCGAGGTTGATCGCGAAGCTCGCGACGACGTCCGGCTGGCCGATGAGCACGTTGCCCGTGCGGCGCCTCTCCTTGAGCAGCCGCAGCCGCAGGCCGTGCGGGTCCGCCCCCTGGGCGACCACGAACTGCTCGTTCTTCGTGAACTCGATGGTGAGCGTCACCTGGCCCGGCGCCGTCGAATCGAGCTGCGCCGAGCTCACGACGCCGGCGCCCCCGAGCACCGAAGGAGTCTCCGAAGGGATGAGAGCGATCGGGCTCACGCCGCAGTCGGGGAGCGGCCGCAGTTGAATGCGCACCACCCGGCCCTCGCTGGCCGGCAGGGTATTCACGAAGCGCATCGAGCAGTTGAAAACCATGGTCACATCGACCTGGTCGTCGTGCGGCGAGACGTCGATGACGCTCACCAGGCGGTTGGGCGCGGCGCCGAACTGCGCGGCGGCGGTTGACGCACCCAGCACGGCGAGCGCAGCGAGGAGCAGTCGCGATGCGCGGCGCTCAGCGCTTGAACGCTGCATCCACGACTCGATGATGCGTCGGCAGGCTCCTGGCGATCGTCGAGAGGCTCGCGTCGCTGTACACGTGGCAGGCGCCGCTGCAGTCGGCGAGCTCGCCGACGGTATAGAGCTGGCCCTTCAGGGTCTTCGGATGCGCCGCCGGCTTGAACGCCGCGGCGTGGCACCCGGCACAGCGGCCGGCATACGTCGGCGCCGCGTATGCCACCTGCTCCCCGCCTCCCTTGTGGCAGGCCGTGCAGGCCAGGGCCGAGGCATGATTCCCGGGGAACCTCGCGCTCGTGTGACGGAAGACGACCGCGCTCCACAGCGGATAGCTGTGGCACGTGGCGCAGTCGAGCCGCGTCTGCAGGTGCCCGGGCGAGAGGCCGATCGCAGCGACGCCGTTGTGGCAACGCGCGCAGCTGCCCGCGAAGCTCGAGTGGTCGACCAGCGCCGGTGTCCAGGCAAGCGTACCGTGGCAGGTATCGCACTGCTGGGTGGTCGCAATGTGCGCGCGCGACAGGCCCATCGCCTGCAGGCCGTTATGGCAGTTCGTGCAGCCGTGGGCTTTGACGGCCGCGTGATCGAAGCGCGCCGGCGTCCAGGCGTTGGTCGTATGACAGGCATCGCAGCCGGCGGCCGTCGCCACGTGGCGCGAGGGCTTGGCGGTAGCGAGCGTGCCGTTGTGGCAGCTCACGCAGCTGCCCACGACCTGCGAGTGATCGACGACGCTCACCGGCAGCCAGGCGAGCGTCGTGTGGCAGCTCTGGCAGTTATTGGTCGTCGCGAGGTGAGCGGCGGGCTTGCCGCTGCCGCTCGCCGCGCTGTGGCAGCTGACGCACGCGGTGCCGGCAGCCGCGGCGTGGCCGAAGGGCCCGCTGCGCACCGGCGCAGAGGGCTCCGGCGCAAAGTTTGCCCCGAGCGGCGCATTGGTGCGCAGGGGCACGCGCGAGGACTGCGTCGCGGGCGTGGTCGCAGGCGTCGTCGTGGCCGTCGCCGCGCTCGCGGGCGTTCGCAGCCCCGGACGCAGCATGAGCTTGTCTCTCGCCGTGTGGCAGCCCGAGCCGTTGCAGTCCTGCCCCGGATAGTGGTCCGGGCCGTCGCGCGTCCATAGCTGCACGCCGGCGTTGGTCTTCCAGGCCATGCCGTACTCGTGGCAGGCCTCGCACTTCATGGCGACGACGTAGGCATGCTTCATCACCGTGCCCGAGAAGGTCGTGAACGCCGACGGCGAATGGCACAGCTCGCAGGCGATCACGGTGGTGCCGTTGGGCGGCACACAGGGGATGTGCCCGGTGGAACCCGAAGGCGGCTCGACCAGCGTCGGCGGCGCCATGTTGTAGAAGCTCAGGCCATAGGCGTGGCACTGGGCGCAGTTGTTGGCGATGCCGGTGTGGCCGGTGGCCCCCATCACGTAGGCGGCATAGTTGCCAGCCGTGGTGTGGCATTGCGTGCAGGGCGCCGAGGTCGGGATGTGATTGCTCGGCTTCGACCCCGAGGTCACGTTGCTGGTGAAGGTCGGCGTCGTCGTGTGACAGCCGGCGCAGTCCCCGGTCGTCGGGTGATTCCTGTCGAAGGCCGTGGGACGGGAATCCCCGGCGGCGGTGGCGGTGCTCGCGAGCATGCCGATGTAGGGCGCGGTCTCGTGACAGGTCTGGCAGCCGCTGACCGCCGCCGCGACCGTCGTGTGCCCGGCGACGGTGAGGGTCGGACTCGAGAGGCTCGCCGCGCCGATCTTGAAGCCGCCCGGCTGAACGTTGGTGGTGGTATGGCAGCCCGAGCCGTTGCAGTCCAGGCTCCCGATGGGCATGTGGCTCGCGGGCGTCGTCACGATCGTGACGTTTATGAAGGTGCTCGCCACGGTCGAGCCATGACAGATGAGGCAGCCGGTCACGCCCTGATGCACTCCGGTGACGGAGTAGACCGCATCGTTTCCGGCGGTCGTGTGGCACTGAGCGCACGGAGCGCTCGTCGGGATGTGGTTGGAGGGCTTGGCGCTGCCGGTCTGGTCGGCGGCGAAGGTCGGCGTCGTCGTATGGCAGCCGCCGCAGTCGCCGGTCGTCGGGTGATTGGCATCGAGCGCTGCCGGGGGCCGCGAGTCGCCCGCGGCGCTCGCCGTGCTGGCGATCATCCCGACGTAGGGGGCGGTCTCGTGGCAGGTCTGGCAGGCGGCGACCGCCGCCGCCACCGTCGTGTGCCCGGCGACCGTGAGCGTCGGGCTCGCGATATTCGCGCTGCCGATCTTGAAGCCGCCCGGCTGAACGTTGGCGGTCGTGTGGCAGCCCGAGCCGTTGCAATCGAGGCTGCCTACCGCGAAGTGGCTGCTGCCGGGCCAGCCGACGATCGTGATCGTATTGCCCGGCGGGGGCCCCGCAAACGGCCCCGTGCTCGGGCCGTGGCAGGCGCTGCAGCCTGTCACGCCCTGGTGCACCCCGGTGACGTCGTAGACGGCGAAGTTGCCCACCGTCGTGTGGCACTGGGCGCAGGGTGCGTTGGTCGGAATGTGATTCGCGGGCTTCGGCGCGGTCGGCAGGAGGTCGCTGGCGAAGGTCGGCGTCGTCACGTGACAGTTGCCGCAATCGCCCGTCGCCGGGTGCTTCGCGTCGAGTGCCGTCGGGCGCGAGTCGCCGGCGCTCGTCGCGGTGCTCGCCACCATTCCGAGGTACGGGGCGGTCTCATGGCAGTTGCTGCAGGCGAGGACGCCGGCCGCGGCGATGGTGGCGTGGCCTGCAACGGTCAGCGTCGGGTTCGAGATGTTCGCCGCGCCGATCCTGAAGCCGCCGCCGCCCGGGGCGACGTTGCCGGTCGAGTGGCAGCCGGAGCCGTTGCAGTCGGCCGTGCCGAAGGCAATGTGAGTGCCCGGCGTCGTGACCACCGAGAATGCCGGGCTGGTGAGCGTGAAATTCGGCGCGACCGTCGGGCCGTGACAGCTCTGGCAGCCGCTCACGCCCGTGTGGACTCCCGTCGAGGAGTAGAGCGCGTAGTTGCCCGTGGTGGTATGACACTGGATGCAGGGTGCCGAGGTCGGAATGTGATTCGACGGCTTGCCCGCGGTGACGTTGGTCACGAAGGTCGGCGTCGTCGTGTGGCACTGCCCGCAATCGCCCGTCGTCGGGTGGGCCGCATCGAAGGCCGTGGGCCGCGAGTCGCCCCAGGCGCCCGCGGTGCTCGCAATCATGCCGACGTAGGGAGCGGTCTCGTGGCAACTGCTGCACGCCGGGACGGCGGACGCCACCGTGGCGTGGCCGGCGGCGGTGAGCGTCGGGCTCGAGGCGCTCGCCGGACCGATCACGAAGCCGCCGGGGTTGAGGTTGGCGGTCGTATGGCAGCCCGAGCCGTTGCAATCGAGGCTGCCGACCGGGATGTGGCCGGCAGGCGTCGTGACCATCGTGATGTTGGCGAAAGGCCCGACCGTCGGCCCGTGGCAGCTCAGGCATCCGGTCACCCCCTGGTGAGTGCCGGTGACCGAGTACTGGGCGTCGTTTCCGGTGGTGTGGCATTGCGCGCACGGCGCCGTCGTCGGAATGTGATTCGCCGGGCGCGAGACGCTCGCGGCGAAGGATACGGTCGTGTGGCACTGGCCACAGTCGCCGCTCGTCGGGTGATTCGCATCGAGCGTCGCGTTGGGACGCGAATCGCCCGCGGCGGTGTTGGTGCTCGGGACCATGCCGAGGAACGTGGCCGTCTGGTGGCACGTCTGGCACTGCATCGCGGTTACGGCCGAATGGTTGATGAGCGTGCCGGGTCCCCAGGCGACGTAATTGGCGGGCGAGTGGCAGCTCTCGCACCGCGTCGGCGCGCCGCCCTGATCGTTGATCGGGAAGTGCGTCGGCACCATGCCCGGGGCGTGCACGTTGTCGTGACAGCCGGCGCAGCCGCTCGTCACGCCGGCATGCGCGAAGACCGCGCCGCCCCAGTTGAGCGTGTTGTGGCAGGCGTCGCACTCGAGATCGGTGAGGATGTGCGTCGGCGGCTTGCCCTGAGCGATCGTTCCGTTGTGACAGGTCGAGCAGCTGCCGAGCGCCTGGGTGTGGTCGAAGTCGACGGCCGGGTTGAAACCCCAGGGCGTGTGGCAGCTCTGGCACTGGTCGGTCGAGAGGATGTGGGTGTGGGGCTTGGCCGTGGCGCGGACGGCCGTGCCTATGCCGTGGCATTGGCCGCACGCCGTCGGCGTGCCCTTGAAGATGGCATTCGCGTGGCAGGCTTCGCACGGCAGGTCCCGATGCTGGCCGAGGAGCTCGAAGCCGGTCGTCAGGTGATCGAAATTGCTGCGCGTCTCGGCGCCCGCGGCGCCCGGCAGCAGCGCGAGCGCGAGCGCCGCGAGCGCGCCGGGCACGGCGCCCCGGCGGCGTGGATGCAGGTCGCGGGTCGCGTCACGGGTGCTGTGCATGCGCGTCTCCCTACTGCACCCGCGCCCCTTTCCACGTGAACGTGGAATGGCAGCGGTCGCATTGGCGGCCGTACTGGCCGAGATGGATGTCGTCCTTCTCGTGGCAGGAGAGGCAGTCCTGCGGGAGCTTCACCTCCCCGGGCGGTTTGCGGTGACAGGCGTCGCAGGCGAGGCTCCCGTGGGCGCCGCGCAGACTGAAGCCGGTCTCCCTGGCGTGGTCGAACTCCCACAGCTTCCAGCCGTTCGGCGAGTGACAGCGCGCGCAGTCCCTGCCGAGCTTGCCCTTGTGCACGTCGTCGGCTCCGTGGCAGTCGGCGCACTGCTTGCCGACGTCGCGAAACTGCCGGGTCAGGTGACACTGCTCGCACGGCACCGCCACGTGCAGGCCGACCAGCGGATAGCTCGTGAGGTCGTGATCGAAGGCCACGCTGCTGCGCCAGCCTGCCGGCGTATGACACTGCTCGCATTTCCTGCCGAGCTTGCCGGCGTGGACATCGTTCGGCCGGTGGCAGGACAGGCACTCGGTCGAGAGCTTCTGGCCGGCGACCGGGGCCGTGTGGCAGGCCTCGCAGGCGATCTTCTGGTGGCGTCCCTCGAGCCGCCAGTGGCCGTCGCGCTCGTGATCGAAGCCTGATGCCGGCTTCCATTTCTCGTTGCCGTGGCACTTGCCGCACTCATTGCCCATCCGTCCGGCGTGCGAGTCCTCGCCCTGGTGGCAGCCGAGGCAGTCCTTGGGGAGCTTGTCCTTGAGGTTGCCGCTGCGATGGCAGTCGTTGCAGGCGATCCGGTTGTGTACTCCGAGCAGGGCGAAGCCGGCGTCCTTCTCGTGGTCGAACTTCTGGGTCTTCCACGACTTCGTCGTATGGCACTTGCCGCACTCGGCGCCGCGCTTGCGGTCGTGCACCTCGTCGGGCTCGTGGCAGGAGACGCATTCCTTGGGCGTGTCCTTGTAGCGGTTGCCGAAGTGGCAGGCGGCGCAGGCGACCTCCGTGTGCTTGTCCCTCAGCGGGAAGGCGGTCTTGTCGTGGTCGTAGCGCACGTGGCGCCAGGCACCGTCGTCGTGGCAGGAGGCGCAGTCCTTGCCGAGGCGTCCCTGATGCGGCTCCTCTTTCTTATGGCAGCCGAGACAATCGCGCGGCGCGGCGCGATAGGGCTTGCCGGCGACGTGGCAGCCGCCGCAGGGGACGTCCGCGTGCGCGCCCCGTAGGTGGTAATCGGTCAGCTCGTGGTTGAACTGCTCCGGCACCAGCTTGACGATGTCGGCGCTGCGGCCCTGATGCTCGGAATGACAGGCGGCGCACTGCGTCGTGTCGATTCCCTGCAGATGGCCGTGGAAGCCCCGCTGCCGCTGGATGTCGGCGGCGATCTCCTTGTGACAATCGAGGCACAGCCGCGTCTGGCGGGCACCGGGGTTGGTGCTGGCGCGGTCGTGGCACTGCGTGCACTGCTCCTCGTACTTGGCGTGCGCAGTGGTGAGCTTGCCGGGCATGAGGAGGATCTCCGGGTTCACGGCTTCAGCGCGCTTCGCCGGCACCAGCCCGAAGAGCAGTCCCACTATCAGCAGCGTTCGCCATCGCCCCTCCCGCATGTACGTGGCGTGGCCGTCAGTAGACGTTGACGGCGATCACATGAATCACTGCCGCGATGATCAGCATGAAGATCAGCGGAATGTGCAGTGCGTGCCACAGGGAAAACAGCCGCTCGTAGCCGGCAAATTCGGCCACCCGCTTGGTGGCGGCGAGCCGCCGGTCGATGTAGCTGCGCGCGGCTCGGGTGAGCCGCCGGCGCTCCGCCGAGAGCACGGGCGATGAGCGCGCGAGCGCCTTGAGCGCACGCCGCAGATAGCGATGCAGCCGCCAGCGCTCGCGCACCGTCGCCAAAGCGACCATGGGGGGCTTGAGGAAGCCGAGGAGCGCGAAGTGCGGACCGGTGTTCAGAACGCGCTGCTCGGCGGCTTCGAGGCGGCCGACCAGCTCCGGCAGGAAGCTCATGCTGCCGGAAAGGCCCCGCAGCGTCTCGGCGCCACCGCGCAGGTCACCGAGCTCGAGCTTGCGGCCGTAGAGCCCGTAGTGCACGTGCGCGTAGAAGTAGCGGCCGACGAAGCCGCTGCCGGCGACGGCCAGCATGGCGAACAGCGCCACGTTGCTGTTGGCGGCGCCGGTGCCGAAGTTCGAATGATAGAGAATGCACAGCGGCCCGAGCACACCGAGCACCATGTGGAAGCGGAACCACGCCGGGGTGGAGCCGAGGAAGCCGAGCCAGTTCCAGCGCTTGCGCAGGGAGTACACGAGCAGGAGCAGCATCAGGCTCCCGCCGATGATCCCGAGGGCGTAGCCGAGGCCCCGCGTCGGGCTGATATAGCGCTCGGTCGGGGTGGCAAAGCCGACCCAGAGGAGCAACGCGGCCAGCGCAAAGAACACCCGATCGAAGCTCAGGAGGCGCCGCGGTCGTGCCTCGGCCCTGGCCGCGTGCGCCGCTGCGGCGGGCGGGCGGGGCGCGGCGGGCGC
>DASYYF010000057.1:0-28446 GCA_035934055.1 Steroidobacteraceae bacterium | reverse complement strand
GCGGCCGACGGACGCATGAGCGGCGGCTTCGCGCTGCTCGCCTATCCGGCAGCGTACGGCGACTCGGGGATCATGACCTTCATCGTCAATCAGAACGGCATCGTCCGCGAGAGGAATCTCGGCCCGCATACCGCACGGCTGGCGCGCGCGATCGAGGAATACGATCCCGACACGAGCTGGCGCATCGCGCTCGATCACTGAGGGAGCCGAGCCGCCGCCGCGCGGCGCATGCCTGGCGCCGCTCGCGCCGCTAGCCGCCGATCCAGCGTACGATCGCAGCATGGATTATCTGCAGCGGCTGTCGGCCGAATGGTATGAATACCAGGGCTATTTCGTGCACACGGATCTTTGGGTCGGGCTCGAGAGCGACGGCAGCTACGAGTGCGAGCTCGATGTCGTCGCCTTCCATCCCCTGCGCCGACACCTCGTGCACCTCGAGCCGAGCTTCGATCTCCTGAGCTCCGAGGAGCGGGAACGGCATTTCGAGCCGAAGTTCGCCGCGGGAAGAAAATATCTGCACCGGCTGTTCGGCGGCGAGCAGCAGGTGCATCTCGAGCAGATCGCGCTGATCGTTGTGGAGGAGGAGACGCCGCGCACCGTCGCCGGGGCGCGGGTGCTGCGGCTGTCGGAGTTCCTGGCGGCGATGCTCGAGGCGCTCAGCACTTTCGACATGGCGGAAGCTGTCGTGCCCGAGCAATGGCCGCTGGTGCGTACGCTGCAGTTCGTGGCCGCGTACCGCGGGCGGCTGGTGCCGCTCCTCGCGCGCGGCGCGCCCCAGGCGCGGACCTGACATGGCGCGCGGCGGAGCCGATATGCCCTTGGAGATTGCCCAGCCCGGGGATGCGCTGATCGTCGTCGACGTGCAGAACGATTTCCTCCCGGGGGGCGCGCTCGGCGTGCCACGGGGAGACGAGGTGATCGCGCCCCTCAACGGCTATCTCGGGAAATTCGGGGAGCGGCATCTGCCGATCTTCCTGACGCGCGACTGGCACCCGCACCAGCATTGCTCCTTCCGGACCCAAGGAGGCCCCTGGCCGCCGCACTGCATGGCCGGCACGCGGGGCGCGGAGTTTGCGCCCGCGCTGCACGTTCCCGCCGGCGCCCGGATCGTCTCCAAGGCGACGCGGCCCGAGGTGGACGCCTATTCGGCCTTTCAAGGCACCGATCTCGCCGCGCAGTTGCGCCGCCTCGGCGTCAATCGCGCGGTGATCGGCGGTCTCGCCACCGACTACTGCGTGCGCGCTACGGTCCTCGATGCGCTCGCCGCGGGCTTCGGCGCCGTGGTGCTCGGCGACGCGGTGCGCGCGGTGGAGCTAAAGCCGGGAGACGCCGAGCAGGCGCTCGCGGACATGAGGGCGCACGGCGCGCAGATCGCGTGAGGCACGGCCGTGCGCCTCATTTTCCCGGCGCGGCTCGCGGGAACGCCGGGTGCGTGCGATCATAGCCGCCCCCTAAAGCCCACGAGGTGACCCATGGACAAGCGGCGATCCATCTTCCTCCTCGCATGCATCGCCTCGCTGCCGGCGATGGCCGCGCTGCAAATGGGTGACAAGGCGCCCGAGTTCACCGCCCAGGCGTCGCTCGCCGGCAAGCCCTTCACGTTCTCCTTGAAGGACGCGCTCGCGAAGGGGCCGGTGGTCGTCTACTTCTATCCGTCCGCCTACACCACGGGCTGCGACCTGCAGGCCCATACCTTCGCAGTCAACAAGGACAAGTTCGCCGCCGCGGGAGCGACCATCATCGGCGTATCGCTCGACAGCATCAAGCGCCTCAACGACTTCTCGGCCGACCCCGATTACTGCGCCGGCAAGTTTCCCACCGCCTCGGATGCCGACGGCGCCATCGCCAAGTCCTACGATCTCAAGGTGAAGCAGGGTCCGGCGGGGCTCAAGGACGTCCGCGGCGTGGAGATCGGGCACGACTTTGTCGAACGTACGACCTTCGTCGTGACCGGTGCCGGAAAAGTCGCCGCGACCATCACGGGGATCGCGCCGGACAAGAATGTCGAGCAGGCTCTCGAGGCCGTCGAGCACCTGAGCAAGTCGCGACCCGGCGGCTGAGGTTTCCCGGATCGCGCGGCTGGCGGCGCTGTAGCGCCGCGCGACTGCTCGTCTCAAGGGGCCGGGAGAGTTGCGCCGCGCCTCAAAGAGCGCGGGCGCGCGGCGATGCCGGAGGCCCCGGGCAGCTGATCGGCGCGGATCGGGTGCGTGCCGGGCGCGGCGGCGCCGAAGGCGATCTCGAGCGCCTCGTCGACCCGCTCCACCCAGATGAGCTCGAGCTTCGCGCGCACGCTCTGCGGGATGTCCTCGAGATCGCGCCGGTTGCGTGCCGGCAGAATCACGCGCCTGATGCCGGCCCGGGCCGCGGCGATGGTTTTTTCCTTGATGCCTCCGACCGGCAACACGAGACCGCGCAGGCTGATCTCCCCGGTCATCGCGACGTCGGGGCGCACGGGCTCGCGCTTCATGAGCGAGACGAGCGATACGAACATGGCAACCCCGGCGCTCGGCCCGTCCTTAGGCGTCGCGCCCGCGGGGACGTGTACGTGAATGTCGGCCCCCTCGAACAGCTTCGGATCGATGCCGAGCTCGCGTGCCTGGGCCTTGAGAAGACTCAAGGCGGTCTGGGCGCTCTCCTTCATGACGTCACCGAGCTGCCCGGTCAGGATCAGCTTCCCGTCGCCCGGCAGCCGCGCCGACTCGATGAAGAGGATGTCTCCGCCGACCGGCGTCCACGCGAGCCCGGTCGCGACGCCGGGAACGCTGGTGCGCGATGCCACCTCGCTCTCGAAGCGCGTGGCGCCGAGCACCGCCTCGAGGTCGGCCGCGTCGAAGGCGACGCTTGGGACCTTGCCTTCCGCGATCTGCATGGCGGCGTTGCGGATGAGCGCGCCGATCTGGCGCTCGAGATTGCGGCAGCCCGCCTCGCGCGTGTACTCGCTGATCAGACGGCGCAGCGCCGCATCCGTGACGCTGAACTGCGCGGCAGTGAGCCCGTTGGCCTGCAACTGGCGCCGCACCAGATAGCGCCTGGCGATCTCGAGCTTCTCCTCTTCGGTGTAGCCGCTCAACTCGATGATCTCCATCCGGTCGCGCAACGGACCGACGATCGTCTCGAGGACATTCGCGGTCGCGATGAACAACACGCGGCTCAGGTCGAAGGGCTGCGCCAGGTAGTTGTCGCGGAAGGTCGCGTTCTGCTCGGGATCGAGCACCTCGAGCAGCGCCGACGCCGGATCGCCGTGGAAGCTCGCCGAGAGCTTATCGATCTCATCGAGCATGAAGACCGGGTTGCGCGTACCCGCCTTGCGCAGCCCCTGGATGATGTTGCCGGGGAGGGCGCCGATGTAAGTGCGCCGGTGGCCGCGGATCTCGGCCTCGTCATGCAGGCCGCCGAGACTCACGCGCACGAACTTGAGCCCGAGCGCCCGCGCAACGCTCTGGCCGAGCGAGGTCTTGCCGACCCCGGGCGGGCCGACGAAGCACAGGATCGGACTGCGGCCCTGCGGGTTGAGCTTGCGCACCGCCAGGTACTCGAGGATGCGGCGCTTGACCTTCTCGAGGCCGTAATGGTCCTCGTCGAGCACGCGCCGCGCACGCTCGATGTCGATGTCCTCCACGTCCGACTTGCTCCAGGGCAGCGCCACCAGCCAGTCGAGATAGCCGCGCACCATGGCGTGCTCGGGGCTCGCCTCCTGGATGCGCTCGAGGCGCTTCAGCTCCTTGCGGGCGTGCTCCTCGACCTCGGCCGGCATGCCCGCGGCGCCGATTTCCCTGGCGAGGTCGGCAAGTCCCGCCTCCGTCCCCTCGCTCTCTCCGAGCTCCTTCTGCAACTGGCGCAGCTGCTCGCGCAGCACCGCCTCGCGCTGGCGCTCGCCGAGCGCGGCCTGGGTCTGCTCGCTGATGTCCTTGGTGATCTTCAGCACCTCGAGGCGATGGCTCAGGTGCTTCAGCACCTTGTCGAGCCGCGCCGCGAGATCGAGCGTTGCGAGCACCTCCTGCTTTTCGGCGGGCGCGAGGTCGATGAAGTTGGCGATGATGTCCGCGAGCTGTCCCGCGGAGTCGAGGCCGGCGATCATGCGCTGCAGCTCGGGCGGCGCCTGCGGCAGCAGAGCGAGAGCCGCCATCGCCCGCTCCTTGAGCAGCGTGAAGCGCGCTTCGATGTCCGGGCCGGCCGCCGTGGGCTCGGGGAGCTGCTCGATACGCGCAGCGAGAAACGGCGTCTCGCGCAGTATCTCCACCACGCGGAAGCGGCTCTCGCCCTGACAAACGAGGTGATGCGCGCCCTCGGCCGAGGTGACGTAGCGCAGCAGCGTCGCGAGCACGCCGATCTCGTAGAGGTCGGAGGCGCCGGGCTTTGCAGTGGCAGGATCGCGTTGCGCCAGCAACGCGACTTTGTGGCCGCTGCGCACCGCTTCCTGCGCGGCCGCGATGCTGAACTCGCGTCCGATCGTGATGGGCGCGACGGCGCCCGGGAACAATGCGACGCTGCGCACCGGCACGATCGGGATTGCATCGGCCGGCAGGGGCGGCAGCTCGATGGCCGGCTTCGAACCGGGGCCCGGTATCTCGGCAGCCATGGTCATTCTCCGCCGGCCGCCGGGACCAGCCGGATCTCGAGACAGCCGTCGCGATAGCGGGACTCCGCGATCCGGGTCGGCCCGCTGAGCGCAATGCGGCGCACGAAACGGCCGTGCGGGATCTCCAGTCGGCGGATGAGGCTGCGGTCCGGGGGGCAGGACACGAGACGGGTGGCGCTCACGATCAGTGCCGCATCCTCGAGGCGAATCTCGATGTCCTCCGCGGCGACGCCGGGCAAGGCGATGAGCAGCACGACGCCCGCCTGGTGCTCGTAGATGTCGACCGGCGGCTCCCAGCTGACAGCCTGCTCCCCGGGTCCCAGATAGCGCACAAAGCCGCGCTGCAGCCGCTCGGCCTCCTCGGCGACCGCGAGTGCCTGGAGCCACATCCAATGCGGCCCCTCGACGTTCATGCCGCTCACTGTCGCAGCGCCGGGCGCGAGAAATACGTCGCGCCGTGACCTTCCCGCGGCCACGGGCGCCCACGCCGCTGCAAAGTTGCCGGTAGCGTCAGCGCCAGCATCGCGAGGCTGGTGAGGATGATGTAAGCCATGAGCGCAAGGTAGCGCGCCGGCGCCCGCGCACAATCAGTAGAGCTACGCACCCCTACTGTGTCCTTTGCGCATGGTGAACGGCCTTTGAGTCCTGCTGAAATGTGAGCCATGAAAGGGCACGGGTTGGGAGAGTAAGGAGGGCGCGATGAACGCCGTAGCGGTGCCCGTAGGGCGTCCTGAGATCGGACAGTGGTATCTGCACCGGGACAAGGGCGAGATGTTCCTCGTCACCGGGTACGATGACGAAGCGCGCACTATCGAGATCCAGAATTTCGACGGCGACGTGGATGAGATCGAAGCCTCGGCCTGGGGCGCGATGCCGCTCGAGCGGGCGGCGCAGCCCGAGGACTGGACGGGGCCGCTCGATGATGTCGAGGTCGATGACCTTGGACTCTCGGAGACGGACATGAGCGCCGCCGACTGGGCGGAGCCCCTGCAGTCGTTCGAGCCGCAGAAGGAGGCCTGGGAGGACGAGACGCCCGAAGAGGAACGCGATCCGCAGGACGAGGGAAGCATCGAAGAGGAGCTGTCGGTGGACAGCCCGGATTCCCCGGGCTGAGCGTGCCGAAGGTGCCTCGTGCGCAGGAGCCATCCATGAGCGACGTCGCGCACCATCCACTCGGGTCGGCGCAGCTGCTCGCGGCGCAGTGGCTCGATACTCAGGCCCTCAAGTCGCTCGAGCTGATCTGCGGTTGCGGCTTGCGCGCGGACGATCCTCTCATCGATGTGAGCGGGGGAAGTCCCTTCCTCATCTGTTCGTTGCTGGACGCCGGCTTCCGTAACCTGACGGTCATGAATGCTTCCTTCGAGGTCCTCGAGGCGCTGCGCGAGGGCGGTCTCAAAGGCGACGACCGCGTGACACTGATCGCCGGCGACGTGCCCGGCTTTCATTGCGCGCATCGCTACGCGCTCTGGCACGATCGAGGCGTCTTCCACCTGCTGAGACACGCGGAAGAGCGCCGCCAGTATGTCGAGTCGGCGCAGGAGGCGCTGCGCCCGGAAGGGTACCTGGTCATCGCGACCGCGGGGCCTGCCGGCCCGCGGCAATGCGGCGGCCTGCCGGTACGGCGCTATGAGGTCACGACGCTCGCCGAGGAGTTCGGCGGCCAGTTCGAGCTCGCGGAGCACTCGCTCGCGCTGCATCAGGCGCGGGACGGCGAGGCGCACCAATACCTGCATTGCCGCTTGCGCAAGCATGCGCCGCGACCGCTGAGCTGAGCCGCCCGAAAGCCGCGCCCACGGTGCCGTCTGGCGCACCGCTCGCGCTTTCCGACGTCGCGGCGAAAGGAATATATTGCGCCTGAGCGCGGACGCGAGAGCGGGTGGCAGGCATGCGGTATCGACTCGACATCAATGGCGCCATTCATGAAGTGGACGTTCCCGCCGAGATGCCGCTGCTGTGGGTGCTGCGCGGAGAGCTCGGGCTTCTCGGCACGAAGTACGGCTGCGGCGTGGGTCTTTGCGGTGCCTGCACCGTGCACGTCGACGGCGCCGCGCAGCGTTCCTGTCAGTTGCCGGTCGGCCGCGTCGGCCGGGCAAAGATTCACACCATCGAGCACATCGGCGCGACCGCGACCGGCGAGCGGCTGCAGCAGGCGTGGCTCAAGATCGATGTGATGCAATGCGGTTACTGCCAGGCGGGACAGATCATGTCCGCGTGCGCGCTCCTCGGACGGTCCGCGCAGCCGAGCGAGGCTGACATCAATGCCGCCATGGCGGGCAACATCTGCCGCTGCGGCTGCTACAACCGTATCCGCAGCGCGATCCGCATCGCTGCCGGCATGGAAGAGGAGGGCGGCCATGTCGCGTGAGCTCACAGCCGCGAATCTCGACCGGCGCAGCGTACTCAAGGCCTCGCTGCTTGCAGGTGGCGGGCTCGCGCTCGATGTACTGATCCCGCTCCCGGCGGGCGCCCGGGAGACGGCGGAAGAAAGAGAGCGGGCAGCGGCCCGGCTTTCCGCCTTTGTCTCGATCGCCCCCGACGGGACCGTGACCATCATGTCCAAGAATCCCGAGATCGGGCAGGGCATCAAGACCTCGCTGCCGATGATCGTCGCGGACGAGCTCGACTGCGACTGGAGCCGGGTGCGCATCGCGCAGGCGGACCTCGATCAGAAGCGTTACGGGGAACAGTACGCGGGCGGCAGCACTGCGACACCGAGGGACTGGCTGCCGATGCGGCAGACCGGCGCCGCGGCGCGCGCCATGCTGGTGCAGGCAGCCGCGCTCAAGTGGCGCGTCGAGGCAAGCGAGCTGACGACGGCGAAGGGGCGTATCCACCACGCCGCCACCGGACGCTCGGTCGGCTACGGTGAAGTCGCCTCTGCCGCCGCCGCGGTGGCGCCGCCGGAGCTGAGCACGGTGCCGCTGAAGCGCCCCGAGCAGTTCACCATCATCGGCCGGCCGATGGTCGGCATCGACAGCGCGAGGATCGTCAAGGGCGAGCCGATCTTCGGCGTCGACATGCGCCTGCCCGGCATGCTGTACGCGGTCTATGAGGTCGCGCCGGCCCACGGCGGCCGGCTCGTCAAAGCCGAAATCGAGGCGGCCCGGCGCGCGCCCGGCGTCAAGCACGTCGTGCCGATCGTCGGCAATGGCGATGCCGACACAGGCCTCGCAGATGGCGTCGCGATCGTAGCCACCAACTGGTGGCTAGCCAACGAGGCGCGCGCAAAGCTCAGGATCGACTGGGACCTGAGCGCCGCGAAAGGCCACAGCTCCTCGGTGTACCGGGCCACGGCCGATGCCGCGATCGCCGCCGGTGCGGGCGCGGATCTGCGCCTCGACGGCGATCCGGCGGCCAAGCTCGCCGCGGCGGCCCGGCGCATCGCTGCGCGCTACGACTATCCCTTCATCGCGCACGCGCCGATGGAACCGCAGAACTGCACGGCGCGCTACGCCGACGGCAAGCTCGAGATCTGGGCGCCGAGCCAGACGCCGCAGCGGGGACTCGATCAGCTGCACAAGGTGTTCGGCATCGAGCCCGAAGCGGTGACCCTGCATCTGAGGCGCGCCGGCGGCGGCTTCGGCCGCCGGCTCATGAACGACTACGTGGTACAGGCCGTGGCGATCGCGAAGGCGGTGCCCGGCGTGCCGATTCAGCTCATGTGGTCCCGCCCGGACGACATGCGCCGCGACTACTACCGTCCCGGCGGCTGGCACAGCTTCGAGGCGGGTATCGGCGCCAGCGGCGAGCTCCTCGCTTTCACCGATCACTTCGTGACCTTCGGCGACGGCAAGACTCCTGCGCGCGCCGCGGGCTTCAATGTCGCGATGCCGCCGGCGGGACTCATCGAGCACCTGCGCTACAGCCAGTCGATGATGCCGACCGTCGTGACGACCGGCGCATTGCGCGCGCCAGGATCGAACGCGCTGTGCTTCGCCTCGCAGTCCTTCCTCGATGAGGTCGCGCTCGCGGCGGGCACGGACTTACCAAGGCTCATGCTGACGATGCTCGGTGAGCGCCGTGAGATTGTCCCGCCGGGCGGCGGCGTGTCTTTCGACACCGGACGCGCGCGCGATGTGATCGAGAAGGTCGTCGAAACCTCCGAGTGGACGCACAGGCCGGCGCAGTCCGGCAGCGGCAAGGGCTTCGCGTTCTACTTCTCCCATCGCGGTTATTTCGCCGAGGTGGTTGAGGCGAGCGTCGCGGGCGGCAAGGTCACGGTCCACAAGGTGTGGGTTGCGGGCGACATCGGCAGCCAGATCATCAATCCCATGGGAGCGGAGAACCAGGTGCGCGGCGCGGTGATCGACGGACTGGCGCAGGCGCTCGCGGGACAGGCGATCGAGTTCGTCGACGGCGTAGCGCAGCAAAGCAACTTCCACGATTTCCAGCTGGCGCGTATTCCCGCGACCCCCGAGATCGAGATCGCCTGGGTGAGGCCCGACAAGCCGCCGACCGGGCTCGGCGAGCCGGCGCTGCCGCCGGTCATCCCGGCGCTGACCAACGCGATCTTCGCCGCCACCGGCACGCGCATTCGCTCGCTCCCCGTGCGCCTGGCGATCGCGTAGCGGCGTCTTGCCGGCTTCGATGGAGCCTCCCGCTCGAGCGCCGCGAGGCGATGCGCGGCTCCTGGTGGCCGCCGCCGCGGCGATTCTCCTCGTCACGATGGGCGCGCGGCAGTCGCTCGGCCTGTTCGTGGCGCCCCTCAACCGCGCGACCGGGCTCGGCATCGTGGCGATCAGCCTCGCGATGGCGGTCGGGCAGTTCGTGTGGGGGCTGACGCAGCCGATCTTCGGCGCCGTCGCGGATCGCTTCGGTACCCGCCGGGTGCTGGCCGCGGGCGCCGTGACGCTCGCAGCGGGCGCCGCGCTGACCACGGTGGTTTCGAGCGAGCTCGGACTCGTACTCGCCATCGGGGTGCTGTTCGCGGCGGGCGCGGCGGCCGGCAGCTTCGCGATTCTGATCGGCGCGACGGCACGCCGTCTCGCCCCGGAAAAGCGCGCCTTTGCCTCCGGCGTCATCAACGCGGGAGGGAGCCTCGGGCAGTTCCTGCTGGCGCCGCTCAGTCAGCTCTTCATCTCGAGCTTCGGCTGGATCGTGGCGATGTACGCGCTGGCCGTGGCGGCGCTCGCGACGATTCCGCTGGCGCGGCCGCTGGTCCTGACGCCGCACGCGGACGAGCAGCCCGGCGCGCCCGGTGCGGCTCCCGCGGGGAGCGTCTTGCTGCGCGAGCAGCTGCGGGCGGCGGCCCGCGACCGCAGCTACTGGTGTCTGCACCTCGGCTTCTTCACCTGCGGCTTCCATATCGCATTCCTGGTCACCCACCTGCCGGGCGAGGTGAACCTGTGCGCCCTGCCGGCGAGCGTCGCAGCCGCCTCGCTCGCGATCATCGGCCTCGCGAATGTCGCCGGGAGCCTCGGCATCGGTTGGCTGGGCGGCCGCTATCGCATGAAGTGGCTGCTGTTCTTCGTCTATTCCACGCGCGCCCTCGCCATCGGCGCCTACCTCGTCATGCCGAGAACGCCGCTCATCTTCTATATGTTCGCCGCAGTGCTGGGACTCACGTGGCTGTCGACGGTCCCGCCGACCGCGGGGCTGGTGGGGAAGCTCTTCGGCGTGCGCTATCTCGCGACGCTCTTTGGCCTGACGCTGCTCTCGCACCAGATCGGCGGCTTCTTCGGCGCGTGGCTCGGCGGCATCGCGCTCGTGACCTTCGGTGACTACGGCTGGATGTGGTATGCGGACATGTCGCTCGCGCTCGCCGCGGCGCTCGTCAACCTGCCGATCCGCGAGGCGCCGCTCACGCGCGCCGCGGTGAAAGCGCTCGCCGAGTCGGCATAGAACCAAGGAAGGCGCATCGCCCCGGGGCGGGAAGTTATGTCTAGTCCGGCGCCATATGTTCAATCGAGTTGCAGCGCACAACAACAGGCTTATCCTAACGCTCGCACCAAGAATAATTCTCAAGTCGCACAGGTCGCGATTGCAGGGATGTTTCCGGGGAAGTGCGCTATGGACTACTGCGTTGAAGAGATCAAGCCGAACGTTTGGCGTGTGAGCATCGGGACGATCACCCGCATCATCCGGTTTCGCAGCGACGACATGACTTTCGCGCCCTGGGACGTCACCAGCGCGGATGGCCAGACACTCTGGAGCGCCTCATCGCTCGCGTCGGCCTTCCGCTGGATCCAGGCGCGCACCGGCTACCCGGTGGAAGCGTTGTTCGCTCAGGCGCTGCTCGAACGCTGCGCCCGTACGGAGTCGGACGATGGCAGGGTCTGCGACGACCAGGAAGGCGCCGGAGAGAGTCAACGGGCGCTCGGCAGCTGATTGCCGCGCGCGCTTGACGCGTCCCGACCTTCGCCGACGTTTGCGCCGCTGCGCAGCGGCCTCTATTCAGAGAGCTGCCGCTCGAGCCTCGTTCTCGATATGAGGCCGCGCACGAGCAGCGAGCCATCCCGGTCCGCTTCCATCACGACGAGATGAGTCGCTTCGCACTCCCGGAACAACTCGATCACATCGCGCACGCGGGCGTCACGAACGTCTGCCCACTCGAGCACGGGCACTTGCTCCCAGGGAGTCATGATGTGCCCCACCTGGATCTCGTCGTGGCGCGAATGGTTCGAGCTCTGCAGGAACTTGAGCGGCCGTTCCCCCTGGATGTCGTACGAGGTAATGAGGCCCGTGACCCGATTGTCCTTGACGACGAGGAGCGCCCGCACACCGAAGGAGATCATGTCTGCGAGGGCATCGTCGATGCTGCGCCCCTCGGCGACGGTGACCGGGTGCTCGCGCGCAAAATCCGTCATGACTTCGAGCGCGGCATCCGTGAGCCTCACCGTGCGGAGAGTCGGGGCAGGCCGCACGACCCTCGAGGGTGCCGGGTGTCGAGCCGACAGGTGCAGCGTGTTCATGAGGCGGGCCTCGTCCATCCCTGCGTGGCGGGTTGACGCTGAGTCATGCGCACCAGTGCGTCAACGGCCTGGGCCGGGATGTCCGGTCACTCTTCCGTCAGGTTTGCGGTTTCCCGTCGCGCATCTGCATGCGCATGTGCGGACGATGCCCGCTGTAGTGCTCGCGGAATTCGGCGTCCGCCGCCTTCTTTTGCTCCGCTGACATGCTGTCGTAGAGCGCCTGGAAAGCGGGGATCAGCTTCCTGGTCCCCGCGGCGTGGGCATCGGAAATCTCCGCATAGGACTTCAGATCGTCCACGGCCGTCCTGTTGGCCGAGCCCTCGGCGCGCTCCTTGGCGAGCTTGCCGAGCTCCTCCGAGTTCTCCCGCATCACGCTGACGACCTTCTGCCACAAGGGCTCCTGTGCCGGCGTGATCTTGAAGCTCTCGTGCAGGTGGTCGATCAGCCCGTCGATGCCCGGCGGCTTTTTCTGCATGGCGCTTCCCGCAGCGTGCGCACCCGCGGCGGCTCCCGGGGACGTCTGCGCAGCGTCCGGCCAGGCCGGGCCCGACGACAGCAGGGCGGCGCCGAAGGCCAACAGTGCGCCTGCCTCGACCAGCCGCTGCCGTGCAACGGCAAACCATTTCATCTGTGGCTTCACGAGTCTTCTCCCGGGTGCAATGAATGTCAGCGATGCCAGTCACCGCGGCCGTGCCAGTGCTCGCGGCGCCAGTGATCGTGCTCCCAGCGGTCGTGCCAACCGTAGCCGCCGTACTCCCAGTCAGGGTCGCCATACACCACTCCCGGACCGTAATAGACCGGCGGCGGTGGGCTTGCGTAGACCGGCGGAGGAGCAATGACGACCGGCGGCGGCAGGATGCCGGGCAGGAACCCGAGACCCACGTCGATGTGGACATCCGCCCGGGCAGTCATGCAGAACGGTGCGAGGAGAATCATGCCGGCCAAGAGCCGCTTCGCGTTGTGTCTCATGTCGGGGCCTCGTTCGGTTTGTATCGAGGGTAGCAGCTGGGCGGTGAAAATTCATAGCGCCGGCGGGGGCATGAAACGCATCGAAAAGAAGAGATACAGGCTGAAACGAAGAGTCGAGACCAGTATGGCGCGCAGGGAGAGCGACGGCAGCGTCAGCGGGCAGCTACCGCAGAGTCGACGGAGAGCTACGGCAGTCTCAGCGGCGCTCGAGCCGGGTCGTCGAGATGGCGGAGCCGAAGTCGACCGGATCGGCCCGGCAGCGCCGTGGCGAGGAATGCCGCATCGGCCTGTAAGAACGGCAGCTTCTTGCTTAGACTGATCCCATGCCCCGGCACAGGCGTCGTCTGCATGAGCCGCGAACAGCACGTCCATGACGAGCACAGCAAGTTCACAGAGGTGGATCTGCGTGTCCGCGCCCTGCAGACGGTGCTGGCACAGAAGGGGTATATCGATCCGGCAGCCCTCGACGTTCTGATCGACACCTATGAGACCAAGGTAGGGCCGCGCAACGGCGCGCGCGTCGTCGCACGGGCGTGGGTCGATCCGGTGTTCCGCAAATGGCTCCTGGAGGATGCGACGGCCGCGATCGCCTCGCTCGGGTACGCGGGCCGCCAGGGCGAGCACCTGGTGGCGGTCGAGAACACCGAGTCGCGTCACAACCTGATCGTGTGCACGCTGTGCAGCTGCTATCCGTGGCCGGTTCTCGGGCTGCCTCCGACCTGGTACAAGAGCGCGGCTTACCGCGCGCGCGTGGTCAGGGATCCACGCGGCGTTTTGGCCGACTTCGGCGTGACGCTGCCCGATTCGACCGAGATTCGGGTCTGGGACTCGACCGCGGAGGTGCGCTATCTCGTGGTACCACGACGTCCGCCAGGCAGCGAGAACATGCACGAGGAGCAACTGGCGGCGCTCGTTACCCGCGACTCGATGATCGGCACGGGACTGCCGAGGGTCCCGGACGGCACCTCATGACTTACCGATCCCACGCGGACCTGGGCGGTGAGGGCGGACACGGCCGCGTGATCCCGGAGCCCGAAGGTGAGTTGTTTCATGCTCCCTGGGAGCGCCAGGCACTCGCCCTCACTCTTGCCATGGGCGCCGCAGGCACGTGGAACCTCGATATGGCCCGCAGCGCCCGCGAGACGTTGCCCGAGTATCGCTCGCTGAGCTACTACGAAATCTGGATAAGAGCTCTGGAGAGGCTGTTGGTGGAGCGCGGCCTGCTTGCCCGCGACGAGATCGCCGCGGGCCGGATGCTCCATCCCGCACGGACGGGGCTGCGGGCGTTGCGAGCCGCTGACGTTCCGGCCGTGTTAGCCAGGGGATCGCCCACGCGGCGGCCAGAGACGGTTCCGGCGCGTTTCTCCGTAGGCGATGAGGTGCGAGTGCGTGCGCAAGCGGTCGACCACCACACACGCCTGCCGGGTTACGCCCGGGGGAAGATCGGCCGCATCGACCAGGTGCGCGGCGTGCACGTGTTCGCGGATGCGCACGCACAAGGACTCGGCGAGCAGCCGAGCTGGCTCTACACGGTCGTTCTGAGTGCGCGTGAGCTGTGGGGCGAGAGCGCCGCTTCCGGCCACAGCGTGTCGATCGATGCATGGGAGCAGTATCTGGAAGCGCCTCTTAAGACCAACGACAACTGGGAACGAAGGGGGTCCGCGGGAGGGAACGCCATTTGCGACTAACGCTCTATGCCCTTTAACGCGTCGCGAACGCGTTTCATCGCAAGCACGGGAATGTAGGAGCGTATGCGCGCCTCGTGCTCGAGGCGCACCAGTTCGCGCTCATAGAGATCCAGGACGAGGTCCAGCGGACAGCCCGATTCCCGGGCAAGCTGCTCGAACGGCGGGCGAGAGGAGCGGGCTCTGGTCGCTGCACCCTCCGTCCGCGATACACGAGCGCCCCCGGTTGCATGCGCAGAGTGCCTCTTTTCCATGGCCACATTCTTGGGCACGGGTGCTGCAATGCCATACGCAAAAGCGCGGATGGCCGAGAATGAGGGCCGCGCCTGGCGTGCAACCGGTCCGTTTCCCCCTTAACCTTCGCTGCGCACGCAAACGGTGCAGGGAGAAGCTATGCGATATCCCGGAAACGATCGGGCAGGGCATGCCGCGCTCGCGACTCTGCTGCTCACCTGTGCCGTCGTGCTGGCCGGCGCGACGGAGGTCGCAAGCGGCGGCGGGCGGCTCGTGCATCGTTTCCTGGATGTCGCGCTCTCGCCAGACGGCAGCCGCGTGGCATCCGTGGAAGGAGACTCGCCGGTTGGCGGCTATTATCCGGAGTTGCGCGATCTCGTGATCCGGCGAGCGGCGGACGGCCGCGCAGCCACCGTGCCCATGCCCTGCGGCCGGGTTCCGCAATGCTGGCCGGGATCGCTGGCATGGTCGGCGGACGGACGGCAGCTCTCCTTCACCGTACGCCTTCCCGGCAGTCACAACTACTCGCTCTATACCGTCGACGCGGACGGTGCTCAGCCGACGAAGGTGCTCGACTTCAGCGGCACGCTCACGGGCCTGCGTTACGCCGCCGACGGCACGCTCGCCGTGCTCGCCGTCGAGAATGCGGTCAAGGAGGTCGGTGCCACCGAAGCCGGCGCACCGATCGCCGGCGACCTGGATTCGCCTCCTGCCGAACAACGGATCGCGGTCGTCGACGGCGCGCGCCTGCGCTTCGCGTCGCCTCCCGGTCTCTTTGTATACGAGTACGACTGGCGTCCCGACAGCCGCGGGTTCGTGGGTACCGCGGCGCCGGGCGACGGCGATAACAACTGGTGGATCGCAAAGCTGTACGCGTTTGCGCGGACGGACGGGTCGGCGCGCATTCTCTATACGCCGCGCTCGACACGCGAGCAGCTCGCCGCTCCGCAGGTCTCTCCGGACGGCAAGCGCGTTGCGGTCGTCGCCGGCCTCATGAGCGACTTCGGATCGACCGGAGGCGAGGCACTCACCATCCGTCTCGACGACGGGGCGGTCGAAGATGCTACGCCCGCCAGCAAGTCGACGGTGACCGCGGTCGGATGGAACTGCCACGGCGATCTTGCGGCCTGGCGGCTGGCGGGCGACCAGACCCAGTGGGTCACGCTGCCGGGAGCGGCGAATCACGACGCCGCGCCACGAGTGCTCTACAGCGCCCCGGAATCCGTCATGGCCGGCGAGACCATCGCCTGCCCATCCGGAAAGCTCGCGGTCGTCCGGCAGTCGTTCACGTCGCCTCCCGAGCTCGCCGTTGGCACGCCGGAGCAGCTGCACGTGCTCACCAGCGTCAATGCCGGCCTGGCCGCCGCCGCCGTCGTGCGCAGCCTGCACTGGCAGAACGATGGCTTCGAGGAGCAGGGCTGGCTGCTGCTCCCGCCTGAAGCTTCCGGCAAGGTCCCCATGGTGACGGTAGTCCATGGCGGTCCGGCCGGTGCCGTGATGCCGTCCTTCGCGGGACCCGGCCTGCAGTGGAGCATGCTCGAGCGCGGCTGGGCGGTCTTTTATCCGAATCCCCGCGGCAGCTTCGGCCAGGGCGAGGCCTACACCGCGGCGAACGTGCGCGACTTCGGCCATGGCGATCTCCGCGACATCCTTGCCGGCATCGACGCGGCGGAGCGCGAGGCACCGATCGACGATGCGCGGCTCGGACTCACCGGCGGCAGCTACGGCGGCTTCATGACGATGTGGGCGGTGACGCAGACACATCGCTTCAAGGCTGCGGTCGCGGCGGCCGGGATCAGCGACTGGATTTCGTACTACGGCGAGAATGGCATCGACGAGTGGATGCTGCCGTTCTTCGGCGCATCCGCCTACGAGGATCCGGACGTTTACGCGCGCTCGTCGGCGATCAGCCATATCCGCAACGTCCGCACGCCGACTTTCGCCTACGTGGGCGAACGCGATGTGGAATGTCCTGCACCGCAAACACAGGAATTCTGGCACGCGCTGAAGGCGCTCGGCGTTCCGACCGCGATCATGATCTACCCCGGCGAGGGCCACGGACTGCGCGAGGCGGCTCACTCGAAGGATGCACTCGAGCGCACGCTCGCGTGGTTCGATAAGTATCTGCGCTAGTGCCGGCCGACGCTGGGGTTATCTCATGTTTGTTCGTCTCATGACGGCCATCGCAATCGCCTGCGGCGGCTCGTGCGCAGTGGCGGCGGACTCGGACTGGCCGCGACAGGCTGCGGCAAGCGTGGCCCGGATCCGGGGCGACATCAGGACGGCGGGGCTGCACCAGGCGGTGAGGGTGCAGCGCGACAGGTGGGGTGTCGCCCATATCTACGCTCGTGACCAGCACGATCTGTTCTTCGCCCAGGGCTTCGTGGCCGCGCAGGACCGCCTGTTTCAGATGGAGCTCTGGAAGCGCGCGGGGCAGGGCCGGCTGGCCGAGGTCATGGGGCCAGCGCTCGTGCCGCGGGACATCAACGCCCGGCGGTTACGCTATCGCGGCGACATGGCCGCGGAATACGCCAGCTACGCACCCGATACCCTCGAGATACTGCGGGCGTTCACCGCGGGCATCAATGCCTACATCGCGGCCGTTCGGGCTCCCGGGGGTCCCGGGCTGCCTGTCGAATTCAGGATCGCCGCCTTCGCGCCCGAGCCGTGGAAACCCGAGGACTGTCTGAATCGGCTGGCGGCCTACTCGATGATGGGCAACGCGGCCAGTGAACTCCTGCACGCGCAGCTCGTCAGCCTCCTCGGCGCGGAGCAGGCCGCCGAGCTGGCACAACTCGACCCGCGTGTGCGACTCGATCCCGCGCCGGGCACGGATTTCTCGGGGCTGTCTCCGGCGCTGCTTGCGAACGTGGTGAGCGCCGACGTGCGCACCCCATTCCCGGCCTCTTCACTTCATGAAAGCAACAACTGGACGATAGCGGGCACTCTGACTGCGAGCGGGCTGCCGCTCCTGGCGGGAGACCCGCATCGGGTGATCGCGCAACCCTCGCTGCGCTACATCGTCCATCTGGTCGCGCCGGGCTGGAATGTCATCGGCGCCGGAGAGCCCGCGTTGCCGGGGGTCGCGATCGGTCACAACGAGCACATCGCATGGGCCTTCACGATTTTTGGACTGGATCAGGAAGACCTGTACCTGGAGACCCTGAATCCAGGCGACCCGAAGCTGTTCAGGACTGCGCACGGCTGGTCGCCCATGCAGGAAGAACGCGAAATCATCCACGTGCGCGGCGGCGCGGACGTGGCCGCGGTCCTTCACTTCACCGACCACGGTCCCGTGCTGTGGGAGGACGGCGCGCGGGCACTGGCTCTGAGATGGGTCGGCGCCGAGCCCGGTACCGCAGGCTATCTCGGCTCGCTCAGCCTCGACCGGGCACAGGACTGGCAGCAGTTCGAGCTCGCGATGCCGCGCTGGAAGGTCCCGTCCGAGAACATCGTCTATGCCGACCGCGCGGGCAATATCGGTGAGCATTCGACAGGGCGGGTGCCATTTCGCCGCAACTTCAGCGGCCTTCTGCCGCTGCCCGCAAACGGCGAGTTCGAATGGGCGGGATTCGTGCCGAACGCCGAGTTGCCGCACAGCTTCAATCCCCCGGAGGGCTTCATTGCGTCGGCAAATCAGAAAATGATCCCGGCAGACTATCCCTATGCCGTGGGTTTCGAGTGGGCTGCACCCACGCGCTTTCAGCGCATTCAGGAAGTGCTCGCTGCCGCCAGGCGCAGCGGGCACAAGCTGACCATGGCGGACATGCAGGCATTGCAGACCGACGTGGTGTCGCTGCCCGCGCGCCGCTTGCAACTTCTGCTCCGCGACGCGCTCGGCTCAGGTGGCGCCGCAAACAGCGATACGACCTCCAGGGCAGCAGCCCTGTTGCTCGGATGGGACTGCGCGGTGCGCGCCGATTCTCCCAGCGCGGCACTCTACGAGCTTTGGGCTGACGAGCTGCGCAAGTCCGTCACTCGACTCGCGGTCCCCGACCGCGCCCGAGCCGTCGTGAGGACCTGGCCGTCAGACCGCGTGGTCGCCGAGCTGGCAGCGCCGCGCACCGCGGTGTTCGGCGCCGGCGCGGCCAGCGCGCGCGATCGGGTTCTTCTCGACACGCTGCGCACAGCGTACGAGCGCGCCGCCGCACTCGAGGGCGCGGATCCGAAGCAATGGTCGTGGGGCAGGCTGCACAGGGCGTACTTCCGCCATGTGCTCGATGCCCCGGGCGGTACGAGCCTGCTGGACCGTGGGCCGGTGGAGCGCCCAGGCGATGGCGATGTGGTGCAGGCGACCTACTTTGATGACGGCTCATTCGAGCAGACCTCGGGCGCAAGCTACCGCGAGATTTTCGATCTGAGCGACTGGGACAATGCCGCGGCGATCAATGTGCCTGGACAGAGCGGCGAGCCAGGCAGTCGGCATTTTGACGATCTCATGGCGTTGTGGAGCAGGGGGGACTACTTCCCCCTGAGATTCTCGAGGAAGGCGGTGGACGCGGTAACGACGGACACGCTGATCTTGCAGCCTTGACCGCGCGTCGTCCCGATTGCAGCCCCTGGCAACGTACAAGTACTGACAGGAAAGTCCCCTACTTCCCGTTACGCTGTCGTCGTGAACCTGACGGAATCCCTGCTGCACGCGCTGAAGGCGCACGGTGCACGGCTCATCTTCGGTATCCCAGGCGACTTCGCGTTAGCGTACTTTCGTATCATCGAGTCCTCCGGCATCCTGCCGCTCTACACCCTCTCTCATGAGCCCGGCGTCGGCTTCGCCGCCGACGCGGCAGCGCGCATCGGCTGTGCGCCGGCCGTTGCGGCGGTGACCTACGGTGCCGGCGCCCTCAACATGCTGAACTCCGTCGCCGCTGCCTACGCCGAGAAGGTGCCGCTCGTAGTGCTCTCGGGTGCGCCCGGCAAGGCGGAAGCCGGCTCGGGGCTGCTCCTGCACCACCAGGCGAAGCGCATCGACTCGCAGTTCGCGATGTTCAAGGAGGTGACCTGCGATCAGGCATGCCTCGACGACGCCGGACGCGCGCCCCGGGACATCGCCCGCGTGCTCGCGAGCTGCCGGCGGCGCTCCGAGCCCGTTTATCTCGAGATCCCGCGCGACATGGTCGGCGTCGAGTGCACCACGGTCGCGGCAGAGCCGCCGCCCACGCCGGATGGCGAGGCACTCGAGGCCTGCGTCGAGGAGATCCTCGCGCAACTCGCGCGCGCACGTTCGCCGGTGCTCATGGTCGGAGTCGAGGCGCGGCGCTACCAGGTCGAACATCAGGTCGTCGAGCTCGCGCGGCGCCTCGGCCTGCCGGTGGTCTCCGGTTTCATGGGTCGCGGGCTGCTGGCGGAGGAAGACGCGCCGCTCGTCGGTACCTACATGGGCGTCGCCGGGACACCCGAGGTGACGCGCCTCGTCGAGGAGTCCGATGGCCTGTTCCTGCTCGGCGAGATCATCTGCGACACCAACTTCGCCGTCTCGCAGAAGCGCATCGACATGCGCAAGACCATCCAGGCGCTCGATGGGCGAGTGACGCTCGGCTACCACACCTATCCGGACATACCTCTCGCGGCCCTCATCGCGCGCCTGCTCGCGCGTGCGCGCCCGATCGGCAGGACCACGAGGGTGGCGACACCGTCGTATCCGCGCGGGCTCGTGGCCGACGGCGCATCGATCGCCCCGGCCGACATCTGCGCCGGCGTCAACGACCTGTTCGCGCAGCACGGCAGAATGCCGATTGCATCCGACATGGGCGACTGCCTGTTCACCGCGATGGACATCGAGCCGACGCCGCTGGTCGCGCCCGGCTACTACGGGACGATGGGCTATGGCGTGCCGGCCGGACTCGGGCTGCAGGCAGCCTCGGGCGAGCGTCCGCTCATTCTGGTCGGCGACGGCGCCTTCCAGATGACGGGCTGGGAGCTCGGCAACTGCCGGCGCTACGGCTGGGATCCGCTGGTGCTCATATTCAACAACGCGAGTTGGGAAATGCTGCGGGCCTTCCAGCCGGAGTCGTCGTTCACTTCCCTGGATCGGTGGGACTTCGCCGACATGGCGGCGGGCATGGGGGGCGACGGGATCCGCGTCGACACACGTGCCGGCCTCAAAGCCGCGCTCGATACCGCCGTCAGCCGGCGCGGCCGCTTCCAGCTGATCGACATCGAGCTGCCGCGCGGCGTGCTGTCGACGACGCTCGCCCGCTTCGTCAGCGGCGTGAAGCGCCTGAGCAGTCACTGACCGGGTCTTCGAGTCCGGCCGCCTTCAATGCGCGACACCTTTGAGATACTTATCGAACCACTCCACGGTGCGGCGGGTCGAGTCGATGCGGTTCTCGCGCTTTTCGAAGCCGTGTCCCTCATCGGGGTAGTAATGCGCCTCGACCGTCTTGCCGTCTTTCCTCAGCAGCTCCACCACCTGCACCGCCTCTTCCTTCGGTACGCGAGGATCGTTGTCGCCCTGCAGCACCAGCAACGGGGCCTTGACGTCGTGGATGTAGGCAAGGGGTGAGGTCGACTCGTAGATCCTGAGATCCTTGACCGGATCGCCGAGAAGAGTCCGCTCG
Source organism: Steroidobacteraceae bacterium (assembly GCA_035934055.1). GTDB lineage: Bacteria > Pseudomonadota > Gammaproteobacteria > Steroidobacterales > Steroidobacteraceae > 13-2-20CM-66-19. The sequence continues at coordinate 7,508 of DASYYF010000057.1, read as the reverse complement.
TACTGCTGCAGCAGCGCGTCGGAATGCTGCAGCATGGTCATCCAGTTGATGATTCCGAACAGCTCCACGGCAGCAGCCCACACATCGGGCGTCCTGCCAATCGCCATGAGCGTCATGAAGCCGCCATAGGAGCCGCCGGTAATGCCGATCTTGCGGGGATCGACGTAGCCGGTCGCCTGCAGAAACCTGGCGGCGTAGACCTCATCCTGCAAATCCCCTCCGCCCAGGTCCTGGTAGTTCGCCTTCTGGAAATCGATGCCGTATCCGGTCGAGCCGCGCACGTTGGGCGCAATGCAGATATAGCCGCGCGATACGAACGCCGCCACACGAGGATTCCAATAGTCCTGTGTCTGTCCGGTGGGCCCGCCGTGGGGCAGCACCAGAGCCGGGTTGGTGCCGTTACGCTGCAGATTGAACGGCATCCACATGAGCGCGCTGATCATCTTCCCGTCAAAGCTCCGGTAGTGGACGATCTGCGAGTCCGGCATGGGTGCCGACGTGAGACTCGCGATGGCGGAGTAGGTCAGACGCCGCGAGCTGCCGGTCCGCAAGTCGTAGATCCAGAAGTCCGTCGGCCGCACCGAGCTCTCGTACGAGACCAGCAGGCGATCTGCCGAGGGGGAGTAAGAGCTCGGATTCGCGGGAAAGGTGCTGACGCCTGCTCCCAGGGGAATCCTGCGGGCGCGCAGGCTCGCGCTGTCCGCCACGTAGGCATCCACGACACCGTCGGCGTCGAGCGTATAGGTGAGGGAGCTGCCGTCGGGCGCAAAGTCCCCGGACGTCGCTTCCCAGCTGGTGTCGGTGACCCACTTTCGTTTGCCGCTGGCGATGTCGAGCAGCGCCACGTTGAAGAATCCGCCCTTCGCGTTGGACGTGATGAGCAGCGTCTTGCCGTCCGCCGAAAGAGAGGAGGCCTGGTTGACGACTTTGCCCTGATGCGCGGTCAGGTTCCGGGCCTTGCCCGTGGCCACGTCGACGGCATATACGTCGGCATCCGTGAAGCTGACTTCAAGGCGGTTTGCATACAGCGTTCCGCCATCCGGGCTCCAGGCGACCGAAGACCAGGAACGCTCGGGCGAGCGCTCATGCGTCAGGTACCTGACCTTGTGTGTGTTCCAGTCGAGGAGCGCGAGGTCGTAGGAGGGGGCCGTCCTCGCTTTGACGTTCAGCGCAATCGTCCTGCCGTCGGGTGACCAGCGTGGCGACTCTTCGCGCACATCCGCTGTCTTGGTGAGATTCAGGGTTTGCGTTCCGTCGCTCGATACCGCGAAGACATCCCACAGCTCGTTGCCGCCGTAGTCCTGCTGGAACGCCAACCATCTGCCGTCGGGTGACCATGCGGCATTCAGCTGCTGTTCATTCGATTGAGTAAGCTGCACCGGCCAACCCCCGCCCGAATCGACTTTCCAGATGTTCATCCGGCCCGTCAGGTCGGTGGTGAATGCGATCTGGCTGCCGTCCGGCGACCACGCGGCATGACTGACCCTGCGAGTGAAATACAGGTCGTCGAAGGGGATCGCGCGAGCCTCGGCCTTCGCGGTCGACGTCACCGAGCGAGGGTCTGTGACCGTCCGATCATCGGGGCCTGACGTCTGCGCCCGCACGGAGACGGCGTTGAGGTTCACGAGGCAGCAGAGCGCAAGGAGAAATGAGCGGCTCATGGGTGTCAGTCCCGTCCGATAGTGCATCAGTGTCGTCCGACCCGATGATTATAGTTCTGCGATCTCTGTGACACGGCCGGCGTTGCGCGAGCCGTTCCCGCGAGGTGCCGCCGGCGGTTGCGGCGAGGCAGATGCCCCCATCACCGGCAGCCTCGACGGCGCGCATTCACACTTTCACGTTCAGCGAAGTGACGGCGATGCCGATCGCCTAGGCTGTCCCAGCGGCGGCTCAAGGATCTGCGCACCCGGAGTGGTCATATCGGTACCGCTTAAAATGGACACCGCGCGAAGTGCCGGCCATCGCCGGCAATCCCGGCACAGGGGGCTCGCGCAGCTCCGGCGACCCTCGGCATGCACGGCGTCGTGACGGCGGAAATGCCCAGCACTCATACTGCGCCTACATCTCTCGTGCCCGGGTGATCCATGAAAGCCCCTTCGCGTATCGCGCTGGTCGGGGTGCTCACGGCGGTGATGGCGGCCACGCCGACCGGTGCATCGTCTGCGCGCAGGCCTCCTGAGTTTACGCACAAGAGCGCCGGCGACTGGCTCAACTCGGAGCCCCTGACCCTGGCTCAGCTCAAGGGCAAGGTAGTGGTCGTCGAGTTCTGGGCATTCGAGTGCGACAACTGCATAAAGTCCCGGCCGTGGGTCGAGCGGCTCGAGCACGACGAGGCGAGCCGCGGACTCGTGATGATCGGCGTGCACACTCCGGAGCTGCGGCAGGAGCACGATTCGCGCGAGGTGCGTAAAGCGGTCGAGCGGCTCGGAATCCGTTACCCGGTCATGATCGATGAGGATGCCTCTTACTGGCGAGCGCTCGGCATCCAGGCGTGGCCCACGTGGTGCCTCATCGGCCGGGACGGCATGTTGGTGAGCTGCGTGCCCGGTGAGATGGATCTTGGGGATGCCCGTTCGTCGCAGGTGCGCACGGCGATCGACCTGATGTTGAAGGCGCCTGCCGCGTAAGAGGCGCCGGAGGGACCCGAACCCCATGGCGGAACAGATACGCAATTACGCGTTGTCGCTCGCAATTTGGCTCTGCCTGTCGCTGCTCGTCGGCTGGCAGACGTATTACATCACCTCCACGGAGCACCTCCCGGTCGTCCTGTCGACCACCCTGCTCGTGTGCGCAGTGCGCTATCTGGCCGTTGCAATTCTGACTCCGCCGATCTTCTACCTGGTCGCGCGCTGGCCCTTCAGCAGCGGCGCCGTGCTGCAACGCACCTTCGGCTATGCGCTCGGCTACCTCGCCTTCGTGGCCGCATTTGCCACGATTCGCTGGTGTCTGCTGCCGCCATGGTCGCAGGAGACGTTCAGCTGGCAAGCGCGAACACCCGCAACCCTGTTCTCCCTCGCTTACAGCAGCTTTGCGGACTTGCTGCTGCTCTTTCTCGTCGTGACGGCCCTCGCCCACGCCTACGCCTACTTCGTGCGCGGGCAGCGTCAGGAAATGGAACGCGTGGAGCTGCGTCATGCGCTTGCACAAAGCGAGCTGCAGGCGCTGCGCGTGCAACTGCACCCGCATTTCCTCTTCAACACGCTGCAGGGCGTGTCGACGCTGATCGATACCGATCCGGGGAGCGCGCAGCTGGTCGTTCGCAGCCTGGGCGGGCTGCTGCGAACCGTTCTGAGGCACGACAGCACCGACCTCATCACGCTTCGCGAAGAGCTCGAGCTGGCGGCGTCATATCTCGAGTTGCAGGAGATACGCCTGAAAGAACGGCTGCAGGTCCGCTGGCGGATCGAGCCCGGGGCGCACGAGGCGCTGATCCCGCAACTTCTGCTGCAGCCGCTCATCGAGAACGCCGTGATCCACGGGAGCGCCAGTGCGCGCGAGGGCGGCTGGGTGGAGGTGGGAGCCAGCGTGAGAGATGGCAGGCTGCATGTGCTGATCCGTAACTCGCTGCGGGGACGCTCCGAACCCGGTGTCGGGGTTGGAATCCGCAATACGCGGGCGCGGCTGCGGTACCTGTACGCCGGTGATGCGACCTTCGAGCTGCAGGTGCGCCGGGAGGAGGGGCTCGCCGCTGCGTCGCTGGTGGTGCCGGCGTTCACCAACGCCGCGAGCGAAGAGTGCGCGCCGGCGCTGGCGGGCTGAGGGACCTGTGATGCGTGTGCTCGTGGTCGATGACGAACCCCTCACGAGGGCGGCGCTCGCCAGGCTGCTGGCTGAGCGCGCGGATGTGGATGAGTACGGGGTGGCGGAAGATGCGCGGGACGCCCTGGGAAGACTGGAGGATTGCCCCTACGACGTACTGCTGCTCGACATTCACATGCCGGAGCTGTCCGGCCTGCAGCTCATCGAGCATCTCAGCAAGAGCGGCGGTCCCCTGCCGTCGATAGTGCTGATCACCGCTTACCCGGAGCATGCCGTCGAGGCCTTTGAGAAGCGCGCCGTCGATTACGTGCTGAAGCCCTTCGTTCCGCGCAGGGTTCATGAGGCGCTCGATGCGGCCATGCGCCGCTCCGTGCAGGAACGCGCCGCACGAGTGGTCGGCATGCTGCGCGACCTGCGGGCCGATCCGGAGCGGACCGGACGGATCGCCATCAAGGACAAGGGACGCATCGTTTTCGTGCGCCCCGCGGAACTGATCAGCGCCGAAGCGCACGGCAACTACGTGCTGTTGCACCAGAAGTCGGGCTCCTATCTCCTTCGCGAGACGATCTCGGGGGTCGCCGAGAAGCTCAGGCCTTACGGTTTTGTACGCATCCACCGCTCGGTCCTGGTGAACGCTGAGTTCGTATCGACGATCCAGCCGGGCGTCGGCAGCGAGTATGTGCTGCAGACTCGGGACGGCAAGCAGTACTCCGTCACGCGCACCTACCGGGAGAACCTGCGGAGTCTCGCGCAGTTCTGGATGGGCACCGAGAGCTTCAACGCCGGCTAGTCAGGAATGGCCGACCAGGCCGCGAAGCTTGCGCACTGCCTGCGGAATATCGCTCACCGGGACGCCGCCAAAACCCAAAATGAATCCCTGGCGCCGAGTATCGGCGACGTAGGTAGGCGACAGCGGTACCAACGACAGCCGTTGCTGGTTCGCGCGCGCCGCGATCTCACGGTCCCGGATATCCGCCAGCGTCACGGTCAGGTACATGCCCGCTGCGCCCGGAGATATCTCGGAGGCCAGGGGCAGTCCCGCGCTGAGGGTTTGCACGAGCTTCGCCCGACGCTCCGCGTACAGCGCGCGCATGCGGCGAATATGCCGCGAAAAGTGACCCTCGCCGATGAAGTCGGCCACTACGCCTTGCAGCGGGCTCGGGGGAGCGATGTCCATGACGGCGCGCACCGAGATGAATCGGTCGACAAGGTCGGCGGGAATGACCACGAAGCCGAGCCGCAGCGAGGGGAACAGCAGCTTGCTGAACGTGCCGACGAAGATGACCCGCGAGCTCTTGTCGGCTCCTTGCAGAGAAGGCACCGGCTTGCCCTCGTAGCGGTATTCGCTGTCGTAATCATCCTCGATGATCCACGCACGCGAGCGCGCCGCCCAGTCGAGCAACTGCCGGCGGCGCGCGTTGCTCATCGTGACGCCCAGCGGGAACTGGTGCGACGGCGACACGATCGCAGCTCGCGCCGCGGGAGATTGGCGGAGGCCGGCGGCAACGTCGAGGCCTTCGTCGTCTACCGGAACCGGGATCACATCGCAGCCGTTCAGCTCCAGCACGCCGCGGGCGAACGGGTAGCCCGGATCTTCGACCCACACCCGGTCGCCGGCGTTCAGGAGGGCGCGGACGGAGATATCGAGCGCCTGCTGCGAGCCGCTCACCAGCATGATCTGATCGGGTTCGCATTTGACCGCACGCGCTGTTCTCAGGTAGACGGCAAGCGCTTCGCGGAGGTAGCGGGAGCCCAGCGAGTTGCCGTAGTCGAGTGACCTGGCGCTGATGCGTCTCGAGTGTCGGGTCACCAGGGCGTTCCAGGTGCGCAGCGGAAAGTGCTCGAAGGCAATCTGGCCCACCGAGAACGCACCGGTACTGCGCCACGCGGTCAGGTCCTCAATGGCAGTGGTCGTAGCAGGGTAGCGTGTCCACAGTTGCACCGTCGCGCCGTCACGGCGTGCTCGAACATTGGTGTTGGATGACTTGCGTTTCTCGGGCGGCCTCGTGCATACGACGGTTCCGGCGCCCACCCGGCTGTAGAAGTACCCTTCGGCCGAGAGGCGCGAGTACGCACGCAGCAATGGAATGCGGGAGACGCCGAGCTCGACCGCGAGAGTTCTTGTGGAGGGTACCTTCTGGCCGCCGCGCAACGAGCCCTCTTCGATGGCCTTGCGGTACGCGTCGTAGACCTGCCGATGCAGCGGCTGGGGCAGATTGCGCTCGACGGCGATGGGGGGCAGGAGCGCCGCCGCGGGAGTTTTCATCGTACGTACCCCGACCCTGATGATGAGGCTATCCGGCAGACTCTATCGCAAGAGCCGATCGCTGCGGCGCCCGCGCACGTGGGCGAAGGAACCCGTGCATTTGCCGAGCCAGGGGCAAGTCGCCGCAGCCCCTGTGCAGCAAGGCGGTCGGCGCACGATCAAAGTGGTGATGACCAGCCGCTGCAAAATGGCTATTCGTTGCCAAGCTCGTGCTTTGCCCCGGCGTGACACCCCGCCCGAACGAGCTGATCCGGCCGGCAGTCCGACGCTCGTAAACGGCCCGCCGGTGATTTACCTTGCGTATATGAGCGCGACACTTGACGCCGATGCGGCGGTCTCGGCTCTGGCCTCGGCCATCGGCGAACCTACCCGAGCCCGCATTCTGGTGAGCCTCCTGGACGGGCGCGCCCGGACGGCCACCGAGCTTGCGGCCGTAGCGGAGGTGGGTCCGTCCACCATCAGTGCACATATGCGTCGGCTCGGGACGGCTCGCCTGGTCGCGGTGCGGCGCCAGGGCAAGAATCGTTACTACAGCCTCAGCAGCGCCGAGGTGGCGAGCCTGCTGGAAAGGCTGAGTGTGTTCTCCGCCGGCAAGAGCAGTGCATCCGTCTGCAGGGCACCCGAGCACCTGCGGGCTGCCCGCACCTGTTACGACCACCTTGCCGGCAATATCGGCGTCGCGCTGCGCGACCGCTTCGCCACGCTCGGCTGGATGACGATCGCGTCGAGCGGCGGCGACGAGACCTATGCGCTTACCCCCAGTGGCGTGAGCTCATTCCTCTCTCTGGGCATCGATGTGGAGGCTGCACGCGGCCTCAGACGTCGATTTGCCTTCGGCTGTCTCGATTGGACTGAGCGCCGGTATCACATCGGCGGCGCATTGGGAGCCGCGCTTCTGCAATTCGCACACCGAAAGAGATGGGTCCGGCAGGATCTCGACAGTCGCGCGCTGGATGTGACCGTCCTCGGCCGGCGCGAGCTGCTCGCTCGTTTTGGAGTAACGCTCTAGGTTGCAGCTGGAGACGGCGCGCCACCGCGCCCGCGGGTTGGCGCGTTCCAACAATCGCAACGTCCCCGGGGCGACCGATCGCAAGTTCACGGCGATGCCGGCGTTGGTCCCTAAAAGAGCATCGTTCGTCACGCATCAGGCATAAACCGTCACAATTCGCCGCCGCGAAGCTCTGCCGGCCGTTATTTTTCCGTCGGATTTGGTCCGTGGCTCCCCTGCAACACGAGTAAGCCGCGCTGGTTTCTTCCTCGTGCGAAGGCAGTGGTGCCGCGGGATTCCAACGGCTAACAACACCAGGGCTCTATACGGGGAGGAACCCACACATGGCGAACGGTCGCAGCTTGCAACAGGCTGTGCGTTTCGCGCTCGCGACGATGACGGCATCCGCCGGCGTCACGACGCTGCACGCTCAGACAGCTCCGGCCCAGCCCGCAGAGGCTACCGCAGCACCGCTTCAGGAGGTTGTGGTCACGG
>DASYYF010000098.1:0-109628 GCA_035934055.1 Steroidobacteraceae bacterium | reverse complement strand
CCTCGACCAAAGCCGATGCGGCAACTCGCTAGTCATCCATACTTCCCATGGTGAGGTTAATTGTAGTACCTGTCATTCCGCTCGCCTTGTCGGAGGCCATGAAAGCCGCAACGTCAGCCATCTCCGCTAGAGTCATGAGCCGTTTCGGATGGGTCCGGCTTGCGAGCAACTGCACCCACTGTTCCCAGGTCAATCCCGTTGCCTTGGCGCGAGGTTCGTAGGCGTTCTTGATCGTGCGCGTCTCGAGCATGCCCTGGGGCCGCAGGCCGACCACACGGATGCCCTGAGAGGCGAGTTCGGCGGAGAGATCTCGCGTGAGTGCTTCCTTGCCGGCCTGCGCCGGACCGTATCCGCCAACGAATGGGAGACCAATCCGCGAGTGGAGCGCGGTCACGGTCATGATCACTCCCGATTTATTCGGGAGCATTCGCCGGGCCGCCAGTCGTGCGGTGAGGAAATACGACCTGACGTAGCCGATGAGCGGGAGCGAGAAGAGCTCGGCATCGAGGTCGACAAGGGGCACACCCAAAGTCTTCGCATCCGGTATCGAAATCGCATTGAAGGAAATGTCGAGGCGACCCGACTTGCTGACGACTGACTGTAGATGTTTGTCGATTGCGTTCTCGTCGAGAGCGTCGACCTCGTCCGCCCCGGCAGATCCGCCGGCGGAAGCAATGTCCTTGGCGATCGCTTCGACTGGTGCGCGCTGGCGCCCGGTCAGGAAAACCGTGGCCCCTTCCCGCGCGAAAGCCCGCGCGACAGCGCCGCCGATACCACCCCCGGCTCCGTAGACCACTGCAACCTTGTCTCTCAGCATCATAGTCCGGCTCCTCTCTCACGCCTGAAGCGGTTGCTGCCGCGTATAGCGAATCGAGACGACGGCTGAACTCATCTGCGGGTGGCTGATGGCCGGAGCCGTCGACGATGTAGACACCGCGACGGTGCCAAACTGGGCGTTCGCCCTTAGAGTAGGAACCGGCTTAGGGACGGACTGGGCGGTTGGCGGGACGAAAGTGGAGCGACGCGCGGGTGGCAAGGCTACCGCAGTGAGCGCGGCGACAGCCGATCTCGTCTCACGCGCGCGCGCCGGTGACGGAGAGGCGTTCCGGGAGCTGACCGAACCGTACCGCCGAGAGCTGCGGGTACACTGCTACCGGGTACTAGGATCCCTTGAGGATGCCGAGGACGCGCTCCAGGACACGCTGTTGGCCGCCTGGCAAGGTCTCGAAGGGTTCCAGGAGCGCGCTTCTCTCCGCACTTGGCTCTACCGGATCGCCACCAACAGGAGCCTCAACGCGCGTCGTTCGGCTGGCCGGCGACCCCCCAAAGAGTGGGACGTGCCTGGGGTCGAGCCGCCCGAGCCGACCCGGCTCGGTGAGGTCTCATGGCTCGAGCCATTTCCGGATGCTCTCCTGGAGGATGTTCTCGACGAGCCGAGCGGCCCGGAGGTCCGATACGAGCAGAAAGAATCCATCTCTCTGGCCTTTGTGACCGCCCTTCAGGTCCTGCCGCCTCGCCAGCTCGCCGTCCTCATCCTGCGGGACGTCCTTGAATTCAGCGCGAACGAGGTGGCAAAAATGCTGGACTCAACAGTCGAATCGATCAACAGCGCCCTAAAACGAGCGCGCGGCAGTCTTCAAAGGCGATTGCCGCCGATTGACAGCCGCGAACGGCCTCCCGCCCGCAACTCACCGTCTGAGGATGCGATCGTGACCAAATTCCTCAGCGCGTGGGAGGCTGCCGATCCCGACACGCTGGCAGCACTTCTGACGGACGACGTCTTCATGTCGATGCCGCCGATGCCCTTCGTATACGAAGGCCGAGACCTGGTGACGCGGTTCTGCGCCACCCTTTTTCGCGCGGGCCGGCGGTTCGACCTCGTACGGACGCGAGCCAATGGTCAGCCCGCACTTGGAGCTTACCTGCGCATGCCTACCGGCACCTGCCACGGAGTCGGCCTCTATGTTCTCACTCTCAGCGGCGATCGGATTTGCGCCATGACCCGTTTCGAGAGCAGCGTGCTCCCATGGTTCGGATTACCGCCATCACTCCCGAGGCGGCAGACAGACCGTACGTAACCGACGGTGTGCCAGGATTGTGCCGAACTCAGATTGGGTGTGCCGTAATTGTGCCGCGGTGTGCCTGGGATCAGCGCTTCGCTCCGAATGCATCGACGTGCGAGCTTAGATGCGTGCCCGTCAGGTGCGCATAGCGCCGCACCATAGCCGCCGTCCGCCACCCGCTCAACCGGCGAGCGCAATGCGTAAGGTGGCGAAGATCCCCGCGACCGCAAGCGCTACCGACAGGAGATGGATCAGGGCCACGGAGGCGACCTTGACGCGCTCGACGTGCACGTAGTCCTCGACGATCACCTTCAGGCCCAGCGCCATGTGATAGCAGAGGGCCATCAGCAGCAGCACCATCAGCACCGCCGCGAGCGGCCTGCGCAGCCAGGCGGTGAGCGCCGCGTAGTCGTCCGCCACGTGCTGCAGGAACGAGGCAACGAGCCAGAGCGTGAGCGGGATCAGCGCCACGGCGGTCATGCGCTGCATCCACCACTGCCCCACACCCTCGCGGGCCGAGCCGAGATCCTGCACCCGTGCCGGCGATGAGGGGTTATCCGCTTGCTCCACGGCGCCTCCTCAGACCCTGCTGCTCAGGATCCAGGCCGCCGCGGTGAGGGCGATGCTGGCACCGAGCACGGCCCAGCCCGATGCGTAGATCGCCTCGAGCTCGAAGCCGCGACCCGCGTCCCAAAACAGGTGCCGGATGCCGTTGCAGAGGTGATAGAAGAGGGCGAACGTCCACGCGAGCATCGCCGTCAGGCCGAAGCCCGTGCCGAGCAGGGCATGCAGGCGCGCGTAGTCGTCGGGTCCGGCGGCTGCGCTCGCGAGCCACCCGACCAGCAGGAACGCGCCGGCGCTGAGCACAACGCCCGTGATCCGATGCGTGATTGACAGCACCGAGGTCAGCTGCGGGCGGTAGATCTGCAGGTCCGGCGAGAGCGGTCGAAGGGCGCGCGGCATTGGCTCAGCTCCGGCGCTGGGCGATCTTCTGCTTGATCGCAGCGATCGCCTGGCCTGGGTTCAGGCCCTTGGGACAGGTGCGGGTGCAGTTGAGGATCGTGTGGCAGCGATAGAGCCGAAACGGGTCCTCGAGAGCATCGAGGCGCTCGGCGGTCGCTTCGTCGCGCGTGTCTGCCAGCCAGCGCCAGGCCTGCAGCAGCGCCGCCGGGCCGAGAAAGCGGCGGCCGTTCCACCAGTGGCTCGGGCATCCCGCCGTGCAGCAGAAGCACAGAATGCACGCCGCCGGTCCCTTGCCGTCCTTGCCGTTCAGCTGATCCGCCTCGGCGGGGCTCTGCAACCGCTCGCGCTCGGGCGCCGGGCCGCGCGTCTTCAGCCACGGCTCGATCAGGGCGTACTGCGCGTAAAGATGCGTCAGGTCCGGCACCAGGTCCTTGATGACGCGCAGGCGATTGAGCGGATAGATCGTCGTCGGCTCCGCCGTGCCCGCGACCGGGCGCGTGCACGCCAGCCAGTTGCTGCCGTCGATGTTCATGGCGCAGGAGCCGCAGATTCCCTCCCGGCATGAGCGGCGGAAAGTCAGCGTGGAGTCGATCGCGCTCTTGATCTTGATCAGTACGTCAAGAACCATCGGTCCGCAGCTGCCGACGTCCACTTCGAAGGTATCGATGCGCGGGTTCTCCCCGGAGTCCGGATCGTAGCGGTAAATCTCGAAGCGCTTCACGCGTTTCGCGCCGGCGGGCGCCTGCCACGTTCGGCCGCGTCGGATGCGCGACTCTCTCGCCAGGGCGAAGTTTCTCGGCACGGGGAATCGCCGCAGCAGCGTGACGCGCGGCTGTTGCTCCGAGGACCTGATGAGCATGACCGTCTCCTCGGAAAGGTGCGTCAGCCGGTCGAGCGCGTGTCGGTGCGGCGCGGCCGCAGGCATGCCGCCCCGTGTTTCGTGGGCGCGGTGTGCTCCCCGTCGAGCTTGCCCACGAGGCTCCTGAGAGCCGCAGCGACCGCATCCAGGTCGCCGCCGCCGCTCCCTCCCGGCATGCCTTCCTCTTCGGCGACCGCGAGCTCGCGTGCGTCGTAGGCCCAGCGGCACAGCACCTCGAGCTTCTGCGCCGACGAGAGCTCGATGCTGCGCACGACGTCCTGGGGCGCGCGAAACGCGGCCGCCGGGTCGAGCAGCGCGTGCTCCAGCTCGAGGTCTGTCATGACGGTCTCCTTGATCTCGCCGGGCGCAAACGCGGATCCCGATGCGCCGAGCCTAAGCGCATACGAGTCCCTGACAAGCGACAAATATTCGTGCGTCACACCAACGATCCCGATGGATGCCGGGCGGGGCGGGTCGTCCTGATTTCTGCCGGGCGTCTCGTTTGAGGGTCCCACTGACGCCGCGGCACGAGGCGGCGCCGTGGTCGCCCTATCGGTGCGGCCGATGGGGTGCACGATTATTCATCGCTTGTCCCGCCTGGGCACGGCGCCCAGACTTTAAATCGAGCAGGAGGAATTATGGAGAAGCTAGCACGGCAGCTGATGCTGCAGACCCGCGTTTCTCCCGTGGTCGATGACCCGAGCCGGCGGGCCGCGGCAGTCTCCGCCGCCAACCGGCTCGGCTTCTGCAGCGGGGAGAGCGGGGCGCCAGCGGCCGCCGGGACCCCTGGCCGCCGCGGGCGCGCGAGCGCCGCCGACAGCCCCGTGACTCGGCGGCCGGACGGCGGGGAGGGGCCGGGCCCGACCGATGACGCCCGGGATCGCGACGAGTTCGGCGACCTCGGGTAGGACCGCATGCCATGACTCGGATCGAATGGGACGCGGATGCCTTAAGCGTCGATGCGACGCTCATCGCCGGACCCCTGCGGACGACGCCGGAGACGGTGCTCGCGCTCATCCGGGCAGGAGTCATCACTACGCGCTGCGAGCGCGGCGTAGACGAGGACGTCGGCCGCTTCCGGCTGAGCTTTCGCCTCGGGGCCCGTCGGCTGCAGCTGCTCGTCGACTCCGGAGGCAACGTCCTCGGGCAGTCGGTGGTCACTCTGAAGGCCGGGCGCCCGGTGCGGGCGGGGGGCGGATCAGGTGCCTTACTGCCCGAGGAGCGCCGGCGTTGATCCAGGACGCAAGCTCGAGACCGGAAGCGGAGCGTATCGACTTCCTGCTCGCGCGCGACGGTCGGCAGGCGACCCGCGCCTGGGTGGAGCGCACGCTGCGGATGTACCGCGAGGAGCTCGGGCGGCCGACGAGCTACGTGTCGGATGCGCCTTATCGGCCGCGTTTTGAGAGCGCGGTGCGCGAGTTCGAAGAGTGGCTCGCGCGGGGCGCGATCCCGGCGCCGCGGGCCGCGCGAAGCGGCGCGGCGGAGCGTGATAGTGAACGGCTCGGCTGAAGCGCCAGCGCGCGCGCGCCGTGGCGCAGCTCACGCGGACCCGGGTCTCGTCCGGCTGCTCGAGGCGGTGCGGGCGTGTCGCGTCTGTGCCCGAGATCTGCCGCTGGGTCCGCGACCCCTGCTGCAGGTCGGTGCAGGCGCCCGGATTCTCATCGTGGGACAGGCGCCGGGCCGGCGGGCGCACGCGTCCGGCATACCGTGGGGCGACCCGAGCGGCGAACGCTTGCGAGCCTGGATGGGAATCTCAACTGAGCTCTTCTACGACGCTTCGAGCGTTGCGATCATTCCGATGGGCTACTGCTATCCCGGCCGCGACCGGCATGGCGACCGGCCGCCGCGCCGCGAATGCGCCGAGCTGTGGCTCGCGCATCTGCTCGCCGAGCTGCCGCGCGTCGAGCTGACGCTGTTGGTCGGCAGCCACGCGCAGCATCATTTTCTCGCCGGCCGGAGCAAGCGCTCGCTCACGGTCACGGTCCGCGCCTGGCGCGAATACGCTCCGCGGTATCTGCCTCTGCCGCATCCCTCGCCGCGCAACCAGCCGTGGCTGGCGCGGAACGTATGGTTCGAACAGGAGCTCCTGCCCACGCTCCGGGAGCGGGTCGCCGCGCTCACGAGCCGGCTCCGGAGACGCGGGGCGCACGGGCCGCCGGCGTGACATAGACGCGCCACATCGAATTCCTCGATCTGACGCACACCCGTGGCTATTGCGTCTCGGCCGCCACGCGGCGAATCGTGTCGAGGGCGAGGGTGAGCGCTTCCGAATCGGACTTGGTCGGATAGCACAGATAGACCGGCAGTCGGAACTCGGGTGCGCCGGGAACGCGATGCAGACGGCCCGTCAGCTCGTGCTCCCGCACCTGCCTCACCGGGAAGTAGCCGCTGCCGCCGCAGGAGAGGATGTGCTGCAACCCCAGCCAGCCCACGTTCACCGTGAGCGCCGCACCCGTGAAAGTCGGAAACGCCAGGCTGTGGTGGGCGAAGAATTCCGGCCCCCAGTCGACGTACACGTAGTGGCTGTCGGGCGCGGGCTCCGGGGACTCGCGCGTCGAGACCATCACCAGGCGATCTTCCAACAGCGGCTCGACGGTGAGTCCCGGCCGCGACTGCGGGTTGTACATCAGGCCGATGTGGTCGCGGCCGTCGATCAACGCCTCCATCAGATCCTCCTCGAAGCCGAAGAGGTGCGCGCGCACCGCGACGTCGGGTGCAAGCTGCGTGATCAACGGCAGCGAGCGCTGCAGCAGACCCTCCCACAGGGCGATGCGGCCGCCGACGGTGAGTGAGGTGCGAAAGCCGACGACGTTGCCGATCTCCTGGCGCGCCTGCTCCACGGTCCGGGTGAGCGCGATCGCATGGTGCTGAAACTGCCGGCCGGCCGGCGTCAGGGTCGTGCCGGCCTTGTTGCGCACGAAAAGCTCCGCTCCGAGCTGCTCCTCGAGGCGCTGGATGCGGGCGCTCACCGTGGACTGCGTAACGTGCAGCCGCTGCGACGCCTCAACGAAGCTGCCGGCCGCAACCACCGAGAGAAAAGTCCGCGCGAGCTCGGTATCCATCGGGTTTGTTGATATTAAGAGCCAATATTTATCGCTTGTAAAATGCCCGCACGCACTTAGGCTGATCGCATCGCATTTCGGAGCACGAGATGAGCCTGACACTGCCGCCGTTGCCCTACGCGTTCGACGCGCTCGAGCCCTACCTCTCGCGCAGCACGCTGTCGGCACATCATGGCTTTCATCATGCCGCGTACCTCGAGAAGACCCGAGTCCTGACGCAGCGCACCCCGCTCGGATCCGCCTCGCTCGAGGACATCGTTCGTGCCAGCGCTTCGCGGGGTGATGCTCTGTTCAGGGCCGCGGCTCAGGCGTGGAATCACGGATTCTTCTGGAACTGCCTGCGTCCCGGCGGCGGGGGCGAGGCATCGGGCGCCGTCCGGGAGCTCATCGACGCGACCTTCGGCTCGCAGCGCACGTTCAGCCAGCAGTTCGTCGCGGCGGCGGGCGATCAGTTCGGGAGCGGCTGGGCTTGGCTGGTGCTGGATGAAGGACGGCTGCGGATCACCGCGACGTCGAATGCGGATACGCCTCTGATCACTGCGGCCGTGCCGCTCCTGACGCTGGATGTCTGGGAGCATGCCTACTACCTCGACTACCAACACCGCCGTCTCGATTACATCGCGGCATTCCTCGCGCATCTCGTCAATTGGGACTTCGTAAACCGGACGCTGGCCGCGGCGCACCCGCACACCAGGCGCACCGCAGCGCCGACTGCGCGGTACGCACAGTCGCGGTAAGAGCTGGGCAACGGCCGCGTAATCGTCGGCAGGAGGAGCTCACGCCATGTCGCAGCCTGTGTTTCCGCCGAGCACACCGGGGCTTGCCGCGACGCGCAAACGGCTCGCCCCGGGCATTCACGAGGCGTTCATGGCCTTCAGCGAGCGCGTCTTCGCCGACGGCGCACTTCCTGGCAAGACCAAGCAGCTGATCGCGGTCGCAGCAGCCCACATCACGCAGTGTCCATACTGCATCCGCGGTCACACGCGCGCGGCGCTGCGTCACGGCGCCACCCGCGAGGAGATCATGGAAGCGATCTGGGTCGCCGCGGAGATGCGCGCCGGCGGTGCTTATGCGCACTCGCTGATTGCGGTGGCGGCGCTGGAGGAGGCCGCCCCTATCCGCAGCCGCGCGTGAGCCGGCGTTGCGGACAGTCCCACGGACACCGTCAGTGACCAAGTGTGGAGAAGTCCCATGAGACACCCGAAAGAGACCGTCGAGGTTCGGATCAAGCGCGCGTATGAGGCTCCTTCCGTTCGCGACGGCGCGCGCATTCTCGTCGATCGCATCTGGCCGCGGGGGCTGCGGAAGGCCGACGCCGCGTTCGACGTATGGCCGAAAGAGATTGCGCCGAGCACCAGGCTTCGTCAGTGGTTTGCCCACGATCCGGCCCGGTGGGCGGAGTTTCAGCGCCGCTACCGCGCCGAGCTCGCCGGAAAGACCGAGTTGCTCGCGCAGCTTCGCTCGCGCGCCCGCAACGGCAAGCTCACGCTCGTCTACGCCGCGCGCGACACCGAGCACAACCAGGCCGTTGTGTTGCGCCAGGTGCTGCTGCAGTAGCTCTGCGGCGTGGGTAAAGACGGGATCGCGCTGCCGGGAAATCCGCCTGAATTCACTGCATTCGCTCCTTCGTGAACCCGCGCTGCGCCAGCCACGCGATCATGATCTGCGGGTACTGCGGAACGAGCCGCTCGGGAAGCGCGGGGTCTCCGTTATATCCGCTTTTCGACACGATGAGCTGGTGGCCGGCATTCGGATACACCTTGATCGTGACATCACGATTTCCGGCTCGCGCGAGGTATTCGCGCAGATGCGCAGCCGAGTCGGCGACATCGACATTTCGATCAAGGGCGCCGTAAAGCGCGAGCGTCGGGGTCGATGAGACACCAAGTAAGGTCTGCGTTGGGTCGAAGGTGACTAAGCGGCGCAATCCCGCGATCTTCGAGGGCGGTGGCGGGATGGAGATGCCGAGGTCGGGCATGAGCGAGTACTGGAACCATGGTTGTTTCGCATCGAGGTCGTAGAGGCGTTTTGTGTAACTCCACGGGACCGTGCCATCCAGTGCCTGTTCGAACGCATGCCATAGTGCTATCGCCTGCGCGGATGCGTCTGCGACGTTGTGCCGGCGCATCGTCTGTTCGACTTCATAGTCGATGTTCCGCGCCAAGGATTCAGTGGGCGCGCTCTTTAAGATCATGAAAGCGACTGGCCGGTGCACCGATACCACCGGTGCTGTCCAACCCCCGTTGCTAAAACCCCAGATGCCGATCCGGTGCGAATCAACGCGCGGGTCGCTACGCATTGCATCGTAGATGGCGGCGACGTCGTCCGCTCTCTGGCTTGGTCCATTGAGTAACCAGTCACCAGCTGATTCCCCAACGCCGCGCTGATCGTAGCTGATGACGTTAATTCCGTTGCATACGAAAAAGGGAATGATGAATCCCATTTCCCGTGTTTCCGGATCATTGCCGTGGATGAGTATCACGGTAGTCCGAGGCCCTTCGCCCGTGTAGTACAACGAAAAGCCGAGCCGCCCTTGCGCCGCTTCGCTGACGCGCCGCTCTTCCAGGACCCCGCTTCGCAGATGCAGCTCCTGCGTTGCGCGCAGATCACCCGTGCGCTGCGAAGCCGGATCGAAGAAGTCGTTTGCCGGCGGATCGGGCAGCTCGTGTTGGACACCAACATATAGCGCATGTCCGGATGCGACGTACAACCCGGGAGCGACGGTTGAAGCTTGCATTGGCGCAATAAGCGGGAGCCCGATTGCGAGCGCGGCGACAGATCTTGCTGCGCGGTGCCTACAGCTCTTGGGCGCCCGGTCTACTTCAACGATCGCGGAGAAATTTGCTCGGCCGAGCGATACGATGGCGCGCGCGGGGATAGTTTCGGGAGACTGAGTTCGCATGGTAGCGAAAGGTACTGAGCAAATAGCTCGGGTGTCTTGGACGGATTCAAGGCTTTCGACACCTTGACGAGGCGGCCTGCTGATGCACTATGTGAAAGGTGGTGCCTGGGTGGGTTCCAGCAGCGTTCAAGGACATGTTCATCCTATTTGATTTCGGAGGCGTCCGCGTGCGCCGGGTCCTCGATCCGAGCAGGGCCGTGGTTGCCGAGCATGCCCACGACTGGCCCATGATTTCCCTGTATGTAATCGGCGGATACCGGAACGTCACCGACTACGGAGAGCGGGAAATCGCCGGTCCCTCGATGGTCTTCTATCGCCCGGGGGCAGCCCATCGCAACGTCGCGGGTGAGGCGGGCTTTGAACAGATTGAGATCGAGTTCGATCTCGCGTGGCTCGGGCGCTCGGCGTTACCGCCGGAGGAGGTCTTGATTCGAGTGGGCGGAACCTGTGGCGCCCTTGCCCGCTCGGTCGCCCTGCGATGCGAGGCAGGACTCCCGGAAACAGAGCTCCGGACTTCCCTTCGGCACCTCCTCAGCCTTGCGCGCATGCAATCCGAGCGGCCCGCAGGCACTTGGATCGACGGCGTAACCAAGCGTCTACGGGCAGATCCCGGTCGACGCATCGCTGACCTGGCGCGCGAGGTGGGAAGGAGTCCCGCCTGGATCGGGCCCGCCTATCGAAGTTTGAGCGGCGAGGGGCTCCAGGGGGTGGCCGCGCGGCTTCGCGTCGAACGTGCCGCCCGACTGCTGCGTGAATCCGACGAGCCCCTGAATGCTATCGCTGTCGAAGCGGGTTTCAGCGATCAGAGTCATATGAACCGGACATTTCGCCGCGTCCTAGGCCGTTTGCCGACCGCGGTACGAAAAGACCGGCAGTTCTTCCGCGTCGGGAACGGGCGGTCGAGTTCATCTCGAAGCTGAATCGGGGAGGACCATTCGCGTGTGAACCGGCATCCTCGATTGACCGGGCTGGTGGCCGAATCGGCGCGCAGTGGTGAACCGCACTACCGATAGCTTTGCACAGGCTGCTCAAGCATTGGTCACCGGGAAGGGTCACTAGACGAGAGCAGGGGTGGCCGGTCGTCTTCCTCGCTCAGTCGAAGGACGACAGCCACCTCAGGGCCAGGCGCTGGAGGTCGGTCAGCGAGGCGCTCGCCTCGTCGGTCTCCAGTCGATAGGAGTCGTCGTAGCCGCTGCGGCGCGTCAGGTCCTTCAAGTGTTCGGGCAGCTCAAGCGGCGCGATGAACTCCTTACGTTTCCCGGGCATGCGCTGCCTCATACCCTTCTCTCCCTTGTTCCTCGGGTAATTAGATCTTGTACGATTTAAGCGTACGCGATTAATATACTTCTTGTCAAAGGCCCGCGATTCCATCGCGTGCCATTCCAAATTCAGCAGCCAAGAGGATCGAGAGAACAGCTTGAAACGCCAGCACGAGCCGTCGACTGAGAAACCTCTCGAACTGGCTGAGTTCCTGTGCTTCGCCATCTACTCTGCCAACCACGCGTTCAATCGCGTGTACCAGCCGCTGCTTCGGGACCTCCGGCTCACATACCCGCAATTCATCGCCCTGATTCTCTTGTGGGGGCAAGACGGTCAAACGGTCGGGGAGCTCGGGGAAAGGCTCTTTCTACAATCAAATACCCTTACCCCAATGCTGAAGCGATTGGAGGCGCTCCGGTACATCAAGCGAAGCCGGGATGCAGCCGACGAACGTCAAGTACGCATCCACCTGACAGAAGCCGGGCGGAAGCTGCATCTCGACGCGTCGGGCATCGTGCGCGCTGTCCGCAATGCCACCGGGTTGCAGGAGAAGCAGGTCAGAGATCTTGTCAGAGACGTGGCCGGTTTGCGCAGGACGCTTGAACGTCACAAGCCTCGCTGAGCGCCCTCTGTAGACGTTCGGGCTCGCGGGTGTATCCAGTGGCGATACCTGCAGGAGCCGTCATCGTGGCCCGCGGCTGGACGCAGGGCGCGCGCTAGAGAGAGAAAATGGAGGAATCCTTTGATGATCACCTGTGTTGTGGACTACATCATCGTGCCCGAAAAGGTCGAAGCGTTTGAAAGGTTCGCACGGAAATGGATGGAACTCGTGAACCGGCATGGCGGCCATCATCATGGCTACTTCCTGCCATCCGAAGGCGCAAGTGATCGCGCGCTGGCCCTGTTCAGCTTCCGAAGCTTAGCGGAGTACGAAAAGTATCGGAGCCGCTTCGGTGTTGATGAGGAGTTCATGGCCGCCGATCGCATACGAGATCAAAGCGGGTGCGTGGTTCGTTACGAACGCAGCTTCATGCGGCCATTGCTCCCTGGCGCGTAACGCCAACCGGCCTCCGGCGGGGCCAAGATCGAAGCGCAGGTTCTCGGGAGAGCGCCGGCCAAATGCGCCGAGAAGGCGCAAACCGTCAGCAGCGCGCAGCGGCGGTCACGCGTATGGCGCGACCGCCGCCGCCCGTTCAGTCCTCGTCGCCGCTCTCATCATCGATGCGAATCATGCTGGCCGTCACCACGGCGCCGGAGAGGGTTCCTTCGACCCTCACTCCATGCCCCACCGCCTGCGCCAGGAACTGATCCAGGGTCAGGCTCACACCATCACCGGCACTGATGGTCGCGGAGGACGCATCGATCGTGATCCCGAGGATCGTGAAGTCAGGCGAAGTCGCCGCCACAAATGGGCCCTGCACAAGCACCGTGGTGCTCGGCGACAGACGCTCGAGTTCTACCGCCACGACCATGCCACTGCCGGCGGGGCTTTCGTAACCGCGCACCCGGATGGTGTCGCCGACGCTCACGTTGCTCAGGTTGAAGCTTTGGACTTGCGCTGAGCTCTCATCCTCGAGGCGCGTCATCGAATTGACCGTGACTTGTACCCCCAGCAGCGTGAGAGTGCCGGCGCTCGCATTGACCGCCGACGCCTGGGCCTGCAGCTCGATGGCGCCGTTGTGTTCAAAGCTCACGACCGATGCAACCAGCACGTTGGAGCTGTTGAGCATGCCTTCGACCTCGACCTTGACGTTGAGGGCGAGGTCGGCGGCGCTGCCGTTGCGATACACCGTCGAGCTCGTCGTCGTGACCGGCTGGCCGGCGACGTCGAAGTCGGTGGCCGAGGCGAACCGCGTGATGAGGCCCTCACGCTCCATGAGGTCTTCCTCACCGCCGGCTTCCTCCTCGTCGCTCATCTTTCGCACGACGTTCTGAGCCGTGAGCGTCGTGGTGGTGGCATTGAAGCTCGTGCCCTGAACTTCCACCACATCCCCGTTGCTGGGCGCGCCGCTCAGAAAGCCGCTGAGGGTGGCGCTCGAATAGTCGACGTTCAACGCATTGATCATGAATGTGTGAGTCGTCGAGTCGAGGTTGGCCACGGTGCCCACGACCTGAAGTGGAGAGCTTGCGCTGCCGAGCTCAATACGGGTCGCGACGATCGTGCCGCTCGAATCGGTGAATCCGTCGACCCGGATGATATCGCCCACCTTCAGTCCCGTGATGTCGGCAGGCTGGATGTCCTTGCTGAAGTCGGTGCCGGCATTGATCTTCACCATCTGCGCGAGCACGGTGACCACGTTGTTGGTCGTATCGATCGCGCTGACAGGACCGGCCACGCTGTCGTCGACGTCGACCTCTTCAGCAGTTCCCTGGCCCGCGGCGTTGTCCTCCTGGCCCTTGATGCGGGCGACCTCACCGACCGCGAGCTGCGATTGGTCGACCGTCTGCCCGTTCTTGCGAATGATGGCATTCGTCGTCTGGAACTCAGTTCCGTTGACGAAGATGCTGCCAAAGCCGGTGAGGACTCCGGTTGCCATGACGGCCCGCATCCCTGGCGAGGTGGAGTTCATGTTCGAGGAGCCGCTTCCGCCGCACGCGACGGCGAAGGCCGCAATCGCGGCGGCCATTAGAAATCCCCTAATCCGGAACATGGTCGTGTCCTCCATCGCGGACCGGCGGTCCGCAGCGTGATTACCTGGCGCAATAGCGCGCATAGCGGTATCTCACACACGATTGGTCACCCGACGCCAATGTCTTCATTTGGCGTCACCTTGAGGACTCCGGGAACGCGTGGGAACGCGGTTACCCCACCCGTCGAAGGCGCTCAGCCCGGGCGCAGAACAAGTTGCATCAGCCGATCCCAGGCCTGCTGAAACTCAGCGGCAACGAGATCGGCCGTCTCGGGGGATGAGTCCCGTATCGGTAGATGGCGGTAGCGCTCGCGCAATTCGTCAGCCGTCGCCTGCAGCGAGTTCGCCAGACTCGGCTGCCAGCTCGCCAGCGAGCGAGTCAAGGCGACGACAAGCGTTTCCAGAGCCACAAGTTCGCTCTTGAGCCGAATCATTTCGATGTCCATGGAAGAACCCTCCCGTCTGGCCGCACAGGATAGATCAGGAGCCGTTCGGCGGTTGTGCCGCAGTCGTACCGGGCCGTGAGCACGCACCAGTGCGACTCGTCGCGCTGGCAGATTCAGGTGGGCGCCCAACGGGACTTTAAGAATTCAAGGGTAAGCAGAACAACCATGCCTGCGCCCAACGCCAAGGCGAGATCGGCCGCGTGCAACGGCCCGAAGCGGAACAGCTGCGCGGCCGCCGGCCACGCCAGCGTGAGGGTCAGTATGGCAGCGACGCCCAGCAACACGACCTTCAAGGCACGATTACGGCGCCGCCACGCCGCCATGATGGACGCGCTGAACCTGCGGTTCACGAAGATCAGCGCCACGATCGCAGCTACGAGCGAGAAGAAAGTCAGCGCGCGGACTTCGTTCTCCGGCATGCCACGCCGATAGGCCATCGTGTAGATTGCGCCCACCACCGCAAAGGCGAGTACGCCCTGCAGGACGCCCCACCAGATGAACGGCCCATAGAACAAGGGTTCGTCGGGTGGGCGCGGCGGCCGACGCATGATGTCCTCTTCTTCTGTCTCGGCTTCGAAGACGAGCGTGCATACGGGATCGATCACCATCTCCAGAAAAGCGATGTGGATCGGACTGAAGATGATGGGGAGGCCGGAGACGAGCGGCAGCAGCGCCAGACTTGCGATCGGTACGTGCACCGCGAATATGAACCCCATCGCCTTGCGCAGATTGTCGTAGATGCGCCGCCCCAGCCGGACGGCCTTGACCACCGAGCCGAAATCATCGTCCAACAGCACAAGGGACGAAGCCTCGCGGGCAACGTCTGTGCCCCGTCCGCCCATGGCGATGCCGATATGGGCCGCCTTGAGGGAGGGCGCATCGTTGACACCATCGCCCGTCATGGCGACGATCTCACCGCAGGCTTTGAGCGCATTGACGATGCGCAGCTTCTGCTCGGGCATAGTGCGGGCGAACACCGTCACGTCCCGCACCCGGCGGGTGAGGTCGTCGTCAGTACATGACTCCAGCGTCTCGCCGGACACAAGCTGCCTCGATTCAAGCCCGGCCTGTTTGGCGATGGCCCGTGCGGTGGCAGAGTAGTCCCCCGTTATCATGACGACACGAATGCCCGCCGACCGGCACTCAGCCACGGCACCCGGCACGCTCTCACGCAACGGATCGGCGAGACCGACCAGGCCCAAAAACGAAAAGTCAAAGCTCTGCGGATCATCCGGCAGGGTCTCGCCGTCAAACCGCGCCCGCGCCACGCCGAGAACGCGCAAGCCCTCGGCAGCCATCGCGTCCACCGTCGCCCTGATCTCCGCCAACTCCTCGGCGCCTCCACGGCATAGGCGTGCGATCGCCTCAGGCGCGCCCTTGGACGCGACCACGAATCCTTGGCGGTCCTGCCATACATGCGTGACCGCCAGCAATTCGGGTCGCAGCCCGTAGGCGCGCACGAGCACGACGCCCATCGTCTTCACGTCCCATCGCGATCCCAGCTCGTGAAAGGCCTTTTCCATGGGATCGAAGGGCTCGGGCGCGCTCGCCAGAATCCCGAAGCGCAGCAATTCAGCTAACGCGGGGCTCGCGGCGCTGCCGTTGCCAATCGCATGGACGCTGCCGTCCTTCAGGCGCAGTTCGGCGATCGACATACGGTTGAGCGTCAGCGTACCGGTCTTGTCCGTGCACAGAACGGTCGCGGAACCGAGCGTCTCGATGGCGGAGGCGCGGCGCGTGAGCACGTGGGCCCGCGAGATGCGCCACGCGCCCATCGCCAAGAACACCGCGAGCACGACGGGAAATTCCTCCGGCAGCATCGACATGCCGAGCGCGATGCCGGCGAGGACCGCGTCGAGCCAGCCGCCGCGAAAGAGCCCGTAGAGGATGACGGCGAGCACCGTCACACCCCCGCCCGCCACGGCAAACAGCCGCACCAGCTTCTTCGTCTGCGCCTGCAGGCGTGGCGGTTCGGTCGTCAGCGTCCTCAGGGAATGGCCGATCCTGCCGATCTCGCTGTGCATGCCAATGGCGGTGACTTCGGCAATGCCGAGGCCGCGGACCACGAGCGCGCCGGAGAATACGAAGGGCAGATCGTCGCCGCCCGGCCGCGTCGGCGCGTCGGCGGCGCCCGCGCACGGCACCTTGCGAACGGGCGCTGATTCTCCAGTCAGCAGCGATTCATCGGTGTGCAGGTCGGTCGCCCGCCGCAGCACGGCATCAGCAGGCACACGGTCGCCCTCGGAGAGCACGATCAGATCGCCCCGCACGACCTCGCGCCCTGCGATGCGCTTGCGCACGCCGTCGCGGATCACCAGCGCGCGCGGGCTGGTGAGATCGCGCAACGCTTCGAGAACGCGCTCGGTGCGGGTCTCCTGCACAACGGTGACGACGATTGAGCCCATGGCGAAGGCGAGCAGGACGAGGGCTCCCTGCAGATCGCCGAGTGCGAGATAGACGGCACCGCCCGCGGCCAGCAGCGCCAGCATTGGCTCGCGCATGACCTCAACGACGATGCGAAATGGCGTGCGCTGCCCGGCGCGCGGCAGTTCGTTATAACCTTCCCGCTTAAGCCGGGCCTGAGCCTCGGCCTCGCTCAAGCCGGCTGCCGGAGCAGATGAAGCGCCCTCACTCATGCCCAGCGACAATCTACACTCTATGCAGGCTTGGGCAGGTCGAGCGGCGGCGCTGGCGATTGCGCGACCCGCCATGGAAGCAGTCCTGACGCTTTGGAGCGGCGCAGAGCAGTCGTTGGGCTACGCGCAACACGGCTCGCGGTGACCGGTCGCGGAATCTCGACGTCAGATTGCGGTTTGAACCATCGAACTCCGTGATGCCGGATGGGCATCGCCAGGAGAACCGGAACTGCTGTCGAATTGAACGCGAGACTAATGATAGGTGACCGTCAACAGAGGCGCACGCTGTGGACGATCCGCCGCTATCGTGTCGTCGATCTCCATCAAGGTGAATATGGGAGGACCAAGATCCTCCATGATCCGCAGTTGAAAATCCACCAAGCCGAGTTGCTGTGCCTGGATCATCAGCGGAGTGACGTCGACTGGCAGGAAGTGGCCGATATCTGCACCTGTCACATCTCCTGAGACCAGCACCGCTCCCAAAGGGGGCTGAGCGGCACGATCGAAGTCGGTTCCGATCAATATCGGTGGCTGAAACTCTACGAGCTCGACGCGAATCGGGACGCTACCGTTGTCTGGTATCAGGTTGTCGACGAGTACCTCGAGGAAGGCTGAGTCGATAATCGCGTCTCCAGGCACTCCGCCGGAACCACTCAGTGGGAAGTCCAGGAAGGCCCTGAATTCGTCCCCCGTCGTGGGATCGATACCGGCCAAGATGCTTTGTACACTCAGGGACATTCCCTGCGTGACTGTGTAGGACGCAGGGGAGGTCTGCTCGATATCGCCATCGAAGCGGAAATCGCTGAGAATCTGGGTGACAACCGGCGGCGGTACACCATCACCATTACCCCCGCAGGCGGCCAGGCATAGCAGCGCGCCAACGACACTGATCGCTACACCGACTTGCACTGGCAAAGCGGCGCGCCGCCGATTGGACGTTTCGGCGAGGCTCCGAGGGATGTCCAAGGCATTTACGCTTTCCATTCCGCCCCCGACCTTCACCGTACTGCTAAAGCCACAGGGGCAGTGACCTCATGGATGGGTACCCCCAAGCAAATTACTGCCTCTCGGCTTAGATTTCCGCAATCGTGATTTATACGGACCGTATACAGAGCTTTCCCCGAAATGTACCTGCTTGGGAAAGAACGGAGAATAAGATCCAGGCGCTTCAAAGGAACGCCAATAGCCGAAAATGGGAAAGTGGCGCCGCGTCGTCGGCCCGCTCGAGAGCTTCGGAGCCGAGAGTCTTTGACCCCCGATGAGGTCGAGCGCTTGCTCGCCGCAGCAGGCCAACGCGGTCGACACAGCGCCCGAGACCGCACCGAGCTCCGGGCCCCGTCGAATACGAGCATCGCGGCGCCATCGAAGTCGGTGAGCGCTCACCGGCCGCGATGGAGCCGAGAAGCAGTCCGCCCGGCCAAGCCAGGCTGGATCTTATTCGCACCCGCTCAGGTCAAGAGTCCGCAACTCCCGGGAGCCGTCATCCGCCACCCTCGAAGTCGACCTTGCTAGCCTGGAGCACCCCCTGAGCGTCGACCGTGCCTTCGACTTCCACATGCACGTTGAGCGCCAGACTAGCGGCCGTTCCGTTCTCGAATTCGGTCGTCGCGGAGGTGCTGACCGGGTGACCGGCGACGTCGAAGTCGGTGGCGGAGGCAAAGCGCGTGATGAGGCCCTCGATGCGAGCACCCTCGTTTTCGTCCTCGGCGTCCACTAGATTGATGACCTGCTCGAGCCGCTGGGCCTGCAGGGCGCCGCTCGCCTCGAGAGTCGTGCCGCTCGCTTCGATCAGGTCCCCGTCCGCCGGCCCGCTGGCCGGAAAGTTGTCGAGCGTGGCGCTCGAGAAGTCGACGACCAGTGCGTTGATATGGAGTGTCTTGGCGTTGGCGTCGGTCGAGCTCGCAGTCCCCAAGACCCGGAAGGGAGTGCCGGCGGGCTTGATTTCGATGCGCGTTGCGTGGATGGAGCCGTCGCTCGCGGTCATGCCGCTGACTTCGAGGATGTCGCCCAGTGCGATGCCCGCAATCGAAGCCGGGCTGATGTCCTCGTCGAACGAGGTCGCGGCGGACAGCACCACGGACTGTCCGAGCACGATCAGGGTCTGCGTGGTCGGATCGATGCCGGTCACCGGACCCTGCACCGCCTCGCGGAAGTCGACCTCGTCGGCCATGTCGTCGCCGCTGCCGTCGTCGTGATGACTCTTGACCTGCACCAGGTCGCCGACTTTCAGATCGCTCTCCTGTCCCGGCTGACCGTCGATGGTGACCGTGGCCCCGGCCATCTGGAACTGAGTGGCGTTCACGGTCATGGAGCTCTGGCTCAGGCTCTTGATGGCGCCCATCGTGACCGTGCTATTGGCCGCCATGGGCTTGCTCGAGCTGTAGCCGCCACCGCACGCGGTCAGGGCCAGGGCGGCCGCGAGAATTGGCGCCAGCGCGAGGGAAAGCAGTGCGGCGCGTCTGTGCGCGCCGGGGAAGCTGCGGCGATACATCGGTAGTCTCCCTCTCACGACCTGGCTGGTCGCGTTCATGGGTCTTAGGAAGTCGCCATCCGGTTCTGCTCAAACCCGTCGTAAAATCGCGACGGAAGCAGTTACAGCGTTCCCGGCGGCCCGTGGACGTGACCCTGTCGCATTTGAGGACCGAGTCAGGTCCACCGCGGAATGTTGAGGCGCGAGAAGGTGGTTGCCCGCGACGCCGTTCAAGAGCGGCTGCCGCACACGGAATTGCGAGGGGACTGTATGAGTCGAGAGAATTCAGCAGGACGCCGAGCCGTCGAGACAATGTTTGCAGTGTCATGCGCCATGCTTACGGCGACAGCCGGCGACGTGGCCGTGGCCGAGAACGCTCTGGGGTTTTATGCCGGCGCGGCCGTCGGCGAGTCTCAAGTAGACACCAGCTCGGGGGGACTGGCGGCGATAGGACCACCCGACCACTTCAGGGAGAATCATTCGGCATTCAAGGTCCTGGCGGGTATACGCCCGCTCTCGACGCTGGGCGCCGAGCTGGCCTACTTTGACCTTGGCCACCCGAGCGGCAGCCTCGGCGGGGCCCCGGCAGACGCGACTATGAAGGGCACTGCGGCGTTCGCGGTGCTGTACTTACCGGTGCCGCTCGTCGATGTCTACCTGAAAGCCGGCGCCGCGCGCCTGCAGAGCACCATCAACGGGACTGTCAGCCAGGCGTGCCCCGGTGGAAGCGTCCCAATCTGCCCTCCACCGACCGTGCCGTTGCGCGTGGACCGCACTAACACAAACTTCGCGGCCGGCGGCGGTGCGCAGATGAAGTTCGGGTCCCTCGGCGTGCGTGCCGAGTACGAGCGTTTCACCACGGTCGGAGGGAATCCGGGCCTGGTCTCGCTCGGCCTTACATGGACGTTCTAGCTTCGCCGGCCGCGCGCCTGCAGACCAACAGACGATGCTGCAGCGGGCTGGATCGGGTGGCGCGCGGAGCGGCTGCCCGCGAGCAGGGAGGCCGGCTGAATGATTCCTCTCGAGACGCGCAAGAGATGCAATCTTAACGACACCGAAACGCTACAGCCCGCCAACTAGTCGTTGTGGGGCGCAGGTGCGGCGGGCAGTATGCGCAGCGGCGTAGTCCCCGGTGCGGTTAGCGGAGATGCGCAAGACTGCGCCAGCTGCGCGGGGAGAACGCACGTCTCAAGCGCCTGGTGAGTGCTTGGCCGGCACAATCGCTCATTGTGCAAGCGCCGGAAAGCGCAAGGTTGGATCGTGGCGCGATTCGTAAATTATTCACTGCTGCTTACTCCTCTAAGCGTGCTCACGTTGAGCACTTGCGCGAGCGCAGAGAGCCCCGACTCCAGTCCCCCTCTCAGTCCCAGCACTATGACCATCGACGCTCCCGGCGCGGGTACGGTTGCCGGCGAGGTGCCTCTTCCGCAGGGCACCTTCCCTTATGCCATCAACGGGACTGGGATGATCGTGGGACATTTTCAGGACGCAAATAACGTATTGCACGGATTTGTCCGCTCTCCGGAGGGCCTCATCGTTGCGTTCGACGCTCCGGGGGCTGGGACCGCCGCCTTCCAGGGCACACAGGCCTTCGCCATCAATTCGCAGGGAGACGTCGTTGGCAGAAGCATTGACGCGGGCTACGTGCCGCACGGCATGCTGCGCGTCGGCGACGGCACTATTTCCATGTTCGACGTTCCAGGCGCGGGGACGGGCGCCGACCAAGGCACCTCAGCTACGAATGTCAACACCGAGGGGCTCATTGCAGGAATCTACCTGGACGCAAACGATGTGGTTCACACCTTCTTGCGCGCTCCCGACGGCGTCATGACCCTGATCGACATTCCAGCGGCGGGCACGGGCGCTCTCGAGGGTACTGCTGTCTGCGGCGTCGATTGTCTCAGCTCGCAAGGCGCCATCGTGGGAGCTTACACGGACGCCGGCAGTGTGAATCACGCCTTCATGCGCGCACCCGATGGGACCCTCACAACGTTCGACGCTCCGGGCGCGGGCACAGGCGCCGGCCAGGGCACCTTCGCGGTAGGCGTCACCCCGGCGGGCGTGATCGGGGGAATGTACCTCGACCCCAACGACGTGTATCACGGCTTTCTGCGGGCCGCCGACGGCACGATCACGGTGGTCGACGTCCCGGGCGCGGGCAGTGGACCGTCTCTGGGCACCCTGCCTTCGAGCATCAACTCTCTTGGAGCGATGACGGGGAATTACCTGGACGCGAATAATGTGACTCACGGCTTTCTGCGCGACGAGCACGGCACAATTGTTACGTTCGACGTTCCGGCTGCGGGCACAGCGGGCGATCGGGGTACCACACCTGCCAGCAACAACGATTCCAACGCAATCACCGGTTGGTACACCGACGCCAGCGGTCTGTATCACGGCTTTCTGCGAACGCAGTGACGCGCCGAGGCGGAAGACGGCACGCCAATCTCTCCGCACCGGCGAGTCCGATCATCGCGACCGCTTGAGCCGTTGCTATCCGCGCAAGAGGCGGCCCAGGTAACGCAACCACACACGAAGCGGCAGCAGACGGCGCCGGGATGGTCGCCGAAACATCGACAAGAAATCCCAGATGAGGCGGCTCGTATCGGGCTGCGCGGAATCGTTGAAATGAAAGCGCTCGTCGCCGCCGCTCCACGCGTGACCCAGACCGTCGATCAATATCGAGCGAAGCAGCAGATGATCGCTGCGCACGTAGTCACGCTGCCGATAGCTGCGGCCCTCGCTGCTGATGCACTGTTCACCGGCATCGCTCAACCGCTCGGGGGGCTTGCCCAGCACCTCGGCAAATCGGCGGAATTGACGCACGATCTGCTCGGCGTTGCGCGGGTGCACCACGGAGTCATGGGTGCCGTGGATGACCAGTGCCGGCACAAACCGCACCTTGCGCGACAGCCTGCTTGCCGCCTCGTCCGCCACGCTCTCGGGTGGTACCGCTGCGCCACCGCGCATGGCCCGCGCGCCCGCGAGCGCGGAGTCGGCGGCGCGGTACATCACCCCCGACACGATCGCGCAGGCGGCAAAGAGGGCGCCGTAGCAGAGCGCCAGGATGGCCGTCATTGCGCCGCCGGCCGAGATGCCGGCGACGTATACCCGCGAACGATCGATGGGGTAGCGCCGTGCGACGTCACGCACCAATGCAGCGATCGCTGCGGCCTCACCGGCGCCGTGTGCGGCTCGTGGCTCGAACCAGTTCCAGCAGCGCAGGGCATTGGCACGGAGAGATTGCTGCGGATAGAGCACGAGAAAACGGTGCTCATCGGCCAGCTCATTCATTCGCGAGCCTTGCGCGAAGATGTGCGCGTCTTGACTGCAACCGTGCAGCATTACCAAAAGAGGCGCGCGGTCGCCCCGGCCGACCGTGACAGGGATATAGAGAAAGTAATCACGCTGGCGGCGAAAGGGCCCGCCGCGCAGCGCATGGGGAAAGCGCCCCGCGACCCAGCCCGGGCTCAAAGGGGCCCGGAACGTTCCCCGCGGCGCCAGCCTCAGCAGCACCTCGCGCATCTTTGTGAAAAGCCGGATCACGAATTACTGCTGGTGGCCGCCGAACACATCCGTCAGAGGTCATGCACGAATCGCAGGATGCAGGATCCGCGCACGAGCTTTGCGCGAGTCCCCGTGGCCGTGATCGTCAAGGTGCGGAGCGAAGTGGGCCCGGGCGGTACTTCTTGTGTCGCAGAGGCATCGCGCTGTCTGTCAAACCAGACACAGATGCAACAGGTCGGCATCCGCCAGCCACTCGATCGCCGCCCGCTGCACTTCGAGATGCTCGAGGGCCGCCACGAGCAGAGTTGCATCGTGCTCAGCAGGGGGCTCGGAGCTCCTCGCCGGCAACTCGCAGCTGAAAATGCCGGGCTCTGTCATTCCCCGCAATGCCGGCGGCTGTTGAAGCACGCTCGGCATAGTCGGGCCAGCCGTGGTCCGGGTGCGCATGGCGCTCTCCTTAGCTCAACGCGACTACCTGATTGACTCGCTTGCATCAATGCCGTTCCCCGGTCGCCGCGCCCAGCATGGTACGAAGCGGTAATGCAACGCACGTGCCAACCGTGCCCGACCGGATGGCCGCCCGGTACACTGCAACGCGCAGCATCGTGCCCTGAATTCGGCGACCGGCGCGCGGTGTGCACCACTGTAGTGCGGCGGCGCCCCTGAAGGGGATCTTCTGGTACGGTGCCGCCGACCTCAGCCCGCGGGCATGAGCTTAGCCGAATTTTGCGTGTCGGCGCTCGCGGTATACCCGGCAGCCGCCGCGAGCCAGGTCGGATTCTCGCAGCCGCTCACCCGGGCGAGCAGTGCGTCGTTATTCGACGATTCGTGAACGTCGGTGTTCGCCCGCCGGATCGCTGACGCCAGAGCCAGCGAGTCGACGGTGGGGATTCGGGGCAGCATGTAGGCCTGAAGCCGGTAGAGCGCGTCCTCGAGCTTCGCGAGCCTCCGAAGCAACTCGGCGCTCGTGTCAATCCACTGCTCGCGCAACTCGGGCTGGGCCATACCCGCTGCTTCGCTCGATGCGGAGATCATGTGCTGCTGCAAGCTTATCTCCGTCCTCAGCACCTCCACGCAGTACATGGAGTGCAGCTCGTCGTCGCTGGGCGGCCCTTGCGGAGCTGCCTGGGCGGCGGCGGTGAAGGCAGCCAGGGCGGACAGCAGCACGGCCCGGCAAGCCACGTACGTCCGACTCGCCATACTTTCATTGGACCGATCGCGTGCGGCGAGAGTTCGATCGTCCACCATCCGAGATCAGCGGGTCTGCTCCCGCAGCGTCGCGATCCAGCGACTGATCTGGTCGTGCAGGATCGACAGCGGCATGGGGCCGTCATCCAGAACTGCGTCATGAAAGGCGCGGACGTCGAACCTGGCGCCCAAGGCAGCCTCGGCCCTGCGGCGCTCGCCGAGAAACTGCAGCTCGCCGATCTTGTATGCCAGCGCTTGCGCGGGCCACGCGATGTAACGTTGCGTCTCCCGAACTACCGACGTCTCGGGAAGAGCGGTGTTGTTTCGGAGGCAACTCTCTGCCTGGTCCTTGCTCCAGCCCTTCCAGTGGATTCCGACGTCCATCTCGAGGCGGCACGCGCGCCACATATCGAAGGACAGCCGGCCGAAGCGCTCATAGGCGTCGCGGTACACGCCCATCTCCTCGCCGAGCTGTTCGGCATACAGAGCCCAACCCTCGACGAATGCCGTCGGCTCGTCTTTGCGGCGGAACTCGGGCAAGTCGGTCCGCTCCTGAGCGAGCGCAATCTGCAGGTGGTGACCCGGTACGCCCTCGTGAAGAATCCAGGCGGGCAGGCCGAAAAGGGGGCTCGCGTAGGAGTGGGCGCTCACGACCACCGTCCCCGGCGCGCCTCTTTCCGGATCGCCGAGATCATAGCCGCTCGAGGAGGCCTCGAGCTCGGGTGGCTTGACCCGGATCGTCCAGGTGAGGCGCGGGAGCCGGCCGAACCAAACCGGCAGCAGCCCATCGACGCGCTTGCCGATCTCGCTGGCTTTCTCGACATACGTCTGCAGGTCAGGCGCATAGAAGCGCTTGTCGGTGCGCAACATCGCTATGAACTGCGGCAGCGTGCCCGTGAAACCGGTCGAGCGCATGGTGCTTTCCATCTCGGCGCGAATCCCGGCCACTTCCCGCTCGCCCAGCGCAAACACCTCGTCCGGCTTCATCTCCGTGGTGGTCGAGCGCCGCACCTCGAATGCATACCATGCGCGCCCGTCCGGGAGGCTCGAGGCGCCGAGCTGCGCGCGTGCGTGAGGCAGGTAGTCACGTTCAAAGAAGGAAACCAGCTTGCGCTGAGCGGGCTTCACCGCTTGCTCGACCACGAGGAGGCCGTCGGCCCGGAGCGCGGCCTGGCGCTCGGCCGGAATCGTCGCGGGCAGATGCTTCAGAGGCCCGAGGAGCGGGCTGGCCGCGGCGGGCTGCCGGGCGGCGAGCTCGAGGATGGCGAGTACCGACTTCGCCGTAGGCTGCGGTTGGACGAATCCGGTGGCGATGCCGCGCCTCAGGTTCCCGAGCTGCTCATCGAAGTAAGCGGGCAGTGCTCTCAGCCGGGCGATCCAGGCAACCGCTTCAGCGTCGGTGCGGATAACGGTCGTCTCGGCCGCATAGTTGCCGGTATTGAAGAATCCGTCCCCGTCGGTGAACGGGATGCGCGCTTCATCGAAGCCTGCCGATTCGATCAGCGCAGCGAGCCGCCACTCCAGCAGGCGCCGGGTCAGGGCGTCCTCACTCCCCGCAGGCGATGGCGGCAGAGCCGACAGCCGTACCTGCAAGGCCTCGAGAGCCGCGGTCCGGCGATCCTCAGCGGGCTTGCTCACATCGGGCCAGCCAGGCCCGTCCCTGGGGTCCGCTTGCCGTTCGATGGCCGATTCCTCGGCAATTACCTTCTCAAGGGCCGCATCCTGCGCTGCCGCCGTGGCGCGCAGGACAGGCAACGCGGTCAGGAGACAGCAGATCCTGAGCTCTCGGGAAACGCACATGGTCGATGCCCTCTCGGTGGCGGCTTTCGGGCACGCTCACCCGCGTGGCACGATCACGGTCAGCCGATTGCGGTCGTCCGCGGTGCGCACATAGTCGAGGGAGCTCGCCGCGTGGCGTACCAGCATGAGGCCAAACCCGCCGATCTTTGCCTCCGCCAGCGTCTTCGGGATCACGGGGTCGGGCCGGCCGCGAGGATCGAACGGCACGCCGTCGTCGGAGAAGATGAGCACGATCGAGTCGGCGCGGGGTTCCAGCGTGACGCACACGTCGGCTTCGCGGCCGTTGCGCGCACCATGGCTGACGATGTTGGCGACGATCTCCTCGAAGACGAGCTCGGCGTTGTAGCGCGCCGTCCCCGCGAGCCGTTCGGCATCGAGCGCTTCGCGCAAACGCGCGAACCCCTGCGCGAAGCCTGCGTGCGTGCCGGGAAAACGGATCCCGATGCGCCGTGCAGACACGGCGCGCCCGGGCGGCCGAGGCGGTGAGCTCAGCTGTGCACCACCGCTGCGGCGGCTGTGGCGTCGGAGCGCACCGGCACGATCTGATTCAGCGAGGTGGTCTCGAAGACCTGCGCCACGAGCGGTTGCGCGCCATACAGGACCATCTTGCTGCCCTTCCTGCCGAGCGCGCGCGCAATCGTGATGAACATGCGGATTCCGCCGGAGCCGATGAATGTGACCTGTGACAGGTCGATCATCACACTCGCACCGCGCGGCACGAGGTGAGCGGTCAGCGGCGTCTCGATATGGTCGACACCCGGTGTGTCCAGCCGTCCGACCAGCGACAGGTTCAGGACTCCATCAACCTCATTCCCGAGCTGCAACTGCATTGTAGTTCTCCAGCTGCCCCCCAGCAGTGGCGGTCACATATTACGAGCGCCGCCTCGCGGCGCGCAATCGGGCCGCGCAGCGGCCGTTACTGGCGCAGGAGCGTCAGCTGCCAGATCTCCTTACCGGTGGCCATCATCAGCGGGCGCAGCGCCAGCATGCCGGTCTTGCCGATGGCGCGCTCGAGCTGTGCCAGCTCGGCCAGTCTGCCGCGCGTCTCGTGATCGAGCGGCGGCTCGGGCATACCCGTCTCGCGCAGCAGCAACAGCCCCTTCGCGCGCACGGCGAGCTCGCCGTGCACCCGCAGATAACACAGCATGTCCGCGAGCTGCTCGCCTTTGAAGCGCTCGCGCAGCGCCTGCAGGTAGCGGCCGGAGGGACTGTCGAGGAACGTGCCGGTGCTGATCGCCTCGAGTCGCTTAACGTCGGACTCGAGGTCCACTTCGATCCAGGTGCGCAGGATGCGCTCGCTGTGGTCGAACACCAGGTAGATCACGAACGGCAGCACCAGCAGCGTCGCGAGAGTGGCGAGCGCCGGGCGCGCCAGCAGGTAGTTGTAGCCGGTGTGCAATGCGACTGCGGCGAGCAGGCCCGGCAGGAGCAGGTGCAGTCCGCCGCTCGGTCGCCGCTCATAGAGGGTATTGGAGATCATGGCAAGGATGGCCGCGGTGCCGCCGTGCATGATCGCCGTGCCGAAGCCGCGGATCACCTGCACCGCGAGCACCGTGTGCGGGCGCGCGGCGAGGTAGTAGATATTCTCGATGACCGCGAAGCCGGTGCCGATCGCGAACCCGGCGATCCCGGCATCGACCGGCAGCCCGACGCGCCGGGTGCGGATCAGAAAAACGAGCAGCGCGGCCTTGAGCAACTCCTCGATCCACGGCGACACGTAGCGCGAATAGGTGACGAAGGAGCCGTGGAAGTACGCGAAGGCAATGTTATTCAGCAGGTAGCTCAGGCCGGCGGCGACCGCGCCCGTCGCGATCAGCGCGACCATCATCCGCATCCGCACCAGCTTGTAACCGTCGAGCTGCACGAGCCCGGCCAGGAACAGCAGCACCGGCAGCAGTGCGATCGGCGCGCGCACCAGGACGTCCGCGCTCACGATGGCGCTCGCCCTGGCTGTCTCACTACAGCACCTGTAACGACAACATGAATTCGGTGGTGGCGAAGCCGCCGCCGCCGAAGCCCCGGGCCAGGCCGACCGACAGCATCATCGGCCAGCGATGCATCACGTGCAGCTGAAAGTCGAGCTGCCCGCCGACGTCGTAGGCCCGCTCCCTGAACGCGGCATCGTTGAAGTCGGTCTCGAGGGCGGTAGCGAACAGCTCCGGCCGCGCCCAGCTGACATAGAAGCCCGGGGTGCCGAGGGCCTCGAACCGCAGCGGCGGAATGCACCATTCGAGCATCCCCTTGGCCACCGACTTGCCCTGCAGAGCGTCGATCTCGAACCCCGGCATGCTGAGCAGCTCGCGGTAGCGCTGCGCGCTGCCGTTGGCGCCGCTGTCGACGTAGTTATTGTTGAAGCCGCCGAGATAAAAGTTCGAGAGCGGATTCCCGCGCGCGCCGGCGGAAACCGCGGCGCCCGTGCGCAGCCAGATGGAGGAGTGGTCGAGCGGCAGCGGGAAGCCGACGTCGAACGTACCGCTGATTGATGGTATGAACTCGCCGGGCGCCGAATAGGAGTGCACCTTCAGCGACCAGCTGTGCCCGGTCTCATCATCGACCGCGCCCGGCGATTTGCGGGTGTCGATGGAGGTGAGTCCGAGGTCCGAAGTCAACAGGGTCGAAGTAGGCGACAGCACGTTCTGGAACCCCGGCAGCGTCACGAGATCGCCGTAGTAGGCCACCTTGGCCATGAAATCCATGGTCCGCGGCGGATCGTAGATCAAGAAATGATCGTACTGCAGGTAGCCGTTGTAGCCCGCGAGGCCGCGCTTGACCGGGCCAAAAAGGTCATAAAAGTCGGCGCCATTCCAGGCAGCTCCCGCAGTCCATTCCGGGATGCTCGCCGTGACCATGGCGTGCAACCGCTGCTTGGACGGCAGGCTGTCGTCGGGGCTGTAGCTCGCGTCCACGTTGATCGAGTCGAGCCCCGCCGGATCGCTGAAGCGGGCGTTGGCGCCCAGGGCGGCGGAGTTGAAGTAGCCTTCGACCATCGGAATCACCGAATCGAGCTCGAGCTGGCGCGCGGGTCGGTAGGGACCCTGGCGTGCGATCTGCGATTCGTACGGGATCGTGGACGGTACCTGGGCGACCCAGCTCTGCACCGCGGGGTACTTCTCCGCGACCTGCTCGCCAAGGAAAGAGACCGCACTCAGGTCCTCGGTGGGCTGCGCCTCGATCTGGGTCGGCACGAAGCCCTTCGCGCTGTAGCGCAGCACGATGAGCTGCGAGTCATCGAGAGGCAGCGGGCGGAAGAAGCCGAGCGCGGCATTGCTCACCGCGTCGAGCTTTTCGGTCGCGAGCTCGTAGCGGTAGATGTTCGACACGCCGGTATAGTAGCTGCTGCCGAAGAGATAGCGGCCATCCGGCGAGAACACGAACCCTTCCGGCACCGCTGACCCCGTCGTGAGCGTGTGGAGCGGTGTCGCGTCACCGTGAACGAGCGCGTCGGTGCGCATGACGCGCAGCTGCGTTACGTGCGGCGCGCCGATGCGCGGACCGCGTCCCGAGACCGAAACCGATGCGAGGGTACCGTCGGGAGACAGGTCGAGATCGAAGGCCTCCTCGTCTGGCGCGAACGTGTAGAGCCGGTGCCACTCGTCGTAAGGAGGTGGGAGCCGGACCAGCACATCGCGTCCGTTGACGAACCTGAGCCCCCACAGCGAGCGATCGGCGGGGTTGAAGACGATGTCACCGATGCGACCGGCGTGGAACAGTATGCGCGTCTTGCCGGTGCGCAGATCGAGCGCTTCGAGGTTGCGGTAGCTGTTGACGTTGTTGCTGGTGAAGAAGAGCGTTTCCGTTTGTGGGTCGAAGGCGAGCGAGGTCACCGTGTAGCCCTTGGAGCCCTTGATCTCCGCGAGGGGCGTGACGCTGCCGTCGCGCCGCGAGAGCGCCACGAGGTGCGCGACCTGGCCCGGGTACCTCACGGCCATGTAGAGCCTGGAGCCGTCCTTGGACAGGTAGCTGCGCGAGACCGCGCCGAGGTCCTTGTGCGTGATGTCGTGGAACTCGGTCAGCGGATGCTCGTGCACCGACTGCAGGTTCTGACGCTGAAACTCGTGCTCGAAACCGATCCAGCGGCTCCAGGACTCGTTGAGCGGCAGGCCGAATACCTGCTGGAACTGATCGGCGTAGTAACGCCGGCTGCCCGCATCGCGCCGCCACCACGCGAGCAGGCGCTCCGGGCCATAGGTGAACGCCAGGTAGTCCATGAAGCGCGTGCCGTAGAGATAGGCGTTCGCGCCGGTCTGGAAGTCGATCTCGGTGCCTTTGGATACGAGTCCCAGAGGGTCATAGAACTTCGCGCCGTCCTGCACCATGGCGCGGAACACCATCTCGTCGTAGCCGCCCTGGGCACGGCCGACGCCGCCCATCATCCACGTCTCCATGAACACCGCGGCACCCTCGCTGTACCAGCGCGGCATCGTGCCGCGCGGTACGGTCAGGTAGTAATAGAGCAGCGTCTCGGGGTGGGCAGGGTCGACCGCCACCTTGCCGTGGAAGAAGTGCCGCCAGCGGTAGTCCTCGGGACTGGCGCGATCCGTGATGGCGAGGTGCGTGAGCTCGTGTACCGCCATGGCTTCGAACCGGTCCCCGGAGGAGAACGTTTCGTAAGGGTCATACGACGGGGCGACATCGACAGCGATTAAGTTGTGGGGCGCCCAGCCCGTGAATGCATTGTCGGTGTCGTACCAGTCCCTCAGGAAGACGGTGACGCCGTCGCTCGGGACATAGCCCCATACTCTCTGATGGTCGGTGAGGCCGCTGAGGAAGCTTTGGGTGACGTGCGGAACCAGGTCGAGTTCGCCGGGATCGTAATAGACGATCCGCAGCTGGTTGTCCGTCTCGACGAACGCGCGATCCGCCGGAAGCGCAGGACCGGAAGCCAGAGCCAGTATCGCGATGACCGCGAGCTGCGGCCACGGGACCCGGACGTTTGTCTTCTTTTTATGCAATGACAAACGAGCAGGCCCGACGCCGGGGTCGGGCCGCTCGCTTTCCGCCTGATCGCCACCGCGGGCGCTTACGCTGCTTTCACCAAGTGGGTTCGCGCGCGAGCCGCTGAGTCAGACTGGTCGAATCGGTCACTGGTTCTTACCGGCGTCCTTACCTGCATCCTTACCGGCGTCTTTGCCAGCGTCCTTACCTGCATCCTTACCCGCATCCTTACCGGCGTCTTTGCCAGCGTCCTTACCTGCATCCTTGCCCGCATCCTTACCGGCGTCTTTGCCAGCGTCCTTACCTGCATCCTTGCCTGCATCCTTACCCGCATCCTTACCCGCATCCTTACCCGCATCCTTGCCCGCGTCCTTACCGGCGTCTTTGCCCGCGTCCTTGCCGGCGTCTTTGCCCGCATCCTTACCGGCGTCTTTGCCCGCATCCTTACCGGCGTCTTTGCCCGCATCCTTACCGGCGTCTTTGCCGGCGTCTTTGCCGGCGTCACTGCTGCCCGCGCCGCTCCGATCCGACGTGTTGCCGGACCCGCTGCTGTCGGACCCCGAGCTCGAGGAGCCCGAACCGCTGCCGGACCCGCTCGTGCCGTCCACGTACGCGCGCTTCGCAGCGACGATGGTGCCCGCAGCGTCCTTGCCAGCAGGCGTCTCGTGATAGCTCAGGTACGCGACGGCACCGACTGCGAGTGCCAGTCCGCCGACTACCCACACTGTTTTACCGGACATGTTCAGTCTCCCCACGTTTGTTTGGATGACGCGCTGGTTTCTTGCGCTCTGAATTACGTACAGTCGACCTTCAAAAAAGTTGGTTCGTCCCGGCTCAGGGGCCCGACGGAGCACGGAGCGTCGCGCGGCTCACCGTGCGCTCGCCGATCAGGAATGACAGCTCGATCGGCTGACCCCGCATGCTGACGCCCGGCAGCGCGACCGTCTGGCGCGCACTCCCGGCGGGATTCGAGCTCGCCAGGCCGTTGATTCGGAACGGGTGGCTCCCCGTTGCGATGAGGACGTCGACAGGCTCGGCGGCTGTCACTTCCAGGCCAAGGGCAAGCCCGTTCTTGTCACGATAAAGGGTGGCTCGCCCGGTAACAGGGCCGCTGTCCAGCGCCACCGAATCAACGGCCGTTAATGTGTCTGCCGCCATCGTGCCGGCGGTTTCCCGGCCGGCCGGCGCCGGCACCTGCATGGTCTCGTAGACGATCGTCCCGGCCGTCAGCAGCCCCGCGACCATGGCGGCGAGCCGCCAGCGGCCGAAGGAGGCTCCACGGTAGCCCGGGGCGACGCTTGCAATCGGCACCGACGGCAGCCGCTCGAGGATCGAATCCTTGAGCTCCGGTGGGGGCTCGGCTTGCCCGAGCGCGTCGAGGCGGCTGCAGAGACCCTGCAGTTGATCGCGCAACACCCGCACCTGCGGATCGGCCAGCAGAAGCCGCGCGAGGTCGGCGCGCTGCTCGCCGCCGAGATCGCCGTCGAGCTCGGCATGAATGAGAGCTGTACGTTCCTCGTCAGTCACGTCAGATCGCTCCGCACCGCAGCAAGTGATCACGCAGGCGTTCGCGCGCGCTGTGCAGCCGCGATTTCACGGTCTTCGCGGGCAACCCCAGGGTTTCGGCAATGTCCTCGTAGCTCAGTTGTGCGATGTGCCGCAGCACGAGCACGGTGCGCAGCTCCGGGCTGATCCGCATCAGTGCATCCTCGAGGGCCGCGATGGCCTGATCACCCTCGGCAAGGCGATCCGGGTCCGGCCCCGCATCTGCGGCGTTCGCATCCAGCTCGCCGCGCGGCTTGCGCAATGCGAGGGCGTTGAGGCTTTCGTTGATCGCAATGCGGTAGAGCCAGCTGTAGAACCGGTACGCCGGATCGTAATCTCCGAGGTGCTCGAAAGCCTTGAGGAAGGTGGTCTGGGCGACATCCAGTGCGTCCTGCCGGTTGCGCAGCATCCGCAATGCCACATTGAAGACGGGCTTCTGGTAACGAATGACGAGCCGTGCAAAGGCATTCCGATCACCTTCCCGACAGCGCAGTACCACGGCGGCGTCGTCCTGCTCCTTCACCAAATACGATCCCGCACTCAAAAAGTTGGTTTTCCGACGACGCGCGTTTCGGGAGGGCATCGGGCAAACCATGCACCGCGCCCACGATGCCTGGCGCAGAATCGCCCGATCATCACGGCTTTCCCCCTACAGACTTAGGCCTGATGCTCTTCTTATATGGGCCATCGCCCGAACCCGGGCCGTTCCCGTCGCGGATACGCTACGCGCTTTTTCCTCCGGCTGCACGAGGGCGGTCGCAGCCGTCGAGCCGCTTGGCTATGCGCAGCTGGTTGCGGCCCGCACTGCGGGTGTAGCTGACGGTGTCCATGGTCTTGCGCACGAGGAACACGCCGAGCCCTCCCACCCTGCGATCCGCCAAACCCGCCGTCACGTCGGGCGGCGGCACTGACAGCGGATCGAACGGCGGGCCATCGTCCTCGACGGTCATGACGACGGACGGGGCAGCCCAGCTGAGCGACACTTCCACCAACGGCGTGCTGCCCGGCCCCGTGCCGTGCACGACGATGTTCACGAAGATTTCTTCGAGCGCAAGCTCGAAGGTCCGCAGCGCTGCCGGGGCGAGGGCCGCGGCTGTCCAGAACTCCTGCAGAAGCTGGTTGAGCACGGTGAGCTGAGCTGCGTCAGCGGCCACCGTGCGTTTCGCTGTCACGTGCGCCCCGGCTGGGCCTGTGCGAGGGCGCTAGCGCGGTCCGGGTGCACGGCAATGATGCGGCTGAACCCGCTCAGGTCGAAGACTTCGCGCACCGCCGGCTGCAGCGCGCACAACGCAAAGGAGATGCCGGCGCGCTGCGCCGCCCGCGCCGCCAGCAGGACCGCCCGCAGGCCGGCGCTCGAGACATACTCGAGCGCCGCACCATCGATGACTACTGCCGGCGGCTTGCCGGCGCCGCCCAATACCCGCTCGATGGCTTCCTGAAAGGCGGGGGCGGCATCGAAATCCAGCCTGCCTTCCGGAATCACGTAGGTGACCTCCGCCAGCGCCTCGATTCGCAGGTTCACGGCGCACCCCAGGTGAGAACGGTGAGGGTGATGTCATCGGACTGCGGCGCGGCCCCGGCGAAGTGGGTGACGCTCTGGCAGATGCGCTCGACCAGGGCGGCAGGCGTGCCACTGCCGTGCACGTGTACCTCGTCGACGAGCCGCTGTGCGCCGTAGAGCTCCTGGGCTGCGTTGAAGGCTTCGGTCACACCGTCGGTATAGAGCACGAGCTGATCACCCCGCAGCAACTGCGCGGTATGAGTCGGAAAGCGGACGCCCGGCATCGCTCCCAGCACGAGCCCGCCCGCACCGTCCAGGGAAACGATCGGGCCCGCGGCACGCCGCACGTACGGCGGGTTGTGGCCGCCGTTGGCGTAGCGCAGCATCCCGGTCCGCGGGTCGAGTATGCAGTAGAAGACCGTCACGAACAGGTCCAGCGGATTCTGCGCGCACAGGGTGTCGTTGGTCTGCGCCAGGCATTCGCCGGGATCGGTATGGCGCACCGCGAGCTCCCGCAGGTTGGTGCGTGCCACCGCCATGAAGAACGCCGCCGGCACGCCGTGGCCGGAGACATCCGCAATCACCAGCCCGATCTGACCGTCGGGGAGCTCGATGAAGTCGTAGAAATCGCCGCCCATGGTAGTCGCCGGGATCATCCGCGCCGCACCCTGGCACCCGGGTCTGGCCGGAAAGGCCGCCGGCAGGATCGCAAGCTGCAGCGACCGCGCGACCTCGAGCTCCGCTTTCAGCTGCGCCTGCGCTTTCTCCAGCGCGGCGTTCTTGTCGGCGAGCTCCCGGGTGCGCTCCTCGACGACCCTCTCCAGGACGTGAGTCTGCAACTTCAGTACCCGCAGCAGTCGCAGCAGGCGCAGTGCCCGCAGCCAGCGGGCATCGAAGCCCCCCAGATAAAAAGGTGCGACCGCGAGCAGATCGATCATGCCCTGGTAGCTGAAGATGAAAGCGAAGCCGTTCGTGGCGGCGACGATCCGCAGCAGGTACTCGAAGGTGAAGATCGCCACGATGACGATCTCGCATGCGCGCAGCGCCTGCAGCACCCGCTCCGGCAGGCCGGGAATCGAATCCACGCCGATGGAAGCGACGCTGAAGACGATCAGCGCGAGGATGAGATTCTCGAAGGCGCGGGCATACGGCCCGTCGCCCTCGACCAGCAGCCGTGCGAAGGCGCGCACCTTCGCTGCGACGAGCCCCGCAACCTGCCGCACCGGCGTCACCGCCGCCGGCAGCGTCAGGCCCGCCCAGGCGGCTCGTGCTCGCGATGAAACCGATGAATGGTC
Organism: Steroidobacteraceae bacterium; assembly: GCA_035934055.1. GTDB lineage: Bacteria > Pseudomonadota > Gammaproteobacteria > Steroidobacterales > Steroidobacteraceae > 13-2-20CM-66-19. The sequence goes on along the minus strand of DASYYF010000098.1, from coordinate 74,566 downwards.
CACAGGTAGCTCTCCATCAACGAGTCCTTACCGAGCGCCGCCAGAATCTCGAGGCGCCGCCCGGCGGCGAACGTGCGCGCCAGCTGGGCGCGCGCGCGCGAGAAGTGCTTCAGCTGATTGCGGTACTGCCAGAGCAGCTCGCGACTCGCCATCTTGTTCTGGTGCAGTTCCCAGGAAGCGAGCATCACGGCCACCAGTCCCACGATGAATGTCAGGGAATTCTCCAGCGGTATGCCCGAGACCAGGCGCTCGGCCCCTTTCTCCCCCAGCAGCAGCAGAATCAGCACCACCGCGAGGATGACGCCGAACAGGATACGCTTCAGCCACTTGGTGCGTGTGCCGCTGCGCTTCAGTTTAGCCACTTTCCTGGCGAAGTACTGGCGCTGATTCTCGATCCAGGCCAGATCGACGCCGTCACTGTGCGCGCCACCCCGCGGGTCATATTCCGGGGCCGGCGCCTCGACACCGATCAGCACGTGACCGATCCAGCCAAAGCCATGGAAGCGGTTTATTCCCGAGAGCGACAGAACCTCCTCGGCGTCCACCAGTTGATCACAGCGCGCCAGGCGCAGGTAGAACTTCACGCGCAGCGTCTCCGCCAGCGCCCGGCACATCAGGTGCTTGGCGAACCAGCGGCGCTCGTGCAACAGGAAATAGATGCCTGCGCTCGCAGTGAGGATGAGCAGGTACGCAAACAACAGCAGCCGCGTCTTGATGAACTTCTCGTACGTGAGGTACGCGAGACCCATCGCGAACGCGACCAGGTTGAAGAAAGCGAACAGGCGGTCGGAGCGCCTCTGAAAGTGCAGCGCGAGCGCGTCGGCCTTGCCGTACTGGGCGTCGATGCGCTCGAGCACTGGCACGTCGCCTGGGTCCAGTTGCAGCGCCGGGGGCAAGCCGCGCAGCAGCGAGTCCGGGGCGGGGGGAGCAGGCCAGCCGCTCCTGATGCGCTGATACTCGCGGTTGTAGGCGTTCAGCGAGCGCAGGTGGACCTCGAGCCGCCCAGGCATGGCCGGCAAGCGCTGCAGCGCGTTGTCGCCGAGGCCCGCGAGAAAGCAGGGTGTCGCAGCATCTGCGGCGGTAGCCGGATCCGCCGCCGCACCATTCCTCGTGCGCGCCGTGGGGATCCAATACACCAGCCGCGCCGGCAGGTCCGTGTCCGGCGAGGCCGCCGAGAACTCCAGCTGCTCATCATCCTTGTTGCGATCGGTCCGCACGCCGAGAAAGCGCAATACCGTATCGGCGGTGCCGCCGGGCAGCACGGAGGGCTCCCCATCCCATAACGCAATCAGCAGACTGCATCCACGGGCGAGATGCCGGGTGAGCGCTGCGTAGTGCAAGTCCCGCTCGACGGCGGGCGTGCCTGCGTTTGCGCCCGCTGCCGCGAGCGGCAGCTCGCGGCAATGGACCAGGGGGTTCGCCAGGTAAGTCTTGAGCAGCGCGAAGGTGCCGGCGTCGAAGTCCGCGGCGTAATGCTCGAGCGGCATGGGAAGCAATGCGTCGACGGCGACGCCGAAATCGAGCGCGGCCTGCACGACCAGCAGATCGGCGCCGGAGGCCATGCCGGCCATGATGCGCAGCTCGGAGTCCGGCAGCCGCTCGGTGAGCTGCGCGAGGATGTCGGCGACCGCGGCGCGCAGCTGCTGCAGCGCGGCAGGGTGCAGGTCGCGATGGCCGGAGATGCCGACGACGAACGGTGAGACGCCGTCGTTCTTGTAGTGCTTGGACAATGCCTGGTCCGGCGCTTGGATCAAGGGTGCGCGCCGCACGGCATTGTGCCGCGGGCGGCACGCGAGGGACAACTGTCACCGCGGGCCAGGAGCCCCGATAGCTCTCGCGCTCCTGTGGGCAGCAAGTTAAGATCTTGCCAACATAAAGCCTTCGGACTGCGATCGGGAAAGCACGCGGCCAGAAGGGAATTTCGTCGATCCGGGGGCACTGCCTTGGACTCCTTCAGGTTCCGTGCGTTCTTGAGCTATAGCCACCGCGATGCGAAGTGGGGAGCATGGCTGCACAAGTCGCTCGAGTCCTACCGGCCTCCCAAGCAGCTCATCGGCACGGTCACGGTGCGCGGGCCGGTGCCGAAGCGGCTTGCGCCCATCTTCAGGGACCGCGAGGAGCTGGCGAGCGCGACCGATCTGGGCACCGTCATCAACGAGGCCCTGAGCCAGTCCGCCTGCCAGATCGTCATCTGCTCACCCAGCGCGGCCCGCTCGAAGTGGGTCAATGAGGAAATCCTGGCCTTCAAGCGGCTCGGCCGCGAGGACCGCATCTTCTGCTTGATCGTCGCGGGCGAGCCGAACGCCTCGGACGATCCCGCGCACGCCGACGAGGAATGCTTCCCGCCGGCTCTGCGCTACCGGCTGGGCCCCGACGGCGAGCTGAGCACCGTCCGCACCGAGCCGATTGCGGCGGACGCACGGCCCGGCAAGGACGGGCGCAGCCACGCGAAACTGAAGCTGATCGCCGGTCTCATCGGCGTCGGTTTTGACGCGCTGCGGCAGCGCGAGCAGAGCCGGCGGCAGCGGCGGCTGTTCGCGATCGCTTCCGGAGCCATCGCGGGCATGGTGCTGACGAGCGGACTCGCCGCTGCGGCTCTCATTGCGCGCGCTACCGCCGAGCGGCAAACCGTGATTGCGAAGCGTGAGGCGGAAACCGCGCGCCAGACGACCGTATTTCTCGTCGACCTGTTCCGGATTTCCGATCCGAGCGAGGCGCGTGGCAACAGCCTCACGGCCCGCGAGATGCTGGACAAGGGCGCAGCGAGCGTGGAATCCAAGCTCGCGAAGCAGCCCGCCATCCAGGCAACGTTGCTGGATACGCTCGGCACGGCGTACGCGGGGCTTGGGCTGTACAACCGCGCGAAGCCATTGCTCGAGTCGGCGGTCGCCAAGCGGCAGGGGCTCACGCCCGCGGAGCCTGCGGACCTCGCAACCTCTTTCAGCCACCTCGGGGACCTACTCACCTTGCGAGCGGACTATCCGGGCGCCGAATCGGCATATCGCCGGGCGATTGCGCTGCAAAGCTCGCTGCCGCGTGACCAGCGAGACGATGCCGCGCTCGGCCGCAGCCTCTATGGACTCGGCAACGAGCAGGAGGACGCCGGCCGGTCTGCCGACGCCGAGCGGACTCTGCGCGATACGCTCGCGCTGCAGGAGCGGCTGTTCAAGGGTCCTAATACGGACACGGCGCGCACGCTGCAGGTGCTCGCCTGGGCTGTCAGGGAGCGCGATCTCAACGAGGCCATTCCCCTGATGCAAAGAGCGGTGGCGATGGATCGGGCGCTGTGGGGTGCTGAGCCTTACCCGGAGTACGCCGATGCGCTCAATGACCTCGGGCTGCTCCTGCGCGATAAGGGCGATTACAAGGAGTCCGAGCAGCTGCTGCGGGAGTCCCTGGCGATGTTGCGTCGCCTGCTCGGCGACAAACATCCCGAGATTGCCTTGTCCCTGCAGAATCTCGGGATGCTGCTGCAGGCCAAGGGCGATCTGGAGGGCGCGAGCTCGGCTTTCCGGCAGGCGCTCGCGATGCAGCGCGAGCTGCTCGGCGACGTCCATCCCGACGTCGCGGTTACTCTCTACAATCTGGCCTGGGTGAGCTACGGCCGCGGGGACGTCCGCGGCGCGCTGGACACTGCACGCGAATCCCTGCACATCTACCGCACGCTGTTCGCCGGCGACAATCCCGACGTGGCGCGCGGGATGACCTGGGTCGGCTACCTGCTCACGGATACCGGGGACTACGCGAGCGCCGAGACCTACCTCCAGGAAGGGCTGCAGATGCGCCGGCGGCTCTTCGGGAAGTCAAACCCGGAAATCGCCAGCAGCCTCCTGTATGTCGGCATTCTTCAAGTCGCGACGCACAAATATCCCGAAGCACTCGCGTCGGCGCGCGAATCCGTGGACATGTTCACTGCCGCGCTGTCGGCGAACCACTGGAAGACGGCCATTGCGCAGGCGGTGAGTGGTGCGGCGCTCACCGGGATGGGCAGATACCCGGAGGCTCAGGAGCAGCTCGTGCACGGCTACACGATTCTGAGCAACGACGACAGCGTACTGCCGATGTACCGCACGCTGGCGCGGCGTTATCTCGAGGATCTGTATCGGAAATGGGGGCGGCCGCAGGATGCGCGCCGTTACGCTGATGCGAAGAGCGCGCCAACCGCCCGCCGGACAGCGCTGCGCTAAGGGCGATGAGCTCGCCTGCACGCCGACGAGCGGCTCCCCCTGGATTCAATCTCGGTGCGCAAGTACGCCCGATGTGTTAGCTTTAAAAATCACCAATCAACCTGTACGCACATAAGAATTAAGTAATCTTCCGTACGGTCGCCGACATACGCGACCGTTGCGACCGGGACGGTCCGGACGATTACGCTCAGACGGGGGAAACCTGCATGTCGACCAGATCATACGCTGAGCGCTTGCTCTGCGCGCTCACGGCGCTCGCCGCAGCCGCAGCAGCGCACAGCCAGAACATCAATCTGACGGCGGCCAACGCGGCCAACGACGCGATCTACACGGTGAACTTCGTCAATCAGTCCATCGCGTCCATCACGATCGAGAACACCGACCAGGGCTCGTTGCACAGCCTGCGCTCGCTCGCCTTCATACCCAACTTCACCAACGACCAGCTCGACCTGCTGGCGGCGGATACCGCCGGCGGCGAGATCGTGCGTTACTTCGCCGATTTCAATCCTTCGGCGGTCCCCGCGGCCAACACCAGCGGCTTCATCGTCTGGGATCAAACGCAGGGCGGGCCGGCAAGCCCCGATGCGCTGTCGGTCGATTCGGCCGGCAATCTGTTCGTCGTCAACTCCTCAACGGGCAACAATGCGACTCCGCAGTTGTGGGTTCTGCTTCCCGCTGCGAACGGTACGTTCGGGACGCCCACCCTGATCGATGCCGCCAGCTACGGCGCCAAGGAGGGACTGGAGGAGACGGTCGTCGCCAGCACGACCATCCCGCTGCCCTGCGGTGCGCAGCCGGCGCTGCCCTGCAGCATCAATCCGGGCGACCTGCTGGTGCTCACCAGCGGTCCGTCGCAGGTGCTGCTCTATCCGGGCAACGGCGACGGCACGGGTCCGCTCGCCGCGACCTCCCCGATCACTCTGATCAACCTGCCCGCGGGCACGCTGCCCGGCGGCATGGCGTTCTGGCCGGTGGACAACAGCCTGCTGGTCAGTACCGGCACCGGGGTCATTCTGCAATACCCCTTCGGCGCCGGCTTCTCCCCCAACGAGACGCCGGGGACGTTCGTCAACGGTCTCGGCAACGGTCAATTCAAGGTCAAGGCCGGGCGGCTGAACGGGGCCGTGTACGCTTTCGTTGCGAACAACAACGGCGGAGATATCCTCCAGTTCAACGCTTCAGGGCAGCTCGTGGCGACCGTGACTCAGGGCGTGCAGCATCCGCAGGGCCTGGCGGTCAGCAACGTCGGCTATCAACCGTTTGCCAATTGTCAGCAGGTGGGCGGCTGCGATCTTCTCGGCGGCGGGCTGCTCAAGCACAACGTCGGCGCTTTTGTAGCCGGCAACATCATCGAAGACGTGTGCGTGGTGGCCACGGACCCGCGCGTCGCGCGCTATCCGTTCACTCCGCCGCAGACCTCGAACGACAGTTGCACGGCCGCCAACAACGACCCGACGGGCCCCTACTACCACACCGGCCTGCCGGTCGCGCAGGTTTGTGCGGGGTTCGGCAACGGCGTCATTCCCAATACGATGTGCGGCGCCTCGGGAAGCAACTCGAGCGGCTTTGCGCTGATCAAGACGCTGTCGGGCGCCTACTCGCAGGTGCCGTTTCCGCTTAACGGGACGGTGGTCGAGAACACCTCGGATGTGACGGCCGCCCTGCTCGGGAGCAATGAGGCGGTCTGCAACCCGCCGTTCGGAGCTGGCGGGACTCCGCCCTTCCCGGGTGTGCTCGCGTGGGTACCGCTCTCGGCGCAGGAAGGCAAGCCCATCGAGGGCAATCTGCTGCTGGACGTCACCAGCGGCTGCGGCACTTTGCACGCTGGAACCTCAGGCACGTCGCTGTGGGGTACGGGATTTGCCCTCAACACGGCGGTGATCAGCGGCGGGCTGACAACCTTCGCCGCGACCAAGTATACGGATCTGCTCAACACCCTCGCGGACGAGTACAGCGCCGCCGAGGGAGCCATGGCGCCGCCGAGTCCCCCCGGCGGCCCGCCGAACTTCACCGCGCCAAACCTCACGTACCAGCTGCAGCAGTGCATCCGGACGAGTCAGGGGGCCTTCCTGAAGGGCTCGGCCTATTACCTCGGGGCGGCGGGTGAGCTGCTGACGGCCGACCAGAATATCGTGAGCGCGGTTGCGAATCCGCCGGCGGGTTTCTATTTCAAGTCCGTACCCGACTACCTGAACCCGTCCGGCACGCTCCGCGAGCTGATAGAGAACGACTGGTACACGCTCTTCACCCGGCTTTCCGGCCAGACCGCCGGCCCGATGCCGCAATTGCCGCCGCCGGCTCCGCCGGCGCCGACCATTACCGGCACGCCGGTCACGCGCATCAACGCGGGTCTCGTCTACTCCTTCCAGCCGGCCACCGCGGATTTTGCGGGCAATGCCGCGACGCTGACCTACTCCGTCCAGAACCTGCCCCGGTGGGCAACCATCGTCGTCAACCCAACGACCAACGAGATGACGTTGACCGGCACGGCGGTCAAGGGAACCTACTCGAATATCATCATTACCGTCAGCGACGGCTGCGCGACCGCCTCGCTGCCGCCCTTCTCGATCAGGGTGGTCGGCTGAGCCGAGGGAGAGGCGACCGCAGTGGCCGTGCCGCTACCGCGACGGCGCGCGGCACGCTTGGACGGCAGCCTCGAGGACGGATTGCAGGTGCTCGATGGAGCTTCTGTCGCGGTACAGCCGCGGCAGGTTCGCACGGATGGCCTCGCGCACTCGCGCACGGGCGTCATGGTCCCGGGCCAGAGACACGGCACGCTCGACGTATTCGTCAGGCGTGTCCACCGCCAGGCCTTGCAGTGAGAGGTGGGAGACGAGCGCGGCGCCGAACCGCCCGCGCATGAAGCGGCCGCGCTGCGTGACGACCGGCAGCCCGCAGCCGAGCGCCTGAGCCACGGTGTTGAAGCCCGAGAAGCCGATCGTGTCGAGCAGCATATCCGCGCCGCGCAGGAGCTCGTGGAAACGCGCCGGATCGCACCACGGCTGCCAGGTGAGGTGGGCGGCAGGCTCGAGCCCCGCGGCGCGAAATGCGCTCTCGAGCCGGGCGCGGAGCCGTGCGGCGAGAACGGCATCCTCGTAACTGAAAAAGACCAGCTCCACCTCCGGCGCCCGCCGTGCGATCTCGACCAGCACCCGGTCGTGCTGCGGCGCGTACTTGAACGGTGAGCCTGCGCACACCAGGCGCACCCGGCTCCTCTCCCCGAGCCGTGGCTCGATGGGGGGAATTTCGGCCACGACCTCCGGATCGTAGTAGCAACCGAGATTAGGCAGCAGGACGAGGCGCTCCACGTAATGCGCCTGCGCGCCGGCCGGCTCGAACGCGGCCGCGGACAGGAAGTAGTCGATCGTCGGCAGCCCGGTTGTCTGCGGGTGCCCCCAGGCCGCCATCTGCAGCGGCGCGAGCCGCTGGCTGGCGAGCTGCAGGGTGATCGCATCCATCCCGACCTCGGGGTACAGGATCACATCGGGAGCGCGCGCGATGATCGAGCGCGACCAGTCGAGAGGCGAGCGCTCGCCTTCCTGGTAATGCTCCGCCAGAGACGCGGCCGACCTCGAGTCCGCATCGCGATGGGAGCCGAGGTGGAACAGCTCGAGCTCGAACCGCGACCGGTCGAGGGCGCGCAGCCAGCCACGGGTGATGGCCTGGTAAACCGCGTGGCGATGCAGGTGCGCCGAAACGATTGCCACGCGAATCCTCGCCCTGGCTTGCGCGGCACGGGTACCGAGCCCGACGGCGCGCTGCCACTCGGCCATCGAAGAGGCGCAGATGTTTCCGTACGCTGCCAGCAGATCGCGGTTGTCGAATTCCTGGTACGCCAGCACGAAAGGCTGCAGCGATCCCACCATCAGCGTCGCGTACTCGCAGGGTCGGCGGCGAAGGTCTGCGGCCAGCTCCTCGAGCGCCGTGGCGAAAGCCTGCCGCGCGGCCGAGACCTCGGCGGCGGATGCGGCAATCCAGGGCAGCTCGGCGACGACGCGGCCCATGCGGGCCGCGCCGCAGTCCGGATCGAGCCGCAGCACCTGCCGGAAGTCGTCGCGGGCTTTCCGGTTGTCGCCCCGCAGATATGACAGCATGGCGCGGTTGGTGAGCGCGTGGACGTGGGAGGGCTGCTGCGCCAGCACCTGATCCAGGGCGACCAGTGCCTCGGCGGAGCGTCCGAGAAACTGCAGGGCGGTGGCGCGCACGAACGACGCCTCGGCAGAAGACCGCGGTCCTGGCAGCGCGCGCTCGGCTGCGGTCAGGGCGTCCGCGGGACGGCCGAGCGCGAGCAGCACGCGCGCGCGACCGAGCCACGCAACATGGCTGTCCGGCGCGTCGGCGATCATCGCGTCGTAGCCGGCAAGGGCCGCGGCGTAACGGCCGGCCTCGACCAGCGCCGCTATATGCCGGAGCCGAGCGGCCACACTGTCATCCGGTAACTCTGAGGCGGTCGGGAGCGGCTAAGACTACCATGTGGAGGATGCCGCTCTTCTCCATCATCGTCGTCGACTATCAGGGTGTGAACTCGCACGAGACGCTGCTGCGGGGCCTCGGCTCGCTTCGTGCGCAGACTTTCAGGGACTTCGAGATCCTGTGCTATCACGACGGACCCTTGCTGTATCCCGACCGGCGGTTTCCCGAGCCGGTCATCTGTACCGAAAAGCGCTTCAATGACTGGGGCCACTCCCTGCGCGATGCGGGCATCCGTCGCGCGCGCGGCGAATACATCCTGCATTTCAATGCCGACAACCTGCTCTATCCGACAGCGCTCGAAGAGCTGGCGCGCGAGATCAGAAGACCCCCGCGCCTGGTGGACAGCGCCTCCGGCCAACCCCTCGATCCCGACGACATCATCATATTCCCGGTCAAGATGTGGAATCTCATGAAGGTCCGCAATCTCACCGTGCAGCTGAAGGGCCCGCCGGGCTTTTATCTCATTCTTAACGGCGTGCCGCCCCAGGTGCAGAATATCGACTGCATGCAGCTGGTCATGAAGCGGGCACTCTGGCTTGCCGAGGGCGGCTGGTACGATCGGCGCGAACAGAGCGACGGCTACCTGTACCAGCGCTTCGCCGAGAAGTACGGCTACCGGCATGTCGGACCCGTTCTGGGCGAGCACTTTTAGGGGATTGTCATCGGTGGCGGTCGGGCGACGGTGGATGGAGAATCGCGACGCCTGGTGGAGGTGAGTCGTGCCTGCGCTCCTGTACGGGTTGTTTGCGTGCTACGCGGTGACCGGCAAGTGTGACCTGCGCATCGACAGCGAGGGCCACGACATCCCGGTCTTCGCTTCCCTGGAGGATTGCCAGCGTTTCGGATCTGCTTCCGCCCGGGAGCCGCCGGACAGGGAAGGAAAGTGGACCGCTGACGAGGGCCACTATTACCGGTGTTTTGGGATGACGCCGATGTCGGTGGCCGCGCTCGGGCCGCCCGCGGTCGCGCCCCGCCCCGTATACCAGACCACGGCCGAGGCGCTCGAGCGGGACTTTCGCACCAACCCTGACGCCCTCGCCGGCAAGATCGGCAGCGCGATGGTCGAGGTCAAGGGAACCGTGGAGAACGCCGCGGTTGCGGACGGCGCTGCGCTGCAGTTGTCCGGGGACAAGTGGGACGTTACGGCATGGCTCACCAAAGACGGCATCGCCGCGGCCAGAGCGATCAGAAAGCATGAGCAAGTCACTCTGCGTTGCGACAGGATCGGGACTCTGATAGCCGCCTCGGGCAGACGCGCGGCGGTGGTCGAGGTGCGCGGCTGCACGCCGGTCAAGCCCGAGGGGTAGTTCGAGCGCTTATCGAGAGCGGCACTGGCAGCGCGACATCTGCGGTGAGACGCCCGTCTCTCTCACACTTCCAGCCGATCTCCGGGGCGGCCCACCAGCGTATAGAGCGCGGGTACGAGAAACACGCTGATCAGCAGCCGCGTGAAAAGGCCGCTGACGATCACCAGGGCGAAGGGGCGCTGCGAGTCGGTGCCCACGCCGGTGGCGAGCGCGACCGGCAGCAGCCCCAATGCCTCGCCCAGCGCGGTCATCATGATCGGGCGCAGCCGCAGGATCGCGCCCTGGCGAATGGCCTCGGTGAGGCCGGTACCGTCGCGGCGCAGCTTGTTGACGTACGAGATGTAGACGACGGCCGTCTGCACCGACACCCCGAATAGCGCCAGAAAGCCGATGCCGGAGGACACCGAGAACGGCGTGCCCGTGAGCCACAGCGCCACGATCCCCCCGACCGGCGCCGACAGCAGCACTCCGAGCATCGTGATGAGCGGAAACTTGAGGTTGCCGTAGAGCGCAAACAGCAGCAGGAAGATCAGGAACAGGGTCAGCGGCAGGATGATGCGCAGCTGCGCGCGCGAAGCGGTGTACTCGGAGTACTCGCCTCCCCAGTCGAGCCGATAGCCTTGCGGCACAGTCACGGCGCGGCCGACCTGCTGCATGGCATCGTTCACCGCGCCGGCCAGATCGCGGCCTTCCACCGAGAACTGCACGCCGATGTAGCGCGAGTTGTTCTCGCGATAGATGAACGAGGCACCGTTGGTCACCTGGATGTCCGCGAACTCCTTGAGCGGGATCTGCTGTCCGCCGGGCGTCGCCACCAGGATGTTGCCGATCTCTTCCGGGTTATCGCGGTACTGCTGATCGAGGCGCACGATGAGATCAAACTGCTTCTCTCCCTGCTCGACCTGCGTCGCCACGTCCCCGCCGATCGCCGTCTGAATGAGCGCGTTGATGTCGGCGACATTGACGCCGTAGCGCGCGATCCTGGCGCGGTCGATGGTAATCGTCAGGCTCGGTTGCCCGAGCTCCCGCACCAGAGTGATGTCGGTGATGCCGCGCACCCGTTCCAGCACCCTCTTGATCTCCTTGCCCTTCTGCTCGAGCGTGTGCAGGTCCGTCCCGAACACCTTCACCGCGAGCGCACTCTTCAGCCCGGTCTCCGCCTCGTCTACCGCGTCCTCGGCCGGCTGGGTGTAGTTGAAGGTGATCCCGGGGAAGGCCACGAGCTTCTCGTTGACCGCCTCGATGAGGCCGGCCTTGTTGCGATAGGAGCCGTGCCACTGCGAGTAGGGCTTGAGGCCCACGTAGAACTCGACGTTGAAGAAACCGGTAGGGTCGGTGCCGTCGTCGGGCCGGCCGAGCTCGGAGGCGACCGTGGTCACTTCGGGAAAGGAGCGCAGCAGCGAGCGCACGCGCGGCGCGATTTTGGCCGCCTCGTCGAAGGAGATGGTGTAGGGCATGGTGGCGCGCACCCACAGCGCGCCCTCGTCCAGCTTCGGCATGAATTCGGCGCCGACGCGCGGGATCAGCAGCAGGGAGAGCGCGAGCAGCGCGGCCGAGGCGAAGGTCGTCGCCCGGGGCCGGGCGAGGCACACGTCCAGGCCCCGGACATAGACCGACTTGATGGCTTCGAAGGCCGCATTGCGCCGCTCCTCGACGCCCGGACGCAGGAACCACGAGCACAGCACCGGCAGCAGCGTCAGCGTGACGATCAGCGCGCCGACGAGCGCGAACACCATGGTGTCCGCCATCGGCTTGAACAGCTTCCCGGAGGGCCCCGACAGGACGTAGATCGGCAGAAAGCCCGCGACGATCACCGCCACTGCGTACACCAGCGGGCGGTCGACTTCCGCGGCCGCATCCTTGATGATCTGCAGCACGTCGCGCGGCCCGGCCTGGCGGGCTTGCGCCATGCGGCGGAAGATGTTCTCCACCATGACCACCGCGCCGTCGACCAGGATGCCGAAGTCGATCGCCCCGATGGACAGCAGGTTGGCCGAGGCGTTCTGCAGATCGAGGCAGACGAACGCGAACAGCAGCGCCAGCGGGATGCTGGTGGCGACGATCAGCCCGGCGCGAAAGTCATATAAGAAGAACACCAGCACCATGCCCACCAGCAGCATGCCGCGCAGCAGGTTGCGTTCGACGACCTCCCTGGTCAGATCCACGAGATCGCTGCGGTCGTAGAACGGAACGACCTTCACATCGGCGGGCAGGACGCTCGCGTTGAGCTCCCGGGTCTTGGCTTCCACTCCCCGGAGGACATCCTGGGTCTTCTCGCCGGTGCGCAGCAGGATGACGCCTTCCACGGCGTCGTCCTGTTCCTGATAGCCGAATTCCCCGAGACGCGGCGCGATGCCGATGACGACGCGGCCGAGGTCCTTGACCAGCACGGGGGTGCCGTCGTGCACCGCCACCACCACGTTGCCGATGTCTTCGAGAGTCTTGAGGCGGCCCATGCCGCGCACGTAATAGAACTGACCGCCCTGCGAATAGAATCCGCCGCCGGCGTTGCCATTGTTGGCTGTCAGCGCATCCTCGACCTGCTGCACCGATAAGCCGACCGAGGCAACCCTGGCGGGATCGAGCAGCACCTGGTACTGCATGGTGCCGCCGCCGAAGCCCGAGTCGTCGGCGACCCCCGGCACGGACCTGAACTGCGGCTCGATGACCCAGTCCTCGAAGGTCTTGAGCTCCATCGGCGAGCGGTCCGGGCTCTGCAGGACGTAGCGGTAGATCAGCCCGGAGGGCGCCGACAGCGGCGCCAGCGTGGGCGTGACGCCGCTCGGCAGGGTCAGCTCGCCGACCCGGTCGAGCACCTGCTGCCGGGCAAAATAGTCGTCGGTGCCGTTCTCAAACGTCAGGATGACGTGGGAGAGCCCGTACAGCGAGATCGAGCGGCTGGTGGTGAGGCGCGGCAGGCCGTTCATCTCACGCTCGGTAGGCACGGTGATCAGCCGCTCGACTTCCTCGGCGGCGTGACCCGGCCATTGGGTGATGACTTCCACCAGCGGCGGGGAAAGATCCGGATAGGCATCCACCGGCAGGCGGTTCAGCGAGCGCGCGCCGGCGCCGACCAGCAGCACCGTCATGAGTACCACGAGAAACCGCTGCCGGAGCGATGAGGCAACGATGCGGTTGATGAGCGAAGCGGTGCGCGGCTCGGGAGCGCCGGGCGGCGACGGGGTCGCGCTCATTGGCTTTGCATGAACTGAACGAACAGACCCCCCGCGACCACCACCTGGTCGCCGGCGCGCAGTCCTGCCGGGATCTCGTAATTGTCTGCCACGCGGGAGCCGAGGGTGATCTGCCGCCGCGCGAAGCTGCCGTCGGCCTGCGCAAGGTAGACGAACGGCAGGTTCTCATCGTCGCGCAACACCGCCGAGATCGGCACCAGGAGCCCGTCGCTGTCGGCGCGGGAATGAATCAGCACGCGCACGTACATTCCCTTGCGCAGGGAATGCTGCGGGTTATCGACGACCACCCGCACGGCAACCGCGCGCGTATCGGGGTCGACCAGCGCCGAGATCTTGTCGACCTTGCCGGGAAAGTTGTGTGTATCGAGCCCGGTCACCACCTCGGCCGGATCACCGACGCTCACCGCGGCCAGGTCCGAGCCAAACAACCGCGCAATCACCCAGACGCGCGAGAGGTTGGCCACCGTGAAGCAGGGCGTGCTGCCCGCCTGCAGCAGCTCTCCGGGCGTGATGAGCTTCTCCACCACCGTTCCGCTCACCGGCGAGCGCATGATTCCCCCGGGGTTGGAAACCGGCCGCCCCTGGCGGATGGCCTCGATGACCTCAGGCGGCACGTTCAACGAGACGAGCGCCCTGAGCGCCGCGTCGCGGTCGGCCTCGGCGTTGAGGGCGTCGGTCTGCGCCTGCTGGTACTCGCGCTGTGAGACGCCGTTGTGCTCGAGGAGATCCTTATCCAGGTCGGCAAGGCGGCGGTCGGTGCGCGCGGTCGCGAGCGCCTTTTGATAGGCACTGACGGCCGCGGCGAAGTCGGGCGAATCCACGATCGCCAGGGGCTGCCCTTTGCCGACCTCGTCACCCTGGGAAACGAGCAGGCGCGACACCGGACCGGAGAAGGGCGCGAGCACGCTGGTGGCCTGGTCGTAGTCGAAGTCGATCGCGGCGGTGGTCTCCAGGGTGCGGCGAAAGCGCGATGGTGCGAGTGTGTAGAGCTGAATGTTCTGCCGCTGGGCGGCCGTCAATCTCACATTGCTCGCAGTCACCGCGGATGCGCCGTTGGCCTCTCTGGAGGTACAGCCGCCGGCCGACAGGAGCGCCGCCACTGCCGCGAGTGCCATTGCCTGCGCAGATCGCGGCGCGGCGCGGGTCGTGCGGGGCTGCTCGGCGTTATTTGTCATGAGCGTCCGAGGCGAGTGCCGGCCGGTGCCACCAGCCGCCGCCCAGCGCCTGAAACAACGCGGCCGTGTCGGCGTAGCGGCTGGCCTGGGCCTGCACGAGGTTGATGCGCGCCTGCTGATAGGCCTGCTCGGCGCTGAGAAGCGCGAGGTAGCCCGCGTAGCCGTCCTGCCACTGACGCTCGGCGAGATCCAGGGTGGTCTTGGCGGCATCGGCGGCGGCCGCCGCTGCCTTGAGCCCCTCGGCGTCCTCCGCCAGGGCGGCCAGGGTGTCGGCCACATTCTGGCAGGCCGACAGAACGATACTGCGATATTGCGCGGCGGCCTGCTGGTAGGCAGCCCGCGCGGCCCGCTCCTGATGCAGCAGAGCCCCGCCCTGGAAGATGGGTGCGGTCAGGTCGGCACCCACCGCCCAAAAGCCGGTCCCGCCGGTGAACAGCTGATCGATGGCGAGCGCGGTGCTGCCGGTGGCGGCGGTCAGCGTGACGTTGGGCAGGCGGTTCGCCGCGGCGATGCCGATCCTGGCGCTGGCGGCATGCAGGTCGGCTTCCGCCTGGCGCACGTCCGGGCGCTGCGTCACGAGGTCGGCAGGCACGCTCACCGGCAGATCCTGCGGCAGCTGCAGGCTGGCGAGCTCGAAGCTCCCGGCGGGCGCCTGGCTCGGGAAATCGCCGCCCAGGCTCGCCATGAGGTCGCGCAGCTGGGCGGCCTGCTTGAGCAGCGGCGGCAGTGTGGCGGCGACCTGTGCGAGCTGCGATTCCTGCGCGGCGACGTCGAGCCCGTTGGCGTAGCCCCTGGCAAACTGGTAGCGCAGGATCCCGAGGATGTTGGTGTTGATGTCGATGAGCTCGCGGCTCGCTTCGATCTGCAGCTGCACCGAGCCCTGCTGGATGGCCGTGACCACGACGTTCGCGGTCAGGGTGTTGTAGGTGGCGATCATCTGGAAGCGCACCGCGTCCGCCTGCGCCTGCAACGACTCTACGGTCCGGCGGTTCAGCCCGAAGACGTCCGGCACATACGAAACGGTTACTTCCGGCGTGAAGAGATTGTAGAGGAGGACGTTGGAGGCCGGCGCGGGCGCGATCGTCCCGGATTGGCGCTGCCGACTGGCGGAGAAGCCGCCGGAAACGCCCGGATAGTAGGCGCCACGCTGAGCGAGGACCTGCTCCCGTGCCCCTGACAGCGCCGCCTGCGCCGCCTTCAGATCGGGATTGTTCGTAAGCGAATGTTCGATCAGCTCGTTGAGCGGCGCCGAATGAAACACCGTCCACCAGTCCGCGGAGATGTCCCCACCCCGGAGAAAGCGCTGGGCTTCGCCGCCTGCAACCCCGGACGTGCCCGCGGTGGCGACGGGGCTGACGGCGTAGGCGTCGACGTTCGGAGCGGTCGGCTTGCTGAAGTCGGGACCGACGGCGCAACCGGCCGCGAACAGGGCGCAGAGGGCTGCAACGCAAGTGGACAGGGCTGACTGGCAGGGCAGGCTCATTCGTACAAATCCGGAAATCGCCGGACGCCGCGAGTTCCAGGGCAGCCGCGCCGCCGCGGACGAATCCTAGCGCGTGCCGTACCGTCGCTTCCACACCCGTGCGGGTATCATGGCACGCCGCATGGTCGCAGAGGGGAGCATCTCGTGAGCTCACAGTCACTACTGAGGTTCATGATGTTGTGCGCGCTCGGCGCGCTGGCCGCGCTGAGCCGTCAGCCGCCGGCGGCGGCCGAGCCAGCCGCAGCTCCGCCCGCTCCGGAGGATCCGGCCGCTCAGCTCGTCGCCCGCCTGGATCTCGAGCGCTACGAGGCGACCATCAAGGGACTCACGCGCTTTGGCGACCGTCGCCAGGGCACCGACCGCAATCGCGCCGCCATCGATTGGATCGAGTCGCAGCTGCGCGCCTACGGCTGCGCGGACATCGCCAGACTGCGCTACACCTACACGCCGGCGGAGAAGCACAACCCCGGCGGGCCGCCGGTGGCAAGGAGCGCGCCGCAGGGAGGCGGGCGCTTCCGCGGGCAGCGTGCTGCGACCGGAGTGAACGACGATCCCGGGCGCCAGGGCGATGAGAAGCTGCGGGCTCTGGATTCGCAGCCGAGCACACCGGGCGAGCGGCAGGAGGTCTACTGCACCAAGGTCGGCAGCACGCATCCCGAGGAGATGTACATCGTGGGCGCACACATGGATGGCATCGGCTGGGGCGAGGCGGCCAATGACGACGGCTCCGGCACGGCGCTGGTCATGGAACTCGCCCGGATCTTCTCCGGCGCCGATGTGAAGACCGAGCGCTCCATCCGTTTTGCACTTTGGAACAACGAGGAAACCGGCCTCAACGGCGCGTACGCTTACGTCGAGCAGCGCGCCCCGCTCCAGGGTGTCGAGTCACCCCCGGGATCGGGCCGCTATCCGGAGCCGCGCTGGCTCGGCATGGTGCAGCATGACATGGTGCTGTTCGATCACGGCATGCCGCGCCCGGACGGCTCGCTGAGCCCCGCGCAGCGGCCCGAGGCCGACGTCAACATCGAGTTCCAGTCGAAGGCGAAACAGGCCGAGGCGGCGCAGAAGCTGGCGTGGGCCTTCTACGCGGCGAATGAAGCGTACGCCACGGACTATCCCGCCAGCGTCGGACCGCACATGACCAATACCGACAGCACCCCCTTCATGGACCTGGTTCCCGCGATCAGCGTGCGTGAGAACGAGCGGGGTACGCAGATCGGGGCCGGATGGGATCCGCAGTGGCACCAGCCCACGGATGTCTATGCGACCTACGGCGATGCGGATTTCCGCCTCGGGCTCAACGCCGCGCAGACCACGCTCGGTGCGATCGCGCGGCTGGCGGGGGCCTCCCTCGCCGTGCGCACCCGGTGAGTGAAGCCGCCGACAGCCAGGACCCCGAGCTGCTGCGCCGCCTGCTGCGCGCGAAGGACCGGATGGACGCCGCCTCGCACGAGCACTGGCCCGTGCGGCGGCTGGCGCGCGTCAGCGGCGTCTCGGAAGCCCACTTCGCGCGCTCCTTCAGGCAGGCTTTCGGTGTCCCGCCGCACCGCTACCTGCTCACGCGGCGCATCGAGCGGGCGAGCGCGCTGCTGCGCGACACCGATCTGCCCATCACCGAGATTGCCTTTCAGACGGGCTGGGGGAGCCTCGGCACGTTCGGGCGCATCTTTCGCGACATTACCGGCGACAGCCCGCGGGCACTGCGCGCGCGCACCAGGGCCACGGTGCACGAGCTCGGCCGTGTGCCCACCTGCCACGTGAGCGCCGCCCACAGGCCCGACCTCACGATCGCAGTTTCGGAGAAGCGCCGCCGGGTTGCGGGGCGCTATAAGAGTGCCCGAGGAACAAAGGAGAGGAACCCATGACCCAGGGCGTTCAGGTAGCCGGACTGTACGTGCGAGATCAGGACGAGGCCCTCGCGTTCTACGTCGAGAAGCTCGGATTCCGCGTCCACACGGATGTGAAAAACGGCGACTATCGCTGGCTCACGGTGCAGCACCCGGACCAGCCGTCGTTCCAGCTGGGCCTGTTTGCACCGGGGCCGCCGGTGCTCGATGCGGCGACCGCCCAGACGGTGCGTGCGATCGTGGCCAAAGGCGCGATGCCGCCCCTCGTGCTGGTGGTGGACGACTGCCGTGCCGCCTGCGACCGCATGCGCGCGCGCGGAGTGGAGCTCACGCAGGAGCCCGTCGACCGCTACGGCACCGTGGACGCCGGCTTCCGCGACCCGTCCGGAAACGGGTGGAAGATGATTCAGGCGCGGCACGCGACGGCGCGATAGACGGCACGATTCCCGGCGCATGCCGCACGCCGGCTCTTTGCGCGGAGGGACGGGCATGAAGAAGGGCGGAGCGCCGCAGGGCAAGTCTGCCGCGCAGCTGATCGATGCGAGAATCGAGGAGCTCGGCGACTGGCGGGCCAGGATGCTCAGCAGGCTCCGTACCCTGGTTCGGGAAGCCGACCCCGGGATCGTCGAGGAACGGGCGAGACCTACAGGAAAGTCGTGAAGATGACCTTCGCCAAAGGCGCGCTCCTCCTCACGTTGCTTGCGGCAGCAAGCCGCGGCGCCTGCGCGTCCGCGCACTCGAGCCTCGAGATCTACTTCATCGACGTCGAGGGAGGCCAGTCGACCCTCATCGTCACGCCGGACCGGCACTCGCTGTTGATCGACGCAGGGTGGGCGGGGGCCGGGTCCGGTTTCCGTCCCGGCGACCCGCGCGCTGCCCGGGACGCGAACCGCATCGCCGCCGCCGCCCGCGATGCAGGCATCGTCCGGATCGACTATCTCTTCATCACGCACTTCCACGTGGATCACGACGGCGGCGTCAGCGAGCTCGCACAGCTGATGCCCATCGGGGTCTTCATCGATCACGGATCGCCCAGCGACGATGCCGCGAAAACCAGTCCCGAGACCCGGGACGGGTTTGCCGCGTACACCAAGGTCCGCAGCGCTCACGCCGGACACATTGAACCGAGGCCTGGAGATTCCCTTCCGCTCACGGACGTGGAAGCCACCGTGGTCAGCTCCGCGGGCGCGACGCTCGCGGCTCCCCTGCCGGGCGCCGGCGAGAGAAATCCGCGCTGTGCGGATCGGGCGACGCCGCCGCGCGACCCTTACGAGAACCCGCGATCGACCGGGCTGGTGATCCGCTACGGGAAGTTCCGCTTTCTCGACCTGGGGGATCTGAGCGGGCAACCGCTGTTCGATCTCGCCTGCCCGAGGGACCTCGTCGGGCGGGTGGATGCGTATCTGGTCCCCCATCACGGCGGCCCGGATGTGGCGGATCCCGCGACCTTCGCGGCCTTCAGGCCACGGGTGGCGATCATGAACAACGGCTTGAGCAAGGGCGGGGCCCGGACGAGCTATCAGGCTCTGCACCAGGTACCGGGACTCGAAGACGTCTGGCAGCTGCACCTGTCCGCCGCGGCAGGCGACGCTAATTTCACGGCACCGTACGTCGCCAATCTCGACGAGAGCACCGCCCGCTGGATCGAGCTCGTCGCGCAAGCGGACGGATCCTTCCGCGTCCTCAATCAGCGAACGGGGAAATGGAAGGAATACCGGGCTCGCAAGGATCACATGGCGCGCTGAATCCAGAATTTGTACATCCCGGTGAAGGTGTCGGGATTGTCGGCCTCGAAGCGCGCCCAGTTGCCGAGGTTCGTGCCGGCCGGGTCGTCGCTGAAGCGTGCGCGGTACCGACCCAGCACGCGCCCATTCAGCTCGAAGCCGATGAAGCGCAGCCCGAGCCCGCGCAGGAACGAGTCGATCTGCGGGAGAGTCAGCTGCTGTTCCTGGACGTTGAACGCCAGGTCGCGGCACTCACTCATGGAGTAGAACCCGAGGCTCCCGGTGAGCGACCGAACCTCGGCGCTCGTGTCGGTGCTGACCACGTCCTGGCGGAAGCGACGGATGCCCTCGGGGGTGCCGGCGTAACCGCGCGCGGCGATGAATTCCCGCGCCTTGACCACGGGGGCGCGCGCGATCCGGCTGTAGAGGCCGAGACACATGAATCCTCCGGGCCGCAATCGGCTGAGGAGGATGCGCCATCCTGCCAGGGGATCGGCCAGATGGTGCAGCACGCCGACTGCCCCGATGATGTCGAAGGTGCGCGCGCAGTCACCGAGCCCGAGAATGTCGGCCTGCGCATACTCGATGTTCGTGACGCCGAGCTCCCGCGTCTTGCGCTGCGCGTAGCCGATGCTGCCGAGGCTGAGATCGATCGCCAGCACGCGGGCGCCGCGGAATTGCCGGGCAACGAAGATGGCATCGCGGCCGGTGCCGCAGCCGGCGACGAGCACTTCCGGCGCGCGATCGTCCGGCAGCGGCGCGAAGCGCGCGAACGGCAGCAGGCGCAGCAGTTCGGCGTTGACTGGCAGGGGCTGCCCGTGGAGCGGCATTCTTTCCCAGCGGGGGTACGGATTCTCCTCGTACTGATCGCGCACGGACCGAGAGACGCTGTCGACGATCGGGGTGAGCCGCCCGATGCTCGCCGCTAACGCCTGCTCCTCGCGCGGCTCGCGGATCTGCTGACGCAGAACCCCTGCGACCGGGCCGGGGTGATTGGCAGCGAGCAGCCGCCCGGCGCCGGGCAGCAGGCGCAGCGGAAGGTACGCAGCCACCGCGAGCAGCAGGAACGGCGGCACCGCTGCGCCCGCGTCCAGCAGCTCCACGAGCCTCCTGCGGCACTCCGCCGCTGCGAGCTGTTCCGCCTCGGGGCAAGCGAAGACGAACTCGTTGAGGAAGCACTGCCGCGTCAGTGCGGCATAGAAAGCGAGTGCGTCCATGTCCGCCGCATCCGGCGCCTGACCGCGCGAGGCGATCTCGAGCAGCGCGTGCCGCGCGCAGCTCAGGAATCGCTCGAGGCGAATCGATCTCACGGGCGTCGCCTCGAGGAGGGCATGGAGCAGCCGGGCGTCCGCCAGCGCGGCAAGGCCCTCGGCGCCGAACAGCGTGGCGCGCGGCGGGCGTGCGGGCCACGAGTCGTTGCCGCGGAGCACGCAGCCGGCGATCCGCTCGTCGAGCCGGATGAGACTCACCGCGGCAGCGAACAGCTCGTGCGGATTCGTCCAGCACTCGGCGATCGCGGCGGTGAGTGTGTCGCGGACCAGGGGGTCGTCCGCGCTGAATTGCGCGCGCGCCGCGCACCGGGCGAAGGCCGCTTTGGCCGTCCAATCCGGCGCGTGTCCGAGCTGGCGTGCCAGCAGCAGCGCGGCTTCTGCTGCGGCCGACGCCGTCAGGGGGGTCTTGTCGAGGTCGGCCATCGGTCCGCTGCTGCGAGGCTCTAAGTGATTGATTGGTGGACTCTCGAACGGGGCGGCGCCGTCAACCGCGCCGCCTGCTGGCGTGGACGGCGGCTGGGCAGCAGCCGCACGAGCGCCGCGTCTTTACTTGCCGAACGGTGCTCGTCGTCGGATTATCACGCAGGCCTCGCAACAACAAAGGCACGTCACAGGGGCCGGTTACCCGCCAGGCACGGGAGAAGCATATGTCCCTGACCATTCAGCTGAAAGTCAACGGCCGCCCGGTGACGGCCGAAGTGCGGCCCGACACTCTGCTGTCGGCATTCCTGCGCGAGCAGCTGCGGCTGACCGGGACGCACATCGGCTGCGACACTGCGAGCTGCGGCGCCTGTACCGTGCATCTCGACGGCCGTGCGGTCAAGAGCTGCAACGTGCTCGCCGTCCAGGCGCAGGGCCGCGAGGTCACGACCATCGAAGGCATCACGCCCGCGGATGGCTCGCTCCACCCCATGCAGGCGGCCTTCAAGGCGTGCCACGGATTGCAATGCGGCTTCTGCACCGCCGGCATGGTGATGTGCGCCATCGAGGTAGTGACGCATCAGCCGCACGCGACCGAGGAGCAGATCCGTGCCGGACTCGAGGGCAACCTGTGCCGCTGCACGGGTTATCACAACATCGTCAGGGCGGTCGCGCAGGGTGCGAAGGCCATGGGGGTGGTGCCATGAGCGCAGCGCAACCGTTGATCGGGCGGTCGGTCGAGAGAAAAGAGGACTACCGGTTCCTGACCGGCGCGGGGCAGTACACCGACGACATCACTCTGCCGCAGCAAAGCTACGCCTGCTTCCTGCGCAGTCCGCACGCCCATGCCCGGATCCGCTCGATCGATACGGCGGCGGCCGGCGCCTCTGACGGCGTGCTGGCGGTTTTCACCGGCAAGGATCTCGCGGGCATCGGCGGACTGCCGTGCGGCTGGCTCATCAAGTCGATCGACGGCAGCCCGATGAAGGAGCCGAAGCACCCGGTGCTCGCCGAGGACAAGGTGCGCCACGCCGGCGATCCGCTCGCGCTCGTGGTGGCGGAGTCGGTGGCGCAGGCCAGGGCCGCCGCGGCACTGATCGAGGTCGATTACGAGGTGCTGCCGGCGGTCGTCGACACCGCGACGGCCGCCAGCGCGAAGACGGCGGTTCACGATATCGCCCCGGACAACGTCTGCTACACGTGGGCGATCGGCGACAAGGCTGCGGTCGATGCCGCCTTCGCCAGGGCCGATCACGTCACCAGGCTCGCGATCGTCAACAATCGGCTGATTCCCAACGCGATCGAGCCGCGGGCCGCGAACGCCGCGTACTCGCGTGCCGACGACTCCTACACGCTGTACGTCACGAGTCAGAATCCGCACGTCGAGCGGCTGTTGATGACGGCGTTTGTTCTCGGCCTGCCGGAGCACAAGGTGCGGGTCATCGCGCCGGATGTCGGCGGCGGCTTCGGCTCGAAGATTTACCTGTACGCCGAGGAGACCGCGCTCGTCTGGGCCGCCAGGCGCGTTGGCCGGCCGATCAAGTGGACCGCCGAGCGCAGCGAGTCGTTCCTGACGGACGCGCACGGCCGCGATCACGTGTCGACCGCCGAGCTGGCGCTCGATCGCAACGGCGCATTTCTCGCCCTGCGGGTCCATACCACGGCCAACCTCGGCGCTTACCTCTCGACTTTCGCCTCCTGCATCCCGACGATACTCTACGCGACGCTGCTCGCCGGTCAGTACGCGACCCCGGCGGTCTACTGCGAAGTGCAGGCGGTCTTCACCAACACCACGCCGGTCGACGCCTATCGCGGCGCCGGGCGCCCGGAGGCCACCTACCTCCTCGAGCGCACCGTCGAGCAGGCGGCGCGCGAGCTCGGGATCGATCCGGCGGAGCTGCGGCGGCGCAACTTCATCCGCAGCTTCCCCTACGCGAGCCCGGTCGGCCTCACCTACGACACCGGCGATTACGAGGCCACGCTGAATCGCGTGCTGGACATCGCCGACGTCAGGGGATTCGCGGCGCGCAAGGCGGAGAGCGCCCGGCGGGGGCTCCTGCGGGGCATCGGCTATTCCTGCTACATCGAGGCCTGCGGGATCGCGCCCTCCAACATCGCCGGGGCGCTCGGGGCCCGCGCCGGCCTCTTCGAGGCGGGCGAGGTCCGCGTGCATCCGACCGGCAAGGTGACCGTGTTCACCGGCTCGCACAGTCACGGGCAGGGCCACGAGACGACCTTCGCCCAGGTGGTCGCGGACAAGCTCGGCCTCGCGCTCGAGGACGTCGACATCCAGCACGGCGACACCGGCAAGGTGCTCTTCGGCATGGGGACCTACGGCTCGCGCTCGCTCGCCGTCGGCGGCACGGCGATCATCAAGGCGGTGGACAAGATCATCGCCAAGGGCAAGAAGATCGCCGCGCACCTGCTCGAGGCGAGCGATGCCGACGTGGAGTTCGCGCACGGAGAGTTCCGCGTCGCCGGCACCGATCGCAAGAAGACTTTTGGCGAGGTGGCACTCGCCGCCTACGTGCCGCACAACTATCCGCTCGACAAGCTCGAGCCCGGCCTCAACGAGAACGCCTTTTACGATCCGACCAACTTCACCTTCCCCGCGGGCTCTTACGTATGCGAGGTCGAGGTGGATCCCGATACCGGAGCGGTGCGCGTCGCCCGCTTCACCGCCAGCGACGACTTCGGCAACGTCGTCAACCCGATGATCGTCGAGGGCCAGGTGCACGGCGGCCTGGCCCAGGGGATCGGTCAGGCGCTGCTCGAGGGCTGCGTCTACGGCAGCGACGGGCAGCTGCTCACCGGAAGCTACGTGGACTATGCGATGCCGCGCGCTTCCGACCTGCCGGGCTTTCGTGTGGACACCGTCAAAGGCACGCCCTGCACCCACAACCCGCTCGGCGTGAAGGGCTGCGGAGAGGCGGGCGCGATCGGCTCGCCGCCCGCGGTGATGAACGCAATTCTCGACGCGCTGGCGGCGCGCGGGGTGAAGAGCCTCGACATGCCCGCGACGCCGTACCGCGTGTGGCAGGCCATTCAGGCCGCCGCCAGGCGCTGAGGGGAGGACAGGTCATGTCGCAAATCTCCTATCACCGGCCGGCAACGCTTGCGGACGCGGCACGCCTCGCGGCCAGCGATCCGGACGCGCGCATCCTCGCCGGGGGCCAGTCGGTGCTGCCCTCCATGAGACTCGGGCTGCTCGCGCCTTCGGCCCTCATCGACCTCGCCGCGGTCGGCGAGCTCGAGGGAATCCGCAGCGATGGCCGCACGCTCACGATCGGCGCCATGACGACGCACGCGGCGGTGGCCGCCTCGCAGGAGGTGCAGGCGAGGATCGCGGCGCTGGCGCAGCTCGCGCGGAGCATCGGCGATGCGCAGGTGCGCAACCGCGGAACCATCGGCGGCTCGGTCGCCAACAGTGACCCGGCCGCCGACTACCCGGCCGCGGTGCTCGCGCTCAACGCCACCATTCGCACGAGCGCGCGCTCGATCGCGGCGGACGGCTTCTTCACCGGCCTGTTCTCGACCGCGCTCAGGCCCGGCGAGCTGATCGGCGCGCTCGACTTCCCGCTGCCGGTGAAGGCCGCCTACGTCAAGTTCCCGCAGCCCGCCTCGCGCTTCGCGCTCGTGGGGGTGTTCGTGGCCCAGGCCGGCAACGCCGTGCGCGTCGCCGTGACCGGTGCCGGTCCGTGCGTCTTCCGCGCCGCGGCTCTCGAGACGGCGCTCGGGCGATCGTTCACGCCGCAGGCGTGCGACGGCGTGCGCATGGACCCCGACGCTCTCAGCTCGGACATCCACGGCAGTGCCGGGTACCGCGCTCACCTCATCCCGGTGCTGGCACGCCGGGCGGTGCAGCAGATACTCGGCTGAGGCGACGTGGCGACGCAGCCGCTCCTGCCCGAGAGCATCGACGAGACGCGGGCGCGGCTGCTCGAGTACGACTACGTTGCCGACCGCCAGCTCGCGACCGCAGTCTTCCTGGGGTTGAAGCTCGAGCGGCCGCTGTTCGTCGAGGGCGAGCCGGGCACGGGCAAGACCGAAATCGCCAAGGTCCTGGCGCGCGCCCTCGGCGCCGAGCTCATCCGTCTGCAGTGCTACGAGGGGCTCGACGTCAGCCAGGCGGCCTACGAGTGGAACTACGCGCGGCAGATGCTCGAGATCCGCCTCGGCGAAGCCGCCCACGAGTCGCGCGAGCGGATGGCCGCGCAGCTCTTCTCCGAGCGCTTCCTGATCGCCCGGCCGCTGCTGCGGGCATTGCAGCCGCATGCGGCACCCCCGGTGCTGCTGATCGATGAGCTCGACCGCGCCGATGAGCCGTTCGAAGCCTATCTCCTCGAGGTGCTCGCGGATTTTCAGATCACCATTCCCGAATTTCACACCGTGAGCGCCGCTCGCGCTCCCGTGGTCGTGATCACCTCCAACCGCACCCGGGAGATCCACGACGCCGTCAAGCGGCGCTGCATCTATCACTGGGTCGATTACCCGGACGCCGCGCGCGAGCTCGAGATCATCCGCCGCAAGGTTCCGGGGGCGCAGGAGGCGCTGTCGCGGCAGATCGTCGCGTTCGTGCAGGGATTGCGCACGCTCGACCTGTACAAGCTCCCGGGACTCTCCGAGACGATCGAGTGGGGGCGGGCGTTGCTCGCGCTCGACCGCCTGAGCCTCGATGCCGGGACCATCGACGACACGCTCGGCGTGCTGCTGAAGAGCCAGGACGACATCGCGCGCGTGCGCGGTTCCGAGGCCGCCCGGTTGCTCGAGCGGATCACCGCCGGCGCCGCGGCCGGCTGACCATGCTGCCGACCTCGGCGCCCGGGGAGCAAGGCGCAGGACAGCTCGCGAACAACGTCCTGCATTTCGCGCGCGTGCTGCGCAAGGCGGGCCTGCCGGTGGGCACCGACCGGCCGCTGCTCGCCTTGCAGGCGCTCGGGATCGCGGGGGTCGGCTCGCGCGCCGACCTGTACGCGGTGCTGCGCGCCTGCCTCATCGATCGCATCGAGCATCGCGCGCTCTTCGATCAGGCATTCCAGGTGTTCTGGAGAGATCCGCAGCTGCTCGAGCAGGTCATGCGGCTGCTGCTGCCGTCCGTCCCGGGCGCAGCCAAGCAGCGCGGCCCGAGCGAGCGGCTCCGGGAAGCGTTGGGTCCGACGGCCGCGCGCCTGCCGCAGCGTGCCGCGGCGGTGCGTGAGCGTGCGGACGGCGACGCCCACATGAGCTCCTCGCACCGCGAGCGGCTGCGCAAGGCCGACTTCGATACCATGACGCTTGCCGAGTGGACCGAGGCCAGGCGGCTGGTCGCCGCTCTCGAGCCGCTGCTCGCGCGTCTCGCCACGCGGCGCGATGCCGGCAGCTCCCGCGCCGGGCGCCTCGATCTGCGACAGCTGCTGCGTGACTGCGCCCGGCACGGCGGCGACATCGTCAGCATTCCGTATCGATCGCGCACGACTCGCATCGAGCCGCTGACCGTAATCGTCGACATCTCCGGATCGATGGCGCGTTACTCGCGCATGTTCCTGCACTTCATGCACGCGCTGGTGAACGGCTCGCACAATGGCACGTTGCGCGTCAACGCCTTCGTGTTCGGCACGCGCCTCACGAATGTGACACGGCAGCTGCGCGCGCGCGATCCCGACGAAGCGGTGGCGCAGGTCGTCGCGGCGGTCGAGGACTGGTCGGGCGGCACGCGTATCGGCGCCTGCCTCGCGGATTTCAACCGGCGCTGGGCGCGGCGCCTGCCGCTCGCGAGCTCGACGGTCCTCCTGCTCACCGACGGCCTCGAGCACGCCGAGACCGGGCAATTGTCGCTCGAGACCGCATGGCTGGCGCGCTCCTGCCGGCGGCTCTGGTGGCTGAATCCGCTGCTGCGCTACGCGGCCTTCGAGCCGAGGGCGCGCGGCGTCCGCGCCATGCTGCCGCACGTCGACCGCTTCCTGCCGGTGCACGACCTGGCGTCGCTCGAGGAGCTGGCGCGGGCTCTCGGCCCTTCCTGAGGCATTCGTGATCACGTTAGGCTAGCGGCATGAACAGAATGGTCATGATCGTCGCGCTCGCTGCTACGTACTTCGTGTTCGCGATGCTGCTCAACAGCGTGGCCCCGGTGATCCTGCAGTCGATGCTGACTTTCGGCGTCGACAAGGTCGCGACCTCGACGCTCGATGCCTGCAAGGACCTGCCGATCGCGATCACCTCGCTCGCGGCCGCCGCCTACATTCCGCGGCTCGGCTACCGCCGCGCGATGATGCTGGGACTCGGCTTCGTGGCTCTCGCCTGCACCTCGATGCCGCTGGCCCCGGGATTCGTCACCACGCGGCTCATGTTCGTGGCGGTCGGCGTCGGCTTCGCGCTCGTCAAGGTCTCGGTGTACTCCTCGATCGGGCTGCTGGCGCCGGCACCGAAGCGGCACGCGAGCCTCACGAGCCTGCTCGAAGGCCTGTTCATGCTCGGCGTGCTGTCGACCTCATGGGTCTTCAGCCTGTTCATCGACCGCAATGCTCCCGGCAATCCGGTCTGGCTGCACGTGTACTGGCTGCTGGCCGGCGTCGCGGCGGCGGCCGCGCTGCTGGTCGGATTCGCGCGGCTCGACGAGTCGGCGGTGCGTGCGGCCGGGCCGGCCGGGGAGTCGCCGATTCCCGGCATGCTGAACCTCCTGCGCCACCGCGAGGTCCTGGTATTCCTCGCCGCGGCATTCCTCTACGTGCTGATCGAGCAGCAGGTGCAGACCTGGCTGCCGACCTTCAACCGCGAGGTGCTGCGGCTGCCGGTCGCGCTCAGCGTGCAGCTGGCGAGCCTGTATTCCGGGGCACTGGCCTGCGGGCGCCTGGGCGCCAGCGTCGCCCTGCGCCGCATCTACTGGCGCAACCTCCTCGTCGGCTGTCTGATCGCCGCGGCGTGCACGCTGCTCCTCTCGGTGCGCAGCAGCGGCGCGGGCGCGACCGACTGGGCGAGCCTGCCGCTCGCGGCCTATCTGCCCGCCGTCCTCGGCCTGTTCCTCGCGCCGATTTATCCGACGATCTGTTCGACCATGCTGAGCTCGCTGCCGCTCGACCGGCAGGCGCCGATGACGGGACTGATCGTCGTGTTCTCGGCCCTCGGCGGAACCTCCGGGTCATTCATCACGGGCCGCATATTCGCCGCCACCGACGGCCGCACGGCCTTCACACTCGGGCTGTTGCCGATGGCACTGCTGGTGGGAGCCTTGTTGCTGTTCGACCGGTCGTTGCGCCCGCGCCCGGCTCTCGCGCAGGCGGCCTAGACGCCGAGGGTTTCACGCGCCGTTCTTCGGAGCCTGCGGCGCCGGCCAGGGGTGCTCGGCCTTGTTGCTGAAGATCGCGTCCGGCTCGGCGCGCGCGAGCGTCCAGTCGCCGCGCGCGATCTCGGCCTCGAGCTGTCCCGGGCTCCAGCCCGAGTGGCCCACGAAGATGCGCAGGCCCTCCATCGGCTTGTCCCGGCCGAGCAGCCGCAGCAGCAATTCCCGGCTCGCGCTCAGGTAGACGCCGTCGCAGGTCCGGATGGCATGCTCGGGCGCCCTGGTTGCGCGAAACAGGAACCAGACGGACTCGATCTCCACGGGTCCCCCGAAGTACACGTGGTCGTGCAGCTCCGCGAGGCGCTTGAGATCCGGGAAGAGTTGCGCGACCGCAAGCGGCGTCGGCCTGTTGACGACGACGCCGACCGGGGCGGGACCGAGGTTGTTCATCACCAGCACCACCGAGTCGGCGAAGAAGGGGTCGCGCAGCTCGGCGCGGGCCTTGATGAGGATCGCCGTCAGGGGCTTCGCGTCGCCGGCGGGCGTGGCGCGCGGCAGCGCGCCAAGAGCGAGGAGCATACCGAGCGCTCCCGCGACGCCACGCTGCCAGGCTGAACCCTTGCCCACGGAAGCGATCTTACCCGTCGCGCTGCGGTCTGCGCGCGTGCCCCGGCCCTGAGGTAGGATTCAGCGGCCAGGAGGAGGAGGCCGAAGATGCCCGGCACAGTGCGCCTGCATCGGGTGCTCGCCACGAGCCCCGAGAAGGTTTATCGAGCGTTTCTCGAGGCGGACGCGCTCGCCAAATGGCTCCCGCCGAACGGCTTCACCTGCACCGTGCATCACCTCGAGCCGAAGGTGGGCGGCTCGTTCAGGATGTCGTTCCGGAATTTCACTACCGGAGCCGGCCATTCGTTCGGCGGCAGATACCTCGAGCTCGTTCCCGGCGAGCTCGTGCGTTATACCGACCGCTTCGAGGATCCGGGCCTGCCCGGCGAGATTCTCGTGACCGTGACTCTGCGCAAGCTCGCGGTGGGCACGGATGTCACCGTCGTCCAGGAAGGTCTCCCGGACGTGATTCCGGTCGAGGTCTGCTACCTCGGCTGGCAGGAGTCCCTGCGAGGCCTGGCGAGGCTCGTCGAGCCCGAGATCAGGGACGGCTGAGTGCCGGCGGGGCGATGTTCTCGCGCTCGAGCGCAGAATCGAGCGCCGGCAGGTCGTGCTGCAGGATCTCCTTCAGCTCCGCGTCGACGCCCGACATCTCGCCCTCGAGTGTCTTGAGAGTCCCGAGCTGCGCCTCGGTGGGTGCGAAGTCGGCGCTTCCGGCCACGTCCCCGCCACCGGTTCCCACCTCGGCGTTCAGCCAGATGAGATCGAGGTAGGTGCCGTCGGCCTCGACGAAGTATTTGTCGTCGCTGTCGCGCAGCGCGCGCGAGACCAGGCGCGATTCGGCGGCCTGCAGCTTCTGGTCCAGGCTCCCGGCGGACTTCAGCAGCTCGCTGCGCTGCTGCTGCTCGGCAGCGCGCAGCTCACGATCCGGGGCCGCCGCCGGCTCCTCATCGGGCTCATCCCCCTCCTCGGCGAGGACCGCCTCCGGCTTACCATGCGCCTTCGCGGGCCGCAGCATCGCCTCGATGACCTCGAGCTGTTTGCGCAGCCACTCCACCTGGTTGACGGAGTCCGAGACGTGGCTGATGTCGT
Source organism: Steroidobacteraceae bacterium (assembly GCA_035934055.1). Taxonomy (GTDB): domain Bacteria; phylum Pseudomonadota; class Gammaproteobacteria; order Steroidobacterales; family Steroidobacteraceae; genus 13-2-20CM-66-19. Next base: position 44,532 of record DASYYF010000098.1, on the reverse strand, counting down.
CGCGGATTCTGACGAGGGTCCTGACCGAGAGCTGGATGTCCGCTTCCGAGCCCGGCGCCCGCGGGTCGGCCACGACCGCGAGTGGCTGGGTGAAGGATTGGCCGGCCGCCTTGAGACGCACCGAGTAGCCGCCGGGGGCGACGATGGGGCCGACCTCGGCCGGCTTCGAGCCCCAGTGCGTGATGGGTCGCGAATCCTCGTCGCGGAAGCGCGGCTCCTGCCAGATGTGGGGGTTATCGGGCGCGAGCGTCCGCAGCGCGACGACCCGCGGCGACTCGTAACGCAGGTCCCAGCTCACGCGGTTGATGCCGGCAACCAGGTCCTTCGCCTCGAGCTTGCGCACCACGTGTCCCTCGGAATCGAGGATCTCGAGGTGCACGGGATCCTTCGGCACCGTGGCGAGTGAGAAATTGACGAACGCCGCGCCGCCCTGCACGAAGCGGTAGGTCTTGCGCGGCTCGAACAGCACCACCGGGGCCTCGGAGCGACCTCGCGCCATCTGCTCGAGCGGCGTGATGTCGTCGAGGATGTAGAGTCCGCGGCCGTAGGTGGATACGACCAGGTCGTGAAATTCCCTCTGCACCACGGCCCAGGTGACCGGCGACGGGGGCAGGCCGTTCCTGAGCGCGGTCCAGTGTCCGCCGTCATCGAGCGAGTAGTAGAGCCCGTTGCCCGTTCCCGCGAACAACAGTCCCTGGCAGTTCGGGTCGTCGGTGACCGTGCGCACGTAGGACAACTCGTGCTTCGGCAGATTGCCGTTGATGCGCTTCCAGCTCTTGCCGAAATCGCCGGTCTTGAAGATGAAGGGATCGCGGTTGTCCACCAGATGAAAATCGACGGCGACATAGGCAGTCGCCGCATCGAAGCTCGAGGGGGCGATGCTCGTGATCGTGCCCCCCGGCGGCAGGTCCGCGACGTGGCTGGTGACATTCACCCAGCTGGCGGCGGCATCCCTGGTGTACCAGATCTGTCCGTCGTTGGTGCCGGCCCAGATGAGTCCCCTCTGGACCTTCGAAGGCGCGATCGCGAACACGACCTCGCCGTAGAACTGCCCGAGGTTGTCGCCGACGATGCCGCCTGAGGGCGCGATATGCGCCGGATCCCGGGTGGAGAGATCGGGGCTGACGACCGACCAGCTGCGGCCGGCGTCCGTCGTTCTGAATATCACCTGGCAACCGTAGTAGACCGTGTTGTGGTCGAAGGGATCGATCGCGAGCGGGGGCGTCCAGTGGCAGCGGTACTTGACGGCGTTGGGCGGCGCATCGAGCGTGTGCTTCCACGGGCTCACCGAGTGCGCTTCCTTGTAACGCGCATCCCAGCGCGTCACCGTATCCCCGTAGCAGGTCGCCCAAACGACGTTCGGGTCGGCGGGATCGGGAATCGTGAAGCCGGATTCGCAGCCGCCCATGTGGCGATCCCAGCCTTCCTCCCCGCCGAGGGGCACGCTCGGGCCGCGCATGTTCCCGTCGTCCTGCATGTTGCTGTAGAAGTAGTAGGGGACCTGGTCGTCCACGGCCACGTGATACATCTGGCCGATGGGCAGCTGGACCCGATGGAAGCCGCGGCCATGCACGGTGGTGATGATCATGCCGCCGTCGTCCGTGATGACGAAGCGGTCGGCATTCAGCGGATCGAACCAGATGTCGTGCGTGTCGCCGCCCCAGCGCACTTCATGAAAGGTCTCGCCCGAATCCAGCGACTGATGGAAGGAGCTGTTGGCGACCAGCACTTCGCTGTCCACCCGCGGCGATACGGCGAGGCGGATGTAATAGCCGGCGCGCCCGATCAGCGCCCGCTGGGAGTTGACCCGCTTCCACTGCTTGCCGGCATCGTCGGAGCGCCACACCGAGCCCTGGTCCCTGGTCTGGATCAGCGCATAAATGCGCTGCGAGTTGCTGGGAGCGATGGCCACGTCGATCTTGCCGAGGGGACCCTCGGGCAGGCCGTTCTTCTCCAGGCGCTTCCACGTGGTGCCGCCGTCGTGCGAGAGGTAGATGCCGCTGCCGGGGCCGCCGCCGTATTCGCCCCAGGTGTGCATCTCCACCTGCCACATGCCGGCGATCAGGGTGTGCGGATCGTGCGCATCGAGCGACAGGCCGGAGCAGCCGACGTTCTCGCCGGCGAACAGCACCCGTGCCCAGTGCTGGCCGCCGTCGGTGGTGCGGAACACACCCCGCTCCGGCTGCGGCCCGGTGGCGCGGCCGAGGACACAGGCGAACACGATGTCGGGGTTCGCAGGATGCACGACGATGCGGCCGATGCGGCCGGATCCGGGCAGCCCCATGTTCGTCCAGGTCTCCCCGGCGTCGGTGGATTTATAGATGCCGTTGCCCATCACGTCGCTGTCGCGAATGACCCATGCCTCGCCGGTGCCCGCCCACACCGTGCCGGGCTCCGAGGGCGCCACGGCGAGCGCGCCGATGGCCGCCGCATTCTGCTTGTCGAAGACCGGCGCCCAGCGGTTGCCGCCGTCGGTCGACTTCCATACCCCGCCCGAGGCCGCGCCCGCGTAGTAGACGGACGGGTCGCCGGGGACGCCGGCGACCGCGGCGATGCGGTTGCCGGTGTGGGGGCCGACGAAACGGAACTTGAAATCGCCCTGTTTGTCGTCGGCGGCCGCGGCGACGCCGGCCGCCGTGCTGCCCAGGGCTGCGATTGCGATGAGCCAGTAGCGGAGTGTTCTCGCGCGCATCGGCTGCGCCTCGGATTGTTGGAGTGATTGTGTGCACGAGTTTAGCGTGGGACGATGCCGCGAATGAAGGGTCGAGTGGCGCTCGTTACGGGCGGCGGCCGGGGAATAGGGCGCGAGGCGGCGCTGCTGCTCGCCGCGGCGGGCGCCCGCGTCATGACCGTGGCGCGCACCGCCACCGAGCTTGCGGCCGTCGGCCTCGAGTATGTCGCGGCGGATCTCGGCAGCGCCGCGGGCTGCGCGCTGGCCGTGGCCGAGACCGAGCGGCGGCTTGGCCCGGTCGACGTGCTGGTCGTCAATCACGGCATCGGCTCGGCTCACGAGCGGCTCGTGTGGGAGCAGGACCCGGAGGTCTGGCGCGAGACCATGCGCATCAACCTCGACGGTCCGTTCGAGCTGGCGCGGCTCACGGTCGGCGGCATGTGCAAGCGCGGCTTCGGCCGGGTGGTATTCACCAGCTCGACCGCGGGCGAGAAGGCCGAGCGCTCCGGCAGCGCCTACAGCGCCTCGAAGCACGGGCTGATCGGGCTGGCGCGCGCCATCGCCCAGGACGCGGGCCCCTTCGGCGTCACCTCCAACGCGGTGCTCCCCGGCTGGGTGCGCACCGCGATGGCGGAGCGCTCGGCGCGGACGGAGTCCGAGCGCCGCGGCGTCGGCGTCGAGCAGGTGTGGCGCGAGCGCGCCGCGATTTACCCGCAGAACCGGGTGCTCGAGCCGCGCGAGGTCGCCGAGGTGATCGCGTTCCTGTGCAGCGACGCCGCCTCCGGCGTGAACGGCGAGGCCGTCACCGTGGCGCTCGGCGGCATCTGGTAGATCCCGCTCAGCGCCTGCGCCGCGCCGCCTCCTTCAGCCGGCTCGGTTGCAGCTCACCCGCGCGCTCGAGCACCGGGTAAGCCACCGAGCAGATGTGCGAATGGATCCGCTTCAGGTCGCGCAGTATGTCCAGATGCAGGGAGCTGGATTCGATGCTCTCTGAGCGGCCCTCGCGCAGCCGCGCCAGATGGTTCTCGGCCGCCGCGAACTCGGTGGTGCGCAGCGAGGCCTTCTCGGTCACCAGCTGACGCGCGCTCGCGAGATCGCCGGTCATGAAGACGCCGAAGGCGAGCTTCAGGTTGGCGCAGACTTCCTGGTGAAAGGCGGCCAGCTCGGCGGCGCCTTCGGCGGAGAACGCGATCTGACGCTTGATCTTCTTGGATGCCAGCTCCATCAGGTTCTTGTCGACGATGTCGCCGACGTGCTCGAGATTGATGGAAAAGGAGATGATCTCCATGGCCCGCATGCCGTCGCGCTCGTTGAGGCTTTCGCGGGTGAGCTTGGTCAGGTAGAGCTTCACCGCCTCGTCGAGGCGGTCCACGGCATCGTCCATGCGGCAGATCTCCTCGACCAGCCTGCGGTCGCCGGTCGTGAATGCGGTCATGGTCTGGCGCAGCATGGTCTCGATGATGTCGCCGATATGGAGCGTCTCGCGCGCGGCGCAGGCGAGCGCCACCGAGGGCGTCGCGAGAGCGGTCTCATCGAGGTACAGAGGCGTCGACGGATCGCCGGCCCTGGCGCGCTCCGGCAGCAGGCGCGTGAGCAGTGCCGCCACGCCGTTCAGCGGCAGAATGAACACCAGCGCGAGGGCCAGGTTGAATGCGGTGTGAAAGTCAGCCGCCAGGCGCGAGGGATTGGGCTCGATGCGGGCGAGCGCCTCGGCGAGCGGATTCACGAAGGGCAGCACCAGCGCGCAGCCGGCCACGCGATTCAGCAGATTGCCGAGCGGCAGGCGGCGGCTCGCCGGGTCATCGCTGCGGCTGCCCTCCATCAGCGGGTTGATCGCGCTGCCGAGGTTGGCGCCGAGAATCAGGGCGAGAGCGGCAGGCGGCGCGATGAATTGCGAGTACGCCAGGGACATCACCAGCAGCACGACCGTGACGCTCGAATGCGCCGCCCAGGTCAGCGCCGCCGCCACAGCCAGGCACAGCAGGGGTTCGGCCGTCATGGCGCCGAGCACCGTGCGCACCGCGGGCGCGTTTTCCGCCGGCGCCAGCGTGTCGAGCAGGATGTGCAGTGACAGCACCATCAGCCCGACCCCGATGGCAACTCGCCCGAGATCGCGCGTGCGCGTCTGTCCGCCGCGCTTGAAGGCGGTCACGCCGACCACGAACAGCACCGGTGCCACCGCCGAGACGTTGAAGGACAGCGCCTGAACGATGAGCGTGGTGCCGACGTTGGCGCCCAGCATGATCGCCAGCGCCGGCACCAGGTTCACAGACCCGTCGGTCACGAATGACGCCGTCATCAGGCCCGTGGCGGTGCTGCTTTGCAGCAGCGTGGTGACGGCGAGGCCGGCGAGAAATGCCAGGAAGCGGTTGCGCAGTGCCTTACCGAGGAAGCGCCTCAAGTCCGAGCCGAACGCGCGCACGATGCCGCTGTGGACCATGTGCAGGCCCCACAGCAGCAGCGCGACGCCGCCGACCAGATCGAGAAGGATCATGCTTCCCATGGCGTCAGCCGCGTCGCGGCCCCGAGCTCAGGGCGCGATGCCCTTGACGATCGCTCCGCCCTTCATGACGAATGCGACCGTCTCGAGCGTGTGGATGTCCTTGAGCGGATCCCCGTCCACCGCGATCAGGTCGGCGTAGCGGCCCGGAGCGATGGCGCCCACGTTGGCGCTCTGATCGAGGGCCTCGGCGGCATTGCGCGTCGCGGCCTGGATCGCTTCCATCGGCGTCATGCCCCATTCCACCATCTTGGCGAATTGCCGGGCGTTCGTGCCGTGCGGATACACGCCGGCGTCGGTGCCGAAGAGCATCCTGACCCCCGCGGCGTGCGCGGCGCGGAACGTCTGCCGCTGCCTGAGCCCGATCTGGCGCTCCTTCTCCAGGCTCTCGGCGAACACGCCGTTCTTCGTGCCCTCGGCGAGAATGTAGTCGTCGTCATAGATGTCCATGTCGAACCAGGCGCCGTGCTCCCTGGCGAGCCGGAAGCTCTCGGCGTCCGCGAGGCTCGCATGCTCGATGGTGTCGACTCCGGCGCGCAGCGCATCGTTGATGCCCTCGGTACCGTGCGCGTGGACGGCGACGCGCAGTCCCAGCCGGTGCGCTTCGTCGACGACTGCCCTGATCTCCTCGAGCGACACCTGCTGCGCGCCGACGCTGTCGCGCTTCGACAGCACCCCGCCGGTCATGCACACCTTGATCACCTGGGCGCCGTACTTGTGCATCTTGCGCACCAGGGCCCGGTACTCATCCGGCGAGTTCGCGATCTGCGTGCCGGGAGTGGTGATCGAGGGCGGGAACTGCGTGGCATCGCAATGCCCGCCGGTCGAGCCGAGCGCGTAGGTCGCGGGCACGATGCGGGGGCCGGCGATATACCCGCGACCGATGCCCTCCATGAGGCCGACGTCCTGGTAGCCGTGCGAGCCGACGTTGCGCACGGTGGTGAATCCTGCCTCGAGAGTCTTGCGGGCGTTGGCGACGCCGACCGTCATCCAGAAGCTGTCGGTGTATTCGAGGCGGCGGTAGCCGCTGATGAGCGGATCGGAGGTCAGGTGGACGTGCATGTCGATGAGGCCCGGGAGGATCGTCCGGTCGCCCAGGTCGAGTCTGCCGGCGTCCGCGGGCGCCGGATCGCCCTGCCGGCCCACCGCGCTGATGCGCCCGTCGGCGATGACGATCTGCGGCCGCTCGACCTCGCGGCCTGCCAGTACATCCACCATGCGGGCCCCCGTGACGACGATCGTCTCGGCGGGCAGGCCGGGCGGGAGGCAGAACGCTGCGAGCGCGGCGGCGAGGAGAGCGGTGTTACGCATGGGCGACTCCGGCGGGCGATCAACCAGGGGTGTCAGGAGGCAGTTTAGGTCTTTTTACAGCCATGTGATCCGGGCAGCGCTCGCCGACTTCCGCAACGATGGTGCTGAGCGCCTCCTGCAGCAGGCTCGCGTCCACGCACGAAGCGATGACGTCGGCGTAGTCCGCTCTCAATCGCCTTGCGCGGCGGGCACCCTGGCGTCGATCTGCGCGGCTATCGCAGCGGGGTCGGCGCCCGTCAGCGGCCAGGACCCGGACCACAGCGGCGAGCCGTCCGCCACCGACACGAGCTTCACCGTGAGGCTTTGGGCCGGCGATTGCCGGTCGACGGCGCCGTAGAGAACGTACTTCGCCTCGTGCTTGCGCCCATGCGCCACGGCCGCCGCGGCGTCGAGGGAGGCGAGCGGCTCGCTCGTCAGGCCCACGTGCCCATGGTGGGAAATGGCGAGCCGGCCGTACACCTGGGCGAAGGTGGAGTCGGCGAGCTTCTGGGCGGCCGCATCTCCGGCAGGCGCGCCGAAGGGGATCGCCAGCACCGGGGCTTCGGCCGCCGCAATTTCCTTGCCGACCTCGCTGGCGAAGGTCTGTGCGATCTGCACCCCGAGCCTGCCGATGTCGGTGCTGTTTGCGCTGCCCTGATAGCTGTCGGCGATGTCTTTGAGCTTCGTGGCGTCCGCCGGCGAGATCGTGCTGCCGCTCGGTACCCTGGGCGGAGCAGGCGGCGACTCGTCCTTGTCCCAATTCCGGCTCAAGGAGCAGCCCCTGGACATCACCGCGATGGCGAGCCAGGCCCACACGACCCACCTTATCCAGCGGGGCAGCCGCTTGAAGGATATCCAGGCCGCCTGCAGCAGCCAGCCGAGGACGTGCGCCGAGAAGCGGATGCGCTGTCCCGGCTCCTCGCGCGGGAACTCCGGATACACGCGCCCCGCCGGCTGTGAAGGCGCCCGTGCGGCGCGTTGCGGCGCCTGCCTCGAGGGCTCAGGCCCGACGCCGTGGCCCGAGAGGAGCCGGCGGCAGAGCCCTTCGAGTGCCGCGCAGGCCTCGCCGCCGGGGACGCGCGTCCACTGCACCGAGAGGAACTTCTCCGGCACGCGGGCGCGGGCCTGTGTGGTGTCATCGACGACGATCGGCAGCAGAAAGGTGTAATCGTCCGCCATGTCGTGCGTCCGCTCGACGGCCAGGCGCCACTCCCTGCGGAAGTAACCCTCGGGACGCGCGTCGGTTTGCGCGGATACGACCGGCATGAAAAAATTGCACTCGCGTATCTGCCTGCGGATCTTCTGGTCCCACGCGTCTCCTCCGTCGAGTCCGCTCTCGTCGTACCAGACCTCGAGTCCATACGTCTGCAGAGCGTCCCTGAGGGCCTGCGCCGCCTTGCGGTCTTCCGAGGCGTAGCTCAGGAACACCGAGGGCGGCGGGCGGTGCGGGTCGGTGGGCGCGGCGGTGGACATGGGTGGCAGGGCGGTGTTGGGTGAGCAAGGTTAGGGCAAAAATGTCCGGATTTCACTCGGGCAGTCGGGCGGCGGACCTCGCCGCGGCCGTGACGGTGGCGGGGCTGCGCAAGACCTACGCCAACGGCCTCACCGCGCTCCGCGACATCGAGCTGACGATCCGGCGCGGCGAGATCTTCGCCCTGCTCGGCCCGAACGGCGCCGGCAAGACCACCCTCATCAACATCATCTGCGGCATCGTCACGCCGAGCGCCGGCAGCGTAATCGCCGACGGCCACGACATCGTGCGCGATTATCGCGCGGCGCGCAGCAAGATCGGCCTCGTGCCGCAGGAGCTGCACACCGACACGTTCGAGAGCGTCTGGTCGACGGTGACCTTCAGCCGCGGGCTGTTCGGGCGGGCGCCGGATCCGGCCCACTGCGAGCGCGTCCTGCGGGATCTGTCGCTGTGGGAGCGCAAGGACGCCAGGATCATGACGCTCTCGGGCGGGATGAAGCGGCGCGTGCTGATCGCCAAGGCGCTGGCGCACGAGCCGACGATCCTGTTCCTCGACGAGCCGACCGCGGGAGTCGACGTCGAGCTGCGGCGCGACATGTGGCAGCTGGTGCGCCGGCTGCGCGAGAGCGGCGTGACCATCATCCTCACCACGCATTACATCGAGGAGGCCGAAGAGATGGCCGACCGCATCGGCGTGATCCACAGGGGAGCGCTGATCGTGGTCGAGGACAAGACGGTCCTGATGCGCAAGCTCGGCAAACGCCAGCTGATCCTGCACCTGCAGCAGCCGCTCGCGGCCATCCCCGCGGGGCTCTCCGGCTATCCGCTCGAGCTCGCCGACGGCGGCGAGACGCTGGTCCTCACCTTCGACGCCCACCGCGGCGAGAGCGGCATTGCGCCGCTCCTCAGGCGCCTCGGCGAGCTCGGCATCGACTTCAGGGACCTGCATTCGAGCGAGAGCTCGCTCGAGGACATTTTCGTCGGCCTGGTGAGCGAGCGGACATGAACGTCTTCGCGATCCGCGCGATCTACCGCTTCGAGATGGCGCGCACCTTCCGCACGCTCATGCAGAGCATCGCGGCCCCGGTGCTCTCGACCGCGCTGTACTTCGTGGTCTTCGGCGCCGCGATCGGCGCGCGCATGGGCCGGGTCGACGGCGTCGGCTATGGCTCCTTCATCGTGCCGGGCCTCATCATGCTGTCGATCCTCACCGAAAGCGTCTCCAACGCCTCCTTCGGCATCTACCTCCCCAAATGGTCGGGGACGATCTTCGAGCTGCTGTCGGCGCCGGTCTCGTACGTCGAGGTGCTGATCGGCTACGTGGGGGCGGCGGCCACCAAGTCGGTGATGCTCGGCGTGCTGATCCTCGTGACGGCGCGCGTGTTCGTGCCCTACGAGATTCTGCATCCGGCGTGGATGGTCGCGTTCCTGGTCCTCACGGCCGTCACCTTCAGTCTGCTGGGCTTCATCATCGGCGTATGGGCCGGCAGCTTCGAGCAGCTGCAGGTGGTGCCGCTCATGATCCTTACACCGCTCACCTTCCTCGGCGGCGCCTTCTACTCGATCAGCATGCTGCCGCCGGTGTGGCAGAAGATCACGCTCTTCAATCCGGTGGTGTACCTGATCAGCGGCTTCCGCTGGAGCTTCTACGGCACGGCGGACGTGAACGTGGCGGCGAGCGCGGCGGCGACGCTGCTGTTCCTGGCGCTGTGCATCGCGGCGGTGGCCTGGATCTTCAGGACGGGCTACAAGCTCAAGAACTAGTTAACCGGCCGAAATCGCCTGCGGCGATTTCGGCGGACATCACTCCGTCGCGCCGAGGTCCTCGAAGCGCACGTTGCCGATGCGGTACGACTGCCAGTCCCGGTAGTCGAAATGCCACCACTCGAACTCGTAGACCGCGAAGCCCTCCGCCTCCATGTGCCGCCGCAGCAGGTCGCGCATGCGCCGCTGCCCGGCGGTACCGCCGCCATAGGCCGGCCAGGCGCGCTCGGTCGGCTCGTCATAGACGCTCGGCATCTCGACCTCGCGGCCGGTCCTCAAGTCGTACAGCGTCAGGTCCACCGCGCAGCCGCGATTGTGGCGCGAGCCCTCGGCGGGATCGGCGACGTACCTGTGGAGATCCGCGGGCATCGCGTCCCAGAAGATTTTCGTCACGTACCATGGCCGGTACGCATCGTGCACCAGCAAACCGTAGCCCTCGCTCGCCAGCGAGCGCTGCACGCGCACCAGCGCTTCCGCCGCCGGCCGCTGCAGGAAGGCGCGCGCCTGGCTGTAGAGCGGCGTGCCGAGAAAATTGCGCGTGCCCGCGTAGCGGATATCGAGCCTGATCGAAGGGTCGAGCGATGTCAGCTCGACGAGATCGGCCGGCCGGAACGCGCCACTCTGCGCAGGCGGGGTCGCGGCGAGGGCCAGCGGCAGCAGCTCCGCCACGGGCCGCACCGGGGTGACGTGAAAGACCCCGCCCGCAACGGCGGCCCGCGGCGCGTCATCGGAGTCCGCATAGGCCTTGATCAGGTCGGTGAGGAAATCCCTTCCCACGTACAGCGCGCGCACGCTGCGCCGCTCGTTGAGTCCGTGCACCCCATTGCCATCCGGGTCGGCCCAGAAGCCCGGCACGCCGTATACCGGGATGCCGATAGCCTCGAGGTAAATACCGTCGGTCGCGCCGGTCGACATCGTGGGAACGAGCGGCACGCCCGGGAAGTAGCGCGCCGCCAGCCTCTCGGCGGGCTCCATGATCTTCGGATCGAGCGGCGGCGGCACGGCGACGGGATTGCTCGGCTGCTGCGCCGTCACGGTGATGCGCGGGTCGGCAATGGCGGCGACGAGCGCGGCGCGGACCTCTTCGACCGACTCGCCGGGAAAGATGCGGCAGTTGACGTTGGCCGTGGCGCGCTGCGGCAGCGCGTTCTCGGCGTGTCCGCCGGAGAGGAGCGTCGCGACGCAGGTGGTGCGCAGCATGCTGTGATAGGCGCGATCGCGCGACACGATGGCCTCGGCCGCCCGGTCGGCGGGGTCGAGCGCGAGCGCCACCATGGCGTGTCCCAGCTCATCGTCGCGCGCGGCCCCGGCCCTGGCGAAGAAGGCTCGCGTGGTGTCGGTGAATTTCACCGGAAACTCGTGGTCGCGCACCTTGAGCAGCGCCTCGGCGAGCTCGTAGACCGCGTTGTCGCGGATCGGAGTCGAGCTGTGGCCGCCGGCGTTGGTGGCCTCGACGGAGTAGTTCCGGGCCGCCTTCTCGCCGACCTGCATGGACTCGAGCATCAGCTTGCCGCGTCCGTCGGTGCGGCCGCCGCCGCCCTCATTGAGGGCAAAGGCCGCCGCGATCAACTGCGGCTTGTATTTCGCCAGCCAGTCGGCGCCGTTGAATGCGCCCGTGGTCTCCTCGCCGCAGGTCAGCGCCATCGTGATGGTGCGTTTGCCGCGATAGCCCGCGCGCTTGAAGCGCATCAGCGCGTCGACCCAGGTGGCATCCATGCCCTTCATGTCGGCGGTGCCGCGGCCGTAGAAGTAGCCGTTCTCCTCGATCAGCGTGAACGGATCGCGCGTCCAGTCGGCGCGCTTTGCCTCGACCACGTCGAGATGCCCGAGCAGCAGCATGGGCTTCGCGGTCGGCGAGGTCCCGTGCAGCACCGCGACCACACCGCCTTCCTTCGGATGCCCGGCGACCGAGAACAGCGTGATGTCCCGGTCGGGGAATCCCGCCGCGCGCAGATGCGCTGCGACGCGCTGCGCGAGCAGCGTGCAGCTGCCGCTCGAGAGCGTGGTGTTGGTCTCGACCATCTCCTTGAAGAGCGCGCGGAAGGCGACCTGGTCGGGACGCAGCGGTCCCATCGGGGGCTCCTGGGCGGCCGCCAGCCGGACCGCCGCGAGCAGGATCAGGGTGAGACTCAGGGACCGCGCGCTCATGTGGGTTACTCTATATTCATGATCGCCCTCAGTGCCATCGACGTGTCGAGTCTCCTGACCCCGGCCGAGACGGTCGGGCTGGTGGAATCCGCAGCGCTCGCGGCCGCCGGCGCATCCGGCTGGGTCGTGCCGGCGCGCCAGCACGTGAAGTGGGCAGAGGGCACGCTGCTCATCATGCCGGCGATCGCCGCCGGCGCGCTGGCGGTCAAGCTGGTCTCGGTCGTCCCGGGCAACTCGGCGCGCAAGCTCCCGGTGACCAACGGGCTGCTGATTCTCGCAGATGCCGGCACCGGGCTGCCGCTCGCGATCATGGACGCGGCGGCGCTGACTGCGATGCGCACCGGAGCCGTGGGCGCTTTGGGGCTGAAGTACGTCACTCCGGCCGGCCTTGGATCGCTCGGGATCGTGGGCGCCGGCGTGCAGGGCGCCTGGCAGGCGATCACCGCATGCGCAGTGAGGCCGATACGAACGGTGTATGCGCTGCGCAGATCGCCCGCCTCCTTCGAGCGGTTCTGCGCCACGCTCGCCGCGCACGCCCCGGAAGTGAAAGTGGTCGCGTGCGCGAGCGCGGCCGAGGTGCTGTCGCGCACGGACGTGATCGTCACCGCGACGACTTCCGCCGAGCCGGTCCTGCCCGATGATCCGGCAGCGCTCACCGGCAAGCACTTCATCGCCATCGGATCCTACGAGCGCCACATGCGCGAGCTTCCCGACGCGGTCTTCCGGCTTGCCGGCCACCTGGTGCTCGATTCGGAGTTTGCGCGGCACGAGGTGGGCGAGGCCGTCCGGCCGGTCGAGCACGGAATCCTCAGGGAAGCGGATCTCTTCACCGTCGGCGAGCTCGTCTCGGGAGGACGCAGCATCGACGCCGCGCGCACGACCGCCTACAAGTCGGCCGGCATGGCGCTGTACGATCTTTACGTCGCGAAAGCGCTCTACGAGGCGGCGCGGCGGCGGAGTGTCGGCCAGGAGGTCGCTCTATGACCCGCGTACTCGTCACCGGGGCTTCGGGCGGGATCGGCGCGGCGATCGCGAGCGCCCTGGCGGCCCGCGGTGCCACGGTCGTCCTGCACTATCAGTCGAACCGCGCCGCGGCTGAAGCGGTTCTGCGGCCGCTCGCGGGCGCGGGACACAAGCTGGTTCAGGGCGATCTCACCGATCCCGCAGCCGTCGAGCGCTTGTGGCGCGAGGCCGACGCGCAGCATCCGATCGACGCCGTGGTGAACAATGCCGGCATCTTCCCCAATCATCCGCCGCTCGCGACCGATTACGCGGGGTGGACCGCCGCCTGGCAACGCACGCTTGCCATCAATCTCACGGGCGCCGCGCACCTTTCATACTTCGCCGCGCGCGCCATGGCGGAGCGCTCGGGCGGCAGGCTCGTGAGCGTCTCATCGCGCGGCGCGTTTCGCGGCGAGCCCCTGGCGCCGGCCTACGCCGCCAGCAAAGCCGGCCTCAACGCCTTCAGTCAGTCGATGGCCAAGGCGCTGGCGCCGAAGGGTGTCTACGTGTTCGTCGTCGCTCCCGGGTGGGTGTCGACGGCGCGCGTGGCCACGGCGATTGCGGACCAGGCCGTGATCGCGGACCAGCCTCTCGGCCGCGTCGCAACGCCCGAGGAGGTCGCGCAGGCCGTCAGGTTCTGCGTGCTCGACGCGCCGGCGAGCATGACGGGCGCGATTCTCGACGTGAACGGCGCTTCGTACCTGCGGAGTTAGCCGCCCGTATGGCTGGTGCGGCGGATGAAGTCCGCCACGTTGTCATGCAGCTGCCGCAGCGACGCATCCTTGGCGTACACCATGTGCCCCGAGTCGTAGAAACGGAACTCGATGTTGGACTGCAGGCTCTGCGGCATCGGCAGGTGATGCATCTCGTAGATGCCCTGGTAGAAAGGCGTCGCGAGGTCGAAGTAGCCGGCGTTGAGCTGCACCTTCAGATTCGGGTTGAGCTTCATCGCGTTGGCGAGGTCCGGCAGCACGTTGACGCCCTGGCGCGGCGAGAGGGGCGGCCCCTGAATCTGCTGCCCGGGCTGCTGGTGCGCGAAGTTCCAGGTGCGGAACGTCGGGATGCTCGGCTTGAAGATCTTGCCTTCGCCGTAGTGCAGCTCCCTGCGCGCGTAGTCGTTGAAAGCCGAGACGTACGCTGAGCTCAGCGCGGCGGACTGCGGATCGTACTCGGCGCGCTGGCTCAAGGGATCGAGATCGGGACCGGAGAAGCGGCTGTCGAGCCGCCCGGTGGTGAGGCCGCCATCGCTCTGCAGGTTCTGGCGGAACTCGCCGCCGTCGATGCGCAGGTCGGCCTTGAGGATGTAGTCGACCGGCAGCCCCGTGTAGTCGTGCAGCTTCTGCGCGACCGCGGCGCGATCGCTCGCGCTCAGATCCGAGCCCGCTGCCAGTGCCCGCGCGTAGTCGCCCATGGCGAACTGCTCCACCTCGGTGAGCAGCGCCTCGAGGCTCGGGTGCTCGCCCGGAAGCTTCTTGTGGTACCAGGCGGTGGCCGCATAGGTAGGCAGCACCGTTTCATAGGGGAGATCGACGCCGGGATTGCCGGTCGGCCGGTCGGGGCTCAGGTCGAAGCTGAGGATCTGCGAAAGGAGAATGACGCCGTTCAGGTCCACCGAGCGCTCGGCCTCCAGCTGGTTGACCACCACCGCCGAGCGCGGCGTGCCATAGCTCTCGCCGAACAGATACTTCGGCGAGTTCCAGCGGCCGTACCTGGTGAGGAACTGCGTGATGAACTCGCTGAAGGCGTAGGCGTCCGGGTCGAGGCCGAAGAACGCCTTCTCCTTGTCCTTGCCGGCGATGCGGCTGAAGCCGGTGCCGGGAGCATCGATGAAGACGAGATCGGTGGTATCGAGGAGGCTGGAGGTATTGTTGACCAGCGAGTAGGGGGCCGCCGGCGTGTGCGCATCCGTCGACGTCACGATGCGGCGCGGTCCGAAGGCGCCCATGTGCAGCCACATGGTCGAGGAGCCGGGACCGCCGTTGTAAAAGAATGTGACCGGCCGCGGACCCTCGCCGCCCTTCGAGTAATAGACGTAGAACATCGAGGCTTCGGCCGCAGGATTACCGGCTTCGCCGCCTTCCTCGCCGCCCGCTCCCTTGGCATTGGGGTCGCGCGGCACGTCGTCCCAGCCCCGCGGGTGCACGACGAGCGTGCCTGCGATCGCCTGGTAGGCGATGGCCCGGCCGCCGATGGTGACGCTGCCGCTGCTCGCTACCGCCTCGGGCTTGAAAGGCTCGAATTTGCGGCCTTCCGCCTTCTCGGACTCGCCCTCGGCCTTGCGCTCCTGCGGCGGTTCGGCCGCGGCCGCCAGGGTCACACACGCGGCGGATGCGAGAGCGAGCAGCAGACGAACGGTGAATTTGTGGCGGCTCATGAGCTCTTCCTTCTTAGTGCGGCCTGCGGGAACGCGAGAGTCTAGCCGAGCGGACGGGGGCTCGCACCAGCGCGCGCTGCCGGCAGCGTGCGCGCTACTGCGCCCGCGTGCCGGCAATGACCGCGTACGTGCCGGTGAAGCTCATGACGAGCGCCTCGTGGCACTTGAGGTCGACGGCAATCTCCGCCCGGCCGCGGCCGCTGCGGGCGAGCATGCGCCGCAGCTTCTCCCGCTGCGCCGCCGGCAGCTCGTGGGCGAGCGCGCGGAAGTCCGCGCGTGCCGGCGCGAGGAAGCGCGCCGTCGAGCTCTGCAGCACCACCTCCGCGTCGAGGCGCTCGGTTGCGCACCAGCGCATGACGAGCGCCCAGCCGGCAAGCGCCGCCACCGAGAAGAGGCTCCCTGCGAATCCGGTTCCCTTGTCGTTGAGGTTCGCCTCGAGCGGGGCGCTGATGATCAACGGATCGACGGCCTCGACCCTGATTCCCAGGGCGCGCGCCGGCGCGATGCGCGCCGCCAGGTAGGCCCGCAGGCCCTCGAGATCGGTGAGCCGGGCGTTTGACATGTACCGCGCAGCCTCGGCCTCAGGGGCCCACCCGCAGCGTCACGTTCGAGAACCACAGCTCCTTCCAGCGCCTGACCTTGTCGTCCGCGGACAGCGTCCGCGGCGAGACCGGCTGCTGCGCTCCGAAGGCGATACCTTCCAAGACGTTGGCGTTCACCGCCGCGTAGAGCCTTGCGGCGTCGCGATACAGCGGACCCACCAGCACGCCGCAATTCCTGCACAGCAGCAGCTCCGCCTGACCGCTCCCCTGCGCGTACCGGCCGCAGTCGCGCTCGTCTTTCACGAGGATGAGGAGCGAGCCCTGCGGGTCCGAGACGTAGGCGGCACGGTGCTTGCGGCAGAAGTCGCAGTCGCAGGCGCGCGGATTGCAGGTCCCGGCGCTGCGCGTCAGCTCCAGCTCGACGCGGATGTTGCCGCAATGGCATCCGCCGGAGAGTTTCTGCATGTCAGAAGTCCGCGGATCGACGCGAGAAAGCCATTCCCGTGTGAACACTACGTGCGCAGTCCGGCCGGCGCAAGAGCGGCCTTTGGCTACAATGCAAGCATGACACCAGCCGCCACCGACCCCATCTCGAGGGTGCTGAGCGCCGCCACCTTCGCCGCCGAGCGTCATCGGGACCAGCGGCGCAAGGGCAAGGACGCCTCGCCCTACATCAATCACCCGCTCGCGCTCGCGAGTCTCCTGGCCGAGCGCGGCGAGCGCGACCCGAAGGTGCTGATGGCGGCGCTGCTGCACGACACGGTCGAGGACACCGCGACCAGTTTCGAGGACATCGAGCGCAATTTCGGCACAGAGGTGGCGGACATCGTCCGGGAGGTGACCGACGACAAGACTCTGCCGAAGGCCGAGCGCAAGCGGCTGCAGATCGAGCACGCCGCGCACTTGAGCCGCCGTGCCAAGCTGGTGAAGCTCGCCGACAAGATCTGCAACCTGCGCGACATGGCTGTCTCTCCGCCCACCGACTGGTCGCTGCAGCGCAAGCGCGAGTATTTCGACTGGGCCAAGGCAGTGATCGATCCCATGCGCGGCGTGCACCCGGACCTCGAGGCGCTGTTCGATCGCGAGTACGCGCGCAAGCCGAACGGTTGAGACGGCGCGGCCGGACGTCGGCGGCGGTGAGGCGCGCGGCGAGCGCCGACCTTATGATGAGTCGACGCCAGGATTCACAGGAGCCTTCACCATGCCATCCCAGCGGATCGCAGTATTGCTCGCACTTGCGTGCATCGCCACGAGTACCGAAGTCGCCGCGGCCGGTAGCGGCGCCGTCGCCGTGCCGGCGACCATGCGCGCCGCCGCCATCGATCGCAAGGGCGGCCCCGAGGTCCTGACGCTGCACCAGCTGCCCGTGCCGAAACCCGGCCCGGAGGAAGTGCTCATCGCCCTCGACAGCGCGGGTGTCGGCCCCTGGGACATCGACGTGCGTGAGCGGCTCGATTACTGGAAGAACCAGACGTTTCCCGTCGTGCTGGGCGTCGACGGGGCGGGAACCGTCGCGGCGGTGGGCGCCGACGTGCGCGGCTTCAAGGTCGGAGACCCCGTGTACGCCTACGCCTGGGACAACCCGAAAGGCGGTTTCTACGCCGAGTACGTCGCCCTGCCGGCCAAAACGGTGGGCCACGTGCCGTCAGGCATGCGTCTCAGGGACGCGGGTGCGATGGCGGTGTCGGCGCTCACGGCGCTGCAGGGAATCGACGATGCTCTGCACGTGAAGCCGGGCGAGACTCTCATCATTCACGGTGCTTCGGGTGCGGTCGGCAGCCTCGCGTTGCAGTTTGCAAGACTGCGCGGCGCGCGGGTGCTCGCCACCGCCTCGGGCGAGGACGGGGTGAGCTTCGTCAAGCGCCTCGGCGCGACCTTGGGCGTCGACGGCCGGCACGGCGACATCCGCGCCGCCGCCCGCGAGCTCGCCCCCGGGGGTGTCGATGCGGTGCTGGCGCTCGCCGGGGGCGATGCGCTCGAGGCCTGCATCGACACGCTCAAGCCCGCAGGCCGGGTGGCGTTCCCGAGCGGCGTGCGTCCCGAGCCGAGGGCGCGCGCCGGACTCCCGATCGTGAAGTACGACGCGCTCACCGGGCCTGCGGAGTACGCGCGGTTGAACGAGGCGATCGTGGCCGCGAAGCTCGAAGTGCCGATCGCGGCCGAGTTTCCGCTTGCGGAGGCCGGAAAAGCCCAGGAGCGCATCGCGGCCGGGCACGTGCTCGGCAAGATCGTGCTGCGGATCCGCTGATCCGAGCCGGCGGCCTTCAGGTCTGGGGCAGGGCGCCGCCCTCCGCGCGGCGGCGCGCGACGAACGCCTCGAGCGCCTCGGCGACCGCCGGGTCCATGGCCGGCGGCTGAAAGGCGGCGAGCGTGCTGCGCCACACGGTGCTCGCCCGCTGGGTGGCGGTCTTCGCCCCGTCGTCGAACCACTGGCCGTAATTGCGCCAATCGGAAACGAGCGGGCTGTAGAACGCGTCCCGGTAGCGCTGCATGGTGTGGGCGGCGGCGAAGAAGTGCCCGCCGGGGCCGACCTCCGCGACCGCCTCGGTGCCGATGTCGTCGCTCGACGCCCCCACCGGCTGGAAGACCTCGGCGAACATCTGCAGCATCTCGACGTCGAGGATGAATTTCTCGAAGGAGGCGGTGAGGCCGCCTTCGAGCCACCCCGCGGCATGCAGCACGAAGTGGCAGCCGCCGAGCAGCGCTCCCCACAGGCTCATCTGCGACTCGTAGGCCGCCTGCGCGTCGGGGGCATTGCCGGCGGTCGCGCTCGAGCAGCGCCACGGCACGCCGATGCGCCGCGCGAGCTGTCCGGCGCCGAAGGCCGCCTTGGCGTACTCGGGCGTACCGAACGCCGGGGAGCCCGACTTCATGTCGACGTTCGAGGTAAAGCTCCCGTACATGACCGGGGCGCCGGCGCGCGCGAGCTGTGAGAGCGTGATGCCGAAGAGCGCCTCGGCATGGGCGAGCGTCAGGGCGCCTGCGATGGTGATCGGCGCCATCGCGCCGGCGAGCGTGAACGGGGTGACGATCATCAGCTGGCCGTTCAGGGCGAACTCGATGATGCCGTCGGTCATCGGCAGGTCGAGCTGCAGCGGCGAGTTGGTGTTGCAGATGCTGTAGCAGCGCGGCTCGCGGCGGAAGGTCTCCTCGTCGATCCCGTGCGCGATGCGCAGCATCGCGAAGCAGTCGCCGAGCTGCCCCGCGCCGCGGCTGTAGAAGTTGGGCGGCTTGTCGCCGAGGGTGAGCTGCGCGAGCGTCGTGTCGAGGTGGCGCTCGTGCACCGGCGCGTCCCCTGGCTCGGTCATCTGTCCGAGCACGTGGATCACGTCGAAGGCCTGCGCGAGGCGCACCAGGTCGCGGTAGTCCGCGATCGTGCCGGAGCGCTTGCCGCGCTCGAGATCGTTCACGCTCGGAGGCCCGGCGACCGGCGCGAAGATGACGTGGCGGCCGCCCACGCGGCAGGTGCGCTCGGGGTTGCGCGCCACCAGGTCGACCTCGCGCGGAACGGTGGCGAGCGCCGCGGCTACCATGCCGGGATCGAGCCGCACCATCTGGGTCGCCTCGTCCACCGCGGCGCCGGCCGAGGCCAGCAGGGTCCGTCCGCGCGGCGACAGCACGCGCATGCCCTGACGCTCGAGGATGCCGAGCGCCGCGAGGTGCAAGCTCTCGACCTGGTCCTCGGAGAAGATGCGCACCGGCTCGAAGGGATTGACGAGGTGGCGGTAGCGCACGGAGCGTGGCGGCTGGCTCGCGGCCGCCGCCCGGTGCGACTCGCGCCTGCGGGCAGTCATGGTGTACCTCGCGTACGTGCGATCCACTCCTCGACCAGCTGCCCGAGAAGGGTGAGCGGCACGCCGCCGTTTTCGAGAATCACGCCGTGAAAGTCCCTGAGGTTGAATTTCGCTCCGAGCGCGGCCTGCGCCCTGGCGCGCAGCTCGAGGATCTTGAGCTCGCCGACCTTGTAGGCGCACGCCTGACCCGGCATGGCCATGTAGCGCTCGACCTCCGAGGTCACCTCGCCCTGCGGCTGTCCGGTGGTGGCAACCATGTAGGAGATCGCCTGCTCGCGGGTCCAGCCCTGGGCATGAATGCCGGTGTCGACGACCAGCCGCGCGGCGCGCAGCAGCTCCATCTGCAGCCGCCCGAGATTGCCCCACGGGTCGCCCTTGTACATGCCGATCTCGGCGGCCAGCTGCTCGGCGTACAGTGCCCAGCCCTCGGCGTACGCGGTGTAGAGCGTCTGCTGGCGGATCAGCGGCAGACCCACGAGCCCGAGCGCCGTCGAGATCTGCAGATGATGGCCGGGAATGCCCTCGTGATAGGCGAGGGTCTTCATGCTCCACGTCGGCACTTCGCGCATGTCCCTCAGGTTGGCGAAAAAGATGCCGGGGCGCGAGCCGTCCATCGCGGCCTGCTGGTAATACGCTCCGGAGGTGCCTTTCTCCTGCGACGTGGGCACGCGCTCGACCGTGAGGCGCTTGGCGGGCAGGGTGCGGAAGTACTCGGGCATGCGCGCGGCCACCTCGTCGAGGATCTGCTGGTAGCGCTCGAGCGCCTGCCGGCGGCCCGCGTCGTCGTTCGGCAGGAGAAAGCGCGGATCGCTGCCGAGCGCCGCCATGCGCTCGCCGACGCTCCCGACCGTGAGCCCTTCGGCCGCGAGGAGCTGGTCCATCTCGCGCGTGATGCGCGCGACCTCGGAGAGGCCGAGCGCATGCACCTGCTCGGGCGTGTAGTCGGTCGTCGTGTTCTGCCTGAGCTCGAGAGCGTAGTAGGCCGCGCCGTCGGGCAGCCGGGCGACGCCCGCGCCCTGGCCGGCGGCCGCGGGCCTCAGGGCCTCGAGCGCCGCGCTCATGCGGGCGTAGGCGGGGTAGATCCGCGTGCTGACCGCCTGGACCGCCGCCTTCTCGAGCTCCTGCCTGCGGGCGCTGTCGAGGGATTTCAGCTTGCTCATCCGCGTGACGAACGTCGTGACCAGCGCGTTGTCCGCAGGTTGCGCGCTTACCGTGTCGTGGATGACGGTGAGCGAGCGCTCGAGAAGCGACGGCGGGAGCACCACGCCCTCGCGTGCCTGGCGCTGCATGGCGGCGGTGACCTCATCGAGCTTGTCCCCCATGGCCGCGAGCCGCTTCACGTAGTTGCGCGCGGTCTTGTCGTTGCTGATCACGTGCGTGGTCTGCATGAAGCTCGGGAGCTCGACCTCCACGCCGAACATCGGGCTCACCGGATAGAGCTCCTCGCCCTGCAGCCACGGGAAGCGCTTGAATGCGAGCCCCGTCTCGTACTGATCGACGAGGATGTCGTAGGTGATCTGATCCTGGCGGTCGAGGGTGGCGCGGTCGAATCCGCGCACCTGCGCGAGGAAGCGCGCGAGCTGCGCGTAGTCCTCATCGCGCTGGCGCAGGGTATAGGGTGCCAGCTCGTCGGAATGGTGATCGAAGAGCGAGCCGTCGATGAGCCCTACCGCCGTGAACATCTCTGGATTGCGCATCAGGAACTCGAGCGCCTGGCGGTTCGCGAGCATGTTGAGAGTGAAGGGCTTGCCCCAGACGATGCGGTAGGAGGCATAGCCGAGCACCGCCACGAGCACGAGCGCGCTCCATCCCGCAAACCGCCAGGCCTTCCGCATCCGCCACCCCCGGGACCGAAGAAATTGAAGCGGCAATAGAGCCGATCGATACCGGCAGGTCAAGCCCGATCGGGCGGACCGGCGGCCGGGCGCGCTATAGTGACGGCGCACCGCACTTACGTTATGAGCGCTGGATCGGGGCTTCCCTGCCCCGCCCAGCGCGGGGTCGAGCAAAAAGCGTAGTCTTTGCTCGACCCCCGGCCACCTTCGGCGGCCGGGCACGTCCGTGTGCCTGAGTTCCGTGCCGGGTGTTGGTTCATGATTAAGGCCGCGCAGACCACGGTTGGCAACCCAAGAGGCTCCCATGAGCAGCGTCGCCGGCGTCGAAGAGATCCGCAGCCACTTCCCCGCGCTCGAGCGCATGCACAACGGCTATCCGGTGGCTTATTTCGACGGCCCCGGAGGCACCCAGGTGCCGCGCGCGGTCGCAGCGGCGATGACGGACTATCTCCTCCACCACAACGCCAACACCCACTGGGACTTTCCCTCGAGCCGCGAGACCGACGCGGCGCTGAGCGCCGCCCGGGCGGCGCTGGCGGACTACCTCGGCGGGTCGGCGGACGAGATCGTGTTCGGCGCCAACATGACGACGCTCACCTTCCACCTGGGGCGCGCGCTGGGGCGCGGCTGGCGCGCCGGCGACGTCGTGGTGGTCACCGAGCTCGATCACCATGCGAATTCCGACACCTGGCGTGCGCTCGCGCGCGAGCGCGGCGTCGAGATCCGCGCCATCCGCATGCGGCGCGAGGACGGGCGGCTCGACGAGGCCGACGCGGCGGCGCAGCTCACCCCGGGCGTGCGCCTGCTCGCGCTCGGCGCCGCCTCGAATGCGCTCGGCACCATCAACGACGTGGCGCAGCTGACCGCGCGCGCGCACGCGGTCGGGGCGCGGGTGTTCATCGACGGCGTGCACTACGCGAGCCACCAGACGCCGGACGTGCGCGCGTGGGACTGCGACTTCTTCGCCTGCTCGGCCTACAAGTTCTACGGTCCGCACGTCGGGGTGCTATGGGGCCGGCGCGAGCTGCTCGCCGCGCTCGACCCGCCGAAGCTCGCGCCGGCCTCCGACGCACCGCCCGAGCTCCTCGAGACCGGCACGCAGAATCACGAAGGCATCGTCGGGGCCGCCGCCGCGGTCGACTTCCTCAGCTCGCTCGCCGGCGAACGCCCGCCGCGCCGCGAGCGGCTCGTGCGCGTGTCGCAGGCGCTGCACGAGCGCGCCGACGTGCTGCTGCGGCAGCTGTGGAACGGGCTCGAGCAGACAGCCGCAGTCAAGGTCTACGGTCCGCCGCCCGGCACGCCGCGCACCGCCACCCTGTCGTTCTCGGTGGCGGGGCACACGAGCGCCGCGGTCGCCGCATTCCTCGCCTCGCGCGGCGTATTCGTATCGCACGGGGATTTCTACGCGACGACCGCGGTGCGGCTGCTCGGTCACGAGCACGACGGGCTGGTGCGCGCCGGCTGCGCGGCCTACACGACGGCCGGGGAGGTCGGGCGGCTGCTCGAGGGAGTGCGGGAGCTGCTGCGGGGCTGAGCCAAAGAAACGAGCCCGGCCGGGTGAGCCGGGCCCGCGGGTTTGCGCTCCGTGGCCGGAGCAGAGGCTACTTGCGGCCTTTGTTGGCCGCTTCGGCGGCCATCTTCAGCTCGTTGTTGACCTGGTCGAGCAGCTCCTTGGCCTTCGCCGCGTGGCCATCCATGTCCCACTCGTTGGCCTGCTGGGCGGCGGTGATCCTCTCCCACGCCTGATGCGCGAGGCGCTGGGCCGCGGCGAGGTTCGGGTGCCTCTTGCCGCCGACGTTCTCGGCCGGCGGAGCCGCGAATGCGGCCGTTGCGACCAATAACAGCGCGGCGAAGCTCAGCGTCAATTTTGCGATCATTGCGACTCCCTGACTGGTGACATGGGGTAACGGAAAGGACCGGCGGCAAGCCGGGCGCGCGCAGTGTCGTCCCGGCCCCGCGGGAAATGCAAGCCGCCGTCCCCACCCCTGACGCCGCCGCCGCACATTCCGGGCGCGCGCTCACAGCGCGCAGGCACAAGCCTCCCGGGCGCCGGTGCCGGCGTGGCACGTTCGCGTCCCGGGACCACTTATATAAGGAGTCGGAGAGCGAATGCCCGGCAGGGTCCCCAAGGCCAGCGGCGTGGATGGGTCATCGCGATCGGTGGCGCGGAGAACTCGAGGAGAACGATCGCCGCATCCTCGAGCCGCCGCTAGCCTGGAACGGCGTGCAGCGTGCTGTAGCCGTTCCAGATGATCTCGATGCCGATGCACATGAGGATGAACGCCGACAGGCGCACCAGCACCTCGATGCCGGTGGCGCCGAGCAGCCGCGCGATGCTCTCGGCGAAACGATAGGCGAGGTAGATGCTGAACCCGATGGCGACGAGGCCGCCGAGCGCGCCGGCCGCATGCTCGGCGAGCTGCGAGAGCTGCGGGAAGCCGGCGGGCTTACGGCTGCCGATGGTGATCGCGACCGACATCGAGCCGGGGCCCACGGTGAGCGGCATCGTGAGCGGATAGAAGCTGCCGATCTTGCGTCCGGGCGCCGACTGCGGTCCGGCCCCCACCGCATGCTCGGACAACTCCTCGGCGGAGAGCAGCTTCCAGCCGAGCGCCGTCACGACCAGGCCGCCGGCGATGCGCACTACCGGCAGCTCGATGCCGAACACCTCGAGCAGCCACGGGCCGAGCGCCATCGACCCGAGCAGCAGCGCGAAGCCGTTGGTTGCGGCCTTGCGCGCCAGGTGCCGCCGCTCATCGGTCGACAGGCCCGCGGTGAGCCCGAGGAAGAACGGCGCGGATTCCAGCGGGTTGACGATGGGGAAGAGTCCCGCGAAGGTCAGCAGGAAAGCGCTCGCGACCGCGTTCATGAGTGCGCGGCCGCGAGCAGCTGGTCGATGAGAGCCTCGACGGGCCGAGCCGTGCCGTCGCCGACGTGCAGCTCGCCGACGGCGCGCCCGTGGACGAGACCGTCGACCAGCACCACCTTGCCGCGCAGCTTCGCGAGCTCGAGCGGCGCGCTGTTGAGCCACTCGGCGGACTGCGTGTGGGTGAACTCGGGCGCGGGGAAGGGCTTCTGCCCGGCGGCGCCGCTGCACGCGACGCTGAAGGCGGCGAGCACCGCCGCGAGCACCGCCCGGGCGGTCAGCCTCACGACGCGCATGCTCTGTCGCCTTTCATATACCATCCGGCCCAATGCTCGTGCCCAGTATGAACGGCAAAACCTGCCTCGTCACCGGGGCGACTCACGGCATCGGCCTCGCAACGGCGCGGGCACTGGCCGGCGCCGGCGCCACCGTCCTGGTGCACGGGCGCGATGCCGGGCTCGGCGCCGCGGTGGCGGCCGGCATCGGCCGCGAGAGCGGCAACTGCGCGGTGCGCTTCGTGCGCGCAGACTTCCTGCACCTCGACGAGGTGCGCGAGCTCGCCGGCGAGCTCGCGCGGCTGCCACGCCTCGACGTCCTCATCAACAATGCCGGCCTCATCGACGCCGGGCGACGCTGCACCGCCGAGGGTTACGACGCCACCTTCGGCGTCAACCACCTGGCGCCGTTTCTGCTCACGAACCTGCTGCTCGGGAAGCTCATGGAGTCGGCGCCCGCCCGCATCGTCGTGGTCGCCTCGGAGGCGCACCGGCGGGCCGGGTGGCTCGACTTCGGCGATCTCATGAACGCGCGGACCGGGTACCTGCGCGCCTACGGGCGCTCGAAGCTCGCGAACCTCCTCTTCGTACGCGCCCTCGCGCACCGCTTGAGGGGAAGCGGCGTCACCGTGAACGCCGCGCATCCCGGCGTCGTCAGGAGCCAGCTGTTCCGCGGCCTGCCGGCGCCGGTGCGCTTCGCGCTCGCGACTGTGCTGCGGCCCTTCACGCGCTCGCTCGAGCAGGGCGCGCGCACCAGCATCTATCTCGCCACATCCCCCGAGGTCGAGGGCCGGTCGGGCGGCTACTATCGCGATTGCCGCCGCGTCGAGCCGAGCGCGGCGGCGCGCTGCGACGAGGCGGCCGCGCGGCTCTGGAGCGAGAGCGTGCGCCTCACGGCCCTCGCGCACGCATGAGCCGGGCGTTCACCCGCGAGTCGGACGACGATCCGGGCACGCTGCCGGAGCGTCCGGTCAGCAGCCACCCGAATCTCGTCACCCCGGGCGGCCTCGCCGCGCTCGAGGCGCGGGTGCGCGGGCTCGAGAGTGAGCTGGCGGCGGCGCGCGCCGGCGGCGACAGCGCGCAGCGCGCGCGCGTCGCGCGCGACCTGCGCTACTTCACGCAGCGGCTCGCGACCGCGCGCGTCGTCCCGCCGGCGGCGGCTCCCGACCGCGTGCGCTTCGGGGTGCAGGTCACGCTGCGCGCTGAGAGCGGCGCCGAGCAGTCGTTCCGCCTGGTGGGCGAAGACGAGGCGGACGCGGCGCGCGGGCTGCTGAGCTGGGTGTCGCCCCTCGGGCAGGCGCTGCTCGGCCACGAGCCCGGCGACACCGTGCGGTTTCAGACGGGAGAGCTCGAGATCCTGCGCCTCGAGCCTTGAGCCTCAGGACGCGGCCTCTTCAGAAGCGCCGCGAGAGATAGAGTACGCCGCTCGGGATCTTGTAGAAGGTGTCGGGGCGATTGGCCGGCACATCGGTCGGCAGCACCTTGTCGCGCGCGATGTTCTGCCCGTAGCGCAGGTCGAGTCCCAGGTCCCAGCCGCGCAGCCCCGGCAGGAAGTTGCGCCATTGCGCGCCCACGCCCCCGTACACCGAATAGGCAGGCGTCGCGACGTCGTAGCGATCGGCGCCCGCAAAGACGCTGAGCGCGAACGAATCGCCGTAACGGTGCCGGTAGTCGATCGCGCGCACGCCGATGAGCGAGTGCCCGTCGACCTGATCGAGCTCGAGCCGCACGCCGAGGTCGTCGTCGGCCGACACCGCGCGGCGCGCGCCGAGGCCGAAGTGCGGACCGAAGCCGACCGAGCTCGTGGTGACCGGATTGGGCGGCCCCGGATCGGTGCGCACCTGGTTTGCCTCGACACCGGCATCGACGAACCACTCCGCGCCGTGCGTGTCCGGCTTGGCGTCTTCGGAATCCTCATCGTCCGGCGGCGAATCGTCGGCGCGCGAGCGTGCATCGCCCCCGTAGCGCACGAAGGCGGCAAGGCGGGTGAAGGAATCGCCGTTCACGTCCCGGCCCACGGTCGCCTGGGCCCCGACCGTGACGCCGTTCCACGGCCTCGAGTACGTCAGGCTGGCATCGTAGTAGTGGAAATAGGGATACGGCAGCGGCTCGCCCGCCGCGTACTGGCGGGAGTCGCCGCCGTAGTAGCTCTGGTTGGCGAGCGTGCGCGCCCTGGCTTCCAGGTAACCGCCGAACGGCGGCTCCCAGCCGACGCGCAGCATCTGGCTGCGCGCCCCGACACCGTCGCCGAAATTGCGCTGGTCGGCCCCCCAGGTGCCGAGCACCAGCCCGTAGTTGGTCATGCCGTCGAGGAAGATGCTGTGCACGTACCAGATGTTCTGCCACTCGGCGAACTCGTAGGTCGCATCGAAGTGAGGCCCGAGGCGCGGGAAATCGATGCCGGCGGAGAGCGCGGCATTGCCGAGGAGGTAACTGCCGCCATTGGAATTGTCCTCGCCCGCGTACTGGAAATACACCGCGAAGGGCGTCTTTCCCGGAAAGATGAAACGGCTGACGTAGGAGGCTTGCTGGTTTCCCTGCGTCTGCGACAGCCCGCTCGGCTTGAAGAAGTCGCGCGCGAGGAACCTGGCCGAATCCGGCAGCCCGCTGCCGCCGCCGTATTCGAGGTTGCGATTGATGCCGAGGGACCAGCCCGGGAAAGGCTCGATGGAGAGCTGCGTGCTGAACAAACGCGGATCGCCGCGACTCAACACCCCGTTGTAATCGATGTTGGCGCCGGCAACGCCCGCCCCGCTGTTGGCCCCGGTCTGCGACAGCCTGCCGAGGACGAGCTCGTACTGAATACCGAAACGGGTGAGCGGCTCCCAGTTCGAGAGCGTCACCGAGGGCATCGTCGGGCTCTCGGTGCTGAAGAGCATGCTGCCGGTGTCGGTCATGGGCGAGAGCCAGTGGTCGCGGTAGCCGGCATCGAGCTGCGCCCAGCTTGCACCCACGCTCACCATCGTGCCCGTGGCCTGCGTGCGCCCCGAGTAGGCGATGCCGCCGGCGCTCGCCAGCAGATAGTCGCTCGGCTGCACGTAGGCCTGCGCCGAGAGCTCCCAGTCGTCGTTGCTCGTCATGCCGTGCTGATTCGGCAGCACGACGTGCGCGCCGCCGGTGGCGGCGCCGGCGGCGCTCGCGTGCGTCACCCCGTAGTCGTGCGAGTAGCGCTCGAGATAGCGGCGCACCCTGGCGCAGAGCGGTGCGTCTTTCTTGCAGGCCTCGGGGAGAGCCGCCTTGACCAGCTCGACCGGGAAGGGGCGCTTGAGGATCGGCTCGTCAGCGAGGATCAGGACCCGCTCGATCTGCCGCTCCATCTCGGGTTCGAGATTGAGCGGCAGGTAGGCGCTCAGCGGGTCGGCATGAGCCGCCGCAGCGAGCGCGCACGCGGCGCACAGCGGCGCGACCGAGCGCTTGAGTCGTCCGAACCATGACCGCACGATGCCGAGCTGACTCCTGACCATCCGGGCGCCGGCGGCGCCCGGACCGGAGTACACACAGCATGCGCGTGGCCGTCAAGCGCCGCGCGCCCGCAGCCGCGTCAGCACCTCGGTGACGATGCGCTCGGCGCGGGCGCCGTCGAGCTGGAAGACCTCTTGCGGCGCCTGCGGCGCCGCCGCGCCGCTCAGACGCCGGTGCGCGCGGTACAGCCGCGTGCGTACCGTCGTGACGTTGAGCCCGAGGGCGGCCGCGGTCTCCGTGCCGCTGATGCCCTCGACGACGCGCAGCACGAACACCGTACGGAACACCTCCGGGAGCGCGTCGATCGCAGGCTCGAGGGGATGGCCGTATGCCGGCGCCGGGCGTGCCGCCGGCTGCATCTCGCGCCGCGTGCGCAGCTGCTCGAGCGCGAGGCGGGTGAGCCACACGGCGAATTTCCCCGACGGCTCGTGACGCCGGAGCTCCTCGAACGCGGCCACGCAGGCCTCCTGCACCGCGCTCTCCGCGGCCTGCTCGTCGCCGAGCGCGCTGCGTGCGATTCTGAAGAGCCGCTGCGCGTAGCGGCGCAGCAGCGTCTCGATCGAGCGCGCATCGGCGCCGCGCGCCCGCTCGATGAGCAGCAGATCGGGCAGGCCGTGCGCGGGGGCGCTCACGGGCGGGCTGTTTCGGACTTCGGTCGCCGGATCGAGCATGGGCGCGAACCTCGTGTGTGTATCCTATGGCTCATGAAAACCGCGGCGACGCGCTGCACGATGATCGTCGCCTCGCTGACACTGGCCGGCGCAGCCGCCGGCGCCAGTCCGGTCGTGCACCCGCAGGAGTGGCCACGCCCCGCGCCCGCGCTGCCGGCGGACGTGCGGCTCGAGGCGCGCATCGACGCGCTGCTCGAGCGCATGACGCCCGCCGAGAAGGTCGGCCAGCTCATTCAGGCGAATATCGGCAGCATTACGCCGGACGACCTGCGGCACTATCCCCTCGGCTCGGTGCTGAACGGTGCGGATTTCTCGCCGGGTAACGACAAGCTGGCCTCACCCCGTGAGTGGCTTAGGTCCGCCGACCGGTTCTACGAGGCCTCAGTCAGCGCCCCGGGCGGGCTGCCGCTCCTGTGGGCGACGGACGCCGTGCACGGGGACAACAACATCCCGGGCGCCACGATCTTTCCGCACAACATCGGACTCGGGGCGGCGCACGATCCCGCGCTGCTCCGGCGCATCGGTGCGATCACGGCGCTCGAGGTGCGCGTCACCGGTCTCGACTGGACGTTCGCCCCGAGCGTGGCGGTGGTGCGGGACGCGCGCTGGGGGCGTACCTACGAGAGCTACGGGGAGAATCCGCGCCTGGTGGCCGAATGTGGTGCCGCGCTGGTCGAGGGCCTGCAGGGCCGCGCCGGCACCCGGGAGTTCCTCGACGGGGCGCACGTGCTGGCGACGGCCAAGCACTTCATCGGCGACGGCGGCACCGGCGGCCACGACGAGGGCGACAACACGGCGAGCGAGGCGCAGCTGCGCGACGTCGACGCCGCGGGCCACCTGGCGGCGATCGCCGCCGGCGTGCAGACGGTGATGGCCTCCTTCTCGAGCTGGCAGGGCGTCAAGATGCACGGCAACCGTGCCCTGCTCACCGGAGTACTCAAGCAGCGGATCGGCTTCGACGGGCTCGTCATCGGCGACTGGGACGGGCACGCGCAAGTGCCCGGCTGCAACAGCGCGAGCTGCGCGCCCGCCGTCAATGCCGGGATCGACGTGCTCATGGCGCCCGAGAGCTGGCGCGATCTCTATGTCAACACGCTCGCGCAGGCGCGGTCCGGCGAGATTCCCGCGGCGCGGCTCGAGGACGCGGTGCGCCGCGTGCTGCGCGTGAAGCTGCGCGCGCATCTCACCGAAGAAGGGCCGCCGTCGTCGCGCCCCTATGCCGGACACTTCGAGCTGCTCGGATCGCCCGCGCACCGTGCCGTGGCGCGGCGAGCGGTGCGCGAGTCACTCGTGCTGCTCAAGAACGAGAGACAGCTCCTGCCGCTCGAGCCGCGCTCGCGCGTGCTGGTGGCGGGCGATGGCGCCGACAACGTGCAGCAGCAATGCGGCGGGTGGACCATCGACTGGCAGGGA
The DNA here is from genome assembly GCA_035934055.1 of Steroidobacteraceae bacterium. Lineage (GTDB taxonomy): Bacteria > Pseudomonadota > Gammaproteobacteria > Steroidobacterales > Steroidobacteraceae > 13-2-20CM-66-19. Next base: position 14,454 of record DASYYF010000098.1, on the reverse strand, counting down.
AGGCAGCCGAGCGAGGCCATCCGTCCCGCGCAGTCGATCTATGCCGGCATCCGCGCCGCCGTCACGGCCGCCGGCGGCCGCGCGGATTTCAGCCCCGGCGGGGAGTTCTCCGTGCGTCCCGACGTCGCGATCGTCGTCTTCGGCGAGCGGCCTTACGCCGAAGGTGCGGGAGACGTGCCCTCGCTCGCCGATCCGGACGAGCCACGCGATCGGGCGCTGCTCGAGCGGCTGCACGCGCAGGGGATTCCCGTGGTCGCGGTGTTGCTCTCGGGCCGGCCGCTGTGGATCGAGGCCGAGCTCGCGCTCTCCGACGCGTTCGTGGCGGCGTGGCTCCCGGGAGCCGAGGGCGGCGGCGTGGCGGACGTGCTCTTGCGGGCGCGCGACGGCACCGTGGCGCACGATTTTCGCGGCCGCCTGCCGCTCGCCTGGCCGCGTGCGCCGGCGGCGGCCGGAGGCGGCGCACCCGCCGGACCGCTGTTTCCGTACGGTTACGGACTCAAGTACGCCATGAAACGCTAGCCGCCGCGGCCGGGTGCGCGTTTTTCCCGGCGCGGCCGCCTCAGGCCTCCGCGGAGCCTGCGCCGACCGCGACCCAGGCGAGATCGGAGTTGCTCACGGCACCCAAGTTGAAGGTGCGCGCCGCGGCCGCCATGCGCGTGAGCGCCTGGGCGAGCGGCATCGGCGGAGCGGTCGCACCTTTCTTCACCTTGTGGAAGCGCACCGGGTTGATGCGCGCGACCACGTAATTGCGCAGGTACGGCGACTTGAAGCCGCGCGCCTGCAGCGCCGCGACCAGGCTCTTCACGCGCGCGTCGATCTCCTGAAGCCGCGCCGCATAATCCTCGCGCGCTCGCAGGCTCGCGGCCAGGCCACGCTCGCTGAAGCGGTCCACTTTCTTGAGGAATGCGCTGTAGGCGCCGCCCGCGAAGCGGGGCGAGCTTTGGTAGACCACGCCGAGGGTCAACAGCTCCGGCGCCTCGAACTCCGCCGCGAACTGCGTCTCGGGCTCGCGGCCGCGGCTCCTGGCGAGGTTGCGCGCCATGCGGATCACCTCGAGGCTCCGGTCCTTGAGGTTGTGGGCCTTCTCGGTGTTGAGCGCGAGGATGCGGTAGGCGAGCGCCTCGTCCGGAGAGATGAGCGCGGTGATCTGCTTCATGCCGAGCACCTTGGCGGCCGCCAGGCGGTGCCGCCCGTTCGGCGTCCACAGCCGCCCGTCCTCTCCGCGCACCACGATGATGGGATCGAGGAACTCCTGGGTCTCGTCGATCTTCTGCGCGAGGCGCCTGGCGTGCGTCGGCGAGAGGTCGCGCTGAAAGGGCGTCGGTTGCACCGCCGCGAGCGGCAGGCTCGCCAGCAGCAGCGCGCGTCCGCCGAGCGGCTCGTGATAGGCACCGATAGGCGCGCCGCCCGCGGTGCGCACCAGTGCGGTGAGCGGCGCGAGCGCCGGGTCCTCGAGCGATGCCGCCACCTGGCTCGCATCGAGGCCGCGCACCTTGCCGCCCGGCGCCAGCCGGCCACGGCGGCGAGCCGGCGTACGGCGCGTGCCGCCCCCTGCGGCGCTCTTGCGTGTTGGCATGGGACTTCCTCGGCGCACGGAATCGATGTGCGAGAATGAACGATTCCTCGGGATGTTGCCATGAATTCCCCTCCGCACACGACGAGCATTGCCCGCCGTTTGCCCGCGCAGCGCATCGACGCCGCGGGCCGTGCGCACGTCGACAATCAGGCGGTGCTGGCGCTCGCCTTGCCGCTCATGGCCAACAGCGCGGTGCAGATCGTGCTCAATCTCACCGACATGTGGTTCATCGGGCGCATCTCCACCAAGGCGCTGGCGGCGGTCGGCGCGGTGCAATGGCTGGTGGTGGTCGCCGTGCTGGTGTTGGGGGGCGCGGGCACCGCGGTGCAGACCATCGTCGCGCAGTCTTACGGCGCCGGGCGCTATCGGCGCGCCGCGCAGGCTGCCTGGACCGCGCTGTGGGCGACGTTGTGCGCGCTGCCCCTGTTCGTGCTGGCGGGCGCGGCGCGCCACCTGCTGTTCGCGCCCCTCGGCTTCGATCCCGAGGTCGAGCGCCTGGCCGGCGCCTTCTGGTTCCCGCGGGTGGGCGGCGCGGCCGCCGGAGCGGCTGTCTGGGCCATGCTCGGGTTCTTCAACGGCACCGGGCGACCGCGCCTCACGCTCCTCATCACCGTGGTGACCACCGCCGCGAACGCGCTCCTCAATCAGCTGTTCATCTTCCGGCTGGGATGGGGCATCGCGGGCTCGGCCTGGGCCACCAACACCGCACAGCTCCTGGGTCTGGCGATCGCGATCGCAATCTTCCTCGACACCGGCTACCGGCGCCGCTACGGCTCGCACCTGACCTGGCGGCCGCATGCCGGCCGGTTGCTCGAGCAGCTGCGGCTCGGCGTGCCCATGGGCCTGTTGCCGGCGGCGGATCTCCTCGGCTATGCGATCTTCCAGATGATGCAGACCCGGCTCGGGACGGTGGGAGGCGCCGCAACGCAGATCGTCACCATTCTCACGTCGATCGCCTACATGCCGGGCTTCGGCATCGGCTGCGCGGGCACGACGCTCGTCGGCCAGTCGATCGGCGCCGGTGCGCGCGACTGGGCGCTCGCGGTGGGCAACCGGGTGATTCTGCTCGCAGGGCTCTACATGGGGGCCATCGGCGTGCTGATCGCGCTCGGGGGCCCCTGGCTCCTGCCGTTCTTCGCCGGCGCACACGATGCCGATTCCACCGCGGCGGTCGCGCTCGGCATGCGTCTCCTGTGGCTCGCCGCCGGCTACCAGTTCTTCGACGGCCTGAATCTCGGCAGCAGCCTGTGCCTGCGCGGCGCGGGCGACGTGCGCGTGCCGGCGGCGCTGGTGCTGCCCGTGTCCATGCTGCTGCTGTTGCCGCTGGCCCATTCCTTTACCTTCGCACCGGGCGAGGGGTGGGTGCATTTTCTGCCGCAGTTCGGCTGGGGCGCGGTCGGCGGCTGGGTGGCGGTGCTCATCTATGTCATGGTGCTCGGGTCCACGCTGTTCCTGCGCTGGCGCTCGCGCGCCTGGCAGGCGATCCGGATCTGAGCTTCAGGGAGCGCACATGTTTGTAACACTGAAGATGCTGCTCGGGACGCTGCTGCTCCCGCCGGCGGGACCGCTGCTCCTGTCCGGCGCGGGTCTCTCGCTGCTGGTGCGCCGCCCGCCGGGCGAGGGGGCGAGAAAGGCGGCACTCGCGCTCGTCGCGACGGGCATGGCGGCACTCTGGCTGCTGTCGACGCCAGTGGTGGCGGAAGCGCTGATGCGTCTTGCGGAGCGCTACCCCGCGCTCGACCTCGCCCGGCCGCTGAGCGCTCGCGCCGTCGTGATCCTCGGCGGCGGAAGAGGGCGTGCGGCGCCCGAGTACGGCGGACCTGCGGCGGGGCTCGAGCTGCTCGAGCGCGTCTCCTATGGGGCGTACGTCGCACGGCGTACCGGGCTTCCGGTGCTGGTCTCGGGAACTGCGGACGAGGCGCTCGCGATGCGCGCCACGCTGTCGCGGGATTTCGGGATCACGCCACGCTGGCTCAACGGTCAATCGCGGGACACCTTCGATGACGCGCAGTACTCGGCACGGCTGCTCAGGGCGGACGGCATCGAGCGCATCGTGCTGGTGACGAGCGCCGGCCACGAGTGGCGCGCCGTGCACGAATTCTCGAGCGCCGGGCTCGCCGTCGAGCCGGCGCCGGTGCATGTGTGGGCGCCGCACCCGCGCGACTTCAGGGATTACCTGCCGGACGCGCTCGGGATGCTGCAATCCAGGGAGGCGCTGCACGAGATCGTCGGCGATGTGGCGCGACCGCTGCTGGCGGCGACTCGCCTGCGCCGGCACGAGACCTGAAAAAACAGTCCCCGAATGAGCGGAGGTTCCCCGGTCACGGTGTTTCGCGCGCGCCGCCGCCGCGCCTGCGAGGAGCGGCTGCTGGTCCTGCTTGCGGTGGGTGTCGTGGCGGAGCTGGTGCCGGGCGAGGGCGAGTTCCTCGTGCAGGTGGACGCGCAGGACGCCGACTACGCGCGCCGCCACCTCGCGCAGTACGAGTCGGAGAACCGCGCGCCGCCACCCCCGCCGCCGCCGCCGCGCCTGCACCCTTACGCCTGGGTCGGGTGTGTCTTCTATGTCGTGACGCTGGTCGGCGTTGCCTACGTGGTCGGCAACGGGCTGGTGCGGCTCGATGCCTTCGATCTCGGCACGCTCGATTGCGCGCGCGTGCAGGCGGGGGAGTGGTGGCGTGCCTGGACCGCGCTCACGCTGCACCTCGACGGCCCGCATCTCGCGGCCAACCTCGGCGCCGGAGTCTGGTTCGGCTATCTCGCCGCGCGCCAGACCGGCGTCGGCACCGCCTGGTTCCTCACGGTGACCGGAGCGGCGCTCGCGAATCTCATCGAGGGGCTGACGGGGCCGCCCGGGCACGGTGCGGTCGGCGCTTCGACCGCGGTGTTCACGGCGTTGGGACTGATGTCGGCGTACTCGTGGCGTGAGCGCTTGCACCTGCCTCAACACTGGGGACGGCGCTGGGCTCCGCTCGTCGCCGGTGTGATCCTCCTCGGCTGGACCGGCTCGGCGGGCGAGGGGACAGACCTCGTGGCGCACCTCGCGGGCTTTACGACCGGCGTGCTGCTCGGGGTCGCGGCGGCCACGGCAACGTTCCGCCGGTGGCTCGAGCGCGTCCCGCAGTGGCTCACGGGGGCCGCGGCCCTCGCCGAGATCGCGCTCGCCTGGGGGCGGGCGCTGATGAGTTAGGGGCCTTCCACCTGGTAGCCCCGCTGCTTCAAGGCCTCGAGCGCGCCGTGCTCGCCCAGCAGGCGGTCCATGGACTGCACCGCGAGGGTGCCGCGATTGCGCGCCAGGCTGTCCTGCACGACCAACAGCCAATCGTCCTGAGCGCGGGCGATGAGCGCGCGTACCCGTTCGGAGGTCGAGACGGCGGCGATGCACGCCGTGCGGTGGTCGGGGTGCGGGAGCCGGCGGAGCGTCTCCACGTCGCCGAGCGCCCAGGCGCGGGCGCGCGCCTGCATGGGACCGATGTCGGTCTCGAGACGGGTAACCACGGCGTCGAGACAGGCGATCTCGGCGGACAGCGGCGTCGAGCCCACGTCCCTGAGGACATCCACCGGATCGTCGATCTTCAGCTTGTCCTGGCGGATCCGCACGCCCTGCTCACGCGCCAGGCCGAGCACCTGCTGCTGCACCTCGTTGCGGAGCGCGAGGCCCGAGGCGTCCAGCACCCGCGTCATCAGCCGCTCGGCCGCGAGCATCGGGCGCAGCTCCTCCAGGTGCTTGTCGTGCGGGTCGTAGCGGGCCTCGAGCGCGGTGACGCGCGCGTACAGCTCGGGCGGCAGCGTCTCTTTGAGCGGCAGGCGATCGGGAGGCTTCTGCATGCGACGCCACTCGATAAAGACCCGCAGCGCGGTGAAGGGATTCGCACCGATGCCGTAGGTAGGCCAGGCGGGCACGACCTCCTGCGACTGCTGCAGCACGGCCCGCACCGCATCCGGCCGCCAGACCATCCGCTTCGGCAGCGGGGTCACGGTGCCGAGGATCCATAGCGTGTGATCTCCCCGGTGCACCGTCCACATGCGGGGACCCTCGTGCTGGCCCTCGACCACCACCTCGGGGAGCGGCGCCTCGGCGGCCGGCGCGGGGGCGGGAGGCGTGGCGGGCCCTGCCGCGGGGACCTGCGCACCCGGCTGCGCACCCGCCGCAGCGAGAAGCACCGCTGCAAACGCCGCGTGCCTGCGCGGCGAGCCGGCTTGGGAAACCCTGTCCAAGCTCAGTCGACCGTGGGCGGCGCCCGCGGAGCCGTCTCGGTGGTTCGCTCGTAGACGCGTGTCAGAGCAACAGCCGGCAGCTCCGCAGGCCCGATGTGCAGTTTCTCGGTCAGGCGCTGGCCGTCGGGCGAGAGCCCGTACGTGTCCACGATGTTCGGACCGAGCTGCGGCTGGATGGTGATGACGTATTCGCGTCCTTCCCACCCCGAGATCTGGTCCGCTACGCCCATCTCGGCGGAGACGACGCTGCGCGCGCCGGGAGTGAAGCTGCGGGCCGTCGTGCCGTAGTCGAACACCAGCTGCTCGCTCGACTGGCGCACGGTGAGGAAATCGCCGCGCTCGATCACCGCCGCGAGCGCGTGCATCATGGGCGAGTATCGCAGCGGGTCCGGGCGCCGCGCGCCGCGGCCGCCGGCGGGCGAGGGCTCGTCCGGCGAGACCGCCGGATTCACCTCCGGCGACTGGCCGCCGCCCGCGCCACCGCGGCCGCCCGGCTCGCCACGCGGGGGCTCGTCCATGGCGCTGTTCGCCCGCGCGATGATCCTGAGTGCCTGCGCGCGCATCCTGGCGACCACCTGCTGCGGGTCGTCGCTCAAGGCGTGATTCAGCTTCCAGTTGCCCGCGAGGTTCACACCGGCGGGCGTCTCGGCCTTCGGGCCCCCCACGCACCCCGCGAGGGCCGCCGCCGCGCACGCGAGCAGCGAAGCCTGGACCTTTCCCATATTGGCGTATCCTCGCACGATGACCCGGCGCAAGGCCATGGAGCTCGAGATCCTCAAGGGACGCATCGCGCGTCTCGACGCGGACAGCGTCGATCGGCTCTACGGGCTCGAGCCCGTGTACGAACCCGGCACCGACCGGTCCGCGAATCTCGCGCCCGAGGAATTCGTCGCCGTGCGCTGCCCGTGGTGCGGCGAACGCCTCGAGACGCGCGTCGACATGACGGCCGACGATGCCGCTTACATCGAGGACTGCGAAGTCTGCTGCCGCCCGATAGAGTTCAGCATCGAGCGCGCCGATGGGGGCGCGCTGCTCTCGGTCGCCGTCAGGCGCCTGGAGTGACCGCGGCCTCGAGGAAGGTGAGGCTGCGCGCGGATGCGTCCAGCCGCACGCGTGCACCGAGAGGCACCGGCTCGTTCACCGCGCCGTGCCCGACGGGAAACCCCGCCGCGCACGGCAGCCCGGTGGCCTGCGCGAGCTCGCGCAGCACGTCGGCGGCGCTGTAATCGGCGTCCTTCTCCTCGCAGTTGGTGAACGACCCGAGCGCGATGCCGCGCACCTGGCGGAATACGCCGGCGAGCTCGAGATGGGTCCACATGCGGTCGAGCCGGTAGGGCCGCTCGCCGACGTCCTCGAGCAGCAGGATCGCGCCCTCGAGCGAGGGCAGGTAGGGCGTGCCGAGCAGCCGCGTCACCACCGAGAGAGTGCCGCCGAGCAGCGGCCCTTCGGCCACCCCCGGCACGCAGGTGTCGCCGGCGCGCAGCGCCGGCGCCGGCGCGGCGGATTCCAGCAGCTGGAACAGCCGCTGCCGCGTCGCCTCGGGCAGGAGGCCGAGCTGAGTGAGCACCGGACCGTGGATGCTCATCACCCCGCGGCTCTGCAGCCAAAGATGCAGTGCCGTGATGTCGGAGAATCCGACCAGAGGCTTCGGCGCCGCGGGTTCGATCGCCGCCAGCCGCGTGAGGAGGCGCGTCGCGCCGTACCCGCCCCGCGCGCAGAACACTCCCCGGATCTCGGGATCGAGCAGCGCCTCCGTGAGCTCCTCGAGACGCCGGCCGTCGGAGCCGGCGAGATAGCGGTGACGCTCGAAAATCGCGGGCCGGTAACGCACGTCGTAACGCGCGGCGAGGAGGGCGAGCCCGCGCTCGAAAGAGGCGCGGTCGAAGGCGCTGGCGGGAGCGATGACCGCGACCCGCGCCCCGGGAGCAAGGCCCCGCGGCTGTTGGAATGCCCGATCAATCGTCATGTGCTATACAAGCGGCGCGCATCTCCCCGCGACTGTGGCGCGTCGCCCGAGGGTCGTCAAATGGCCGCGTTTCTGCTGTGGCTGCTGCTGCTCGTCGTATGCTGGCCGCTGGCGCTCGCCGCGCTCGTGCTGTACCCGATCGTGTGGCTGCTGCTGCTGCCCTTGAGGCTCGCGGGGCTGGCGGTCGAGGGGGTGTTCGAGCTGCTGCGGGCGATCATTCTGCTGCCGGCGCGCGTGCTCGGCGGCCGGCGCGGCTAATCCGCGAGGGCTTTCAGGTCGCGGAGCAGCGCCGCGCGCCCGCGGTCGAGCTGATCGAGCCGCTGCGCGGCGTTGCGCAGTGCGCCCAGATCCTGCACGGGTGCCTCGTAAAGCCGCCGGTAGGCGTTGCGCGCGGTATGCCACAGCCGGTTGATCCTGGCATAGCGCGCCGCCACTTCGCGGCGCAGCGTGATGACGGTCAGCGAATTCGCTTGCATCACGGGTCTTGGCTCGCGGCACGGGACAGGGGTGCCGGTGCGCGCCAAGCATGCCGGCAGCCGATGACAGGATTGAGACAGCTCTCCCTCACGAGGCCTTATGACGCGCGAAAACGCCGCCCGGCGACAGTGCAGCCGTCACAGTTCGCCACGGGCGCCGCGTGGAGCGCGCCTATGGCAGCACGCATCCCGGCCAGGCGGCGCCAGTACCGGCCGGAGCGCCCTGCGGGCGTGTTGGTGAGCAGTGTATCGACGTCGATGACGTCGCCCGATGCAATTCGGAGGGCCGGGGGTGCTGCCGATAGCGAGCCGGCTCACTGCAAGGGTCAGATTACGCCGTCCGACTCGAGACGGACCATAACCGGAGCGGAAGAGGATGTATCCTTTCCGCGGTCGCGGAGGAAATGCTCGTGTCAAGTCTACTCAGAACGATCACCCTTGCTGCCGCCCTCTGCGCGGGCGCGAGCGACCTGCACGCTGAAGAGCAAGGGAGCAGCGCCGCCCGCGGTCACTACCTTCTGGTGTGGGCCGGAGACCGCGCTGGCAAGGGCAACGATTTCCTCGCGGTGATCGATGCGGATCCCGCATCGGCAGCGTACGGGCGCCTGGTCACGACGCTGGCGACGGATCAGCGCACGATGCGCGTGCATCATACCGAGTACACCATGCCCGCCAGCGGCATGCTGTTTGCCAACGATCATGACGCCGGCCGGACGTTCATCTTCGACGTTCGCAACCCGCTGCAGCCGAAGATCGTCACCTCTTTCACCGACATGGGCGGCTACATGCACCCGCATTCGTACGTGCGGCTGCCGAACGGGCACGTTCTCGCCACCTTCCAGCACGAGCACCACGGCGGTGCCAGCCCGGCGGGGGCGGTCAGCGGCGGACTGGTGGAAATCGATGACGCTGGCCGCGTGGTGCGCTCGGCGAGCAATGCCGACCCGGCCTTCGCGGAGGCACTCCTGATGCCGTACGGACTGGTGGTGCTGCCCAATCTCGATCGCGTCGTGTCGACGAACTCGTCGATGCACTTTGAGAGCGTCTTCAGCGGAGTCACCTACCAGATCTGGCGGCTCTCGGATTTGAAGCTCCTTCGCACTGCATACCTCGACGTCGGGCCCGATCGCTATCGGCACATCAGTCCCGAGGAACCGCGCCTCGGGCCGGACGGATCTGTCTTCGTGCAGACACTCGGCTGCGGACTCGAGCGCCTCACCCACATCGACTCGGCGGAGCCGGAATCGAAACTGGTGTTCAAATTCCCCGGTAACTGGTGCGGAGTCCCAACCGTGGTGGGTCACTACCTCGTGCAGAGCGTGCCGGGCATCCACGGCTTCGTCGTGGTGGACCTCAGCGATCCCGCCAGCCCGCGCGAGGTGTCTCGCCTCACACTCAGCGATCACTACTACTCTCACTGGACCGGATGGGATGCGGCGACGCAGCGCCTCGTCGTGACCTCGGGCGACACTCCCGAGGACCGGACCTACCTGCTGAAGCTCGACCCCGCCACCGGTGCGCTGAGCATCGACACCGCGTTCCGCGACGCCGACGGGCAGCCCGGGTTCAGCTTTGCGGAGCGGGACTGGCCGCACGGGTGGCGTGGGGTCGGTACGCCGCACGGCGCTGTCTTCACGCCCTGAGATCTGGTCGCAATGCGATTGCATGCTTTGATTGCCGCGAGCGCGCTTGCGGTTACCACCGGTCTCTCGCAACCGGCTGCCGATTCCGATCAGCAGCTGGCAGCCGATTTCTGGGCATGGCGGGCGCGAACCGCACAATACACGAGCGACGATGTAACACGCATGGAGCGTCCGCTCGGCGTCGCGCGCGACTGGTCGAGCGCCGGAGTCGAAAGACAGCTCTCGGAGCTGGCAGCCTTCGAGGGGCGCTGGAGACACCTTGACGACCCGAGCGCCCGGGTGACGCAGCAAGTCGATCATCGGCTGATCGGCTCGGCACTGGCGCGGGTACGCTGGGAGCTGGATATTCTGAAGCGCTGGCAACGCGATCCGAACTTTTACATCGAGCAAAGCCTCACCCCTGTGGGTGAGGCGCTGACGGTGCCCGGGCCGTACGACGAGAGTCACAGTCGGGAGATCCTGGCGCGGCTGAACGACATCCCGGCGATCCTGGAGCAGGCGAAAGCAAACCTGTCATTGCCCCCGGCGCCGTTTGCAAGAATGGCGGTTGACTCGCTGGCCGACATTCGGCCGAAAGTGACAGGATTGCCGGCAACGCTGGCGCCGCAGACGACGATTGCCGTCACGGTGTGGCAGGCCTCGGCGGAACGGGCCGCAGCGTCCCTTGAGCAATACCGCGAATGGCTGGAGAAGAAGCTTGCCGTGCTGCCAGCGCAGTCGGCGATCGGGCGCGAGAAGTACGTGTGGTTTCTTCGTTACGTCGCTCTGATGCCGTTCGCGCCCGAGGAGCTGGTGTCGCAGGCGGAGCAGGAATGGCGGCGCGCCGTGGCTTTCGAAGGGATCGAGGTAAATCGGAATCGCTCCGTGCGGCCCTTGACCATGGCCGCGACTACAGAAGAGTTCATCGCACGTCATCAGAAAGCGGAGCTGGCGGTACGCGATTTTCTCCAACGCAGAGGGATCCTGACGCTTACGCCCGGTCTTCAGCACTTCACACTGCGGCCGGTGCCCGCCTACCTTGCACCGCTCGGGGACTTTGTGGAGTTGGATGACTTCACCTCGCCCTCCCGGCTCGAGCAGAACGGCATACGGTATGTGGCGCCGCCCTCCGCCACGGGCGGATATTTCTGGGTCGCCGATGCGAAGGATCCGCGCATCCAGATCGTCCACGAAGGAACGGTTGGCCACTACGGGCAGCTCTGCGCGTCCTGGAAGAATCCGGACCCGATACGCCGGCATTACTACGACTCGGGCGCCAACGAAGGAATCGGATTCTACGCAGAAGAGATGATGCTGCAGTCGGGCCTGTACGATGACAGTCCGCACTCGCGGGAGATCGTATACAACCAGATGCGCCTACGGGCACTGCGCGTCATTGCTGACGTGAATGTGGCACTCGGCACGTTCAGCCCCACGCAGGCGATCGACTTCATGCAGCACAATGTGCCCATGAGCGCGGAGGATGCGCGCACGGAGGTCGTGGAAATGGGCGAGACACCGGGGCAGAAAGTCTCGTACCAGATCGGCAAATTACAGATCATCCGGCTGATGGAAGAGGCCAGGCTGAAGCAGGGCGAAGAGTTCAGCGTGCGAAAATTCCACGACCATTTATGGCTGAACGGCAACGTGCCGATCGCCCTGCAGCGGTGGGAATACCTGGGCAACGAGGATGACGTGAACGCGCTGAGTCGATTGAGGTAGCGCAATCCGGGGACGAGCGTGGCCTTGCGAGGGACGAGCGGGTGGAATGTCGTTGAAGTGCGGCGCCCTTGGTAGGATTCGGGGACGCAAAGGAGAAATGAGTCATGAGAGAGACAGCAATGTCGCGCCGGTCATTGCTCGGGGCGAGTGCCTGCGCGTTGGCTGCAGCGGCGACCATTCCGCAGATTGCCCGTGCGCGCGCAGAGGCAGGACTAAGTCCGAAAAACGAGGCGACTGTCCGGAAATGGTACAAGACGTGGGAGACGACGAAGGACTGGCACCCCTTCGATATCCTGCTGGCGGACGACTTCACATTTACGAGCCCGAACAACGACGACCACATCAGCAAGAGTGCTTTCAAGGCACGGTGCTGGGACACGCAGATTGCCTTCACCGAGCGGTTTGACCTGAAGCACGTGATGGGAGCGGGCAACGAGGCGCTGGTGATGTATGTCGGTCACACCACGAACGGCAAGACGTTCCGGAACGTGGAGTACTTGCGGCTCAGAGGCGAACAGCTGCAGGCCATCGAGTGTTACTTCGGTGCGCAAAACAGCTTTCCATCTGCGGTGAGCGGGCAGAAGTAACGCCAGCAGGAGATCCGCGGCATGAGGAATGAAGTCGAGCTTCGGCCGGTAGCGGTCAGTCCGCGCCAGCGCCCGCCTTTCCTGAAAGCCGCCGTTCCTCACGGTCGCTGCACATCGCGTCACCCGGACGCCGGGGTCAGACCTGCCTGACCGTGTTCGTGCAGAAAGGGGATCACCGTAGCCGTTAGGTCGTCGTTGTGCCCCACCAGCATGTGACCGCCGCTGTGGTAGCCGACAAATCTGCAATTCGGGATATGGCGGGCGATGAACTGTGCGTTAGCGTAGGTCCCGTACAAATCGTCTTCGGTGCTGATCGCGAGTGTCGGTACAGTCATAGCCTCCAGAGGCTTGGAGAGTCTTTCGACCGTCAACTGTCCTTCGAGGGACAATCCGACCTGCCGCTGGCTCACCGGTGAGATGTCTCGCAATATCGCCGCAACCCGGGTTTGCTCGCCGGTGCTCCCCGCTGCGACCACTTCAGGCGGCGTGCCGAGCACCATACGGTCAGCGACGGTCGGCAAGAACCTGGCCAGTGCCCAAAAAAGAAAATCTGAGCGCAGCAACCGTTCGAATACAGCGGCCTCCGCAGATCCCATACGCCTCGAGCTTGATACGGTGGTGGGAAACCAGCCAGGCACGAGGAGCACGAGCGCAATGCACCGCGCCGGATACCTTAGAGCAAATTCCAGCGCCGAGGGTGCACCGGCGGACACCCCGATGACCGCAGCGCTGCCGACCCCGAGTGCGTCGAGTAGACAAGCGTGCGCGTCCGCCTGCAAGGCAATCGAGGGGCGTGGCGGGGCTGGTGTGCGCAAATAGCCGAATCGCGACATCGCGATCACTCGATAGCCCCGGGCCGCGAATGGAGCTGCGACTGCCAGCCCCTGATCAAATCCACCCCCGGCGCCATGGATGCTGAGAATCGGCGGTCCGGTACCCGCCTCGGCGTACTCGATCGGCCCGCAGGGCGTGGAGATAACCTGGCTGCCGGTGGCTACACGAGCGCGGGCACGATCGATGTCGCCGCGATACTCGCGGGCAATCCAGGTCGCACCCCCCGCAAGTACCAGCAAACTCACCGCGGCAATCGGCTTGTACCCGACCATGGTCTGCCCCCGCTGCGTGGACCCTGCTGCGGAAATACTATGGATGACCGGGTTGCACCTGCAATTCGGGAAAACCACGTCATTCGACCGATCTTCCGCATCCGGCCCAGGAGCCGTCGTTCCGGCAGCCAGCCTGCATTTCGACATGGCAGACGCTGAACGGAGGGCTGAAGCCGGCTACTTCAGCTCGATTCCCGGATACCAGCCGCTCTCAGCCAGGAACAGCCTCGGATCGGTGATCTCCACGATGTCGCGAAATGCCCGGCGCTTGTTCCCGGCGTGCTGGTAATAGGCTGTACAGATCCGGTAGCCGACCCAGTAACCGAGGTCGCCCGGCTTCTCGAGCGTGCCGTTGTAGAGCCACTTGGAGAGATCGGCGCTGTCCTCGTCGGCGATGAATGCGGTCTCGATTTCCTTCTCGTGTCCCTTGGTGGTTTGTTTGAAAAAAGAGTCGCTGATGTCGCCGGAGGTCATCCCGGCGATGAACTCGGCCGCGCCCTCCATGAGGGATCCCGCGAGCACGGTCGGATGGTCGTCGTCGGTGAACGCCAGGAACTGCTGAACGTGGCCGTACTCGTGTGCGACGACGTGCACAAAGCGATCCTCGACGTCGGGATTCATCCAGTTGACCGCACACAGCGCCTCCAGGCCGACCTCAACGCCCGCACGGTTGTCACCGATCGCCACGGGCTTGCCACGGCCGACGACGATCGTGACCGGCAGGAGCCTCGCCTCTGGATACAGCTCCGTGAGTTTGTGGAGCGCAGCCGCGACGCGCAGGCGCACGCGCGGCAGCACCGCCATGCAGCGCCGCGCGTCGGAGTACATCGCGGGATGTTCGGCGATGGCCGCGGCGATCCGCACGCCGGTCGTGTTGCGTGCCTTGGCGAAGTACCGGAGCCCGTCTGAGCCGTGGTCGATATAGTCCTGCAGCCCGGCGGCGGTCGGGTGACCGTTTGTAGCGTCGTAGAGCTCGTAGAAGCGCGCGACATCCTCGATGTGGATGACGGGGCGCCTGGCACCGGCAGGATCAGCGCGCGCGCTTTGGAGAATTGCCGCCGGCAGCAGCACGCCGATCGTGACCACGACCATGACCCGAGCCAGCAACGGCATACATCCCTCCTGGGCGAAACTCGGCTCAGCGAGATCTGCCTTGGGACGATACCCCAGCTTTGCGCCGGACA
>DASYYF010000078.1:0-41788 GCA_035934055.1 Steroidobacteraceae bacterium | reverse complement strand
TCCTCGCGGCGCTCGTGCTCGAAGTCGATGTCGATGTCGGGAGGCTCGCTGCGTTCGCGCGAAATGAAACGCTCGAACAGCAGCGCCGCGCCGCGTTGCGGATCGACCGAGGTCACGCCGAGGCAATAGCAGACGCGCGAGTTGGCCGCCGAGCCGCGGCCCTGGCAGAGGATCCCGCGCCCGCGCGCAAAGGCGACGATGTCGTAGACAGTGAGGAAGTAAGGCTCGTAGCTGAGCTCGGTGATGAGCGCGAGCTCGTGCTCGATCGCGGCATGCTCGGCCGGCGGCACGCCGCCGGGCCAGCGCCAGCGCGCCCCCTGCTCCGTCAGGCGGCGCAGGTAGCTCGCGGGCGTCTCGCCCGGCGGCACGAGCTCGCGCGGATACTCGTAGCGCAGCTCATCGAGCGAGAAGTGGCAGCCGTCGGCGAGCTCTGCCGCCGCCTCGAGGAGCTCCGGCCGGTAGAGCCGTGCGAGCCGCTCCGGCTCGCGCAGGTAGCGCTCGCCGTTCGGATAGAGCTGCGCGCCGGCTTCCGCGACGGTCGAGTTGAGGCGGATCGCGGTGAGCGCGTCCTGCAGGCGGCGGCGTGCCCGCACGTGCATGTGCACGTCGCCGCTCGCGAGCAACGGGACGCCGAGCTCGGTGCCGAGCGAGGTGAGCCGCGCGAGGCGCGCGCCGTCTTCTCCGCCGCGCAGCAGCTCAACCGCGATCCGCAGCTTCCCCGGAAAGCGCTCCGCGAGCCAGCGGGCCTCCCCGGCTTCGATCTGCGGTCCCGGCAACCACAGGACGAAACAGCCTTCGGGAGCCGCCGCCTCCAAGTCGGCGCGGGTGAGAGTGTATTCACCCTTCACCGCCGCGCGCCGCGCGCGCGTGATGAGCCGGCAGAGCCGCCCGTAACCGCTGCGGTCGATGGCGAGCGCGGCGAGCTTCAGCCCGCACACGAGCCGGAACTCGGCGCCGACGATGAGCTTGAGGCTGCGGTTCTTGGCCGCCATATGTGCGCGCACCACTCCGGCCACCGAGCACTCGTCGGTGAGCGCGAGTGCCGAGTAGCCGAGCGCATCCGCCCGCTCCACCAGCTCGTGCGGGTGCGATGCGCCACGCAGGAAGGTGAAGTTCGACAGACAGTGCAGCTCCGCGTAACGGGGCGGCGCCGCTGCACCGGATGCGCGGTGTATCGGATGGAGCGCCACGGGTCATCGGTGCCGGCGTGAGCGCAAAATGAAGTGTTTCGGGGGCGTGCGCGGCAGGACGCCGCGCCCGCAGCCTCCAGGGATGGATTCACGGCGTCCCCGAAACACTTCTTTTGCGATCGCGCCTGTTCTTTGCCAAATGGCGCTCACCCGAACACCCCGTGCAAGTACCAACCGTGCGGCGCTTCGCGCTCGCGAAACACCCACAGCAGTACGCCGTGGTTGTCCGCTGCGGTGTAGTAATCGCGCGCGATCTCCTCGCCATCCCACCAGCCGGTCTCGATCCGCTCCGGCTCACCGACGAGAAGCAGCGGACCGCGGTGCCGCGGCAGCCCGTCCGCCACCGGCAGCGGCTGCGGTGCAGGCAGCAGCCACAGCGGTCGGCGGCGTGAGCGCACCGGCTCGTGGCCCGGCGGCGTGCGCGAGCATCCGGCGATCGCCGGCGGAGCGGTTTTGCCCCAGGCCTTCTCCGGCCGGTGACCCTCGCGGAGCGCCAGACCATGAATCGCCTCCTCTCCCAGCCTGGCGCGCAGCCGCTCGATCAGCCCGGACGCCTCACTCGAGAGGCCGCCGCCGTGCTCGCCGGGCTGCCACAGATGCGGGCAATCCGGCCTATGCGGCACCAGGGCGTCGGTACGCAGCTCGCAGTCACGCACCGGCTCCGGCAGTGTGAGCGCGGCGAGACGCTCTTCGAGGAGCTCCGCCAGGCGGTGCGCATCCGCCGCCGGAGCCGCGAGCCGCATGAGGCAGCGCGTCGGCGGCGAGTGCCGGTGTCCGAGCCGGCATTCGAGCTCGAGCACGCCGCACTGCCGCGCCCTGAGGAACGTGCCGAGCTCGTCGAGGAGCGGCGCGAGCGCGGCGAGGATCGCGCAGGTGTTCTCCAGCTCGCAGAGGAGCTCGCGGCGGCGGCGGAAACGCAGGCGTGCGCGAAAAGCCTCGCGCAGGTCGGGAGCGCGTCCGGTGAGCGCATCGAGCGCGGCGAGCTGCGCGGCGCCGAAGCGGCGCGCGAAGCCGCCGCGCGGCAGCCGCAGGGCCGCACCGATGGTGCGCACCCCGGAGCGCGCGAGACGCTCGAGAATGTCCTCGGGCCAGCGGAGCGTCGCGAGCGGCAGCGGCGCCAGAGCACCCGTGAGCGCGCTCATGTCGGGAACCGTGTGCGCCCTGCCGCCCCGGGCCAGCGCCAGTGCCGCGCGCGGCGTGGGCGCGAACGCCAGTACCGGCGCCATCCCGAGCAGACGGCGGCACTCGTCCGTGACGGCGAGACGCAGACCCGCGACGCCCGCGAACAGATGCAGGCTCCCTTTCACTTCGAGCAGCAGGCCATCCGGCGGCTCGAGGCTCACGCGCGGCGTGTACCGCTCGGCACGCAGCGCGAGCCGTTGCAGTGACTCCGCCGGCGCGGGTGCGGACAGATGCACGCCGGCCCATAACTCGCGGGCCGCTGCCTCCGGCAGGCGCGGCGGAGTGGGCACACTCAATGGCACGACATGCGCTGCGGGTGTCGCCGGGCGGGATTGCGCCTCACGGGTGCGCGTGCCGGCGGTCTCGTCCGCGACCCGCGCACCTGGTATGGGAAGCAAGGCCACCTTCAGCCTCGCGCCGGCCAGCCGACAGGCCAGGTCAGCTCGATCGTGCCGCGATCCGCGCCGCGGCCTTTCAGAAGAGTGACGCGCACGCCCGCCGTGAGCGGCGTGAGGCCGAGGCGCAGCACCGCCGGCGATGCTTCCCGGGCGGCGCCACGCGGGCGAAACAATACTCCCATTGTCCGGCCGCGCTCGGCGGCGAGCTGCAGGCGTCGCAGCTCGCGCGGCTTCGGCTGCCGCGCCCAGGCGAGCGCCGCATCGCAGGCGCCCGAGCCGAGCACCTGCTCGAAAGCCCACAGCGGGCGCGCGCCCCCGACCACTGCGACGCGATCGAGCGCAATGCCTGCGGCGGCGAGTGCCGGAGCGAACGGCATCAAGGGCGGTGCGACCCACACGCACCAGCGCGCCGCCGGTGCTCGCGTCAGCGCCGCGAGCACCGGCAACAGCAGATACAGCTCACCGCTGCCGAAGCGCGCGGTGAGAATCTCGATCAGTCCGCTGCGGGGCCAGCCTCGACCGGGCAGCCGTTCATCGAGCGCCGTAAAACCGCTCGGCAGCACCTCGAGGCGGGCGGCGCTGCGGCCGCGCCAGATGGCCGGATGCTCGAGCAGCCGAGCGAGCTTCGGAGCGCCATCCATAAGCGCATGGGGTCACATCAATCCGCTCGCGCGGCCCCGGCGCACCACTCCCACCACGATGCCCTCGATGAGCAGCGGCTGCTCTTTCAGATCCACCCTGATCGGCTCGAACTCGGAATTCTCGGGCAGCAGCCATACGACGGAGCCTTCCTGGCGGTAGCGCTTCACGGTGACCTCGTTCTCGAGACGCGCCACCACGATCTGGCGGCTCCGGACCTCGGAGGTACGGTGCACCGCGACCAGGTCGCCATCGAGGATGCCGGCATCTTTCATGCTCATGCCGGTGACCTTCAGGAGGTAATGCGGCCGCGGCTGGAATACTTCCGGATCGATCGCGAGGCGCGCCTCGAAGTTCTCTTCGGCGAAGATCGGCTTACCGGCGGCCACCCGTCCGATGAGCGGCAGCCCCATCTGCTCGCGGATCGTGTCCTTCAGCTGGATGCCGCGGGAGGTGCCGGGCACGAGCGCGATGACGCCTTTGCGGGCGAGCGCCCGCAGATGCTCTTCGGCGGCATTGGCCGAACGGAAGCCGAGCTCCTCGGCAATCTCCGCCCGCGTGGGGGGCATGCCGGTCTCGGCGATACACCGCTGGATGAGGCGCAGGATCTGGGTCTGGCGGGGGGTCAGGTCGGACATCTTGAAGCACGCCTGTTTATATATACAGTTACTGTGATTATATCCAGATAACGCTCTTCGGCAAGTCCTGACCGCGATTTCCACCCGGACCGCACCCCGCGAGGTCTGCATGAAGCTCCGATTTCGCCTGCAGGCAGTCGCCCTGGCTCTCCGGGAAATACAAAAGAACGCAGCTGCTCTCTCCGGCCAAGCCATCGGTCACGTCGCACTGCGCGCCGCAGACGCGCGCCCTCTTCCTCAACCTGCCGGCGCCCGGCGAGCGCGCGTCCGGCGCGCTCTTTACATACGGGTGCGAGTGCCGCGATGGGGAATCGGTGCGATTACAGATTCTTAAGGAAACACTCTGACACCCGATATCAACACCACGCGCGGCGCGCTTCGCCGCGGGGCGATGTGCGCGCCAACGGCCGTAATTCCGCCGCAGAATCGTTCAGTCAGCGTTCAGCAAGTCGCGTGAATTGCCGCGGGGAGCGCGAGCGTTGCTGTCGCGAAGCAAAGACATGCGGTCTCTACGGAGTTGCATTCCAACGGCAAATTTGATGCAGTGGCGCGCTGCGAAGACGGCGGAACTTGCCCACCGGAGTCGCATCGGTTATCAAGGCATCCCGAATCAACAACCCAAAGGGGACTTGTATGAAGTGCGCGAGCATTGTGAAAGCTGCGGCTGCCGCGGCGCTGCTGGTGGGAATGGCAGGTTGTACGGATCTGAAGCCCATCCAGGCACAGGTTGACGATCTGAAGGCCCAGTTAGCCAAGACCCAGAGCGACGTGGCAAGCGCGAAGAGCGCCGCTGACTCGGCCAGCAGCGCGGCCTCCTCGGCCGGACAGGCTGCCAGTGGTGCACAGAGCACCGCCAACCAGGCGCTGGCTGCGGCTCATGCCAGTCAGTCGTGCTGTGACGCGACGAACGAGAAGATCGACCGGATGTTCAAGCGGTCGGTATCGAAGTAAGCCGAGAAGCTTCGGAACCTATGGAACGCCGCGCACTGCGCGGCGTTTTTTTTCTCACTGGTGCGACCGCCCTCCGTCCGCCGGCACCCGTTGTGCGGCTGGCCGATGAACTAATAACGCACCAGCGCCGATCCCCAGGTGAATCCCCCGCCGAACGCTTCGAGCAGCAGCAGATCGCCGCGCTTGATGCGTCCGTCGCGCACGGCGACATCGAGCGCGAGCGGCACCGAGGCCGCCGAGGTGTTGCCGTGCTCCTGCACGGTGACGATCACCCGCTCCATCGGCATGTCGAGCTTGCGGGCGGTCGCCTGGATGATGCGGATGTTGGCCTGATGCGGCACCAGCCAGTCGAGCGCGCTGCGGTCGAGTCCGTTCGCGGCGAGCGTCTCATCGACCGCCTGGCCGAGCTTGGTCACCGCGACCTTGAAGACCTCGTTCCCCGACATGGTGATCGCGAGCTTCGCCCCGAAGCCCTTCGAGACACCGCTGCCGCAATAGAGCAGATCCTTGTAGTAGCCGTCGGCGTGCAGATGCGTCGACAGCACGCCGGGCTCGCTGCCCGGCTCGAGCACCACGGCACCCGCGCCGTCTGCGAACAGCACCGCCGTGGAACGGTCGCTCCAGTCCGTGATCCGTGAGAGCGTCTCCGCGCCGATCACCAGCGCGCACTTCGCCTCGCCGCAGCGCACGTACTTGTCGGCGATCGAGAGCGCGTACATGAAGCCCGCGCACGCGGTCTCCACGCTGAACGCCGGCACATTGCGGCAGCCGAGGCGCGCCTGCAGCAGCACTCCGCAGTTGGGAAACACCAGGTCCGGCGTGGTGGTGCCGAAGGCGATGAAGTCGACATCCCCGGGCGCGATCCCCGCTGCCTCGAGTGCGCGGCGCGCGGCGAACTCGGCCAGGTCCACCGTGGTCTCGCCGTCGGCCGCCACGTGGCGCCGCTCGATGCCGGTGCGGGTGCGGATCCACTCGTCGCTCGTGTCGACCATCTTCTCGAGATCGAAGTTGGTGAGGACCTTCTCCGGCAGGTGCGAGCCGGTGCCGCTGATGCGCGAGTAAATCAAGCTCCGATCTCCTGCGCGCGCAGCGCCTGCGCGATGTGGCTCGTGAGGCCGCGGCGCGCGGCGAGCGCCGCCGTGCCGATCGCCCGCGAGAAGGCGACGCTGTCGGCGCTCCCATGGCTCTTCACCACGATGCCGGTGAGTCCCACCATGCAGGCGCCGTTGTAGCGGCGCGGGTCGAGTCCCGAGGCCGCGCGGCGCAGCACCGGCCGCGCGATCGCGCCGGCGAGGCGGTCGAGGAACGAGGCCTGGAATTCCTGGCGCAGCCGGTCTGCGATCAGGCCTGCGACGCCCTCCATGGTCTTCAAGGCGACGTTGCCGGTGAACCCGTCGGTCACGACCACGTCGACGTCGCCCGAGAAGATGTCGTCGCCTTCGACGAAGCCGACGTAGTTCAGGCCGCTGCTGCTGAGGAGCGCGTGCGCCGCCTGCACGACTTCGTGCCCCTTCATGTCCTCCTCGCCGATGTTGAGCAGGCCGATGCGCGGTGCCGGCACCGCATACATGTCGCGCGCGATGATGGCGCCCATGGCCGCGAACTGGCGCAGCTGCTCCGGCGTCGCCTTGGTGTTGGCGCCGAGATCCAGCATGTGCGTGTGGCCGTGAGCCGAGGGAATGGCGGAGATGATGGCGGCGCGCTCCACTCCGGGGAGCGTCTTCAGGACGAAGTGCGCGATCGCGGTCAGCGCCCCGGTGTTGCCGGCGCTCACGCAGGCGCAGGCGCCGCCGCTGTGCACCAGGTCGACCGCCACGCGCATCGAGGAGTCCTTCTTGTGGCGGATCGCCTCGCGCGGCTTCTCTTCCATGGTGACCACCTGGGAGGCGGCGGCCATCGCGGTGCGCGCGCGCACGGCGTCCGGCTGCGAGGTGAGGGCCGCGGAGATCAG
This sequence comes from Steroidobacteraceae bacterium, assembly GCA_035934055.1. Classification (GTDB taxonomy): domain Bacteria; phylum Pseudomonadota; class Gammaproteobacteria; order Steroidobacterales; family Steroidobacteraceae; genus 13-2-20CM-66-19. Next base: position 34,839 of record DASYYF010000078.1, on the reverse strand, counting down.
CTGCGGGTCGCCGACCAGCGTCGCGCGCAGCTCGGCATCGTCCGCGAGCGCACGCAGCGCGCCCGCGACGTACTCGCGCGGCTCACGATCGCCGCTCATCACGTCGATCGCGATCGGCAGCACGCTCGACCCTGGACGCGGCGCGGCGACGGGGACTATTCCTTCTCTTCGCTCTCGGCCGGCTTCTCGATGACGCGCCGGCCGCGATAGAAGCCGTCGGGGGTGATGCGGTGCCGCAGATGGGTCTCGCCCGACTGCGGATCGGTCGACAGCGCCGGCTTCGCAAGTCCGTCGTGCGAGCGGTGCATGCCGCGTGCCGAGGGTGTCTTGCGGCTTTTTTGAACAGCCATGGATCAGCTCCTGATTCGATTCAGTCTAACGTTTCAACAGGTCCGCAAGCCGCGCGAACGGCTTGTGCGTATCTTGCCCCGGCTCGCCGGCGGCGATCTCCGCCGGTGGCGCCGCACAGGGCTCGCCCTCACCGTGCAGGGCCACGATGGGCAGTGTCAGCAGCAGCTCTTCCGCGATGAGCCCGCCGATGCTGATTCGGCCACCCGGGGCCAGCACCGGCTCGAGCTCCGGCGGAACGCGGGCGATGTCGGCCTCGGCTGAGACCAGCGCAACCCTGACGACAGTATCGATGGGAACACTCATCGGCCGCATGCATCGCTGGCACTCGAGCGTTGCGGCCCCGCGCACCATGAGCTCCGCCGTGGGAAGCCCCTGTGCCCGGCCAAAGCGCGCGCGCCCCGCCACGCTCCCTGTAACTTTCGTGGCCAGGCCGGGCAGCTCCGCAAGCGGAACGGTGAAGCCGACCTCGGCTTCGCCGTCAGCCAGCCGGTCCACTTCGAGCGGCCTCGACCAGGGCTCCGACATGGGGCGCGTATAATAGGTAGCGAGTCCTCCCAAGTCAAAGCCGGATTTGGGGCTAAGCCATTGTTTCTCGAAGGCGATTCACACGCCTTAGGCATCGCGTGCCACAACTGATCCTCGCCTCGACATCCCCCTACCGCCGCGAGCTGCTCGCACGGCTCGGAAGGGAATTCGAGGTGGTGGCGCCCGGGATCGGCGAGGAGCATCTGCGCGGAGAATCCCCCGCGGATCGTGCGCTGCGCCTGGCGACCGCCAAGGCGCAGGCGGTGAGCGCCCGCCACCCGCAGGCGGTGGTCGTCGGCAGCGACCAGGTGGCGGCGTGCGGCGGCGAGGTCCTCGACAAGCCGGGAGATGCCGCGCGCTGCCGCGAGCAGCTTGCGCGGCTCTCCGGCCATACGGCGCACTTCTACACCGCCTGCGTGCTGCTCGGCGCCCGCCCTGCCCTGCACCTCGCGCACGTCGACACGACCACGGTGGTGTTCCGGGCACTGAGCGCGGGTGAGATCGATCGCTACGTCGCGCGCGAGCGGCCGTTCGATTGCGCCGGAGGCTTTCGGGCCGAGGGGCTGGGGATTTCGCTCTTCGACTGCATCGAGAGCCAGGATCCGACGGGTCTCATCGGCCTGCCGCTCATCTGGCTGGCCGGCGCGCTGCGCGCTGCGGGCTTTCAGTCGCCGTAGGCTTGAGACGCGGCGCGGCGGCGAGCCTCTCGAGCACCGCCGTCAGCTCAGCCGGCAGCGGCGTGTTGACGCTGAACTCCCCGCCCTGCGGCCAGGTGAAACTTACGCTCGAGGCGTGCAGGAACATGCGCTTGAGCCCCAGCGCGCGCAGCTCGCGGTTGAAGCTCTCATCACCGTACTTGGCATCGCCCGCCACCGGGTGGCCGGCGTGCGCGGCGTGCACGCGGATCTGATGCGTGCGCCCGGTATCCAGAGTCACCTCGACCAGCGTCGCCGCGCGTCCGAAGAACTGCACCGGCCGGAAGCGGCTGGTCGAGGGCTTGCCCGAAGCGTCCGCGCGCACGGTGCGTTCGCCGCCGACGCGCGTGTCCGTGCGCAGCGGCACGTCGATGCGCTTCTCGCCGAGGTTCCACTTGCCCTTGAGGAGTGCCAGATACCGCTTCTCGAAGCCGTCGGTGCGCAGGAGCGCGTGCAGCGTCCGCAGCGTGGCGGGATCGCGCGCCACCAGGAGGCAGCCGCTCGTATCCCGGTCGAGGCGGTGCACGAGCTCGAGGGATTCCTGCGGCCGCAGGATCCGCAGTGCCTCGATGACTCCCGCGCTCACGCCGCTGCCGCCGTGCACGGCGACTCCCGCGGGCTTATCCAGCACCAGGAGCCTGGGAGCCTCGTGGATGACGGCGCAGCGGATGCGCTCGAGCAGGTCCGCCGCCGGCCTCCGGGGCTCCGCCGCGGGCAGCACTCGTACCGGCGGGAGGCGGATGCGGTCCTGGGCCTTGAGGCGCGTCTCGGGACCGGCACGGCGGCCGTTGACCCGCACCTCTCCCTTACGGATCACGCGGTACACGCGGCTGCGGGGGACATCGCCGAGGCGTCTGCGGACGAAGTTATCGAGCCGCTGACCGGCCTCCTCCGCCGTCACTTCCAGGTGCTGTACCTTGGTGCGGGTTTCCTGGCTGTCGTGCTCCGGCAAAGGGGTCCTCACCGTAAGGCATTGTTTCTACAACAGTCTCTCAGTATACTCTCCGCGTCGTCCGCGATGCGGACGCGCCAATGGCTTGGCGGCTGGTGAGCTTGCCAAGCCTCTTTAGTTGGACCTCCTTGAATCGAGGCCATCGCATTGGGCCGACAAGATCGCGCCACCTGCGTCGAAACTCTCGAATCGAGAGCTTCCGCAGATGGGGCCGTCGGTTGAGTTCACCGAAGGTTTCCTCGCACCGCCCCCTTGAGAGGCGGGCAATAACGTGAACAACGAGAGTCGCACTCCCTTGTCAGTTGCTGGAAAACTTCGCTGCCGCGCACCCTCAGTGCCGCGGCCTCCCGCCGTCTGCTTGCCGGCCCCTCAACGCACAAGTGGAGCACATGAAGAGAATGTTAGTGAATGCAACTCAGGAAGAGGAGTTGCGCGTCGCTCTGGTTGATGGACAGAAGCTGTTTGACCTGAGTATCGAGTTACCTTCCCGCGAGCAGAAAAAAGCCAATATCTACAAGGCCCGCATCTCCCGCATCGAGCCCTCGCTCGAGGCCTGCTTCGTCGACTACGGCGCGCAGCGCCACGGATTCCTGCCGCTGAAGGAGGTCTCCAGGGAGTACTTCCGCCAGCAGCCGCAGGGCGGCCGCATGAACATCCGCGAGCTGCTCTCCGAGGGCCAGGAAGTCATCGTGCAGGTCGAGAAGGAGGAGCGCGGCACCAAGGGTGCGGCACTCACCACCTTCATGAGCCTCGCGGGGCGCTTCCTGGTGCTGATGCCGAACAACCCGCGTGCCGGGGGCGTCTCGCGCCGCATCGAGGGCGAGGACCGCGACCAGATGCGCGAGGTCATGAACCAGCTGCAGATCCCGGACGGGATGGGCGCCATCGTGCGCACCGCCGGCGTCGGCCGCTCGGCCCCGGAGCTGCAGTGGGACCTCGACAATCTCAAGGTGCAGTGGGAGCAGATCGCCGCCGCCGCCAAGGACCGCCCGGCGCCGTTCCTGGTGTTCCGCGAGAGCGATGCGGTCACCCGCGCCATGCGCGACTACCTCTCGGACGACGTCGGCGAGGTGCTGGTCGACGGTCCGGCGGCCTTCGAGAAGGCGCAGGAGTACATGCAGCGCTTCATGCCCGCGGAGGCCCAGCGGCGCCTGAAGCTCTACACCGACGACATCCCGCTCTTCACCCGCTTCCAGATCGAGAGCCAGATCGAGTCGGCCTACGCGCACAAGGTCCAGCTGCCCTCCGGCGGCAGCATCGTCATCGACTACACCGAGGCGCTGGTGTCCATCGACATCAACTCCGCGCGCGCCACGCGCGGCAGCGACATCGAGACCACCGCGACCAACACCAATCTGGAGGCGGCCGACGAGATCGCCCGCCAGCTGCGCATCCGTGACATCGGCGGGCTGATCGTCATCGATTTCATCGACATGGAGTCGAGCAAGAATCAGCGTGACGTCGAGGACCGGCTGCGCGATGCCATGAAGATGGACCGCGCCCGCATCCAGATCGGGCGGCTGTCGCGCTTCGGGCTCCTCGAGATGTCGCGGCAGCGCCTGCGCCCCTCGCTCGGGGAATCGAGCCATATCGTCTGCCCGCGCTGCGTCGGCATCGGCAGCATCAGGAGCGTCGAATCCATGACGCTCGCGGTGCTGCGCCTGATCGGCGAGGAGCTGCGCAAGGACCGCACCGCGCGCGTCATCGCGCAGGTGCCGGTGGCGGTCGCGACCTACCTGATCAACGAGAAGCGCGAGTGGCTGCGCACGCTCGAGGACAAGAGCAGCGCCGAGCTCATCATCGTGCCGAACGAGAACATCCAGACCCCCGAGTACTCGATCAGGCGCGTGCGCGACGACGAGATCGAGCTGCCGGAGAACAGGCAGGCCACCTACCTCATGCCGACGGCGGCCGAGGTCTCGGAGCCGGGCAGCGCTCAGGACAAGAAGCCGCAGCAGGAACCGCCCGCGGTGGCAACGCTTCTGCCGGCCACTCCTGCGCCCATAGCGGCACCCGCACCGGCGCCCGCACGCGTGCACGCCGCCGCCGAGCATGGTGCGCCGCCCGCCGGGGAGGGCTTCTGGGCGCGCTTCAAACGCTTCCTCATCGGCGAGCCGGCGGCACCCGCCGAGCCGCAGCCGGCGGGCGGCACGGCATCCTCGCGCGGCGCGCGGCGCGACGATACCGAGCGCCGCGAGGGGCGGCGCGAGCATTACCGCCACGGGCGCCACGCCGAGGGCGCGCGCCGTGAGCGCGGCGAGCGGCGCGGGGACGGACGCGAGCGCGACCGGGATCGTGGTCGCGGCCGCGACGGACGCGAGATGCGCGACCGGGATCGCAGCCGCGACAGCCAGGGCCGCGGCGGACGCGATCGCGTCGCCGAGCGCACCGGGACCGAACGGAGCGCGAGCAGGCCCGAGAGTGCCGCGCCTGAGGACAGCCGCCCGAGCGGCGAACGCGCAGCGGTGGAGGCAGCGGCAGCAACCGGCGAGGTTCGCGGCGAGCGCGGCGAGCGCCGCGGGCGCCGTGGCCGTCGGCGCGGCCGACGCGGCGGCGGTGGCGGGCGTGAGGGCTTGAGCCAGGCGCAGGAGGCGCCCGCCCCGGGCGGCGCCCTGGCTGCGGAGGCACCCGGTAACGGCTCGCACGACGCGCCGCCGGCGCCCATTTCCGCGCCGCCTGCCGCGGATCGCCCGCGCGAGGCGGCGGATCAGCCGCCGGTACGTGAATTCCACTCCGAGCCACGCGAGGCGGCCGCCGGGCACGAAGCGGCGCCGCTCGCGCACTTCGAGCCCGCCCCGAAGCCGGACGTCGGCGGCGGCAAGCCTTACGTCGTCTGGTCGTCCGCTCCGTCGAAGGACGTCGGCACCCGCGGCTCCGAGGAGTAAAGGGCGAGGTCAGGCCGCGCGCGGACGCTGGCGCAGGTGTGCGAGCAGTCCGCGCGTTGCCGTTTCCACCAGATCGAGCACCTCTTCGAAGCCGTTGGGCCCGCCGTAGTACGGGTCCGGCACGTCCTCAGGCACCGCCTCGGGCGCGAACTCGAGAAAGAGCCGCAGCCGCTCGTGCGTGTGAGACGGCGCGCGGCGCCGCAGGGCCTTCAGGTTCTCGCGGTCCATCGCCAGGATGAGGTCGAAGCGCTCGAAGTCGGCGGGCTCGACCGTGCGCGCACGCAGCTCGCTCAGGTCGTAGCCGCGGCGCGCCGCAGCCGCGCGCGTGCGCGGGTCCGGCGGCTGGCCGACGTGGTAGGCGGCGGTGCCGGCGGAGTCCACCTCGAGCGCAAGCTCCGGCGCCTCGCGCGCCGCGAGCACACGCAACACCGCTTCCGCGGTGGGTGAACGGCAGATATTGCCGAGACAGACGAACAGCACCTTCACGCGCGGCACATTGTATCCCCGGCAGGCGGGTTGCGGCCGGCGCTCGCTGCGCCTAGGCTCCCGTTCCGATGATGCCGCCGGAGAATCGCTGAGATGCGCCGCTTTGCCTTGCCCGGGATTTTCGCGCTCGCCTTTGCGCTCATGATCGCCGCCGGCGGATGTGCCACCCACCCCTGCACCGACAGCGACTGTGCCGCAGACGCGCAGATCACAGCCGCCGTCCAGGCGCAACTGAAGCAGTATCCGGATCTCGGGGGAGCCAATCAGATCTACGTGAGCACTCACCACCGCGTCGTGTATCTGACCGGTCAGGTGACGACCGACCTGCAACGGGACAAGGCCCAGGCGGCCGCCGAGCAGATCCCGGGGGTCGCGCAGGTGGTCAACACGATCGCGCTGAGCTACTCGGGGCTCTGACCGGATGAGCGCCTATCGCGCGCTGTAGCCGCGCCCCTGGAGGCAGGCGATCATGGCCCGCTGATAGTCGGCGCGCCTCGCATCGAGCTGGTCCGCAGCCACCCCTCCGGCGGTCTGGGTCGGATCGAATCCGGTCTGCGACGACGACCACTTGTGGCACTCGTACTGATCGGTCGCCTGCTGCTCGGCGCTCTGCCCCTGCTGCGGGTAGATGAAGAGATCGTCGCCCTGCGGCGGCGGCGGCTGCGGTGCGTCGGGCGATGCGTCCTGGTCGTTCGGTGGATCGACCACTTCGTAGCCGCTGTTCGCCTGACTCCACGTGTAGTACGTGTCGTTGGCGTAGTAGTAGGGAACGCCGCCGACCCACAGCGTCGTGTAGAAGGGTGGCAGCACCGGAACGAACAGCCCGATCGGCGCCCCGACCACGACGAAGCTCGCTCCGTACGGCCGGTACCACACGCCGCCCGAATAGTAGAAGCGGCCGCCCGGCCGATCGAACGCGTACGGGTGGCCCGGCAGGCCGCGCACATAGCTGCCGCGGTCAGGGTAGAAGCGATTGTGGGCGTAGCGCCCATCCATGTGCTGGGGAGCGCGGCCGCCGTGCCGGAAGCCTCCGCGCCCGCGGTCCTGCGCCTGGGCGCTCGCCACGGCGAGGGCGAGAGTCACGATCGCAGCCGCGGATGCCCTTGCCCACATCGCTGTGCTCTTCATGATCGTTATCTCACTTCACACTGTAGCCGCGAGCATCGAGACACGCCGAGATCGCGCGCCGATAGCTCAGGGCCTGCTGTTCCTGGGCCGCCGCGGCGCGCCGATCCTGGACCACGACGGTGCGGGTCGCCTGCGCGTTGGCCGCATCGGCCGTGCTGCCGATCGCCCCGCCTACTACCGCGCCCGCGAGTGCCGCGGGTGCCGCCTGCCAGCTCGGAGCGATCGCGGCGCCGAGAATCGCGCCGGCGACGGCGCCGATGGCGGTATTCGTTCCCGGAGGCGGGGCCGCCGAGACCACCTCCACGCGCTCGTGGGGCGGCACGCCGGGCGCGCTCGGATTGAAACCGGTCTGCTGCGTCGCCCAGGTGCTGCACTCGTAGTGATCGCGGTCCTGCTGCTGCGGCGTCTGGCCGTGCAGCGGATATGCATATACCTGGCTGATCGGCGGCGGCGGCGGCGGCGGCGGCGTGTCATACACGGGGCGCGGCGGCGGCGTTTCCACGCAGCCTGCGAGCACAACCGCCACGGCACTCGCGGCGAGCGCGGCGAGCGAAGCGCGGCGGTACTTAGGGATAGGGTTCATCATGGGGAATGTTTCCATGTCGGAGCAAATCGCTCTTTATCAAAACGTTAGGTGTGGGCACGGGGTTGACACTCAAGGCCCCCTGCCCCGGCTCGAATTTTGACGCTGCACCAAGGACTTAAGTTCCTGTCCGTGAACAATTGTTAAACATCCCCTGCCATTATCGTCAGGTACCAATACGAGTCTACCGCTCAATCCGGGCCGGGGCCGAGCAGCGCCTCGACGCGCGCGAGATCCGCGGGCGTGTTGACATCCGGTCCCGGCGGCTCGCGCGCGTCGGCAACCTGAATGTGCAGGCCGTGCTCAAGCGCGCGCAGCTGCTCGAGCTTCTCGCGCAGCTCGAGCGTCCCGGGGGCGAGCGCGGCGAGACGCCTGAGCGCCGCCACCCGGTAAGCATAGATCCCCACATGCCGCCGCGCGCCTGCGAAATCGGTCTGACTCGCGAGGCCTGGGCCAGCGCCCGCGCGGTTCCAGGGAATCGGTGCGCGGCTGAAGTACAGCGCCCGCCCGGTCGCGTCCGTCACCACTTTTACAGCATTGGTGTCGAGCAGCTCCGCGACCGAGCCGATGCGGGTCGCGAGCGTGGCAATGTCCGCCGCCGGGACCGCATCCAACAAGGCAGCCACCTGGGCGATGAGCGCCGGCGGCATCAGGGGCTCATCGCCCTGGAGGTTCACGACGATGTCGCGCTCCGGCCAGCGCCGTGCTTCGGCCACCTCGGCGATGCGGTCCGTGCCTGAGGCGTGCGTCGCCAACGTCATCGCCGCTTCCGCGCCGAAGGCGCGCGCGGCGCCGGCAATGCGCGCATCGTCGGTGGCGATCAGCACCTCGCGGGCGCCGGCGGCGCGGGCGCGCTCGTACACCCACTGCACCATGGGCTTGCCGCCGATCAGCCGCAGCGCCTTGCCGGGAAGCCTCACCGAGTCGTAGCGCGCGGGAATGACGACCCGGAACACGGCGCGGTCCCTTCAGCGCTCGAGCAGCGGGTCGTCGGCGGCGAGCTGGCGCGCCTCCTCCTCCAGCATCACCGGCACGTCGTCGCGGATCGGATAGGCGAGGCGGTCCATGCGGCATACGAGCAGCTGCGCCTCGCGCTGATACTTGAGCGTGCCCTTGCACACCGGGCAGGCGAGTATCTCGAGCAGTCGGGAATCCATCGGCGCTCTAACCTCCGGGTGTGCCGGCGCGCAGCCTGCCGAGCAGCCGCGCGCGCAGCGCCTGCGCATCGCGGTCGCTGAAGGCGGCGCTCACCGGCACGCACCACAGCCGCGCGTTGGCGAACGGCGCACATTTTACGGCATCTTTCTCGGTCATGAGGATCGGCAGTTCGTCGGCGAAGTCGAGCTCGCGCGCCGTGAAGGGGTGGTGATCCGGGAAAGGATGCGCGATCACCTCGAGCCCAAGGCCCGTGAGCTCGCCGAAGAAGCGCTGCGGATTGCCGATCCCGGCCACCGCGTGTACCCGCCGTCCCCGGAACGCCGCCAGCTCGCTCGGCGATCCGCGCCCGTCGAGCCGCACCGCCGGCTGCGCCACGAGCCGCATGGTCAGCGTCCCGGCGGGCAGCACCTGCCCGAGCGTGCCGTGCTCCGGCTCGCCGTTCACCACCACGACGTCGGCACGGCCGAGCGCCGCCGCCGGCTCGCGCAGCGGACCTTGCGGCAGCAGGCGGCCGTTGCCGAAGCCCCGGCTGCCGTCGATCACGACGATCGCGCAGTCGCGCGGCAGGCGCAGATGCTGCAGCCCGTCGTCGGAGAGAATCACATCCGCGCCCCGGGCGATGAGCGTGCGGGCCGCCGCGACCCGGTCCGCCGCCACCATGGTCGGGCAGCCGGTGCGGCGCGCGATGATCACCGGCTCATCGCCCACGTCGCGCCAGTCGGAGTCCGCGTGCACGTAGCGCGCCTCGCGGCCGCGCCGCCCGTAGCCGCGCGACACGATGCCTACTTTGAGCTTCGCGGCGCCGAGCTCGCGCGCCAGGTGGATCGTGAGCGGGGTCTTGCCGGTGCCGCCGACCGTGAGGTTGCCGATCACGACCACCGGCCGTGCGAGCCGCCGCGCACGCAGCAGGCCGAGCCGGTATGCGCTGCGGCGCACGCCGGTGAGTGCGGCGTAGACCCAGGCGAGCGGCGCAAGCAGCGCAGCGCCTGCGCTGTCCTCGTACCACAGTCGCTCGAGCCGGCTGCGCACCGCGCACTCCCTCAGTCGGAGAACTGCAGCTGGTGCAACTGCGCGTACAGGCCGCCGCGCGCGAGCAGCTCGGCGTGCGTGCCCTGCTCGACGATCGCACCGGCATCCAGCACGATGATGCGGTCGGCCTGCTCGACCGTCGACAGCCGGTGGGCGATCACGAGCGTGGTGCGGTTGCGGACCAGCTGGGCGAGCGCCGCCTGGATGTGACGCTCGGACTCGGTGTCGAGGGCGGACGTGGCCTCGTCGAGGATCAGGATGGGCGCGTCCTTGAGGAGCGCGCGCGCGATGGCGATGCGCTGGCGCTGGCCCCCGGAGAGCAGCATGCCGCGGTCGCCCACCAGCGCATCGAGCCCGCCCGGCTGGCTGCGCACGAACTCGAGGATGTGAGCCGCCTCGGCGGCGCGCTCGACGGCCGCATCCGCGACATCGCGCCCGAAGGCGATGTTGTTGCGGATGGTGTCGTCGAACAGCACGACATCCTGGCTGACGACCGCGATCTGCTCCCGTAAGGAGCGCAGCTCGTACTCGCGCACGTCGCGGCCGTCGATGGCCACGCTCCCGGCGCGCACGTCGTAGAAGCGCGGCAGCAGATTCACCAGCGTCGACTTGCCGCTGCCCGAGCGCCCGACGATCGCGAGGGTCTCGCCGGCGGCGACCTCCAGCGAGATGTCGCCGAGCGCCACCGCCCGGCCCGGCCGCGCCGCCGCCGCGCCGGCTGTACCGCCGGGCGCAGCGCCGTCGGCAGCGCGGTAGGCGAACGACACGTGCTCGAAGCGCACGGCGCCGCGCACGCGGGTGGCGCGGTAGCTCCCGCCCTGCGGCTCCGCCGGCTCGTCCAGCAGCTCGAACAGGCTCTGTCCGCCGGCGATGCCCTGCTGCAGCGGACCCGCGACCCCCACCAGGTCGCGCAGCGGCTGCGCGATGCCGATCAGCGCCGCGAAGAAACCGAGCAGCGAGCCGATGGAGGTGCGGCCGTGCACCGCGTCCGCTATGGCAATCGACAACACCACCGCGAGCCCGATCGCGGTCAGCAGCTGCACCACGGGGTTTGACAGCCCCTTGGTCAGGATCAGCCTCATGTTGGAACGCAGGTTGCGCTCGTTCACCGCGCCGAACTGGCGGTCGAGGTGCTCCTGCGCGTTGTAGACCTTGATGAGCCGCGGCGCCTCGAAGCTCTCCTTGGCGACGCGGGTGACGTCGCCCATCGAGTCCTGGATGCGGTGGCTGTAGCGGCGGAATTTCCGGTTGATGAGCGACACCAGCCATGCCACCAGCGGACCCATGGTGAGCGCCAGCAGTCCCAGGCGCGCGTTGTACCAGAGCACCAGGCCGATGCAGGCGAAGATGGTGAGGGTAGTGCGCACCAGCACCACCACCGAGTCGGTGGTCGCCTGGCCGATCTGTTCGGTGTTGTAGGTGAGGCGGGAGAGAAGCATGGCCGACGAGTTGCGATCGAAGAACCCTATCGGCAGCTCGAGGATGCGCCGGAACACCTGGCTGCGCAGCCGCGCCACGATGCGCCGTCCGACGTAGCCCATGAAGTAGGTCTGGGTGAAGTCGCCCAGCCCGCGCAACACGAACAGCCCCACCACCGCCAGGGGGACCCACAGGATGGTGCGGGGATCGCGCTGCGCGAGCGTGCCGTCGCCGAAGGCCTTCGCCAGCAGGGCGAAGCTGCTCTGCGTCGCTGCGTACAGGATCGCACCCAGCATCCCGATGGTGAACTGCAGGCGGTGCGGTCGGATGTAGCCGAGCAGCCGCCGGTAGGTCCTGAGGCCGCCGCCGCTGCCGGGCGCAGACTCCGCCCCCCGCGCACTCGACCGGGAGCGCACGTCGTTCAAGGCTTGCCCGCCGGCTCTTCCTTGACGGTGGCGACGTTGATCTCGGCAAAGCCGAGCCGTCCGAGCACATCCATGGCGGTGATGACGGACTGGTGAGTGGCGCGCGCATCCGCCCGCAGCGTGACCGGCATGGCACGGTTGGTGCCGGCCTCCTTGAGCAGCGCCGCGCGCAGAGTCTCGGGGCTCGAGTTGATGAGCTCGTGCTGGTTGACGAGATAGCCGCCCGCCTCCGTCACACTCACCACCAGGGGCTCGCTGCCGACTCTCTCCGCAGGCACGGCGCTCGCGTGCGGCAGGTGCACGCGCAGCCTGCCTTCGTCGGTGAAGCGGCTCGAAAGAATGAAGAACACCACCAGCAGCAGCACCACGTCGATCAGCGAGACGACGTTGATCTCCGGCTCTTCGGGCGGGCGGCCGGGCTTGAGGTTCACGCTTGCGTCCCCCGTGCCGGCCGCTTCACGCAGCCGCCGCCGGCGAGCCGCGCTCGCGCAGCCGCGCCGCCTCGAGCGCATCCGCCATGCGGATCGCCTGCTTCTCCATCTCCACCACGATGCCCTCGACGCGGCCGCGCAGGTAGCGGTAGAAGATGAGCGCCGGAATGGCGACGACCAGGCCCGCCACCGTGCAGATCAGCGCTTCGGCGATGCCCCCCGAGAGCGCGCGCGGGTCACCCATGCCGCCCGCCTCGATGGCGTTGAAGGAGCGGATGATGCCGGTCACGGTGCCGAGCAGGCCGAGGAGCGGGGCCACGCCGGCGATCGTGCCGAGCGTATTGAGGAAGCGCTCGAGCTCGTGCACCACGTGGCGGCCGGTGTCCTCGAGACGCTCCATGAGGATCTCACGCGGCCGGTGGCGGTTGGCGAGGCCCGTGGCGAGCAGCCGCCCGAGCGGGGAGTTCTGCTCGAGCCCCGCGATCACCTTATCGCTCACCTGGTTGGCCTCGATGAGCTGCCACACCCGCTGCGGCAGCTCGCGCGGCAGCACGCGCTTGTCCTGCAGGGTCCAAAGGCGCTCGAGAATGATGGCCGCCGCGATGATCGAGCTAAGGATGATCGGCCACATCAGCGGGCCGCCGGCCCGCACTATTTCCCACATCGTGAACGACCCCAAATGACCGCGACCGCGGACTTGCGCAGGCGGCCATCATACCGGAACCGCAGCACATTCCCGCTCCCGGCGCTTCTGGTACAGTCCCGAGCCTCGATGCCGCGGGCGTTATTGAAAAAAATCGTTCCGGCGCCCCACACGCTGCGCACGCGCTGGCCGGTGCGCATCTGCGGCGAGCGCATCGCGAACCCGCAGCTGTGGACGCTGCACCGGCGGGCCGTCACCTATGCATTCGGGGCCGGGGTCGCCATCTCCTTCGTGCCGCTGCCGATCCACCTGCTGCTCGCCGTGATAGTCGCCCTCCTCTGGCGCATCAACCTGCCCGTGATCTACGGCACCACGTGGGTGGTCGCGAACCCCTTCACCCTGGTGCCGCTCTACTACTTCGCCTACCGGGTCGGCGTGGCCGTCCTGCACGTGCCGCGCCAGCATTTCCGGTTCGTCCCGGACTGGCGCTGGTTCCAGCACGCGCTCGCGCCGGTCTGGCGGCCCTTCGCGGTCGGCTGCCTGGTGTGCGCCGCGGTCTTCGGCGTGCTCGGCTGGATCGCGCTCGAGCTCGTGTGGCGCTGGCACGTGGCGAGCCGCTACCGGACGCGACACGCCGCACCGCCCGCCCCCGCGGGCTGAGGCGCAGCCGGCTAAAACCCCGGCTTTTTGCCCGCGGCCGACGGAGTGATGTCCGCCCGAATCGCTCCCTGCGATTGGGCCAATCAACGAGCCGCGAGCGCGCCGCCTTCCAGCTCGTAGACCCGCTCCATGCGGCGCGCGAGCCTCAGGTCATGCGTCACCACCACGAGGCTCGTGCCGCGTTCGCGGTTGAGCTCCAGCATGAGCGCGAAGACGCTCTCGGCGTTGGCCCCGTCGAGGTTTCCGGTCGGCTCGTCCGCGAGCACGAGCCCGGGCTGCGTCACCAGCGCGCGCGCCACCGCGGCACGCTGCCGCTCGCCGCCGGAAAGCTGGTGCGGGCGATGCGTGAGGCGCTCGCCGAGGCCCACGCGCTCGAGCACGCGCCGCGCCGCCGCGCGCGCCTCGGACACGGGCGTACGCCGCACCAGGAGCGGCATCGCCACGTTCTCCAGCGCAGAGAACTCCGGCAGCAGGTGATGGAACTGATAGACGAAGCCGAGCGCCCGGTTGCGCAGCTCGCCGCGCGCGCTCTCGCCGAGCGCATGGATGTCGCTGCCGGCAATCAGCACCGTGCCGCTGGTCGGTGCATCGAGCCCGCCGAGGATCTGCAGCAGCGTCGTCTTGCCCGAGCCCGAGGCGCCTACGATCGCCACGCGCTCGCCGGCCGCCACGTGCAGCGTCACTCCCCTCAGCACCGGCAGCAATACCGGCCCCTGGCGGAAGCTCTTGTGCACCTCGCGCGCTTCGAGCACGGCCTCACTCATGGCGCAGCGCCTCCGCCGGCGCGGTGCGCGCCGCGCGCCACGCCGGATAGACGGTCGCGAGCGCGCACAGCACGAAGGCCACGCCGCACACCCTGAGCACGTCGAGTCCCTCGACGTACGCCGGCAGATCGCTCAGGTAGTAGACGCTCGCGTCGATGAACCGCACCCCGGTGAGGCGCTCGAGGGCGCCGACGAGCCTCTCGAGGTTGTCGGACACCAGCGTCCCGAGCCCCGCGCCGAGCACGGTGCCGGCGAGCCCGATCAGCACCCCCTGCACCGCGAAGGTGGCCAGCACGTTGCGCGGCGCGGCTCCGAGCGTGCGCAGGATGGCGATGTCCGTCTGCTTCTCCTTCACGATCATGACCAGCGTCGCGACGATGTTGAAGGCCGCCACCGCGACCAGCATCAGCAGGATCACGAACATCATCGACTTGGTGATCTCGATGGAGCGGAAGAAGTTGGCATGGTTCTGCGTCCAGTCGCTCACGTAGAAATCCCCCCCGAGCGCACGCGCTACGCGCACCGCGACCGCGGACGCGCGCAGCGGGTCGGCGAGCGCGAGGCGCAGTCCGGTGACGCCGTCGCCGAGGCGGAACAGCCGTGCGGCGTCCGCCATGTGCGTGAGCGCCAGCCCGCGGTCGAATTCGTACATCCCCGAGGAGAAGACGCCCACCACGTGGAAGCGGCGCATGCGCGCCGCCACTCCGGTGGGTGTGGCGGTGCCCTGCGGCGCGATCACCACCACCGTGCCGCCGACGCGCACGCCGAGCTCGTGCGCGAGCGCCGCACCGAGGATGATCCCGTAAGCGCCGGGCTCGAGGTCGTCGAGACTGCCCTGGGTCACCCGCCCGGCGAGCCCGGTCGCCGTGCGCTCCTCGTCCGGCAGCACGCCGCGCACCGTGGCGCCGGTCATCGCGTAGCCGTTGGCGAGCACGCACACGCTTTCCACGTACGGCGCCGCCGCCTGCACGCCGCTCTGCCGCCGGGCGCGTGCGGCAAGTGTCCGCCAGTCGGCGAGCGTGCCCGAGATGCCGGTGAGGGTAGCGTGCGAGGTTACGGCAAGGATACGCGTGCGCAGCTCGCGCTCGAAGCCGTTCATGACCGACAGCACCACGATGAGGGTCGCCACCCCGAGCATCAGCCCGCACACCGACATGAGCGCCACGAACGACACGAAGCCGCGCCGGTGCGTCGAGCGCAGGTAGCGGGTGCCGATCAGCCACTCGTAGGGAGCGCCCGCCATGGTCACTCGTAGCGCAACGCTTCGGCCGGCGCGGTGCGCGCCGCGCGCAGCGCCGGGTAGATGGTGGCGAGCGTGGTGAGCAGCAGCGCCGCGGCGGCGATCGCCACCACGTTGGCGGCGTGCACCTCGGACGGGATGACGCTGCTGTAGTAGACGTCGGAATCGAGAATCTGGAAGTGGAAGGTGTGCTCGAGGAACGGCACGATGGTCTCGACATCGAGCGCGAGCGCGAGCCCGAGCACCACGCCGAGCGCCACCCCCAGCCAGCCGATCACCAGTCCCTGGGTGATGAAGATGCCCATCACCCGGCGCGGCGCGGCGCCGAAGGTGCGCAGGATGGCGATGTCGGTGCGCTTGTCGGTGACGACCATCACCAGCATGGCGACGATGTTGAAGGCGGCGACCGCGACGATCAGCAGCAGGATGAGCGACATCATGGTCTTCTCGATGCGGGTCGCGCGGAAGTAGCTGGCGTTGTCCTCCGTCCAGTCGCGCACCTCGTAGACCTTCGGCAACACCGCGCGCAGCCGCGCCGCCACCGCCGGCGCCGCCAGCACGTCGGTGACGCGGATGCGCAGCCCCTGAGCGCTCGCGCTCGCGGGTGCGAGCGCGCGCACGTCATCGAGGGGCGCGAACACCAGCGTGCCGTCGTGCTCCTGCAGCCCCACCTCGAAGATGCCCGCGACCGTGAAGCCGCGCAGCTTTGCCTCGGGTGTACCGTCCGCGCTCATGGTGGGGACGAGCAGAGTGAGCTGGTCGCCGAGCGCGATACCTAGGCGCTCGGCGATCAGCTCGCCGACGATCACCCGCCCGGAGCCCGGCACGAGGTCCTTGAGATGACCCTGGGTGACCGCCGCACCGAGCTCGCTCGCCGTGGCGCTTTCCTGCGGGTCGATGCCGCGCAGCACGACCGGCAGCGTCTCGGGCTCGCGCACCGCGAGCGCCGTGAGCTCCGCATACGGGGCAACAGCCGCGACGCCGGCTACCGTGCGCGCGCGCTGCGCCGCGACCTGCCAGTCGCGGGCGGCGGACGGTGCCGGCCCGCCGCCCGGCGCGGCCGCCGCGATCACGCGTACCTGGGCGCCGAGCGACAGCAGCCGGTCGCGCAGCTCGCTCTCGAAGCCGTTCATCACCGAGAGGATCACGATCAACGCCGCGACCCCGACGCACACCCCTGCCAGCGACGCCCAGGTGATGAACGAAACGAAGAACTTGTGCGACCTCGCGCGCACGTAGCGCAGGCCGACGTAGAGCGGCAGCGGGTAAAACATCGTCGCGATTTAACCACAGTCAGGGCACTTTTCAGACCTGCGTCACAGATTGACGCCCATAAGTCGGGTCGTCGCTTTGACAGATTGCGGGCGGTGTTATAGTCGCCGCGGACCGGAGGAACTCGTATGCAGACACGGATTCTCGCGGCACTCCTGTGCGGCTGCACGGTCGCCGGCAGCGCCCTCGCCGACACCGTCGTGGTCAACGACCAGGTCCAGGTGCGTGAATCGCAGACCGCGCGCCCCAAGCGCGGCCTCACCATGAGTGAGGTCGAAAAGCATTTCGGCGCCCCGGTCACGCGCCACCCGGCGGTCGGGGGCGGAAGTCCGCACCGTCCGCCGATCACGCGCTGGGACTACAACGGCTTCTCGGTGTTCTTCGAAAACGACCGTGTCATTCACTCGGTCGCGACCGGCGCCGACGCCGCGCCCGCCCCGGCACCGTCGGCTTAAGTCAAGGCGTAACGCGCACTCCTCGCCCGCGCGCCGCGCGCGCGCATCGCTGCGGCCGCTGCTGGCACGCGGTCGTACGCCGGTGGTAGGCTGGCGTCACTAGAATAATCCTGGGGACTACGTGACCGATGAGCCTCTCAGGGCCCGCATAGAGGCCCTGCTGCACGCGAGCAGCGTGCGGAAGAAGAAGGCGGCAGCTCAGCTGGAGGAGGAGATCCGGCGCCGGGAGGAGCTCCTGCGGCGGACTTTCCGCCGCTACGTCTCGCCGCGCGTCGCCGACAAGATCCTCGAGGACGCGCAGTTGCGCGACACGCTGCTGTCGCCGGCTGCGCCGGTCCCCGAGGCGCGCGCGCACGCCGTCGTGCTGTTCGCGGACCTGCGCGGCTTCACCAGCATCACCGAGCAGCTCGATCCCCAGCGCGTGGTGCCGCTGCTCAACGAGTTCTTCTCCCTGCTCACCGAGATCACCTTCAAGTACGACGGCACCGTGTTTCACATGGCGGGAGACTGCCTGATGCTCGGCTTCGGCGTGCCGCTCGAGCAAACCGACAGCGCGCAGCGCGCGGTGAGCGCGGCGCGCGAGATGCTGGCGCGCTTTGCCGAGCTGTCGCGTTCCTGGCGGGAGCGCTACCAGGTCGAGGCGGGACTCGGGATCGGCATCAACGAAGGCGACGTGGTCGCCGGCAACGTCGGCTCCTCCGCCTACATGAATTACACCATCATCGGCGACACCGTGAACGTCGCCGCGCGGCTCTGTCAGCGGGCGCGCGCGGGCGAGATGCTGTTCTCGAGCACGCTCAAGCGCTCGCTCGACGCGCAGGGCCTCGACATCGGCGCGACGCCGCTGCCGCCGCTGCAGCTGCGCGGCCGCGCCCACCCGATCGACATCTTCTGCGTGCCGCTCGCGACACGCATGCAGCTCGCCGTGGGGCCGGCCGGCACCTAAACGCGACGCGCTCGGGTAAGCTGCCCGAGACTCATGACCTCGCTCCTCAATCCCCCGCTGCCGGGCGCGGACCACCCGCGCCTCGAATGGCGCCAGCTGTACGGCAGCGCCCCGGCGCTCGCGCTCGCGGAAGGCCTCGCCGCCGACGCACGGCTCTACGTGGTGATCGGCGACGCGGCGCGCGAGCTCGAGCGCTTCGGCGCCGAGCTGCGCTTTTTCGCCGGCCACGGGCTCCCGCTGCTGCGCCTGCCGGACTGGGAGGTGCTGCCTTACGACCTCTTTTCGCCGCACCCCGACATCACCTCCGAGCGGCTGAAGACGCTCTACGATCTGCCGCACACGCAGCACGGCTGCCTGCTCGTCTCGGCCGACACTCTGCTGCAGCGCCTGCCGCCGCGCGACTACGTGCAGGGCCGCGCCTTCGGGCTGAGCACCGGCCAATCTCTCGCCCTCGAGCCGTTCCGGCAGCGCCTCATCGAGGCCGGCTATGCGAGTGTCAGCCAGGTGGTGAGCCCGGGAGAGTTCGCCGTGCGCGGCTCGCTCCTCGACGTCTTCCCGATGGGCAGTGCCGCACCGCTGCGCATCGACCTGTTCGATGAGCAGATCGAGGCCATCCGCACCTTCGATCCGGAGACGCAGCGCTCGCTCGATGCGCTCGCCGAGGTGCGGCTGCTGCCGGCACGCGAGGTGCCGCTCGGTGCCCAGGCGGTGCGCGACTTCCGGCGCCGCTACCGGACGCGCTTCGAGGGGGATCCGTCGAAAAGCGCCGTGTACCGCGGCGTGAGCGAGGGGCTGGCGCCGGCCGGCATCGAGTTCTACCAGCCGCTGTTCTTCGACACGCTCGCCCGGCTCACCGACTATCTGCCGGCGAACGCCGTGATCGTGCACGACGCGGCCCTGCCGCAGGCGCTGGCACGCGCCTGGGCCGACATCGAGGCACGCTACGAGGATCGCCGGCACGACCTCGAGCGTCCGGTGCTCAAGCCCGCGGAGCTGTTCCTCGAGCCCGCGGAGCTCGCGGACGCTCTCGGGCGCTTTGCCGCGGTGACACTCGATGCCTTCAAGGCAGACACCGAGCTCACGACGGTGAGCGCGGCAGTGCGCAACTTCCCGACCGCCGCGCCGCGCGAGCTGCGCCTCGACTTGCGCGCCGAGCGCCCGCTCGCGCCGCTCGATGCCTTCGTGCGCGAGTTCCACGGGCGGGTGCTGATCGCGGCCGATTCCGCCGGGCGGCGCGAGATGCTCGGCGAGATGCTGCGCTCGCACGGGCACCAGGTGGCGACCGTCCCGGGCTGGGAAGCCTTCGCCGCCGGCGGGGCGCGCCTCGCCCTCGCGGTCGCCCCGGATATCGAGGGACTGACCCTCACCGAGCCGCCGATCGCCCTGATTGCGGAGGCACAGCTCTTCGGCGCGCGCGCGCGCCAGGAGCGGGCGCGGGCCAGGCGCGCCTCGGACCCGGAGGCGATCCTGCGCGATCTCCAGGACCTCAACCCGGGCGCGCCGGTGGTCCACGAGGAGTACGGCGTCGGCCGCTACGCGGGCCTGCAGGCGATGGACATCGCCGGACAACCGGGCGAGTTCCTGGTCCTCGAATACCAGGACGGCGACCGCCTGTACGTGCCGGTGCATGCGCTGCACCTGGTGAGCCGCTATACGGGGGCCGCGCCCGAGAGCGCCCCGCTCCACAAGCTCGGCACCGACCAGTGGGCCAGGGCGCGGCGGCGCGCCGCGGAGCAGATCCGCGACGCGGCGGCCGAGCTCCTCGACCTGTACGCGCGCCGCAAGGCGCAGCGCGGGCTCTCGCTGGCCGCGGCCGAGCCCGACTACCAGGCCTTCGTCAACGGCTTTCCATTCGAGGAGACCGCGGATCAGGCCGAGGCCATCCGCCAGGTGCTCGCCGACCTCGCTTCCGAGCGCCCCATGGACCGCATCGTGTGCGGCGACGTCGGCTTCGGCAAGACCGAGGTGGCGATGCGCGCCGCCTTCGTGGCTGCCGCGGCCGGCAAACAGGTGGCGGTGCTCGCACCCACGACGCTGCTGGTGCAGCAGCATCTCACCAACTTCCGCGACCGCTTCGCCGACTGGCCGGTGCGCATCGAGGCGCTGTCGCGCTTCGGCACCTCGAAGGAGACGCAGGCCACGCTCGCCGCGCTCGAGCAGGGCACGGTCGACATCGTGATCGCCACTCACCGGCTGCTGCACGCACATGCGCGCTTTCACGATCTCGGGCTCCTCATCATCGACGAGGAGCAGCGCTTCGGCGTGCGCGACAAGCAGCGCCTGCAGGCGCTGCGCGCCAATGTGCACGTGCTGACCCTCACGGCGACCCCGATCCCGCGCACACTCAACATGGCGCTCGGGGGGCTGCGCGACCTCTCGCTCATCACCACGGCGCCGGCGGCCCGCCTCGCCATCAAGACCTTCCTCATCGAATGGCACGGACCGACGCTGCGCGAGGCGGCGCTGCGCGAGCTGCGCCGCGGCGGCCAGATCTACTTCGTGCACAACGAGGTGCGCTCGATCGCCAGGATCGCCGCCGAGGTGCAGACGCTGGTGCCCGAGGCGAGCGTGCGCGTCGCCCACGGCCAGATGCGCGAGCGCGAGCTCGAGCAGCTGATGGTGGACTTCTACCACCGGCGCTTCAGCCTGCTGGTGTGCACCACCATCATCGAGAGCGGCATCGACGTGCCGAGCGCCAACACCATCATGATCAACCGCGCCGATCACATGGGGCTCGCGCAGCTGCACCAGCTGCGCGGGCGCGTCGGCCGCTCCCACCATCGCGCCTACGCCTATCTCATCGCGCCGCCGCGCCAGGCGCTGCCGCGCGATGCCGCCAAGCGGCTCGAAGCCATCGAGTCGATGGAGGAGCTCGGCGCGGGCTTCGTGCTCGCCACCCACGATCTCGAGATCCGCGGCGCGGGCGAGCTCCTCGGCGAGCAGCAGAGCGGCAACATGACCGAGGTCGGCCTGTCGCTCTACCTCGACATGCTGGACCACGCGGTGCGCGCGCTGAAGTCCGGCCGCGAGCCCGCTCTCGATCAGCCGCTCGCGGCGGTGACCGAGGTGGAGCTGCGCCTGCCGGCTTTCCTCCCCGAGGCCTACGTCGCCGACGTGCACGTGCGGCTCTCGCTCTACAAGCGGATCGCCGCGGCCGGGAACGAGGCGGCGCTCGATGAGCTGACCGCGGAGCTCCACGATCGCTTCGGCCCGCTGCCGGCGGCCGCGGTCAGCCTCCTGCGCATCGCGAAGCTGAAGCTCGCCGCGCGGCGCCTGGGGGTGCGGCGCCTCGACCTCGGTCCCCAGGGAGGCTCGGTGGTGTTCGAGGACCGCACCGCCGTCGATCCTGCGGGCCTGGTGCGGCTGATCCAGAAGAGCTCGCGCGAGTACCGCCTGGACGGGCCGCGCAAGCTCCGCATCTCGCGGCTGATGCCCACCGATCAGGCGCGCTTCGAGTACGCGGGCGACCTCCTCGGGCGGCTCGCCGCGGCGGCACGCCCGCCGCCGCCAAGTTAGAATGCCGCGCATGGACCGCCGCACCGCCCCGCTGCACGCGCTCGCGCTCGCCCTCGCCGCCGCGCTCGCCGCCTCGCTCCCCGCCGCCTCCGAGGAAAGCGCCGGCCCCCTCTACAACGTCGAGATCATCGTCTTCCGCACCGTCGCCGCCGAAGGCAGCGCCGAGAACTGGAGCGAGGAAGCCGGGGCGCGCAGCATCGCCGGCGATGAGTCGGCGAGCGGCTCGGTGCAGGTGGGCCGCTTCGCGGGGCTCCTGCCGCCCGGGGCGTACCAGCTGAACGAGCTCGAGAGCCGGCTGCGCGCGAGCGGCGCCTACGTGCCGGTGGCGCATGCCGCCTGGTCGCAGACCGCGAGCTCCTGGGGCACGCGAGCCGGATTTCCCGTCGCGCGCCTCGGGATCGACGTGCCCGGGCTCACGGGCAACGTGTACCTCGAGCACGGGCAGTTCCTGCACCTCGGGCTGTCGCTCACCTGGGCGATGGACAATCCGCCGGACGGCCTCGGCGCCGCGCCCGGTACCCGGTTCACACTCAACGAGACGCGCCGCGTGCGCTTCTACGAGCGCAACTACTACGATCAACCGGCCTTCGGCGTGATCGCCCTGGTGACGCCCGCGCAGGGTCCGCGCGCTCCTGGTCGATAGGCCAAAGTCGCGCTGCCGTTATTGGAAGTCGGCGGCTTCGGCCGTGGCGATGCCGTCCTTGCCGTTGGTCTTGGCGCGCTTCATCGCGGCGCGGCACGCCTTGAAGAGTGCCTCGAGCGGCAGCCCCCGCGGAGGCACGAGGCTCGCGATACCGGCGCTCATGGTCACGTAGCGGCCCGCGCCCGCGGTCGGATGATGCATCAGGAGATCGCGCACCCGCTGTGACACGATGCGGGCGTACTCCGCGGCGCGTTCGGCCGCTTCGCCCTGCGTCAGCACCACGAAGGTGCCGCCTTCCCACCGCCCCACCAGATCCCCGCCGCGGCGGTAGGAGGCGCCGATGACGCGCGCGACCCGGCGAATGCAGGCATCGCCCGCGGCGCGATCGAACTTTTCGTTGTAGGCGCCGAGGTCGTCGATGTCGAAGAGCGTCAGCCCGATCTCGTGCGAGTCGCGCTGCGCCAGCTGCCAGTCCCGCTGCAGCAGCTCCTCGAGGTAGGCGCGCGAGTAGAGTCCCGTGAGCCGATCCTCACGCAGCCACGAGGGCAGCCCCGCGGGCGCGCGCTCCGGGGCCTTGAGCCGCTCGCTGGCATCGCGGTGAAAGCCGATGAAATGCGTGAGCTCCCCGGAGGCGCCGCGCACCGGCTGGATGACCGTCTCGTTCCAGAAGAGCGAGCCGTCGGGCCGGTAGTTGCGCAGCAGCACCCGCGCCGGCTCGCCCTTGCCGATGGCCTCGGCGAGACGAGCGCGCGCCTCCTGATCCCGGTCGGTTCCCTGGAGCATGCGCAGGTTGTTGCCGACGAGCGCGGCGGCCGGATAGCCGCACATCTGCGCAAAGGCGGCATTCACGAACACCACGGGATGGTCGGGCGCAGCGGCGTCGCAGACCACGATGCCTTCGGGGGCGCTTTCGACTACGCTGCGCCACGCCTCACCCGTCCAGTTGTTCATGGGTTCCTGCCGGCGACCAGCGTCAGGGACGGGGCCGCCTCGATCCGCGCCAGAGCGGCGCGCGCGCCGGCCCACTCGGCCGAGGCGAGCAGCTGCGCACGCCCCGGGGCCGCACGCCCGTGCAGGCGCACCAGCCGCAGGCTCGAGGCCGGTTGCACCCGGACATCCAGGCGGTCCAGAAGCTCCCTAACGCTGGAGCGATTGTTGCACACCGGAAGCATGTCGCATCCCGCGGCCAGGGCCTGCCGGGCCCGCGTGACGACGTCCCCGTACGCGGCGGCCGCCCCTCCCATGGAGAGATCGTCGGCAAACACTACGCCCTGAAACTGCAGCTGACCGCGCAATACGTCGCGAATCCAGCGACCCGAGAGGCTCGCCGGGGCCGGATCGACCGCCGGAAAGAGCAGGTGACCCACCATGACGGCGGGCAGCCCGTTGGCGATCAGCCGCCGGTAGGGGGCGAGATCCCCGGCAAGGTCCGGGAGCCCCCGGCGGTCGACCGGCAGCGTCAGGTGCGAGTCGGCCACTACGGCGCCGTGGCCGGGAAAATGCTTGGCGGTGGCCGCCATGCCCGCATCGCGCATGCCGTGCACGTAGGCTACGGCGAGCTGGCCCACCACCTCCGGCTCGGCATGGAAGGCACGGTCGCCGATCACCTCGCTCACGCCGAGATCCAGGTCCACACAGGGGGCGAAGGAGATGTCCACCCCGTGCGCGCGCAGCTCCGCCGCCATCAGCCAGCCGAGCTGCCGTGCCAGGGTGAGACCCGCACGGGGCTCGGCATCGAACTCGTGCCCGATGCGCCGTGCCGCCGGCAGCGGCGCGAAGCCGCTGCGGAAGCGCTGCACCCGCCCGCCTTCGTGATCGACGGCGACGATGAGCGCCGGGGCGCGCGCCGCGTGAATCTCGGCGACCAGGGCCGAGAGCTGCCCGGGCTCGAGGTAGTTGCGCGTGAAAAGAAGCACGCCGCCGACCAGCGGATGACGCAGCAGCTCGCGTTCCTCGGCCGTCAGGGCGCCGCCCTCGAGATCGATCATGAGGGGGCCGAGGCTCACGGGCGCTCGAGCAGCGCCAGCGATTCGACGTGCGCGGTATGCGCGAACATGTCGACCACGCCGGCCGCTTCTAACGTGAAGCCGTGTTCGTGCACCAACTCCATGAGGTCCCGCGCGAGGCTACCCGGATGGCAGGAAATATACAGCACCCGCCGCGGCGCCAGCCGCGCCACGGTGGGGAGCATCGCGCGCGCCCCGGTGCGCGGCGGATCGAGCAGCACGTGGCTGTATGCCCCGCGCAGCCACGGGGCGGCCGCCGCGGGCGCCGCCGCGAGATCCGCCTGATGAAACTCGGCGTTGGAGACCTGGTTGCGCGCAGCGTTGCCGCGCGCGCGCCCGACCAGCCGCGCCTCACCCTCGACGCCCACGACGCTCCCGGCCCTGCGCGCCAGCGCGAGCGTGAAATTGCCGAGCCCGCAGTAGAGATCGAGCACCCGCGCGGCGGGCGTGAGCCCGAGGAGCTCGACGGCGCGTGCCACCAGCGCTTCATTCACCGGACCGTTCACCTGGATGAAGTCGGTGGGAGAGAACTCCAGCTCGAGGCCGAAGGCGGGGAGACCGTAGTGCAGCGGCTCGCTGCGCTCGCTGCGCCCGCCTTCGAGCGCACGTACTGAATCGAGCCCCGCGGGCTGCAGGTAGAGCCACACCCCGTGGCGGCGAGCGAACTCCCCGAGCAGCGCCAGGTCCGCCTCGGGAGGCTCGGCGAGTACGCGCAGCACGAGCGCGGTCGCGTTGTCGGCGACCGCGACTTCGATCTGCGGCACGTGCTCGCGGATCGCGAGACCGCCGAGCAGCGCGGCGAGCGGCGCGATCAGCGCGCCGGCGGGGCTGGCGAGCACTTCGCAACCGGCGAGGTCCGCCACGTAGGGCGCGGCGCGCTCGCGGAAGCCCACCACCACGCGCCCCTTACGCTGCACGAATTTTGCGCCGAGCCGCGCGCGGCGCCGGTAGGCCCAGACCGACCCCGTGAGAGGCTCGAGCCAGCGCCGCGGCGCGACGCGCGCCACCCTTTCCAGCGTCGATCTGAGCTCGGCCTCCTTGGCGGCCAGCTGCGCGGCGGGAGCCAGGTGCTGCAGGAGGCAGCCCCCGCAAACCCCGAAATGCACGCAGCGGGGCGCCACGCGCTCCGGCGAGGGCGTGAGCACCTCGAGCACCTCGCCGTCGTCGTGCCGGCGATGCCGCCGGGTGCGGCGCAGGCGTATGCGCTCCCCGGGCAGCGCGCCCGGCACGAACACCGTTTTGCCCCCGCGCACGACGCCCTCCCCCTCGTGGGTGAGTCCGCCGACGAGCGCGATCTCCTCGGCAGGACCGCCGGGAGCGGCCGCGCTCACACGACCTCGGTCCATGCCGCCAGGAACTGCGCGAGATGCGGCTCGTTCGAGGCGCCGAGGTAGGCGCGCACGCGCTCGACCTCCTCACGATAGCCCGCGCCCGTCAGCCGCCCGCGCAGCAGCTCGAAGCGCAGGTAGATGAGATAGGTGTTGAGCACGTCGGTCTCGCAGTAACGGCGGATGCCGACGGTATCGCCGCGCTGGTACGCGTCCCACACCTGGTCGCCGCCGAAACCGAGCTTGCCCGGGAGCTTGAGCAGGCACGCCATGTTGGCGAGCGAGACGCGATTGCGGGAGCTGAAGCCGGACAGCACGTCCATGAGATCGGTGTGCCGCCAGTGGTAGCGCTGCAGGTAGTTGTTGTAGCGAAACTCGGCTTCGCCCTCGCCCGTCTCCCAGAAGCGCGGCGCCTGCACACCCCAGAGCAGCGCGCGGTAATTCAACACCGGGAGATCGAACCCGGAGCCGTTCCAGGACACGAGGTCGGGGGTGAATTTCGCGATGCCGTCGAAAAAGCGCTGCACCAGCTCGGCCTCGCCCGCCGTCGGCTCGCCGACGCTCCAGAGCGTGAAGCCGTCGCCCTTGCGCAAAGCGCAGGAGATCGCCACCACGCGCTGCTGCTCGAGCGGCAGGAACTCCCCGCCGCGATCCTGGCGGCGGCGGGCGAACATGGCCTTGGCGACCTGCTCGTCGGGCAGCTCGCCGAGATCGTAGAGGCGGCGGCCGAAGGCCACGTCCGGCACGGTCTCGATGTCGAACACGAGCGTATTCATGCCGTCTTCAGAAGCACCGCCACGGCCACCACGAGGCCCGCCTCGTCGGTGAGCGTCACGTGGGCGTCGCCCACGCCGAGCGCACGGCGCACCCGCTCGCCGCGCGCGGAGAACACCACCTCGGGCTTGCCCCAGGCGTTCTGCACCACGCCCACGTCGCGGATCCACATGCCGTGGGCGAAGCCCGTGCCCATGGCCTTGACGATCGCCTCCTTGGCCGCGAAGCGCATGGCGAGAAAACGCTCGCGGCGCTGCGTGCGCGCGAGCTGCGAGCGCTCCTCGGGCATCAGCAGGTGCTCGACGAAGCGGTCGCCGAAGCGCTCGAGCGTACGGCCGATGCGCGCCGCCTCGAGCACGTCGACTCCGATGCCGAAGATCACGGGCGCGCCGCCTGCATCAGCGCCTTCATGTCGCGCACCGCCGCCGCGAGCCCGGTGAACACCGCGCGCGCCACGATCGCGTGGCCGATATTGAGCTCGACGATCTCGTCGATCGCGGCCACCGGCTGCACGTTGTGGTAGTCGAGGCCGTGGCCGGCGTGCACTTCGAGCCCGAGCCGCGCAGCGCGCCGCGCGGACTCGAGCAGCCGCTCGAGCTCCAGCGCCCTGGCCGCTCCCGTGGCCTCGGCGTACGCCCCGGTGTGCAGCTCGATCGCGGGGGCGCCGCTCGCCGCGGCGGCTTCGATCTGCGCCGGTTCCGGGTCGATGAAGAGCGCGACCCGAATCCCCGCGGCAGCGAGCCGGGCAGCCGCGGCGCGCATGCGCGCCGCCTGCCCGGCCACGTCCAGCCCGCCCTCGGTGGTGAGCTCGGTGCGCTTCTCCGGCACCAGGCAGCAATCGGCCGGCCGCACTTCGACGGCGATGGCCAGCATCTCGTCCGTGACCGCCATCTCGAGATTCATGCGGGTGAGCAGCAGCGGCCGCAGCGCGCGTACGTCGCGGTCCTGGATGTGGCGCCGGTCCTCGCGCAGATGCAGCGTGATGCCGTCGGCCCCGGCGGCCTCGGCGGCGAGCGCGGCATGCACCGGGTCGGGCGCGCGCGCGCGCCGCGCCTGGCGCAGCGTCGCCACGTGATCGATGTTGACTCCGAGGGCAATGAAACGACTCATGACTGCGCCGCCTTTCTCACCATGGACCTTGCCACCGCACGCGTCGCGAGCGGCCGCCCCTCGAGACAGGCGGCGAGCGCCGCGTGCAGCAGCCGCCGTGCATCCTCGAGCGCACGCGCCCCGCTCAGCCGCTCCTCGCGCAGCTCGATCAGCGAGGCGCCGGCGAGCGCGCCGGCGTCGCGCGCGTGCGCGCGCACCAGCCCCCGGGCGGGGTGGAACTGATAATAACCGCCCGCCGCGAGCGGCACCCCGCTCGCGGCCTCGGTCTCGAGCTCGAGGCCGTAGCCCGCGAGCTCGAGCAGCCGCTTCTCGAATACCCTGAGCGCCGGCTCGAGCGGCGCACCGGAGCGCAGCCGCGTCAGCGTCGCGTCATAGTGATCGAACAGCGCCGGCAGCGGGTCGTGCCTCGTGGTCAGCCTGAGCAGCAGCTCGTTGAGATAGAACGCCGCCATGACGCTCGCCGCCGGCAGCGCGCCGGAGTCGTCGGCGCGCTCGGCGTGCGTCAGCAGCGGCGCCTCGCCCCGCCCGCTCCACGAGAAGAGCAGCGGCCGGAACGGCTGCAGCACCGGGGCGAGCCCGGCCTTGGGTCCGCGCACCGCGCGCGCGAACAGCGTGAGGCGCCCGTGCTCGCGCGTGAGCACCTCGAGGATGCGGCTGGTATCGCGCCACGGACGGTGGTGCAGGATGTAGCCGGGCGTCAGCTCGACGCGGCGCTTGCTTGCCGTCATTCCACCCCCAGCTGCCGCAGAGCGCGCGCGTTGTCGGCCCAGTTCTCGCGCACCTTGACCCAGAGATTGAGATGCACGCGCCGTCCGAGCAGCCCATTGACCGCGAGGCGCGCGGCGCGGCCGACGCGCTTCAGGCGCTCGCCGCGGGCGCCGATGACGATCGGTTTCTGCCCTTGGCGGTCGACCCAGATCGCGGCGTCGACCGTGAGCCGTCCATCCGCCTCGTCCGTGAGCCGCTCGACCTCGACGGCGATGCCGTAGGGCACTTCCTGGTTGAGCTCGAGGGTCAGCTTCTCGCGGATCGCTTCCGCGATGCGGAACGACGCTCCGCGATCGGTCAACGTGTCCGCGGGGAACAGCGGCGCAGCTGCGGGCAGGTGCGCCGCGATCGCGTCGCGCAGCTCCCTGACGTTGTCCGCCTTGAGGGCCGACACCGGCACGATGGCGAGGAAAGAGTGCCGGCCGCTGAGCGTCGCCAGGTACGGCAACAGCCGCTCGCGCGGACGCACGCGGTCGATCTTGTTCACCGCGAGGATCGCCGGGCGGCGCGCACGCGCGATGCGCGCGAGTGCCAGCTCATCGCCCTCGGTCCAGGCCAGGGCCTCGACCACCAGTACCGCCACATCCGCGTCCTCGAGCGCCGCCGCCGCGGTGCGGTTCATGGCCTTGTTGAGCGCACGGCGTCCCTCGCGGTGCAGCCCCGGCGTGTCCACGAAGGCGATCTGCGCCGCGGGAAGGTTGGCGATGCCGAGGATGCGGTGGCGGGTGGTCTGCGGCCGCGGCGTGACGATGCTGAGCTTCTGGCCGACCAGGGCGTTGAGGAGCGTCGACTTGCCGACGTTCGGCCGCCCGACGAGCGCGGCGAAGCCGCTGCGGAACGGCGCGGGCGCGCTCACGGCTGCCGGTCCGCGGCCGCGTCCGCTCCGATCGCGCGCAGCATGCGCGCCGCGGCCTCCTGCTCGGCGCGCCGGCGGCTCGAGCCGCCGCCGTGCACGCGGCGTCCGAGGGACGGGACCTCGCAGCTGACGCGAAAGGTCTGGGCGTGAGCCTCGCCCTCGACGCGCTCCACCTCGTAGTGCGGCAGCGTGAGGCTGCGCGCCTGCAGATACTCCTGCAGCCGGGTCTTGGCGTCCTTGAGCGTCGCCGGATCGGGGAGCGCGGCGATGCGTGGCCCGAGGAAGCGCGTGATCACCGCCGTAGCGGCGGCGAGGCCCCCGTCGAGAAACAGCGCCCCGCACACCGCCTCGAGCGCGTCGGCAAGGATCGACTGGCGGCGAAAGCCCCCGCTCCTCAGCTCCCCCGAGCCGAGCTGCAGGACCTCGCCGAGCCTCAAGGCAGCGGCCACTTCCGCGAGCGGCTCGCGGCTCACGACGCGCGCGCGCAGGCGGCTCAGGTCCCCCTCGGTGGCGCGCGGGAAGCTGCGATAGAGAAGCTCGGCGATGACCAGGTTGAGCACCGCGTCGCCGAGAAACTCCAGCCGCTCGTTGTTGGGGCCCGCGGCGCTGCGGTGGGTGAGCGCGGCGGCGAACAGTGCGGCGTCGCGCGGCTCGTAGTCGAGCGCCTTGCGCAGCCAGCGCGCCTGCTCGCCCTCGGCGGCGGTCATGTCGCCCGCGCGTGCTCCGGCACCGCTACGGCCCGCTCCCGCCGGCGTGCACGGTCTTGTCGAAGACCACATGCAGGGAGATGTTGGCAAAGAGCGGCGCCTCATCGTCATACGAGGCTTCGACGTCCCAGCCATTCCCGCTCCTGGTGACCTTGATGTCCTTGGCGGTGGGGTAGTCCACCATGTCGATCTCGAAGTGCTTGTCGATGGTGCTGCGGATGGATCGCGGATCGGCGCTGCCGGAGGCATCGCTCGCCACCAGGTTGAGCGCCCGCACGACCTTCATGTAGTTGAGGTACACCGGCAGCAGGCGGACGCCGGCGTAACCGACCATCGCCAGCGGCGTCAGCAGGAACAGCCAGCCGATGAAGGTCACGCCCCTTTGTCTAAAGCGCATCGCAGCACCCCTCAGTGGATCGCCGTGCCGATGCGGCCCCAGATAGGGCCCCCTGCGCGGTGCGGATCCCAATTGAACCAGATCCGGGTCGCCTTGCCGACCAGGTTAGCCTCGGGCACGAAGCCCCAGGAGCGCCCGTCGTCGCTGTTGTCGCGGTTGTCGCCCATCATCAGATACTGCCCCGGGGGCACCTCGCCGGCCCACGCCGCGGTGCGCAGGAACCCGGGGGCATCCTCGTCGCCGCAGACGTAACCGCGCAGGCCGCTGCGGTTGCACGCGGGCAGCAGCGGTGCCCGGTCAATGGCCACCGGACAGAATATCGCCTGGTGCTCGTGGCCGCCAAGCCGCTCCTCGGCCCGCGACATGTTCACGTAGCAGCCGTCGTCGTATTTGCCGTCGACGACGAAGGGCACGGGCTTGCCGTTGATGACGATGCGGTTGTCGCGCACCTCGACGTGATCCCCCGGCAGCCCCACCAGGCGCTTGATGAAGTTGGTACCGGGATCGAGCGGGTAGCGGAACACGACCACGTCGCCGCGCTGCGGCTCGCCGACCGGGAGGAACTTGCGGTTGAGCACCGGCAGGCGCAGCCCGTAGGCGTACTTGTTGACGATGATGAAGTCGCCGTCG
Source organism: Steroidobacteraceae bacterium (assembly GCA_035934055.1). GTDB lineage: Bacteria > Pseudomonadota > Gammaproteobacteria > Steroidobacterales > Steroidobacteraceae > 13-2-20CM-66-19. Next base: position 4,057 of record DASYYF010000078.1, on the reverse strand, counting down.
AGCAGCGTCGGCATCATGGAGTCCGAGGGGATGCGGAACGGCTCGAACACGAAGGAGCGCAGCGCCAGCACCACCAGCGCCACGGGGAAGAAGCTGCGGGCGTAGTCGACCGTGCCGGGCTCGGGAGCGGCGGCCGGGTCGAGGCCGGCGGCACGTGCGGCGGCGATGCGCCGCGGCCGCAGCAGCCACGCATCCAGCCCCCATACGATTCCCGTCACCACCGTGATGAGGAGCAGCACGGCGCTGAAGTCGAGCCGCTCGGCGAGCAGCAGGCGCAGCACTGCGCCGCCGATCAGGAGCGGCAGCACCCAGTAGAGCAGCCTCATCACCGGCGCGTCGGGCGCGCCCGGCGGGCGGCGCGGCCGCAGCAGCCAGTCATCGACGATGCAGATCAGGCCCACCGGCACGGCGAGCCAGGAGAGCAGAACGACGAGCGGCATCAGGCTGATCATGCTCACTGCTTGCGTCCGACCTGCAGCACCGCCAGGAACGCTTCCTGTGGGATCTCGACGTGGCCGAGCTGTTTCATGCGTTTCTTGCCTTCCTTCTGTTTCTCGAGGAGCTTGCGCTTGCGGGTGACGTCGCCGCCGTAGCACTTCGCCAGCACGTTCTTGCGCAGCGCCTTGACGGTCGCGCGCGCAATGACGGCGCTGCCGATCGCCGCCTGCACCGCCACTTCGAACATCTGCCGCGGAATGAGCTCCTGCATCTTGTCGACGAGCTCGCGGCCGCGCTGATAGGCGCTGTCCTTGTGGACGATGATCGACAGCGCGTCCACCTTGTCGCCGTTGATGAGAATGTCGAGCTTGACGAGCGGCGCCGCCTGAAAATGACCGAATTCGTAGTCGAAGGAGGCGTAGCCGCGGCTCGCGGACTTCAGGCGGTCGAAGAAATCGAGCACCACCTCGGCGAGCGGCAGCTGGTACTGGAGAGACACCTGGGTGCCGAGGTACAGCATCTTGTTCTGCGTGCCGCGCTTGTCGTTGCAGAGCTTGAGCACCGCGCCGACGTGGTCCGGCGGCACGAGGATGTTGGCGATGATGATCGGCTCGCGCAGCTCCTCGATCTCGTCCGGCGGCGGCAGCTTCGCGGGGTTGTCGACGTACCCGACCTCGCCGTCGGTGCGCGCCACCTCGTAGACCACCGTGGGTGCGCTGGTGACCAGCTGGAGCTCATATTCGCGCTCGAGCCGCTCCTGCACGATGTCCATGTGCAGAAGGCCGAGGAACCCGCAGCGGAAACCGAAGCCGAGCGCGCCGGAGACCTCCGGCTCGTAGTGGAGCGCCGAGTCGTTGAGGCGCAGCTTCGCGAGCGCGTCGCGGAACTTCTCGTAGTCCTCCGAGTTCACCGGAAAGAGCCCGGCGAATACCCGCGGCTTGATCTGCTTGAAGCCGGGGAGCGGCGCCGCCGCCGGCCGCTTCTCCAGCGTGATCGTGTCCCCGACCGGGGCGCCGTCGATCTCCTTGATGCCCGCAACCACGAAGCCGACGTCGCCGGTGGCGAGCTCCTCCTCGACGACCGCCTTGGGGGTGAAGCGTCCGAGCCGGTCGACGTGATGGCTGCGGCCGGTCGAGACCACGCGGATCCTGTCGCCGCTCTTCAGGCTCCCGTTCACCACCCGCACCAGCGACACGACCCCCACGTAGTTGTCGAACCAGGAGTCGATGATGAGCGCCTGCAGCGGTGCGGCAGCGTCGCCGCGCGGGGCGGGAATCCGGCGGATGAGCACCTCGAGGAGCCCGGCGACGCCAGCGCCGGTCTTGGCGCTCACGCGTACCGCATCCGCCGCCCCGATGCCGATGATCTCCTCGATCTCGCGCGTCACGCGCTCGGGATCCGCCGACGGCAGGTCGATCTTGTTGATGACCGGCAGCACCTCGAGTCCCTGCTCGATCGCCGTGTAGCAGTTGGCGACGCTCTGCGCCTCCACGCCCTGGGAGGCGTCCACGACCAGCAGCGCCCCGTCGCAGGCGGCCAGCGAGCGCGATACCTCGTAGGAGAAGTCGACGTGCCCGGGGGTGTCGATCATGTTGAGCTGATAGCGCTCGCCGTCCCGGGCGCCGTAGTAGAGCGTGACGCTCTGTGCCTTGATGGTGATACCGCGCTCGCGCTCCAGGTCCATGGAATCGAGCACCTGCTCCTGCATCTCGCGGTCGGCGAGTCCCCCGCACAGCTGGATGAACCGATCGGCGAGCGTCGATTTGCCGTGATCTACGTGCGCGATGATGGAGAAGTTACGTATGTGCCGCATGAATCGGGGGAGCCGTGCCGGGGGACCCACGCCGGTGGTCCAAGTCCAGCGGCGGGCGGATTATAGGGACTTTTGCGGGTTCTGGCCCGTCGGCGCCGCGGCAGGCGTCACGCGGGCCGTGGGCCCGGTGCCGGGCGCAGCAGCCGCAGCAGCTCGAATGCGTCGAACCGGTGCCGGCACACGACCGCCCCGTCGAGCAGCAGCACGGGGACGTCGAGGCCGTGGCGGCGCAGCAGCTGCGGATCGGAGTCGACGTCGACGAGCTCGAGCGGCGGCAGCTCGACGCTGCGGGCCAGAGCCGCGATCTCCCGGCGCATCTCCTCGCACAGCCCGCAGTCGTGGCGCTGCACCAGCGTCAGCCGCGCGGCGGCCCGTCCGGGCGGCGGCATGGCCTTCAGCGGCGCGCGGCCGCGGGCGTGGTCGCGGGTGTGGTCGCGGGTGTGGTCGCGGGCGCGAGCGCGGTCGCCTCTTCGGCCCGGACCTGGGTGGCGATGAGCCGCACCGTGGCCGGCGGAACCTCGCCCACGGCCGTGATCTTGAAGCCGTTGATCACCGTCGAGAAGGCCGAGGACGAGCCGACGCGCGCCGAGCGCACCTCGGCGACCTCGCCCGGACCCGCGGCGCCGCCCGTCTCGACGAATACCGACACCGAGGCGAGTCCGTCGGAGAATACGAGGTGATCGACCGGAGCGGCCGAGCCCGGCAGCGTCTGCGGACCGCGCATCATCATGCGAAATCCCGGCGGCAGCTTCAGCGCGCTCCAGGCCGCGGCCGAGGCCGGCGCGGCGGCCGGCGGTGCCGCATCGTTGCGCAGCCACTGAAAGCCCTCGGTCGAGACATCCGGGCGGAACGCGGAGTCGGGAATGCGCGCCGCCATCGCCAGGCTCGCGAATACCAGCTGCTCGATCACGCGGCCGTCGGTATCGCACAGCTGCGTCTTGAGCGGCATGGCCGTCGAATCGTCGATCCACAGCCGGTAGCCGTAACGGAACTCGTCGCGGGGCGCGACCGAGATGACGTGCGTGTCGCGGCGGTTGAGGCGCATGCGCGCAACCTCGCGGATGTCGTAGAAGCTCGCGGTCTCGGGGTTGACGGCGGGGAAGCCTACCAGCGACTGCTGCGCCGGACGCTGCTCCACCAGCACCGTGCGCCGGTCGGGCAGGTAGCAGCTGAGGCTCGCGCCGGTGCGGATGAACTCCCGCCCCGACCCATCGAGCGACACCAGCCGCTCGGCCACCTGGCCGTCCTGCAGGCGGTGGATGATGCGCAGCATCTCGACCGTGCCGCCGTGCCAGTGCGAGAAGGTGCCGTCGTAGTTGCGCGTCGTGAGCGCCCGGTTCATGCGCTCGAGCCACTCGGTCGGAGTCGCCGCGGGCGCGGCCTTGTGCGCGGGAGAGCCGCCTGCGGCGCAGCTGCGCGCGGGTTCCAGGGCGGCGAGCGCGCCGGCGGCCGCGACCGCCCAGGCAAGCGCGAGCGCCCGCATGCGCTCGCTACTGCGCGCTGCTCTTGCCGGCATCGCGCGGCGGATCCTGTGCGTTGTCCGTGGAGACGGCGATCGGGCCGGCCTCTCCCGGCTCGCTCGTCATGAACGAGGAGAGGAGGTTGCCGCGCGCGAGTGGCTGGCTGAACATGCTGTGCGCCACGACGTAGCTGGCGAGCTCGGTGGCCGGCACCACCGCCGCGGCGCCGCGCGCGGCCGGCGGGACCACGTAGCTGTCGGGACCGGCGGGAGCGCGCGGCGCGCGGGCTGCGACGGCCGGCGCGGTCGCACGGCTCGCGCGTACGTCGGCCAGCTGCGGCGCGGCC
>DASYYF010000077.1:0-42681 GCA_035934055.1 Steroidobacteraceae bacterium | reverse complement strand
CCATTTGCGAGCGTCGTCAACTGAGTGGGTGGCCGTATGTCCCAGCGTCTTCAAGCGCTGCCGACCGTTCACCCGGTAGCGGAGTACGAAACTCCTTACGCCGCTCCCTGTGATGCGAACCCCAAGCCCGACCTGGTTCTTGTCCCATGTGAATTCTGGTTGACCATCAGTGCGCGCGTAGCGCAGCGCGCGGACGTTGGCTTGCGTGAAAACCAGGGGGTCGGCCATGTGAGCACCATGTGAGCAGACTGCTCAGACGCCCACTATAATCGACTAAACTCTCAAACACTATGTTTTCAGGCATTTCAGCAACTTACGTCACAGGACCATACTCGTAAATACTCGTTGTCTCTGGCTACGAACCAGGGGGTCGGGAGTTCGAATCTCTCCGGGCGCGCCAAATTCCAAAAAACGGCAGCCCGCGAGCAATCTCTCCGGGCGCGCCAAATTCCACCGTTCGCCTGCTCCATTTCCGCTTGCGCCACGAGCCCGGAAAGCCCGTCAAATGCACGACCTGGCCGGCGCGCGGACGCTGGAGCTCGCGGCGCGCTGCGGGGTTGGCAGGAATCACGTGGATGTTGGCGCCGTGCTCGATCACGGCCCCTGGTCGAGGCCGGTCTGCAGCGGGTCGGCAGGGCGATGGGTCCCTCGGGCGGATGCAAGAGAAGCGTGAGTCGCGTCGCAGTCCGCGGGGGGTGCGCTGCGCACGCCGGCGCCGCTTCCCGCGTGACCCCGCTCACAGATAGCAGCTGTGGTGCCTCCGGGAGCGGGGCCCGGCGAGCAAAATGCCGTCTCATGAGCATGACTCAACTGGTCATCGGCACCGCCTTCGGCTTTCTGGTGGCCCAGGGCCTGTTGCACGGCCTGGGACGCCTGATCGGCTGGCTGCAGCACGGGGATCTGCTGGCGCGGGCGCGGGCCGTGCGCACGACTCCCGCGCCGACCGTCCTCAGCGCCCTGATCAAGTATGCGGCCCCGGTCGGGATCGGGGCGGCGCTCATCACACTGGGCGTCTGGGCGGTGAATGACTATCTCGCCGCGAAATCCGCGCGCAACGCCGAGGCCAGGCTGTTCGATTCCTCGGCGGCGCCCGTTGCCGAGCAGGATGCGACGCCGGTCCGCCGGGCATCGCTCACCCCTGCGGCCCCGCCGGAGGTGATGGACGAGGCGGCCAACACCGCCCGGGACCCGTACGCGGATCCCGCGTTCAGGGTGCAGCGCAAGCCGCGTCGCGGGGGCGCTGCTCCGAGCCTCAAGGAGATGCTGGTGCAGCACTCCGAAGCCCGCGCGCGCAGCGAGCTGCTGCGCGAGCTGCAGCAGCATGTAGGCCGCTCTCAGTACGACTGCGAGGCCGTCGAGCGCGCCGACAAGTACCTCAAGGCCGGTCTCGACGTATGGGGCTTCGCGATCTGGCAGGTGAAGTACTTCCCGGTCGACAGCTACCGCGGCGCCACCCTCGAGCAGTGCAGAGGCATCAAGAACGTCGTCGCCTCATCGGTCGACCTGCAGTCGGCCGTCGCTCAGCAGAGCCAGCCGGATCCCGAGCACTGAGCGAACTTTCGCACGGGCGACGGCGCCCATGCACTAGACTCGCCAGACTCAGGAATCGCCCGGGGGTCTTGCGATGGCCGACGCATGGGGCGAGCGCATGCCGCGCTCGGTGGGGCTGCTCGACGCCGTCGCCGTGTCGATCGGCATCACCATCGGCAGCGGTATCTTCCGCGTCCCCGCCACGGTTGCAGGGCTCCTGCATGACCCCGGGTCGGTAATCCTCTGCTGGGTGCTCGGCGGCGTGATGGCGCTGTGCGGCGCACTCACCTTCGCCGAGCTCGCCGCCTCCTTGCCGCGCTCGGGCGGCATGTTCGCCTACATCCTCGAAGGCTTCGGTCCCGTCCCGGCATTCCTGTTCGGCTGGGCCGAGCTCACCGTGGTGCGGGCCGCAGCGCTCGGCGCCATCGCCACCATCTTTGCGGAGTACCTCGGTTACTTCATCCCGCTGTCCGCCTCCGAAGTGCGTGGGGCCGCGGCGCTCACCATCGTCGTGGTCGGCGTATTGAACTACATCGGCATACGGCGCGCGGCCGCGGTGCAGAGCGTCACGACCTACGCCAAGTACGCCGCGGTCATGGCGCTCGGGCTCCTTGCCTGCACCGCCCGCGGCGCCACGGCCGGGCATTTCACCCCGCTGTGGAGCGGGAGCGTGTCGTGGTCGCTCATCGCCACTGCGCTCGTGCCGGTGATGTGGACCTACGACGGCTGGGCGGATCTCGCGGCGATCGGCGGCGAGATCAGCAATCCGCAGCGGACGTTGCCGCGCGCCCTCATCGCCGGCAGCGCGAGTGTCGCGCTCGTCTACCTGCTGGTGAACCTCGCCTTCATCTACGTATTGCCGCTGCCGGAGATGGCGGCCTCGAAGCTGATCGCCACGACGGTCGCGACGCGCATCCCGCTGCTCGCCGGCGTCGGTACCGGATTGATGGCGGGGCTCGTGATGCTCGCCACCTTCAGCGGCCTCAACGCCTCGATGATGGTCGGCGCGCGCATCTTCTTCGCGATGGGCGATCGTGGGCTGCTGTTTCGCGCCGTAGCGCGCGTCTCGCCGCGCTTCGACAGCCCGTCGGTGGCGGTGTGGATCTGCACCGCACTCGGCGTGGTGTACGTGTTGCAGAACGACTTCGCGCAGCTCGCCGACAGGTTCATCCTGGGGATCTGGCCCTTCTACGCGCTCACGGTCGCGGCGGTGTTCGTGCTGCGGCGCCGGCACCCGCAGCTGCCGCGTCCCTACCGCGTGTGGGGTTATCCGGTCGTGCCCGCGGTGTTTCTGCTGGCCTCGGCCGGCATGGTGATGAACGCGCTCATCACCGACCCGGCCAACACCGGTGTCACGCTGCTCATCATCGCCGCGGGCCTTCCGGTGTACTGGCTGCGCGGCCGCCTGACGGCCCTTCGGCTAAGATAGCGGCCCCTCCCGAGGGTATCCATGAGCCCGCGACCAGCCGGCAACGCCGCCTTCGTCTTCATTTTCATCGCCGTGCTGGTCGACTCGATCGGGTTCGGCATCATCCTGCCGGTGCTGCCGCGGCTCATCATGCAGCTGACCGGCGTCAGCGTGGATCGCGCCGCCGGCTACGGCGGGTGGCTCGCGTTCGTCTATGCGCTGCTGCAGTTCTTCTGCGCACCGGTGCTCGGAAACCTGGGCGATCGCTTCGGCCGGCGTCCGGTGCTGCTGTTCGCCCTGTTCGCACTCGGGGTCGACTACCTCATCATGGGCTCCGCGCCCGCGATCGGCTGGCTGTTCGCGGGCCGCGCGATCGCCGGGGTCGCGGGCGCCTCCTTCACGCCCGCGTACGCTTACGTCGCGGACATCAGCCCGCCGGAGAAGCGCGCCCAGAACTTCGGCCTCATGGGCGCGGCCTTCGGGCTCGGCTTCATCCTCGGTCCCGCCATCGGCGGGCTGCTCGGGGGCTTCGGTCCCCGTGCGCCGTTCTTCGCCGCCGGCGTCATCGCGCTCGCCAACGGCAGCCTGGGTCTCGCCGCACTGCCGGAGTCGCTGCCACAGGCCGCGCGCCGCCCCTTCGAATGGCGGCGCGCAAATCCGCTCGGAACCTTGCGGCAGATCCTCAGGTATCCGGCCGTCACGTGGCTGCTCGGCGCGCTGTTCCTCTGGCAGCTCGGCCACCAGGTGCTGCCGAGCACCTGGGCTTTCTACACGATCTCCAAGTTCCACTGGACGAGCGCCGAAGTCGGCTACTCGCTCGCCTTCGTCGGCACGGTGATGGCGATCGCCCAGGGCGTGCTCACCCGTGTCCTGATTCCGTGGTTCGGCGGGGAGCGGCGCGCCGCCGCCGCCGGCATGGCGGCCGCCGTGGCCGCCTACCTCGGCTATGCGCTCGTGCCGTCCGGCTGGATGATGTACGTGGTATCGCTCAGCACCGCCGTCTTCGCGCTTAGCTATCCTTCGATGAATGCGCTCGCCTCGCGGCAGGTTCCCGCAAACGCGCAGGGCGAGCTGCAGGGCGCGGTGGCGAGTCTCTATAGTCTCAGCTCGATCTTCGGTCCGCCGCTGATGACGCAGGTTTTCGGTTATTTCTCGCGGCCGGGCGCTGCGGTGCATTTCCCGGGAGCCGCGTTCCTGACGGCGGCGCTGCTCACCGTGCTGTGCGGATCATTGTTCACCAGGGCGATGCGGCTCGCCCCGCAGCGCGCCGACGCATCGGTTCCTTCTGCGACATCCGGAGGCTGAATGTCCCCGCGCACCTTCCTGGCATCATTGGCGTTCCTGAGCGTTGCCGGGCAGCCTGCGGACGCCGCCACGGCGGCATCGGCCCTGCCGCCGATCCGCCACGTGTTCGTGCTGGTGCTCGAGAACATGAGCTACTCGTACACCTTCGCGCCGGACTCGGACGCCCCCTATCTTGCGCAGACGCTCCCGGCGCACGGGGCGCTGCTCAACCAGTATTACGCCGTCGGCCACGCGAGCCTCGCCAACTACGTGGCGATGGTGAGCGGCCAGGCACCGAACCATGAGACGCAGCTCGACTGCCCGACGTACAGCGATTTCCGGCTGAGCGCGCCGGGATTGAACGGCGACGGGCAGGCGCTCGGCGCGGGCTGCGTGTATCCGCCGATCGTCAAGACGCTGCCCGACCAGCTCGAGGCGGCGGGCCTCACCTGGAAGGGCTACATGGAGGACATGGGCAACGACCCGAAGCGCGAGCGCGCCACCTGCGGGCACGTGCCGCTCGGTGCGCCCGACCCGACCAGCGTCGCGCAGCGCGGCGATCAGTACGCCGCCAAGCACGACCCCTTCGTGTACTTCCACACGATCATCGACGACGCGGCCCGCTGCGACGCGCACGTAGTGAATCTCAATCGCCTGCCGCAGGATCTCGCGAGCGCCGCCGCCACTCCCAACTTCGTGTTCATCACGCCCAACCTCTGCAGCGACGGTCACGATCCGAAGTGCGCCGACGGACGCGCGGGCGGGCTGGTGGCGATCAACGCCTTCCTCACGCACTGGGTGCCGCTCATCGTCGATTCCGCGGCGTTCCGCGCCGACGGCATGCTCATCGTCACCTTCGACGAGGCCGACGGGATCGGCCGGGAGGGCTCGGGAGCCTGCTGCGGCGAGAAGCCGCTGCCCGGAGCGCGCTACGCCCCGGGCTTCAACGGTCCGGGCGGCGGGCGCGTCGGGGCGGTCGTGCTCTCGCCGTTCGTGAAGCCGGGCACCGTGTCGGCGGTGCCGTACAACCACTACTCGCTCCTCAAGACCATAGAGGCGATCTTCGGCTTGAAACCGCTCGGCTACGCGGCAGCCCCGGGCCCGCAGGTGTTCGGGCCGGACGTCTTCAGCGGCGCCGCGCCGCATCCACCCGCTCGATGAGGTCGTTGACCAGCGGATTCGGGCGGAAGAGGGGGCTCAGGAAACTCTGCTGCGGAGAGAAGCTGACCTCGCGGCCGAAGCGCCCGGCGGTGCGCAGGGTGAGCGTGATGCGCGGCGGGTTGGTGATCCCCGAGTAGCTCAGGTTGACGATCTCCGCGAGCGGGATGCGCTCCTCGTCCTCGCCGAAGCGCACCCGCAGCGCATCCCCCTCGTCCACCACTTCATCGGCGAGATCGAACACCAGCCGCCGCAGCACGACGTAGATGATCACCCCGGCGACGACGACCGGCATCACGAGCACCGGCCACGGAGGGGCGTTGGGGCTGCCCCTCGTCGCCACGAGTGGGGCCGCCGCGCCGATGGCCAGCACTGCGAAAAGCAGCGGCGGCAGAACCCTCTTCCGGAAGAAGGTGTTACGCGAGGAAATACGCTTCCCGGTGAGCACCGCATCCCCCTTCAGCTACAGTCGACAAATGATTGCCGAGGCAGTATTCTTATCAGCAGTAATTGTCAGCGCGGCGCTGCACGCGCCGCCGGCGGACCGTCCATGAGTCGCAGGGCCACCATCAAAGCCGAGCCGCCCAGCTGCGCGCAACTCCCGGAAGAGGGATTGAGCGTCGGCTACCTGATGGCGCGTGCCCGCGCCTCGCTCCTTGCCGGGCTCGATGCCGAGCTCGCACCGTTCGGGCTGAACGCGATGCAATACGCGGTGCTCAAGCACCTCGCCGACGGCCATGCGCGCACCGCGGCGGACCTGTGCCGCTACATGTACTACGACACCGGTTCCATGACGCGCATCCTCGACCGGCTCGAGGAGAAGGGACTGCTGCGGCGCGAGCGCTGCCGGGACGATCGGCGGGTGGTGTTCCTGCGCGTCGCCCCGGCCGGGCGCGCGCAGCTGCCGCGCCTGCGGGCCGCCGGCAGCCGGGTGCTGGAAGATCACCTGGCGGGCTTCGATGCGACCGAGGTGGACAACCTGAGGACTTACCTCGGACGCATGATCGAAAACGGAAAACCCCCGGGGGCCGCTCACCACCACACTCGAACGGGCAAATCATGATCACGCACAGGTCCCCGATACTCGCCTGGCTCCTCGGCGCGGCGCTCGCCGCCGCGCTCTGCGGCTGCGTCGACCGCGGCGGCTGGCAGGCTGCGCCGCAGCTCGCTCCCGCGCAGCTCAGCGCCGGGCGCAGCCTCGGCGGCATGCCGGTCGATGCTGCGGCCTGGCCTGCGGACGGCTGGTGGCACGGCTACGGCGATCCGCAGCTCGATGCGCTGGTCGCCGAGGCGCTCGCCGGCAGTCCCTCGCTGACCGTCGCCGAGGCGCGGCTGCGCGCCGCGCAGGGCCAGGCGCTCGCCATCGGCGCGCTCCGGCTCCCGAGCGTCGCGCTCGACGCGCAGGCGACCCGCCAGCGCTATCCGGAGAACTACGTCTACCCGCCGCCGTACGCGGGCAACTACTACAACGACGGGCGCATCGCCTTCGACTTGAGCTACGACATCGACTTCTGGAGCCGCAACCGCCAGCTGCTGGCCGCGGCTCGCTCCGGGGTGGATGCGGCCGAGGCCGATCGGGCGGCGGCGCGCCTCGCGCTCGCCGTGGCGGTGGTGCGCGCCTACGTACAGCTCGACCTCTGGTACGCGCTGCTCGACGTCGCCAACGATCAGCTCGGGCAGCAGGCCTCGATCATGGAGCTCACGCAGCAGCGGGTCGACGCCGGGCTCGAGAACGTCGCGCGCGTGAAGCAGTCCGAAAGCAATCTGGCACTGGCGCGCGCCGGCATCGCCGCCGCGCAGGCCAACATCGATCTGGCGGGCAATCAGCTCGGCGCGCTGCTCGGCGCCGGGCCGGACCGCGGCCGCTCGCTCGCCCGGCCGCACCTGAGCGCGCCGGCGACCATGGCGCTGCCCGCGGCGCTGCCCGCCGATCTCCTCGGGCGCCGTCCGGACGTGGCGGCGGCGCGTGCCCGGGTGCAGGGCGCGGCGCAGGGCATCAAGGCCGCGGAAGCCGACTTCTATCCCAACGTGAATCTGGCCGCCTTCGCGGGGCTGCAGAGCATCGGCTTCGACAAACTGTTCGAGGGCTCGGCGACCATCGTCGGGGTGTCGCCGGCGCTCAGCCTGCCCGTGTTCAACCGCCGGCAGCTGCGCGGCGCGCTCGAGGTGCGCCAGGCGCAGTTCGACGCGTCCGTCGGACAGTACAACCAGACCCTCATCGACGCCGTGCACGACGTGGCCGACGTGGTGACGAACTGGCGGGCGCTCGAGCGCGAGAGCGCCGAGCAGCAGGCGGCGCTCGCCGCCGCGCAGCGCGCCTACGACCTCACCAGCGAGCGTTATCGCGCCGGGCTCGACAACTACCTGACCGTGCTGTCGACCGAGAACCAGCTGCTGCTGACGCAGGCCGTGGGCGCCGAGCTCGCGGCGCAGCGCCTCACCTTCAGTGTCAGCCTGGTGCGCGCCCTCGGCGGCGGCTACACGCCGCCCGCGCCGGCGGGTTGAAGGAGCTGCGCCCGTGGATGTCTCGGTGAGCAGCGCAGCTGCGCCGGTCGGGAGCCGCCTGCGGCAAGTGCGCCGCACCTGGCTCACGATCCTGGCGGCGGCGCTCGTCGTGGTCGCACTGGCGGCGGCCGCCTGGTGGTGGCTCTACGCGAGCCGCTATCAGAGCACCGACGACGCCTACGTCGCCGGCGACCTCGTCGGAGTGATGTCGCAGGTGAGCGGCACCGTGGTGTCGATCGGCGCCGACGAGACCGACCGCGTGCAGGCCGGAGAGGAGCTGGTGCGGCTCGACGCCACCGATTACCGGATTGCGCTCCAGGAGGCCGAGGAGCAGCTGGCGCGCGCCGTGCGCCAGGTGCACACGGTGTTCGCCAATCGCGACGAGCTGCGGGCGCTGGTCGCACAGCGCCAGGCGGATCTCGGGCGCGCCGAGGCCGATCTTGCGCGGCGCCGCGGGGTTGCCGCGAGCGGCGCGGTGTCGACCGAGGAGCTCGGCCACGCGCAGGATGCCGTGAAAGCGGCGCGCGATGCGCTCACGGCAGCGCAGCACAATCTCGCCGCCGGCGTCGCGCTCGTCGGGCGCACCGGCGTGTCCGACAATCCGGACGTGCGGGCGGCCGGCACCCAGGTGGAGCGCGCCTGGCTCAACGTGCAGCGCACGAGTGTGCGCGCGCCCGTGTCGGGCTACGTCGCGCGGCGCACCGTGCAGCTCGGCGAGCGCATCGCCCCCGGAACGCCGCTGATGGCTATCGTGCCGCTCGAGCGGCTGTGGGTCGATGCCAACTTCAAGGAGGTGCAGCTCGATCGCATGCGCATCGGGCAGCCCGCGCGCGTGCTCGCCGATCTCTACGGCGGCCATGTCGAGTATCACGGCACCGTGGAGGGGCTCGGCATGGGGACCGGCGCGGCGTTCGCGCTGCTGCCGGCGCAGAACGCGACCGGCAACTGGATCAAGGTGGTGCAGCGCGTGCCGGTGCGCATCACGCTCGAGCCGCAGGAGCTCGCGGAGCACCCGCTGCGCGTCGGGCTCTCGACCCGCGTCCGCGTCGACGTGCACGAGAGCTCCGGCAGGGCGCTCGCGGCCGCGCCGCGCCCCGAGCCGGTGCTTGCCACCAGCGCCTACGACACCGACCTCGGCGAGATCCGCGCACGCATCGCCGAGATCATCCGCGACAACAGCGCGGCGGCGCTCGCAGCACCGCGGGCGCGCGACTAGCGCCCGGCGGGCGCGCGCCTCATTCGCTCTTGAGGTAGCACAGCGGGAGCGCGGTCGTGTATTTGATCGTCTCGAGCGCGAAGCTCGCGCTGACATCGAGGAAGTCGACCGCGGAAATGAGCCGCTTGTACACCGCATCGTAGGCGTCGATGTCGGGAACCACGATACGGATCAGGTAGTCGACGTCGCCCGACATGCGGTGAATCTCGGTGACCTCGGGGATGTCGCGCACCGCGCGCGCGAACTTCGCGAACCAGGCCTCGCTGTGGTTCGCGGTCTTCAGCGTGACGAACACCGTGGTGCCGACGTTCAGGGCGTGCGCATCGAGCAGCGCCACGGTGCGGCGGATGACGCCCTCCTGCTGCAGCTTCTGGATGCGCCGCCAGCAGGGCACCTTGGAGAGTCCCACCCGGTCGGCGATCTCGGCCGCGGTCAGCTCCCCGTTCTCCTGCAGCAGCTCGAGGATTTTTGCGTCCAGCTTGTCCATTGAAACTTCGGTTCGCCCAGGCCCCGCAACGCGCAACATTGTTGCTCAGCCGGCCCTCAGGCGCCACCGCTTCGCAACCCCGTCACCGGCGGCGGCCGCTACGATCTTCCGATGAACCCCATCCGCGCCTTCACCGAGCATCCCGCCTCGGTCGGCGAGAGCTATACCGAGCACATGGCGCGCGCCGCCTGCTTCGGCGTGAGGATGATCGGCGCCGGATTCGCCTGTCTGGTGCACGCGCTGTTGCCTTTCCTGTTCGCGCGCACCGGAAGTGCGGCGATCGCCGAGCTGAACGATCGCATGGTCGTCAACCGGCGTGTCCCGCCGCCGCCGTTCGCCACTGACCCGCGACTGCCGCTGTAGCCCGCTGCGGGCTGCACTTCGTACGCTGAACCCCTAAACTGCCGCGACCGGCGCCCCGTCAGCGCCACGGCCGGAGAGCTCAGCATGGCGAGGGAGCGAGGCAAGGTTTCGCGTCGGGCGGCCGAGGAGGCGGTGCGCACACTGATGCGCTGGGCGGGCGACGACCCGCGCCGCGAAGGCTTGCGCGATACCCCACAGCGCGTGGTGGATGCCTATCGCGACTGGTTCTCCGGCTACCAGATCGACCCGGCCGCCTACCTGCGCCGCACCTTCGAGGAGGTCGCGGGCTACGACGAGATGATCGTGCTGCGCGACATCTCCTTCGAGTCGCACTGCGAGCACCACATCGCTCCCATGATCGGGCGGGTGCATATCGGCTATCTGCCCGCGGACAAGGTGGTCGGCATCAGCAAGCTCGCCCGCGTGGTCGACGGCTATGCACGGCGGCTGCAGGTGCAGGAGAAGCTCACCGCGCAGATCGCCGACTGCATTGCCGAGGTGCTGAAGCCGCGCGGGGTCGGTGTGGTGGTCGATGCGGCCCACCAGTGCATGACCACGCGCGGCGTGCACAAGCGCAGCGTCTCGATGGTCACGAGCCGCATGATCGGCACTTTCCGCAGCGATGCGCGCACCCGCTCCGAATTCCTTACTTTCATCGGCATCTCGGGGGCGCGCGAGATATAGCCGCCGCTGCCGGTGGGCCGCCGGCGGCGCCTCGAGGCAGCGGCCTCTCAGGCGGTGAGCGCCGCCTCGCTGCGCGCCGCGCGCTTGCGCTCCTGCTCCTTGAGAAAGCGCTTGCGGATGCGGATCGAGGCGGGAGTCACCTCGACCAGCTCGTCCTCGGCGATGAACTCGACGGCATATTCGAGCGTCAGCGGGATCGGCGGGGTGAGCAGGATGGCATCGTCCTTGCCGGCGGCGCGGATATTGGTGAGCTTCTTGGTCTTGATCGGATTCACGACCAGGTCGTTGTCGCGGCTGTGGATGCCGATGATCATGCCCTCGTAGAGTTTCTCCCCCGGGCTGACGAACAGCCGCCCGCGCTCCTGCAGGTTGAAGAGCGCGTAGGCCACCGCCTCGCCGTTCTCGTTGCTCACCAGCACGCCGTTGCGACGGTCGGGAATCTCGCCCTTGACCGGCGCGAAGCCGTCGAAGATGTGGCTCATGAGGCCGGTGCCGCGGGTCAGGGTCAGGAACTCACCCTGGAAGCCGATGAGTCCGCGCGCCGGCACGCGGTACTCGAGGCGCACACGCCCGTGGCCGTCGACGCTCATGTCGCTGAGCTCGGCGCGCCGTGTTCCGAGCGCCTCCATCACCGCTCCCTGGTGCGCCTCCTCGATATCCACCGTGAGGGCCTCGTAAGGCTCGTGCACCTCGCCGTCCACGAGCCTGGTGAGCACGTGCGGGCGCGAGACCGCGAGCTCGTAGCCCTCGCGGCGCATGTTCTCGATGAGGATGGTCAGGTGCAGCTCGCCGCGCCCCGAGACGCGCAGCACGTCGGGCTCGTCGGTATCCTCGACGCGCAGCGCGACGTTCGACTGCAGCTCGCGGTACAGCCGCTCGCGCAGCTGCCGGCTGGTGACGAACTTGCCCTCGCGCCCGGCGAGCGGGGAGCTGTTGACCTGGAAATTCATCTGCAGCGTCGGCTCGTCGATCGCGATCGGCGGCAGCCCCTCGGGGTGCTCGCGGTCGCAGACCGTGAGCCCGATGTTGACCGCCTCGATGCCGGTGACCGCGACGATGTCGCCGGCGCTCGCTTCCTCGACCGGCAGCCGCTCGAGACCGGCGAAGGTCAGCACCTGAGCGATCTTCGCCTCGCCGCGCTCCGCGTTGCCGTAGCGCAGCGCCACCGTCTGCCCGGGACGCACCGAGCCGCGGCGGATGCGGCCGATGCCGATGCGGCCCACGTAGGAGTTGTAGTCGAGGGTCGAGATCTGCAGCTGCAGCGGCGCCTCCTCCTGCGCGGCCGGCGGCGGCACGTGCGTCAGGATCGCCTCGAACAGCGCGGCCATGTCCGGGCGGCGCTCGGTGTAGTCGGTGCTCGCCCAGCCCTGCAGCGCCGAGGCATAGATCACCGGGAAATCGAGCTGCGCATCGCTCGCCCCCAGCTTGTCGAACAGGTCGAAGGTCTGGTCGACGACCCAGGCCGGACGGCTCCCGGGGCGGTCGATCTTGTTGACCACCACGATCGCCTTCAGGCCCTGCGCGAGCGCCTTGCGCGTCACGAAGCGTGTCTGCGGCATCGGTCCCTCGACCGCATCGACCAGCAGCAGCACCCCGTCCACCATCGACAGCACGCGCTCGACCTCGCCGCCGAAGTCGGCGTGTCCGGGGGTGTCGACGATGTTGATGCGCGTGCCGCCGTACTCGATGGCGCAGTTCTTGGCGAGGATCGTGATCCCGCGCTCGCGCTCGAGGTCGTTGGAATCCATGATGCGCTCGCCCATGCGCTCGTGCTCGGCGAAGGTCCCCGACTGCTTCAGCAGGCAGTCGACGAGCGTCGTCTTGCCGTGGTCGACGTGCGCGATGATGGCGATGTTGCGGATCGGGCGATGCATGCGAAAACGCCGGCCGCACTGCGGTGCGCGGCCTCGAAAAAAGGGTGCGCAGGGTACCAGAACGTCGAAGCAGGCGCCGTCTTACAAGTTAACTGATTGATTGGTAGCTGGTTTTCTATCTTTCGGGTATCCCGATGCGAAGGCCCGAGATCGCGATCCGCACCTCGACGAAGAAGGCGATGTAGGCGACGGCGAGGCAAAGCATCGCGGCGACGAACAGCAGCGCGATGGCCGCGCCGAGCTCGACGCCGAGGAACGCATTGGCGAAGAGCGACACCACCACCAGCGCCACCAGCAGCGCCGCGAGCGCGCACATCGAGATCGCCGCGTTGATGTAGCGCGCACGGCGGGCCAGGACCCGCAGGTCCGCGAGCAGCGCGCCGCGCCGCCCGGGCTCGCGCTCGAGCCGCTCCTCGAGCGCGCGCGCCCGGTCGACCACCCGCGCGAGGCGATTGGTGAGCACGCCGAGCGTGGCGGCGACGCCGGTGAGCAGGAACACCGGCGCGACCGACGACTGGACCACATGCGCGATATCCATTCGACCCCCGGACATGCTGCGGGCGGCGCACCCGCCGCGGATCTTCTATCATAAAACCCGCCGCGGTTGCGGCGCTCTTCGCTGCTGTTGTACGATCGTTCAACAATGAGATCCCTGGCTGAGGTGCGCACCGCGGGCGGCGAGCGCTGCGACGCGCTGATCATCGGCGCGGGACACAACGGCCTCACCTGCGCCGCGTACCTCGCGGCCGCGGGACTCAAGGTGACGGTGCTCGAGCGGCGCGCGCTGGTGGGCGGAGCCGCCGTCACCGAGGAGTTTCACCCGGGATTCCGCAACTCGGTCGCCGCCTACACCGTCTCGCTCCTCAATCCCAAGGTCATCCGCGACCTCGAGCTGCCCCGTTATGGCCTGCGGGTCGTGGAGCGGCGCGCTGCCAACTTCCTGCCCACCGCGGACGGACGCTATCTGCTCACCGGCGAGGGCCGCACGCAGGCCGAGGTGGGGCGTTTCTCGGCGCGCGACGCGGCGCGCATCCCCGAGTACGGCGAGCGGCTCGAGAGAGTCGCCGACGTGCTGCGCGAACTGGTGCTGGTGACGCCGCCCAACGCGGTGGAGGGCAGCTGGCGCACGGCCCTGCCGGAGCTCTTGCGCGCCGCGCGGGTCGGCGGGCGGCTGCGCCGGCTCGACATGAGTCTGCGGCGCGAGCTGCTGTCGCTGTTCGCCATGTCGGCCGGCGACTATCTCGATCGCTGGTTCGAGAGCGCGCCCATAAAGGCGGTGTTCGGCTTCGACGGCATCGTCGGCAACTATGCGAGCCCCTACGCCGGCGGCTCGGCCTACGTGTTGCTGCATCACGTGTTCGGGGAGGTGAACGGCAAGAAGGGCGCCTGGGGTCACGCGCTCGGCGGCATGGGCGCCATTACCCAGGCGATGGCGCAATCGGCGGCGGCGCGCGGGGCGCTGATCCGCACCAACACGGCGGTGCGCCGCGTGCTGGTCGAGGGTGAGCGTGCGGTCGGGGTCGTCACCGAGTCGGGCGAGACGCTGCGCGCCGCGGCCGTGATCTCCAACCTCAATCCCAGGCTCCTCTATCTCGAGATGTTCGAGCCGCGCTCGCTCCCTGCCGAGTTCCGCGAGGCCATCGGCCATTACCGCTGCGGCTCGGGCACGTTCCGCATGAACGTGGCGCTCGCCGAGCTCCCCGATTTCACCTGCCTGCCCGGGAGGCTGCCGGCCGACCATCACACCGCCGGCATCATTCTCGCGCCGACGCTCGCCTACATGGAGCGCGCCTATTTCGACGCGCGCGCGCTCGGCTGGTCGCGCGCGCCCATCGTCGAGCTGGTCATCCCCTCGACGCTCGATGACAGCCTCGCCCCGAAGGGCCGGCACGTGGCGAGCCTTTTCTGCCAGCACGTGGCGCCGCAGCTGCCGAACGGCGCCTCCTGGGATGCGCACCGCGAGGCGGTCGCGGATCTCATGATCGATACCGTGAACGCCTACGCCCCGAACTTCAAAGCCGCCGTGCTCGGACGCCAGATCATGAGCCCGCTCGATCTCGAGCGGACCTTCGGGCTCGTGGGCGGCGACATCTCGCACGGAGTGATGAGCCTCGATCAGCTGTTCTCGGCGCGCCCCATGCTCGGCTACGGCAACTACCGCGGGCCGCTCGCGGGGCTCTACATGTGCAGCGCGGCCACCCACCCGGGCAGCGGCGTCACGGGCGCCCCGGGCCACAACGCGGCGCGCGAGATCCTCGCCGACTTCCGCCGCGGGCGGCTGCGGCGGAGCGCGTGAAGGGGCCGCGCACGCGCGCCGTCCCGGCGGCGCAGACTCCGGGCGAGGCGCGCCGACCGCGCTTCCGGCGCCAGCTGCCGCAGCAGCGGCGTGCGGCGCTCATCGCCGCCACCATCGAGTGCCTGAAGCGCTACGGGCACGACGGCCTCTCGATCCGCACCATCAGCGCCCAGGCCGGGGTCTCGGTCGGACTCATCAATCACCACTTTCCCAACAAGGACGAGCTGGTCGCGGCGGCCTTCAGTCACTTCAACCGCGAGCTGGCGGACTGCCTGGAGGCGGCCGCGGCGCGCGCGCACTCGCCGGCCGCGCGGCTGCGCGCCTTTCTCGAAGCTTCCTTCTCGCCGCCGAATCTCGATGCCGACGTGCTCGCAGTGTGGGTGGTGTTCTGGGGCCTGTACCGGCATTCGCGCCCGATCCGGCGCGTACAGCGCGAGACCGACACCGACCACGTCCGGCTGGTGCGCGGCCTGCTCGCCGACCTGCTCGGCAAGGGCACCGACGGTGGCAGAGGCCGCGGCAGGGCCGGCGGCGTCAATCTGCGGCTCGCCGCGATCGGCCTCACGGCGCTGCTCGACGGGCTGTGGCTCGAGTGGTGCCTCGAGCCGGGCAAGTTCCGTCCGCGCGAGGCGGTGGCGCTCTGCGAGGGTTGGGTGGACTGCCTCCGCCGGCGCGCCGCCGGCTGGAATTCGGCTTAAGCACCCCCACATCGGAAGCGCTGTGGTCACTTCGGCTCATCCACCGCGCGCTGTCCGCCGCGCTGGCGGGACTCCCGGGTCCCCCGAGGTCCTGACCCTGCGCAGCTTTTTCGGGGTGTTCCGCTACAGCCGCCGCGCGCTCGAGCTCGTATGGAGCACCAGCGAGGGACTCACGGTCGCGCTCGCCGCGCTGACGCTCCTCGCCGGCGTGCTGCCGGCTTCCGTGGCCTACGTCGGCTCGCTCATCGTCGATGCGGTGGTGAACGCCATCCGCTCGGGCGGCGGCTCGGCCACGCGCGTGGTGGAGCTCGTCGTCCTCGAAGGCGCGTTGGTGGCCGCGATCGCGGGGGCGCAGCGCGGGCTGTCGCTCTGCCAGTCGCTGCTGCGCGCGCAGTTGGGCCAGCGGGTCAATGTGATGATCCTCGAGAAGGCGCTGACGCTCGAGCTCGCGCACTTCGAGGACTCGGAGTTCTACGACAAGCTGACGCGCGCGCGGCGCGAGGCCTCGACGCGCCCGCTGAGTCTCGTCACGCGCACCTTCGGACTGGTGCAGAACGGCATCTCGCTCGCGAGCTACGCGGTGCTGCTGGCGCGCTTCTCGCCGTGGGCGGTCGCGGTGCTGCTGCTCGCCGGGGTGCCGGCCTTCATCGCCGAGGTCAAATTCTCCGGCGATGCCTTCCGGCTCTTCCGCTGGCGCTCCCCCGAGTCGCGCATGCAGATGTACCTCGAAACCGTGATCGCGCGCGAGGACCACGCCAAGGAGGTCAAGCTCTTCGGCTTGGGTCCCCGCCTCCTCGAGCGCTACCGCGCCATCTTCCGGCGGCTGTACGGGGAGGACCGTGCCCTTGCCGTGCGGCGCGACGCCTGGGGCTTCGCGCTCGGGCTGATCGCCACGGGAGCGCTCTACGGCGCCTACGCCTGGATCGCCGTGAGCACGGTGCGCCAGCTGATCACGCTCGGCCAGATGACCATGTATCTCGCGCTCTTCCGCCAGGGTCAGTCGGCCGTGTCCGCGATGCTCTCGGCGATCGGCGGCATGTACGAGGACAACCTGTACCTCTCGACGCTGTATGAGTATCTCGAGACGCCGGTGCCGGCGCCCGCCGGCACCGCGCCGCGCGGTCCCGATCCCGCCGACGGCATCCGTTTCGAGGACGTGAGCTTCAGCTATCCCGGGGCGGAAGCCGCGGCGCTCGAGCACGTCACGCTGCACCTCAGGCCCGGCGCGAGCCTCGCGCTCGTCGGCGAGAACGGCTCGGGCAAGACGACGCTCATCAAGCTCCTGACGCGCCTGTACGCGCCGACCGCCGGCCGCGTGCTGCTCGACGGCCGCGATCTCGCCGGCTGGGACGAGGCGGCGCTGCGCGAGCGCATCGGCGTCATCTTCCAGGACTTCACCCGCTACCAGATGCTCGTGGGCGAGAACGTCGGCGCCGGGGACGAGCGCTATTTCGAGGACGAGGCGCGCTGGCGCGCCGCGGCCGACAAGGGCCGGGCGAGCGACTTCATCGCGACTCTGCCCGGCGGCTACCGCACCCAGCTCGGCAAGTGGTTCCGCGACGGGCGCGAGCTCTCCGGCGGCCAGTGGCAGAAGATCGCGCTGTCGCGCGCCTTCATGCGCACACGCGCCGACATCCTGGTGCTCGATGAGCCGACGGCGGCCATGGACGCGCAGGCGGAGGCCGAGGTATTCGAGCACTTCCGCCAGCTGGCGCACGACCGCATCACGATTCTCATCTCGCACCGCTTCTCGACGGTGCGCATGGCGGATCAGATCGCGGTGCTCGCCGACGGCCGCATCGTCGAGCGCGGCACGCACGAAGAGCTGATGCGCCTCGATGGGCGCTATGCACACCTCTTCACTTTGCAGGCGCGCGGCTACCGATGACGGCTAAACAATCACCTCACCAGCCGAGCACTCCGCAGGAAGCTCAGCAAATGGGCTACCGATGACGTCTAAACAATCACCTCACCAGCCGGGCACTCCGCCGGAAGCTCAGCGGATGGGCTGTCGCTGAGCGGCGCACGGCAATCAGCCCGGCGTGAGCACCACCACCGCGAGCGGCGGGAGCCGCAGGTGGAGCGAAAACGGGTGGCCGTGAGCTCCGATCTGCGCGGCATCGAGGGCGCCTAAGTTCCCCTGGCCGCTGCCGCCGTAGTCGGCGGCGTCGCTGTTCAGGCGCTCGTGCCAGCGCCCGCCGTGCGGCACGCCGATCTGGTAGCGCTCGCGCGGCACCGGCGTGAAGTTGCAGGCGACCAATGCGACGCCGCCGGACCGGTCGCGGCGCAGGAACGAGATCACGCTCTCGTCGGCATCGTCGCAGTCGATCCAGCTGAAGCCGGCGTCGCTGAAGTCGAGCTCGTGGAGGGCGGGCGTCTCGCGGTACAGGCGGTTCAGGTCCCGTACCCAGCGCTGCACGCCCGCGTGCAGCGGATATTGCAGCACGTGCCACTCGAGGCTCTCCTCGTGCTGCCACTCGCGCTTCTGGCCGAACTCGCCGCCCATGAACAGCAGCTTTTTCCCCGGATGCGTCCACATGTAGCCGAACAGGAGGCGCAGGCTCGCGAACTGCTGCCATTCGTCGCCGGGCATGCGCCCGATGAGCGAGCCCTTGCCGTGCACCACCTCGTCGTGCGAGAGCGGCAGCACGAAATTCTCGCTGAAGGCGTACCAGATGCTGAAGGTGAGGCGGCTGTGGTGGTACTTGCGGTGCACCGGATCCTGCTGAAAATACTTCAGCGTGTCGTGCATCCAGCCCATGTTCCACTTGAGGCCGAACCCGAGGCCCCCGAGGTAGGTCGGGCGCGACACCATCGGCCAGGCGGTCGATTCCTCGGCCATGGTCTGCGTCTCGGGGTGATCGCGGTACACGGCGAGGTTGAGCTGCCGGAGGAACTCGACCGCCTCGAGATTCTCGTGCCCGCCGAAACGGTTCGGAATCCACTCGCCGGCGCGCCGTCCATAGTCGAGATAGAGCATCGAGGCCACCGCGTCCACTCGCAGGGCGTCGAGGTGGTACTTTTCGAGCCAGAAGAGCGCGCTGCTCGCCAGGAAGTTGCGCACCTCGGCGCGTCCATAGTTGAAGATCGAGCTGCTCCACTCCGGGTGAAAGCCCTGACGGGGGTCGGCGTGCTCGTAGAGGTGTGTGCCGTCGAAGCGCGCGAGTCCGTGCTCGTCGGTGGGAAAGTGCGACGGGACCCAGTCGAGCACCACGCCGATGCCGCGCTGGTGCAGGTAGTCGACGAAGTACATGAAGTCCTGCGGCGTGCCGTAGCGCGCGCTCGGGGCGAAGTAGCCGGTCACCTGGTAGCCCCAGGAGCCGTAGAACGGGTGCTCCATCACCGGCAGCAGCTCGACGTGCGTGAAGCCGAGCCCGGCGACGTGGTCGGCGAGCGCGTGCGCCATCTCGCGGTAGCCGAGCGAGCGGTTGCCTTCCTCGGGAATGCGCCGCCAGGATCCCAGGTGCACCTCGTAGATCGACCACGGAGCGGAGAGCGCGTTGGCGCGCGCGCGCGTGCGCATCCAGTCTGTGTCGCGCCACTCGTAGCCGAGATCCCAGACCACCGAGGCGGTGCGCGGCGGGATCTCGGCACGGAAGGCGTACGGGTCGGCCTTGTCGGTCGCCGTGTGGCCGTCGTGCCCGACGACGTGATACTTGTAAAGCGCGCCCGGGCCGATTCCCTCCACGGTCCCTTCCCAGATGCCGGAGGAGTCGGGGCGGAGGTTGAGCGGATGGCGGCCGCGCTGCCAACCGTTGAAATCCCCCACCACCGACACCGCGGAGGCATTCGGGGCCCACACGGCGAAGTGGGTCGCGCGCGCGGCAGCGGCGCCCTCGGCGTGTGCGCCGAGGCGCTCATAGGCGCGGAAGTACGTGCCTTCGCGGAAGTGGTAGATGTCGTGTTCGGTGAGGAACATCGAGTACTAAGGCACGCGCCGGCGCCCCGAGCTCCCGACAAACACCAGATGACCGTCGGCGTTCGTGCGGCCGTCGCGCGCGGCCGATTCGAGCGCGCGGCGCGCGCGCTCGGCCGCGGCCTGCGCTTCGGCGGCGGCGGCGACCGCCTCGACCGGAGCGGCCAGCAGGTAACCCTGCACGCCGAGCGGTCCGCACTGCGCGAGGAACTCGAGCTGCGTCGCGCGCTCGACGCCCTCGGCCACCACCTGCAGCCCGAGCCCGTGGCACAGCGCGACGATCGAGCGGACGATGGCCGCGGAGCGCGGATTGCTGTCGACCCCGGCCACCAGCAGCCGGTCGAGCTTGACGCGCGTGATCGGCAGCTGCTCGAGCGACGTGAGCGAGGAGTAGCCCATGCCGAAGTCGTCGAGGGCGATCGACACGCCGAGCGAGCGCAGCTGATGGAGCGATTCGATCGTGGCGCTGCCGGTCTGGACGACCGACTCGGTGATTTCGAGCTCGAGCGCACTCGGCGGCAGCCCGGTCGCCTCGAGCGTGCGCGCGACCTGGTCGACGAAGTCGCTCTCGAAGAACTGCGCCGGCGAGACGTTGACGGCGACGCTGGCGCGCTGCCACCCCTGGGCGCGCCAGCCGGCCGCGGTGCTGGCCGCGGAGCGCAGCACCCAGCCGGTGAGCTCGTGGATCAGGCCGGACTTCTCCGCGACCGGAATGAACTCGGTGGCGGCGGCGATGCGGCCGTCGGGCCGCCGCCAGCGCAGCAGCGCTTCGAGCCCCGTGGTCTCGAAGCTCTGCAGAGCGACGATCGGCTGGAACAGGAGCAGCAGCTCCCCGCCCTCGACGGCGCGCCGCAGCGACTGCTCGAGCCGGAAGCGCTGCGCCGCGGCGTCGTAGAGCTCGGGACTGTAGAGCGCGAAGCGGTTGCGCCCGAGCTCCTTGGCGCGGAACAAGGCCACGTCGGCGGCCCGCAGCAGGCCTTCGGCATCCGCGGCGTGATCGGGATAGAGGCTCGCGCCGACGCTGGCGCTGGTGGTGAGCAGCCGCCCGTCGACGGTCAGGGGCTGCTGCAGCGTGCTCACGATGCGGTTGGCGCAGGCGGCGACCTCGTCGCTCGAGCGCACATCCTCGAGCAGCACCGTGAATTCATCGCCGCCGAGCCGCGCGAGCAACCCGCTGCCTGCGATCGCGGCCTGCAGGCGGGCGGCGATGTGCTGCAGCACGCGATCGCCGAAGCTGTGCCCGAGCGTGTCGTTGATCGACTTGAAGTTGTCGACGTCCACGAACAGGAGCGCGAGCTGCGCCCGCGTGCCGGCGCGCGACAGCGCCGCGCCGAGGCGCGCCGACAGCTGCCGGCGGTTGGGCAGCTGGGTGAGCGGGTCGTGATGCGCGAGGTGGTGCAGCGCCCGGGTGCGCTCGTCGACGTGCCGCTCGAGCTCGGCCTGGTGCGCACGCAGCTCGCCGTCGGCGCGCGCGATACGATCGGCCATGGTGTTGAAGGATTCCGCGAGCTCGTCGATCTCGGCCGAGCCGCCGCGCGGAGCGCGGACGCCGCGGTCGCCCGCGGCGAGGAGGCGCGTCGCGGCCGTGAGCCGCCGCACCGGCAAGCTGATGCTGAGCGTCAGCAGCACCGACACGAGGAGCAGGAGCCCCAGAACCGCCGCGCCGGACCAGGCGAGCGTGCGCTCGGCGACCTCGGCGGCGGTGGCGGCATGCTGCGCCGCCTGGTACAGGCCGCTGCGCGCGGGCTTCTGCAGCAGCTCCTGCACGCTGGCGACGAGCCCGGCGCTCTCCTCGAGGAGCGTGTGCCACTCGCCGTCGCTCAGCTCGTCATAGTGCGCGATCGCCTGGCGCAGACGCACCGCCTCGGCGAAATCGTCGCGCACCAGCGTGACCCAGGCGCGCCCCGGGGAGAGTTGCAGCTCCGGTGCATGCGCATCGAGCACGGCGTTGAAGTTACGCTCGCGGCGCTCGATGGCGGCCGAGTCCTCGTTGCCGCGGATGCCGTCGATGGCAGCCTGCAGCTCCGCGAGCGAGCGCCGTGCGAGCACCTGGGTGCCGTTGATCGCGAGTCCCGAGCCGCCCGCGGTGGCGATGCGGTCATAGACGTCCTGGAGCGCGACACGGCGCTCCTCGACCCACTGGGCGCGCTGCGCGGCGCGGCTCGCGAACGAGCGGCCCGCGGCGATGTGCCGCGTGAGCTGCGCGCGCAGCTCGAGCGCCGCCTGTGCCACGGGCGGCGCCGGAGTGCCGTCGAAGTAGCTGCCGAGCGCGTCCTCGAGCGCGGCGCCGGCGTTGGTGATCGCGGCGAAGTCGGCGCCGTTGTGCGCCTGCACGTACTCGCCCAGCGCGCGGTCGTAGTCGACCAGGCGCACCAGCACGGCGCTCGCGCGGCTCGCGAGCGGCTCGTGCACGTTCTGCATGCCGCGCACCGCCTGGAGCGCCTCGCGCGCGGTGCGGGTCGCGAGAAAGTCGCCGGCCACCAGCACCGCGGCCACGGCCGCAAGTCCCAGGCCCAGCCGCGCGCCGACGCCGAGGCGCAGCGCGCGCGGCAGCCGGGCGCGGCGCCGCTCGCGAACCGCGTGCGGCGCTTCCGGACCGGCAGCTTCAGGGCTGGCTGGGCGCATGCAACATAAGCCGTTGAGGGACAGAAGCTCCTTTGTCCTATACTAGCCTGAACGATGAAGGGCGGCCGCGACGCATGACCGAACAACTCGCCGACACGTTCGATGCGGCTTTCTCCAAAGCCGTGGACCTCGGCAACCGCATTGCCGACAAGGACAAGGATGCGGATCTGTGGGATATCGCCGACGGGCTGCTGGCCGGCGCCCTGCAATACTGGCTGTACTCGCGTCAGCCGTGCGGCGACCCGCGCTGCCAGGACTGCCTGCCGATCAGCACGGCGCAGGGGCGCATGGCGGAGCTGAAACGCCTGATCGAGCAGCTCGCCTCCGAGAGCGAGTACTTCCACACGCCGACCGACGCCAACGCGGGGCGCGCGTAAGTCAGCGCACTTCGTAGCCAGGCTGGCGCCCGGGTTCTTGCCGGCTGCGCCTCGGTGTTGCGACCTCAGCCGGCGGCGCGCGCCTTCATGCCCGCACCCGCGACCTCCTCCAGCGCCTGCTCGAACAGATGGCAGCCCTCCTTGAGGAGCGCGTCCGGGATCGTGAGCGGCGCGAGGAAGCGGATCACGTTGGAGTAGACGCCGCACGAGAGAATGATGAGTCCGCGGCGGCCGGCCGCCTGCACCACGGCCTTGGTGAGCTCCGCATCCGGGTGGTCGGCGCGCATGTTCTTCACGAGCTCGAGCGCCACCATCGCGCCGAGGTTGCGCACCTCGCCGATGCACGGGAAGCGCACCTGCAGGCCCTTGAGGCGCGAGCTCATGAAGCGCCCGATCTCCTGCGAGCGCTGCAGGAGCTGCTCCTCACGCATGACCTCGAGCACCGCGAGCCCGGCGGCGCAGGCGAGCGGCGAGCCGGCGAAGGTACCGCCGAGCCCGCCCGGGCCGGGGGCGTCCATGATCTCGGCCTTGCCGGTCACCGCCGCGAGCGGCACGCCGCCGGCGACGCTCTTGGCGATGGTGATCAGATCGGGCTCGACGCCGGCGTGCTCGATCGCGAACATGCGGCCGGTGCGGCCGAAGCCCGACTGGATCTCATCCGCGATCAGCACGATTCCGTGCGTGTCGCACACGCTGCGCAGCCGCCGCAGCAGCTCCGGCGGCGCCGCATAGAACCCGCCTTCGCCGAGCACCGGCTCGATGATGATCGCGGCGACGCGCGCCGGGTCGACGTCCGCCTTGAAGAGCTGCTCGAGGGCCTCGAGTGCGTGCTCGACGGTGACGCCGTGATAGGGCATGGGGAAGGGCAGGTGGTAGATCTCGGGCAGCATCGGCCCGAAACCCGCCTTGTAGGGCTGTACCTTGCCGGTCAGGCTGATGCACGCGAGCGTGCGGCCGTGGAAGCCGCCGGAGAAGCTGATGACCGCCGAGCGCCGGGTGTGGAAGCGTGCGATCTTGATGGCGTTCTCGACCGCCTCGGCGCCGGTGGTGAGAAAGATGGTCTTCTTCGGCCCCGCGCCCGGAGCGAGCGCGTTGAGCGCCTCGGCGAGCGCGACATAGCTCTCGGTGGGCGTCACCTGAAAGCAGGTGTGCGTGAGCTTCTCGAGCTGCGCCGCGATCGCCGCCTTCACCCTCGGGTGCACGTGGCCGGTGTTGAGCACGGAGATGCCGCTCGCGAAGTCGATGTAGCGGCGGCCCTCGACGTCCCAGAGCTCGGCGTTGGCGGCGCGCTCGGCGTACACCGCGAGCGAGTTGCTGACACCGCGCGGTACGGCCTGCTGGCGGCGCGCGTGAAGTTCGGCGTTGGTCGTCAAGGGGAGCTCCTCGAGGTTGAAAGCTTCAGCCGCCCGCAGCGAGGACCGCGGCACGGTGGATGGCCGCGCGGATTCGCTGGTAGGTGCCGCAGCGGCACACGTTGCCGGCCATCGCCGCATCGATCTCGGCGTCGGTCGGCTCCGGGTTATGCGCGAGCAGCGCCGCCGCCGCCATGATCTGGCCGGACTGGCAGTAGCCGCACTGCGGAACATCGAGCTCGATCCAGGCTCGCTGCAGCGGGTGGCTGCGGCTCACCGACAGGCCTTCGATGGTCGTGACCCTGCGCGCGCCCACCGCGCGCACCGGCGTCACGCACGAGCGCAGCGGCTCGCCCGCGACGTGCACGGTGCATGCGCCACAGAGCGCCGCGCCGCAGCCGTACTTGGTGCCGGTGAGACCGAGCGTGTCGCGCAGCACCCACAGGAGCGGCATGTCGGGATCGACGTCGACGCTCACTTCCTTGTCGTTGACGCTCAGCTTGATCATGGGGGCTCGTACTATACCCTGATCACATGCGAGCGCAGGAAAGACCCTCTAGAATGTCGGCACCTTGACCGATACTGCATCCAACGCCGCCGGCGCGGCGATCAACACCGAGGTGGTCATCATCGGCGCCGGCCCCTGCGGCCTGTTCCAGGTCTTCGAGCTGGGACTCCTCGGCATCAGCGCCCACGTGCTCGACTCGCTGCGGCATCCCGGCGGTCAGTGCGCGGAGCTCTATCCCGACAAGCCGATCTACGACATTCCAGCGCTGCCGGTGTGCGGCGCGCAGGAGCTGGTCGACCGGCTGCTGCAGCAGATCAAGCCCTTCAAGGCGCCGCTGCACCTCGGGCACGAAGTGACGGATTTCGTGCGCGCCGCGGACGGACGCTTCCGCATCGGCACCGCCGGCGGCGCGCGCTTCGATGCCGGCGCGGTGGTGATCGCCGCGGGACTCGGGTCGTTTCAGCCGCGGCGCATCGGCATCGAGGGCGCCGAGCCCTTCGAGGGCGGGGCCATCCAGTACCGCGTCAGGAATGCCGCCGAGCTCGCCGGCAAGCGCTTGGTGGTTTTCGGCGGCGGCGACTCGGCGCTCGACTGGACGCTCGAGCTCGCTCCCAAGGCGGCGAGCCTCGACCTGGTACACCGGCGCGCCGAGTTCCGCGCCGCCCCCGCCTCGGTGGCGCGCATGCGCGAGCTGGTCGCCGCCGGGCGCATGCGCCTCTTCGAGGCGCTGCCGCACTCGCTCATCACCGCGGACGGCGCGCTGCGCGGAATCAACATCCGCGCGGCCGACGGCGCGCTGAGTGCGCTCGCGGCCGAGCAGCTGCTGGTGTTCTTCGGGCTCCATCCCAAGCTCGGCCCGATCGCCGACTGGGGGCTGGCGCTCGAGAAGAAGGCGCTCAAGGTCGACCCGGAGAAGTTTCAGACGAGCGTGCCGGGCGTGTTCGCGGTCGGCGACATCAACACCTACCCCGGGAAGAAGAAGCTCATCCTGTCCGGTTTCCATGAGGCGGCGCTGGCCGCGTTCGCGATCCAGCACCACCTGTATCCGCAGAAGAAACAGTTCCTGCAATACACCACCACGAGCCCGGTGATGCACCAGCGTCTGGGAGTACCGGACTGATCAAGCCACGAGGAGACTGCCGTGACGCCGATGCACATCACGCTCGCCGCTGTCGCGCCCGGCGCGCCCGCCCGGCCGCCGCGACTGCGGCTGCCTGGACACCTTCCCGGGGCCATAGCGCCGTGATGCACGGCAAGTTCAAGTCCGGCTGAACGAAGACGAGGGAGGCGATGGACCACCGTCTCGCGGATCTCCTCCAGCTGCTCGAGCTCGAGCCGCTGGAGGTGAATCTGTTCCGCGGCGAGAGCCGCGACATCGGTGCTCCGCAGGTGTTCGGCGGGCAGGTGCTCGGACAGGCGCTCACCGCCGCGGCCGCCACCGTCGAGGGCCGGGTGGTGCACTCGCTGCACGCCTATTTTCTCCGGCGCGGCGACATCAACGCGCCGATCGTCTACCAGGTCGACCGCAGCCTCGACGGCCACAGCTTCAGCAACCGTCGCGTCGTCGCTATCCAGCACGGCGAGCAGATCTTCAACATGACCACGTCGTTCCAGGTGACCGAAGGCGGCTACGATCACCAGATCGACATGCCGCAGGTACCGCCGCCGGAGGGCCTGCCGGACCCGGCGCCGGCGCGCGAGCTGCTGGAGAAGCTGCCCGACAAGGTGCGGCGCTTCTTCTCCCATACGCGTCCCTTCGAGTTCCGCCTGGTGCAGCCGGTCGATTACCTCAAGCCCAAACCCGCGCCGCCGCTGCGGCAGATCTGGGTACGCGCCGTGGGCGGCAGGCTCGGCGACGACGAGATGCTGCACCGGCGGCTGCTCGCCTATGTGTCGGACTTCTTCCTGCTCGACACCGCGACGCTCCCGCACGGCACCTCGTTCCTCAAGCCCTCCCTCATCATGGCCACGATCGATCACGCCATGTGGTTCCACCGCCCGCTGCGGGTCGATGACTGGCTGCTGTGCGCGATGGACAGTCCGAGCGCCTCCGGGGCACGCGGCTTCGCGCGCGCGAGCATCTTCGCCCGCGACGGGCGCCTGGTGGCGAGCGCGGCGCAGGAAGGCCTGATCCGCCAGAGATAGGCGGCGGCGGAGCGCCGCGTCAGTGCGCGGCGCGGCCGGCGAGCGCGGCGATATCCTTCAGCAGCAGCGGGTCGAAGCGCTCGGGCGCTTCCAGCATGAGGAAGTGTCCGGTGTGCGGCAGCACGTCGAGCGTGAAATCGGCAAGCGATTTCCTGATGCGCTCGGCGTCGGTCGGGGCGAGATCGGAGTTGATGGCGTACACCGGCACGTGCACCGATGGCAGCACGGTCGCGAGATCGAAAGCCAGCAGCTTCTCGAGCGTCGGCACCGCGACCGCGGGCGAGCGCAGCGACATATCGTAGGCCACCTTCTGCACCAGCAGCGGATCGGCGCCCTTCTCGAACAGCTGATCGGTCACCAGCGCGCGCGTCGCGCCGACGAAGTCGGCGCGGAACGGCGCGACCTTGGCCTCGATCTCGCCCGCGCTCAAGGGGGGCATGCCGACCGAGCGCAGCGCATCGACCGCGATGACGCCGAGGACGCGCGCTCCGAGGCGCGGGACGGCCGCGAGCGCCACGTCGGCGCCCATCGAATGCCCGACCAGCACGAGGTGCGCGTTCGGGATCTGCCGCACGACGGTCGCGACGTCCGCGGCGTAGTTGGCGATCGACCAGTCGGTGCGATTGGCACCCGAGGCGCCGTGGCCCGCCAGATCGAGCGCCACCACGGTGTAGCGGCTCTTGAGCGCGTCGATCTGCGTGTGCCAGTAGTCGGCGTTCTCGCACCAGCCGTGCACCAGCAGCACGGCCGGCTCGCCGCTTCCGAGCACGCGGTACTCGAGATGCACCAGGTCGTCCGACATCACGATGCGCGGGCCCGCGCCGGCGGACGCGGCCGCAGGCGCCGCCGGTGCCGCAGCCGTCGCGGCGGGCTTGCCCCCCGGGCTGCAGGCCGCGAGGCCGAAGCCGGCGATCAACAGCACCCATGCGCCACGTGCCATCCGCAACTCCTTCAGCCGCTCCGCAGGACCTTGCCGGGATTCATGATGCCGTTGGGATCGAGGGCGCGCTTGACGGCGTGCATCAGGGCGAGCTCGGCCGCGGGAGCGTAGCGCTCGAGCTCGGCCACCTTCAGCTGCCCGATGCCGTGCTCGGCGCTGAAGCTGCCGCCGAGCCCGGCCGCCAGGTCGTGCAGCGCGCGGCGCACCTCCGCCGTGCGCGCGAGCAGCGCGGCGCCGTCGGCGCCCCGCCCCTGGACGTTGAAATGGAGATTGCCGTCGCCGACGTGCCCGTAGGCCACGAGGCGCGCGGCGGGCACGTGGGCGGCGACCCACGCGGCGCCGCGCTCGACGAACTGCGGCAGCGCGCTCACGGGCACCGAGATGTCGTGCTTGAGCCCCGCGCCCTCGTGCCGCTGTGCCTCGGGGATCGACTCGCGGATCTTCCACAGCGCGGCGCGCTCGCGCCCGCTGCGCGCCACCACCGCATCCTGCACCAGGCCGCCCTCGTGCGCCGCGCCGAGCGCCTCGACGAGGAGAGTCTCGAGGGGCTCCGCGGCGCGCGAGGAGGTGAGCTCGCACAGGACGTACCAGGGATGCGGCGCGCCGAGCGGATCGCTCACCCCCGGGATGTGCGCGGTGGTGAGCTCGATGCCGATGCGCGGGATGAGCTCGAAGGAGCTGACCGAGTCGCCGCTCGCCTCGCGCAGCCGCGCGAGCAGCGTCACCGCGGCGCGCGGACTCGCGACCGCGGCGAGCGCGGTAGCGGTGCTGCGGATCTGCGGGAAGAGCTTGAGGCTCGCGGCCGTGATCACCCCGAGCGTGCCCTCGGCGCCGAGGAAGAGCCCGCGGATGTCGTAGCCGGTGTTGTCCTTGCGCAGCGCGGTCAGGCCGGGGAGCACGCGGCCGTCGGCCAGCACCACCTCGAGGCCGAGCACCAGGTCGCGCATCATGCCGTAGCGCAGCACATGCACGCCGCCGGCATTGGTCGAGAGATTGCCGCCGATCTGGCAGCTGCCCTCGGAGCCGAGGCTCAGGGGAAACAGCCGCTCGGCCGCCTCGGCGGCCTGCTGCACCTGGGCGAGAATGCAGCCGGCTTCGGCGATGAGCGAGTAGTTCTCGGGGTCGACGCTGCGCACCCGGTTGAGCCGTGCGAGCGACAGCACCAGCTGCGTGCCCGACTCATCCGGGGTCGCGCCGCCGCAGTAACTGGTGTTGCCGCCGTGCGGCACCACGCCGACGCGCGCGGCGTTGCAGGCCGCGAGCAGCCGCGAGACCTGCTCGACCGAGCGCGGCAGCGCCACGGCCAGGGCGCGCCCCTGGTAGAGGCGGCGGTGATCGGTGAGGTAAGGCGCGCACTCCTCGCCGGTGAGCAGATCCCCGGCGGCGAGAATCCCGTGCAGCGTCCCGAGAAGGTCCACCGCTCGAGGGCGGGCCGCGTCAGCTGATCGGGCCGAGCGCGCGCAGCGCGGCGATGCGCGCATCGAGCGGCGGGTGGCTGAGGAACAGCCGCTTCAGCCCGCTGCCGATGTCGCCCCCGGCGATGCCGAAGGCGGCCAGCTGCTGGTTCGGCAACGGCTCGTGCACGCGCTTCAGCTCCTCGAGGGCGGCGATCATATTGGGCGTGCCCGCGAGCTGCGCTCCGCCGCGGTCGGCGCGGAACTCGCGCCAGCGCGAGAACCACATGACGATCATGGTGGCGAGCACGCTCAGGAGCAGCTGCGTCACCATCACCGTGACGAAGTAGGCGATGCCGCGTCCGTCATCGGAGCGGAACAGGGCGCGGTCGACGATGTTGCCGATGATGCGCGACAGGAAGATCACGAAGGTGTTGACGACGCCCTGGATCAGCGTGAGGGTCACCATGTCGCCGTTGGCGACGTGGGTCATCTCGTGCCCGAGCACCGCGGTGATCTCCTCGCGGTTCATGCGCTGCAGGAGTCCGGTGCTGACCGCGACCAGGGCGGCGTTGCGGTTGGCGCCGGTGGCGAAGGCATTCGGCTCGGGGGAGTCGAAGACGCCGACTTCCGGCATCCCGACGCCGACTCTCTGGGCGTGCTGCTGCACGACCGAGATGAGCCACTGCTCGGCCGGGCCGTCCGCGGGTCCGACGACGCGCACGCCCATCGAGCGTTTCGCCATCCACTTCGACATCGCGAGCGAGATGAACGAGCCGCCGAAGCCGATGAAGGCCGCGAAGACCAGGAGGCCCGACAGGCTGCCGCCGTGCACGGCGAGCCAGGCGTCGAGGCCGATGAGATGCGCGACCACCGACAGCACCAGCAGCACTGCCAGGTTCGTGAGGAGGAACAACAGGATGCGTTTCATGGCGGGCACTGTACCGTCAGGCTTGGTTGCTCGCCAGCCTTGGGGCGGGCGGCGGGCCTTTCAAGGGCCGCCGCGCGCGGCGCGGCGGCCTTCAGGAAATCGCGACTCCCAGGACGCGACCGACCAGGAAGCTCAAAGTTCCCGCACCGCCGCCGATCAGCACCATGCGCAGCGCGCTGCGCAGCGCATCGCGCCCGGTGAAGAGCGAGAGGCTCATGCCGACGGCAAAGAGCGCCACGGCGGTCACGGCCGCGGACGCCGCTACCGCCGCCGTTCCTGCCATCCCCGCGAGGAACGGCGCGAGCGGCACGAGGGCGCCCGCCGCGAAGGTGACGAACGATGCGCTCGCCGCGCGCCACGGGGAGCCGAGATCGCCGGGGTTCAGGCCGAGCTCCTCGCGCGCGAGCACATCGAGCGCCTTGTCCGGGTGCGCGAGCAGCGAGCGGCTCACGGCGCGCGCCTGGCCGAGCTCGACACCGCGCGCCTGATAGATGAGGGCGAGCTCCTCGGCCTCCTCTTCGGGGTATTCCCTGAGCTCCTCGCGCTCGAGCGCGATCTGGTACTCGTACATCTCGCGCTGCGAGCGCACCGACACGTACTCGCCGGCCGCCATGGAGAGCGCGCCGGCGAGCAGCCCCGCCGCCCCCGACATGAGTACGTAGCCGCGCGCCGCGCCGGCAGCGGCCACTCCCAGCACCAGGCTCAGGTTCGACAGCAGGCCGTCGTTCACGCCGAAGACCGCCGCCCGCAGGCTTCCGCCGAGGGTGCTGCGGTGACGCGCCCCGACTTCCGCGAGCGTGGTGGGCATCGCGTGGCCGGCGATGCTGCCAGGGAGCGCGCTGTAGACCGACAGGCCGCGGAGCTTCATCGCCGCCAGCACGGGACGGAGCGACGCCGGGTCGAAGCGCTCGAGCAGCCGCGCGA
The DNA here is from genome assembly GCA_035934055.1 of Steroidobacteraceae bacterium. Lineage (GTDB taxonomy): Bacteria > Pseudomonadota > Gammaproteobacteria > Steroidobacterales > Steroidobacteraceae > 13-2-20CM-66-19. Next base: position 12,066 of record DASYYF010000077.1, on the reverse strand, counting down.
CGATGCGGGCGCGCAGTGACGGGGTGAAGGTGCGCCGGGCGGGGTGAGCGGCGGTGTCCCTGGCGGCGACCTGCTCCCATCTGGCGGCCTGCTCTTCGGCAGCGAGGGAGAGCTGCTCGAACAGGCGGCGCCTGCCGGCGTCGGGCTCGGCGGCCGCCACCCGCCGGTACAGCCAGGCGGATTCCTTCTCGTGATACCAGCTATCGACGCCGGGACCGGTCAATACTCGTCCTGCTCTTCGTCGCCGTCTTCCTCATCCTCGTCCCAGTCGTCGTCGTCCTCGTCGTCTTCCTCGTCCCACTCCTCGTCCTCGTCCGACTCCTCCTCGTCGTCGTCGGACCAGCCCTCGGGCTCATCGATGCGCTCGAGGTCCATCTCGTGCCACGCCTCGACGTCGAGCTCCTCGATGTCGCCGTCGAGATACTCGATCTCGATCAGCTCCGAGTCCTCGTCGACCGACAGCACGCGGAACTGCTCTTCTTCTTCCAGGTTCTCGTACCACTGGCCGGGAACCGGTTCGTAATCTCTGCTCACCGCGCCGCCACCCTTTGTCGAGCATCTCCGCCGCGCACCAGTTTAGGGGCTTGCCCGAAGTTGGGCAACGCAGCGTCGAATGCGTATAGTTTTCGCATCATGACCGCCCAAGTCCGGACCAACGCGTCGCCCCTGGTGCGGGCCCGGCGGCTCGTCGTGAAGGTGGGCTCGGCGCTGTTGGTCGGCGGCGACAGCGGGCGCGTCAATCGCGCCTGGCTCGAGACGCTGGTCGAGGACCTGCTGCGCCTGCGCAAACGCGGGCAGCAGCTGATCCTGGTCTCCTCGGGCGCCATCGCGCTCGGGCGCCGGCGGCTCGGGCTGCGCCCCGGGACGCTGCGGCTCGAGGAGAGTCAGGCGGCGGCCGCCGTCGGACAGATCCGGCTCGCCCACGCCTACAAGGAGTTGCTCGAGGAGCACGGGGTAACGGTAGCGCAGGTGCTGCTGACACTCGAGGACAGCGAGCGGCGGCGCCGCTATCTCAACGCGCGCGCCACGCTCGAGGCGCTGCTCTCGCTCGGGGCGCTGCCGGTCATCAACGAGAACGACACGGTCGCGACCGCCGAGATCCGCTATGGCGACAATGACCGGCTCGCCGCCCGCGTGGCGCAGATGGCCGGCGCCGACTGCCTGGTGCTGCTCTCGGATGTCGAGGGGCTCTACAGCGCCGATCCCAACAAGGATCGGCACGCGCGCATCGTGCCCGAAGTCCGGCACATCACCCCGGAGATCGAGGCCATGGCCGGCCGCAGCGCCTCGCCAGTGGGATCGGGCGGCATGACCGCCAAGATTCTCGCGGCGCGCATCGCCGTGGCGGCCGGTTGCCACATGTGCATCGCGGCGGGCCACCACAAGCACCCGCTGCGGCGCCTGGAGGAGGGGGCCGGGTGCACCTGGTTCGTGCCGAGCGCGACCCCGGTGGCGGCACGCAAGCAGTGGATTGCGGGCACCCTGCGCCCGGCGGGCGCGATCACCATCGACGCCGGCGCGCTGCGCGCGCTGCTCGAAGGCAAGAGCCTGCTGCCGGCGGGCGTCACCGGGGCGCGCGGCCGCTTCGAGCGCGGTGACACCGTGAGCGTGCTCAGCGCCGACGGCGTGGAGGTCGCCCGCGGCATCGTCGCTTACTCGGACGCCGACGCCGCGCGCATCATGGGACGCAAGTCCTCGGAGATCGAGGCGCTGCTCGGTTTCCGCGGGCGCGACGAGATGATCCATCGCGACGACCTCGTGCTGCTCGAGGACGCGGCCCCCGCCGCCGGGGCGGCGCCGGCGGTGCGCCAGGCTTCTGCCCCATGAACGCGGATCACGTCGGGGAGCTGATGGCGGGGCTCGGCCGGGCCGCCACCGAGGCCGCGGGTACGCTCGCGCTCGCGCCGTCGGCGCAGAAGAACGCCGCCCTCGAGGCGGCGGCGGCGGCCATCCGCGGGCGCGCGGGGGAGATTCTCGCCGCCAACGCGCGCGACCTGGCGGCGGCGCGCGCCGCGCACGTGAGCGGGCCACGGCTCGAGCGGCTCAAGCTCGACGCCGGGCGTGTCGAGGCGATCGCGGCGGGCGTCGCCGAGGTGGCCGCGCTCCCCGACCCGATCGGCACCGTCGTGGCGGAATGGGAGCGTCCCAACGGACTCAGGATCCAGCGCGTGCGGGTGCCGCTCGGCGTCATCGGCATCATCTACGAGAGCCGCCCCAACGTCACGACGGATGCGGGCGCGCTGTGCCTGAAGTCAGGCAACGCCGTGATCCTGCGCGGCGGCTCGGAGAGCCGCCATTCGAACGCGGCGCTGCACGAGTGTCTCGTCACGGGGCTCGCGGCGGCGCAGCTCCCGGCCGCATGCATCCAGCTGGTACCGACCACGGACCGCGCAGCGGTCGGCTACATGCTCTCCGGCATGACCGAGTATCTCGATTGTCTGGTGCCGCGCGGCGGCAAGACGCTGGTCGCGCGCGTGCAGCAGGAAGCGCGCGTGCCGGTGATCGGCCACCTGGAAGGCAACTGTCACGTCTACGTCGATCGCGACGCGGACGTACGCATGGCGCGCGCCATCGCGCTCAACGCCAAGATGCGCCGCACGGGTATCTGCGGCGCCGCGGAGACGCTGCTGGTCGACCGCGCCTGCGCCGCCACACACCTGGGGCCCATCGTGCGCGATCTGCTCGAGGCTGGCTGCGAGGTGCGCGGCGATGCGATCGTGCAGCAGGTGGACCCGCGGGTGCGTCCCGCGAGCGAGGACGACTGGTACACCGAGTATCTCGACGCCGTCATTGCGGCGCGCGTGGTCGAGGGAGTCGATGCCGCCATCGCCCACATCGCCCGCTACGGCTCGGCGCACACCGAATCGATCGTCACGGAGAATCAGGCGACCGCCGAGCGCTTCCTGCAGCGGGTCGACAGCGCGATCGTTCTGCACAACGCCTCGACGCAGTTCGCCGACGGCGGCGAGTTCGGCATGGGTGCGGAGATCGGCATCTCCACCGACCGCTTTCACGCGCGCGGTCCGGTCGGGGTGGAGCAGCTCACCAGCTACAAGTACCTGGTGCGCGGCGCGGGCCAGATCCGCCCTTAATCATCAAGCTCGCATCGGACATTGCGCGGCGCTCTGCTGCTGCGCGCCAGCCCTGGGCGCACATCCCCGTGCCTTCAGGCGTGCGCGCCCGGCCCGCCGTGCTCGTGCTCGTGCGGGGCGGCGGCGCAGCGCTCGCAGTTCACCCAGCCCGAATCGCCGCCGGCGTAATGCTCCTTCTTCCAGATCGGCAGCCGCTGCTTGATCTCGTCGATGATGTAGCGGCAGGCGCGGAAGGCCTCGTCCCGGTGCGGCGCGCTGACGCCCACCCACACGGCGAGCTCGCCGACGCGCAAATCGCCGACGCGGTGCGCGCAGGCTGCGTGCCTCACGCCGAAGCGCGCCACGGCCTCGGCGATGATGCGTTCGGCTTCGCGCACCGCGAGCGGCTCGTAGGCCTCGTACTCGAGATGGCGCACGCGCCGTCCCTCGTGGGAATCGCGCACCCAGCCTTCGAACGCCGCGTAGCCGCCGCACGCCGGGTCGGCGAGCGCCGCGCGCAGTGCGGCGACGTCGATCGGCTCGCGCACCAGGCCAAACGGGGCGCTCACGGTGCTGCCGGCGGCCGACATGCGCTCAGCCACCCGCGACCGGGGGGATGAACACGACCGCATCGCCTTCCCGGAGCGGCGCCGACCAGTCGCCGAACTCGGAGTTGATCGCGACGCGCAGCACGGCCGGATCGAGCGTGAAGGGGTAGCGGCGTCCGAGCTCGGCGTACAGCTCGAACGGGGTGCGCGCGGCCGTCACCAGGGACTCCGTGCCGCGCCCGGCCTGCTCGCGCAGCAGCGCGAAGTATTGCACCGTCACGCGCCGCGTCCCGGCGGCCGGTGCCGCGCCCATCGTGCTCATGGCGGCAGCATATTCCTCGGGAGTGTTGGCGTTGTCGAGCGCACGCGGATTGGGCTCGTCGATGAGGTGCACGTCGGCCTGCAGCAGGAACTTGCGCGGACAATTCCTGCCGCCCGCGACGTAGGCGGCGAGGGCGGCGCGGCTCCCGGGCTCGTACACCGCGCACAGGGGCTCGGGCAGGCCGTCGTGGCTCGAGCGGAAAGCCGTGGCGAGCCGCTCGGGCGCCCGCGCGCGCAACAGGTGCTCGAGCGTCGCCGCATCGAGCAGCGGCAGGTCGCACGCCAGCACCAGCCAGGCGCTTTCCGGGAAGCGCTCCTGAGCCGCGATGATCCCGGCGATGGGGCCCAAGTTCTCGCGCGTGTCCTCGATCTGCTCGAAGGCGGCGCGCAGCGGCTCGGCGCGCTGATCGGCGCGCACCGAGACGAAGGCGCGCTCGACGCGCGGCGCGAGGAGCGCCATCGCGTGCTCGAGCTGGGTGCGGCCGGCGACGCGCAACGCCGCCTTGTCCCGGCCCATGCGGGTGCTGCGTCCCCCGGCGAGCAACAGCCCGTAGAGCGGCGCGCTCATGCGGCCCGCCGCGCGCGCCGGCGCCTGAAGGTGCGCCGGCCTCCGGCCTTGGCCATGAGCCTGAGGCCGCCGATCTCGATGTCGTGGGAGAGCGCCTTGCACATGTCGTAGATGGTGAGCGCGGCGACCGCGGCGCCGGTGAGCGCCTCCATCTCGACGCCGGTGCGGTGATGCACCGCTACCCGGCAGCGCACCACGATCACGCCCGCGCGGCGCTGCGCGATCTCGATCTGGCAGTCATCGAGGGCGAGCGGGTGGCAGAACGGAATGAGCTCGTGCGTGCGCTTGGCCGCCATGACACCGGCGAGGATCGCGGTATCGAACACCGGGCCCTTCCTGGTGCGGTGCCCGCTCGCGCGCAGGGCGCGCGCCACCGCGGGCGGCAGGCGGATGCGCGCCTCGGCCTCCGCGGTCCGCTCGGTCACGTCCTTGGCGCCGACGTCCACCATGGCCGGGCGGTCGCGCGCGTCGAGGTGCGAGAGGCGCGGCCGCCGCATCAGCCACCGATGTAGAACATCTCGACCTTGCGCGGCTCGCCCGCTCCGTGCGGCAGGCTCGCACGCAGCTCGCTGTAGCGGTCGGCACGGGCGAGCCACACGCCCGAGATGAGCTCGAGGAGCTCGTCGTCGCTCGCCCCGCCGCGCAGCGTATCGCGCAGGCTCGTGCCGTGGGTGGCGAACAGGCAGGTGTACAGCATGCCGTCGGAGGAGAGCCGCACGCGCGAGCAGTCGCCGCAGAAGGGCTGCGACACCGAGGAGATGAAGCCGACCTCTCCCTGACCGTCCGCGAACGCGTAGCGCTCGGCCACCTCGCCGCGGTAGGTAGGCTCGAGCGAAGTGAGCGGCCAGCGTGCGCCGAGGCGCGCCGCCAGCTCCTTCGACGGCACCACCAGCTCCGAGCGCCAGTGGTTGCGGTTGCCGACATCCATGTACTCGATGAAGCGCACGATCACGCCGGTGCCGCGAAAGCGCTCGACGAGCTCGAGCACGGTGTGGTCGTTGACCCCGCGCTGCACCACCGCGTTGATCTTGATGGGCTCGAGTCCGGCGCGGCGCGCATGCTCGATGCCGTCGAGCACCTCGGCGGGACTGCCGAAGCCGCCGCTCATGCGCGCGAACACCGCCGGATCCAGGCTGTCGAGGCTCACCGTGATGCGCTTGAGTCCCGCCGCCTTGAGCTCGCTCGCGTACTTTCCGAGCAGCACCCCGTTGGTGGTGAGCGCGACGTCCTCGACACCCGGGATGGTGGTCAGGTCGCCGATCAGGTCGGTCAGGTTGGCGCGCAGCAGAGGCTCGCCCCCCGTGAGGCGCAGCTTCCGCACGCCGAGGTGAACGAACAGGCGCGCCAGGCGCACGATCTCATCGAACGACAACCGCTCGTGCGAGCCGAGAAAGCGGTATTTCTCGTGGTAGGTCTCGCGTGGCATGCAGTACGGGCAACGGAAGTTGCAGCGGTCCATCACCGAGATGCGCAGGTCCCGCATCGGGCGCGCCCGTGTGTCCCGGGGCGCAGGCCGCCGGGCAAGCGGAACGATGACTTCCGGAAGAGGCATGGTTCAAGTATGGGACGGCAAGGGGGCGCTGGCTATCGGCGTAAAGGGGGAGTCCGGGCGCGGCCCTCCACGGGGCCTCAGGACCAGCGCAGCAGCCGCGTGACGAAGCCCTTCTTGTAGGTATTCGGCCCGGGCGGCAACTCCACGAAGCCGTCGGTGCCGGCAAGAGCCGTGAAGTCGCCCGAGCCGTTGGTCGGGGCGGGCATTGCCCAGGGGCGTCCCCAGTCGTCCTGCTCGATCCGCACCGGCATGAAGTGCGTGAGCGGCGGATCGACCGTGACGGGCGCGCCGAGCGCGAGGCGCTCCGGCGGCAGCGGCTGGTGGCCGAGGCTCGCGAACAGCGCCGGCAGCACGTAGCGGCTGAGGCACACCAGCGTCGAGACCGGATTGCCCGGCAGTCCGAAGACGGCGGCCCCGGAGGGCGCCACCCCGAACCACAGCGGTTTGCCGGGCCGCTGCGCGACCTTATGAAAGATCGCGTGCACACCGAGCTCTTCCAATACCTGCGGCACGAGGTCGAATCTGCCCATGGAGACGCCGCCCGAGAGCACCAGCACGTCGTGCGTCTCGAGGTGGAACCTGAGCCGCTCGCGCAGCTCCCCGACATCGTCCTGGATGTGATCGTCCGCCACGCGCTGGAAGCCGTGCTCGCGGAGCGCGCTCACGATGGCATAGGCGTTCGAGCGCCGCACCTGGTGGGCGAGCACCGGCTCGCCGGGCTCGATGAGCTCATTGCCAGTCGAGATGACGGCCAGCATCGGCTGGCTGCTGACGCGCACGCGCGCCATGCCGGCGGAGGCCGCGATGGCGATCTCGGGGGCGTGCAGCCGCGTGCCCGCCGACACGAGCAAGGTCCCCTGGCGAGTGTCGCTGCCGCGCCGGTGCACGTTCTGCCACGGCTCGACGCGCACCGCGGCGCCGAGCGCCGCCTCGCCGCCGCTCACCGTGAGCTCCTCGATGGGCACGACGCTGTCGCAGCCGGCCGGCAGAACCGCACCGGTCATGACATCGATGCACGCGCTGTTCGCGGCGAGGGTGAGCGGCGGGTCGCCCGCAGCCTGCGTGGCCTGCACACGGAACGCGCGCCTGCCGGCGGCCACGGCCCGGCTGTCGAGCGCGATGCCGTCCATGGCCACCCGGTCGAACGGCGGCTGATCACGCTCCGCGTAGATGTTCTCGCGCAGCACGCCGCCGGCGCACTGCGCGAGCGGCAGCGACTCGATCGGCAGGCACTGCAGATGCTGCCCGATCAGCGCGTCGGCTTCGGCGGGCGTGAGCACTGCCTCACTACTTCTTGGCGTCCGCGGCCTTGGCCTTGAAGACCTTCACCTGCTCGTTGAAGCGGTCGGCGACGCTCTGCAGCTTATCGATGGCGGCGTTGTGCTTCTGGGTCTCGACTCGCTGCATGTCGGCCTTCTGCTCGGGCTTCAGCTTGTCGCCCCCTGCGGCGACCTTGTCGCCGACCTCCTTGTCGATGCACGTCACGTAATCGTTGACGGCCTTGTTGTAATCGGCAACCGCCTTCTGCCCGGCGAGCATGTCTTGCAGCGTGGCGGTGGCTCCGTCCGGGAGCTTCTCGGGGGCGGCGGGGTACGGACAGTCGGCATAAGCCGCGGCGGCCGAGAGCGCGGTCGCAGCTGCGAAGGCAAGCAGGGATTTCATACGTTTTTGTCCCGGGCGGATTGAAAAGGACCGCTATCTTAGCGTCAGCTCCGGCCGCCCCGGTAGCAGTCGCGGGCATGATCGTCGACGACTCCGACGGCCTGCAGATAGGCGTAGATGATGGTCGTGCCGACGAAGCGGAAGCCGCGCCGCACCAGATCCCGGGAGACGCGGTCACTCAGCGCGGTGCGCGCCGGGAGCCTCCGGCCGCGGCGGCGGTTGACGATCGGCTTGCCGCCGACGAAAGCCCAGAGGTAGCGGCCGAAGGTGCCGAACTCGCGCTGCACGGCGAGGAAGGCGCGCGCGTTGGCGACTGCGGCGGCGATCTTCAGGCGGTTGCGCACGATGCCGGCGTCACGCAGCAGCGCGGCGCGGCGCCGCGCGTCGAAGCGCGCCACTCGGCGCGGATCGAAGCGCGCGAACGCGCGGCGGTAGGCGGCGCGCTTGCGCAGGATCGTCGACCACGAGAGGCCGGCCTGCGCGCCCTCGAGGATCAGCATCTCGAACAGCCGCCGGTCGTCGTGCACCGGGCGGCCCCATTCCCGGTCGTGATAGCGCTGCATGTCGGGATCTGCATCGCGCGCCCAGCGGCAGCGGCGTTTCGCCGCGATGCCCCGGCCGGTCGGGATGCGCGCCGTCATGCCTAGACGCTGCGAAATCCGCCGATGCACACGCTCAGACGCCGCTGCGCGTCGAGATCGAAGCTCAGGCTCAGTTCGAGCACGCGGCACAGCCCGGCGGCCACCCACAGCCCGAGTCCGAGACTGCCGGAATCAGCGGGCTGCTCCCGCGCCGCTCGACGCCAGAAGCGCTCGGCGAGGTGCGGCAGGTCCTCGGGCGAGAGGTGCGGCGCGAGGTTGCGAACCCGCAGCGCCGTGCCGGCAGGGGAACCGAGCCAATCGATCTCGATGGGCTCGCGCGGATCGCCATGCTGCACGGCGTTGGTCAGCAGGTTGAGCAACAGGGCATCGAACAACCGCGGATCCGACTGGATCCACACTTCCGCGGAAACCCGCGCGACGATGCGCGCGGGGTCCGCCGCATTGGCCGCCCGCAGCCGCTCGATGCGCGCCTGCACCGCGGGCGCCACCTGCAGGGGCTCGAGCGCGTTGCGCGCCGCCGTGCGATCGGCGCGCGCGACCGCGAGCAGGGATTCGATCACCCCCTGCATCCCCAAGGCGGCGCTGCGGATCTGCCCGAGAAACCGGCGCAGCTCCGGCGCATCGTGCCGCTCATCGGCGCTGACCTCGGCGAGGGCGCGAATCTCGGCGAGCGGCGTGCGCAGCTCATGCGCGAGATCGGCGGAGAAGCGCCGCTCGCGCTCGAGCGAGTCGGCGAGACCCTCGAGGAGCTCGTTGATGCGTTCGCCCAGGGGCCGGATCTCCGCCGGCAGCCCGGCAAGCGGCAGGGCGTGCGCCGGATGTTCGGGGGACACGGCGCGTGCGGCGGCGGTGGCTGCTTCCAGCGGCTTCAGTCCCCGGCGCACCGACACGACGGTGACGAGAGCCGACACGGCCAGCACGGTCACGAGGCCGGCGAGCAGAATGACATCGACCTCGTGCAGCAGCTGCTCGCGTTGCTCGGCGGCGCCCGCGGACGTCTCGAAGCTGCTGACGATATTGCGGTCGACGAGCTGATCGACGACCAGTTGGAAAGCCGCCAGGCTCAATCCCACGCCGAGCAGCAGCGAGACGAGCAGCCGGCGCCGCAGCGAGCGGCTGACCCATTCACGGAACACGGTAGCCAAAGCCCCGGCGCGTCTCGATGAGGGCGGGGAGCCCCGCCTTGTCCAGCTTGGCGCGCAATGTGCTGACCACCACCTCGATCACCCGGTCGGACGCATCGCTGCGACCGTCGTAGAGCCGCTCGAACAGGGCGGCGCGGGTGAAGCTGCGGCCACGATGCCGCAGCAGCGTCTCGAGCAGCGCATATTCCTTCGGCGTGAGCGGCAAGGGCGCGCCGCGCGAGGAGGCGACGCGCGCGTTGGTGTCGAGGACGAGATCGCCGCAGGCGAGCTTGCCCGAGATCTCCCCGTAGCGGCGGCGCAGCAGCGCCAGCACGCGCGCCTTGAGCTCGGCGAAATCGAAGGGCTTGAGCAGATAATCATCGGCGCCGAGGTTGAGCGCGGTGACGCGATCCTCGATCTGGTCGCGTGCCGACAGCACCAGCACCCGCGTGGGCGCCTGCGCGGCCCGCAAGGCGCGCAGCACCTGAAGCCCCGACACCTGCGGCAGCATCAGATCCAGAATCAGGAGGTCGTACTCGTGCACCCCGAGGTACTCGAGGGCCGCGCGGCCGTCGGCGGCGTGGTCGACCGCAAAACCCTCGCCACGAAAGCCCGCCGCCAGCGCCGCGGACAGGCGCGCCGAATCCTCGACCAGCAACAGCTTCACGCCGCGAATCTTAGCGCCCTTTGAGCGAAACCAAAGCTTTCCGCGGCAGGATGCGCAGCAGGCGCCGGCGTGGGATAGGGCTTCATGAATACTCCATTCAGAGCCGTGGTTGCGCGGTGGGGCGGATGGCTCGCGACGGCCTGCGTGTCGGGTGTCCTGGCCTCGGGCTGCGTCGCGGAGAAAGCGCTGCCGCCTCCGCCGTCGGCGCCGGCGGGATTCGAGCACGCGGCCGCGGTTGCCCCTCCCGCCTGGCCGGCGCAGGACTGGTACCGGGGCTTCGGCAGCGAGGAGCTCGACGCCCTGGTCGATTTCGCGGCGAGCCACAACGCCGATCTGGCGGAGGCGGGCGAGCGCGTCGCCCAGGCCGACGCACGCGCGCGTCAGGCGGGGGCGGCGATTCTCCCGAGTATCAGCGCGGATGCCAGCGGGACTTATCTCGCCGGACGCTCCGCGCAGGGCTCCGGTCACGAACTCGACTGGCTGGTGATGCCCGCGGTGAGCTATGAGGTGGACTTCTGGGGCAAGAACCGCGCGACGGCGCACGCGGCGCTGCTCGAGGCCGGCGCCTCACGCGCCGCGCGCGCCACGGTCCAGCTCACCATTCTCGGCGGAGTCGCCGACGAGTACTTCCACGTGCTGGCCCTGCGCGAGCGCACGAGCGTGGCGCGCTCGAACCAGGAAGCGGCGCAGAAGATTCTCGAGGCCGTCGAGGCGCGCTTCGGCGCCGGCCTTGCCAGTCCCACGGACGCCGCCCTGCAGAAGGCCGCACGCGATCGGGCGCTGATCGCCGTCGCCGATCTCGAGCAGCAGGAGATGCAGGCGCGCGCGGCGCTCGCGCTGCTGCTCGGGCGCATCCCGGAAGACTTCCAGGTAAGCGCGAGCTCCCTCGAGCCTCTGACCGAACCGCCGGTGTCGGCCGGCCTGCCCTCGGAGCTTCTGACGCGCCGGCCCGACGTGGCGGCGGCCGAAGCCAATCTGCGTGCCGCGAGCGCCGACCTCACGGCGGCGCGCGCCGCGCTGTTCCCGAGCCTCGCGCTCACCGCCGCCGCGGGCGTGCAGAATCCGGCGTTGCCCGCTACCGTCCTCACCATCGCCGGCACCGGCCCATCCCTGGCCCTGGCGGCCAACCTGACGCAGCCGATCTTCGATCACGGACGCCTGCGGGCCCAGCGCGATGAGGCCGCGGCGCGCGAGCGCGAGCTGCTCGTGGCCTACCGGGCGGCGATCCTGGCCGCGCTCGTCGACGTCGAGAATGCGCTCGGTGCGTTGCAACAGCTGGACGCGACCCGCAGCTTCCAGCAGAGCAGTCTCGCCGAGAGCGAGCGCGCGTTCGAAGGCGCGCGGCTGCGCTACCAGCACGGCGCGGGAGACCTGCTGACGCTGCTCGAGGCGCAGCGCGTTCTCTACGAGGCGCGTGACCAGTTCATTCAATACCGGCTGGCGCGCCTCGAGGCGCGGGTCGCGCTCTGCAAGGCGCTCGGCGGCGGGTGGCAGGCACCCGCCGCAGCGCCGCCGGCTCGCGGTGCTGGAGAGCAGCATGCGGCATCCTAGCCGGCGGCGCGCGTTGAGCGCGGCAGCCTGGTGCGCGGCGTTGCTGCTCGCCGCCTGCCGGCAGGCCGCGCCACCCGAGGCCGCAGCGCCCGCCGCCGACGAGGAGAAGAGCGCGCCGCAGTTGCAAGGCGTGACGCTCAAGCCCGAGGAGATTGCCAAGGCCGGCATCGCCACTGCGCCTGCCGCGCGCGCGACGCATGCGCCCGAGAGCACCGGCTACGCGCTGGTCATTGCGCGGGAAGCCATCGCCCAGGGGGTCGCCGAGCTGAAGAGCGCGGCGGCCGTCGAGCACCAGAGCCAGGCGGCGCTCGCTCGCGGCCGCAGTCTCGCGGGCACCCCGGGGGCGGTGGCGGTCGAATCGCAGGAGTCGGCCGAGCGGCAGGCCGCCGTCGACCACGCG
>DASYYF010000076.1:0-101272 GCA_035934055.1 Steroidobacteraceae bacterium | reverse complement strand
GGTCGAGGACGCCCGCGACAACCGCCATCAATGCGAAGCTCGGCGCGGCCGCGAGCGATAGCCAGGCGGCCGCGCGGAACGCCACAAGTCTCCTCAGGATGTCCATCATCATTCAGGCTCATGTGTGGCAGGAGGAGCCGGCCGCCGGCGTTGCCTTCGCGGCCGGTGCAGGCTCGTAGCGGTCGTGGTGGCGCACCCACGCCATGGGGCCGTCGTCCTCGTCGCGACCCTTGGGCGCGAGGTCGAGCAGGTTGTACGTGCCCATCATGGCCTCCACGCCGCGCCTGTAGGTCGAATAGGTGTGGAAGACTTCACCCGCATCGTCCTTGTAGAACGCGCTGATGCCGGGCAATTCCTCGCACTCGAAGGGCTGCGTGCCAAAATTGTAGTACACCTGCCCCTTCGGCTCCTGCGGCGCGAAGCTCACGTGGAAGTCGTAGTTGAAGTCGCCGCCGAACGAAGAGACCCACTTGAACTTCCAGCCCATGCGCCGGCGAAAGCGTTCGATTTCGCTGAGCGGCGCGCGCGAGATGGCGACGAATGTGACGTCGCGATGCGCGAGATGCACGTTCATGCCGTCGGTATGGTCGGCCATGAACGAGCAGCTCGGGCAGCCTTCCTCCCACCCCGGCCCGAGCATGAAATGCTGCACCATCAGCTGGCGGCGGCCCTCGAAGAGATCGGCGAGCGTGCGCGCGCCCTCCGGCGCATCGAAGGTGTAGGCCTTCTCGATGCGCACCCACGGCAGCGCACGCCGTTCGCGGGCGACCTGGTCGCGTAAGCGCGTCAGCTCCTTCTCGCGCGCCAGCAGCTTCCGGCGCTCCGTGACCCACTGCTCCGGGGACACGACGGCATGGTTGGTGATGGTCGACTTGCTCGTGGCTGTGGTCATGATGTGCTCCTCACTACTTCGATCGCCGCACGGTGCGCACCTTAACGAATCGGCCGCGCGGCAGGGAGTAACAAGATCGTCGCGATCCGGTTCAGGCCGCGTTGCCGGCGACGAAGGCAGCGAACTGCCGCTCGAGCGCCTTGGCTGCGCCGTTCCGCCAACCGTCCGCGACCGCCTGGGACGCCGGATCGGGGAAGATGTCTTCCTCGCCCCGTCCGAGCCCGTCGAAAATCCCGCGCGCTACGGACTGCGTCGTCGCCTTCGGGATGTCCAGGCCGCGGTTCATGTCCGTGTCGACGGGACCCAGTACCACCCCGTGAACCTTGACCGCATCGCCGGCGAGCAGCGCGCGCAGCGACTGCGTGAGGTTGAGCGCGGCCGCCTTGGAAATCGAATAGGCGGGTATCAGCGGCAGCGCCGCCAGCGCCACCATGGACAGTTGGTTGACGACGGCGCCCCTGGAGCGCTTGAGCAGCGGCAGAAAGGCGCGGGTCACGTTGAGCACCCCGAACAGGTTGACGGCGAAGGTGCGCTCGAGGACTTCGAGGTTGCCGAGGTCGTCGTAGGGTGCAATGCCGGCGTTGTTGACGAGAACGTCGAGGCTGCCGATCGAGGCAACGGCGCGCCGAATGTCCTCGGCGCTGGTGACGTCCAGTCTTACCGCCGTAACGCGAGCGTCCCCATGGGGCAGCGGCCCGCGCGTTCCCGCGTACACGCGCTTCGCTCCGCGGCGCAGCGCTTCATCGACGAGTGCCCGGCCGATGCCGCGGCTCGCGCCTGTGATCAGAATGGTCTTGTCTGCGATGTTCATGTGAATCTCCTGTGAGTGGGTTTGTCCGGCCCCGCCCTGGAGCGAGGCGAATCTCATCGGTCCCCTGTCATGCTCTCGCCTGAGCATTCGATGCTCTTGCATACGCGCGGTAGAGCCAGAGGAGCAGTGCGACCAGCGAGCCGCCCGGCAGCAAGAGCTCGATCGCCACATAGGGACCGAAGCTGCGGCCGGCGGCGATTACTTTCAGTGCAAGAGCTTTCACGGCGTTCGTCCTGTGGTGCTGCTCATTTGATCGGTGGCGTCAGAGACTCTGGGTGTCGAACAAGAACATCTGGACCTCGTTCGCATGAGGAGCGAGCTGCCGCCGGCCGGCTGCGAATGCGCGCCCGCCCTCGGACATGAGTGCCGCGTTGATGTCGCAGAGCGAGTCAAAGTGCAGAGTCGCCACCAGGTGAACGTCGCCGGCCCCGTAGAGAGAGATGATCGGACCCCGATTCGTCTCGAGCCTGCGCAAGCCCGGCAGCCGCCTGGCCAGGGGCACCTGTACCTCAAAATAGTGCCTGTCGAAGGCAGCGGGATTCCTGGGCATCGCGTAGATCACGATCATCTGAGCCATTGCAGTCTCCGGGATCGCTCGACTGATTGACGTGTTGACAGGCCGGCTGTGCGCTAAATTAATCGTTGCCCAACGAATGCCGGGAGTGACAAGTGTGTCGGGATTTCGATGGACTCATTGATCACGGCGGCGGCACGCGCACTCGCCGCGGGTGATCCTCTCGGCGCGCTGAAGCGCATCGCGCTGCGGGACGATCCTCCCGCGCTTGCGCTCCGCGGTATTGCGCTGGCCCAGCTCGGCGACTTCGTCAGGGCCAAGGTTCTGCTGCGGCGCGCCGCGCGCGGCTTCGGCCCGAAGGAGCCGGTGGCACGCGCGCGGTGCGTGGTGGCCGAGGTCGAAGTCGCACTCGCCGCGCGCGAGCTCAATTGGTCAGCCAAGTCGCTCGCGGCCGCGCGCCTCGTGCTCGAAGAGCGCGGCGATCGCGCCAACGCCGCTCAGGCACGTTATCTCGAGGTCCGGCGTCTGGTACTGATCGGCCGCCTCGCCGAAGCCGACGAGATGCTCGCCGCGCTCGATCCCGCAGGTCTGCCGCCGGCGCTCCGGGTTGTTCACGAGCTGGCGGTAGCCGGGGTCGCCACGCGGCGGCTGCGGACCCGGGCGGCGCGTGAGGCGCTCGCCGAGGCACGGCATGCGGCGCGCAAGGCGGGAATCCCCGCGCTGACGGCGGAGGTTGAAAGCGCTGCCCGGGTCCTCACCACCCCGGCTGCCCGTGTGATCGCGGATGGCAGGGATCGATTGCTGCTGCTCGAGGATGTCGAGGCCCTGCATGGGTCCGGGGCCCTGATCGTGGACGCCTGCCGTCTCGTCGTGCGCGACGCAAGCACCGCGGTCTCGCTCGCACGGCGCGCGGTGCTGTTTGCGCTCGCACGCGCGCTGGGGGAGGCCTGGCCGCTCGACGTGTCGAGGGATGCCCTCGTCGCACGCGCTTTTCGCGGCAAGCGCGCGGACGAGTCCTATCGCGCGCGCTTGCGGGTTGAGATCGGGCGGCTGCGCAGGGAGCTGCGGAAGCTCGCGCGTGTGAGTGCCACTCGGCGGGGTTTTGCGCTCGCACCGCGTGAAGCAAGCGAGGTCGTGGTGCTGGTGCCGCCGGTCGAGGATGAGAACGCGGCCGTGCTCGGCTGCCTCGCCGATGGCGAGTCATGGTCGAGCTCGGCGCTCGCGCTTGCTCTGAGAACCGGCCAACGCACGATGCAACGCTCGCTCGAAGCGCTGGCGGCGGCCGGCAAGGTGCAGGCCTTCGGCCGCGGGCGGGCGCGCCGCTGGGTGACGCCTCCTCCGCCGGGATTCACGACGACTTTGTTACTCCCGGCGCCACTCTCCTAGAGACTAGGATGCAGCCATGAAGAGATCAGCGGCCGAAGTCCTTCGTGAGTACACCTTCCCCGGCGTCGAGCACGTGCACGGCGTGTCGTACGACGGTCAGCAAGTCTGGTTTGCCTCGGCGCAGGGGCTCAAATCCTTCGATCCCGCAAGCGGCGAGGCATTGCGATCCTTCGATGTCGCGGCGCATGCCGGGACCGCGTTCGATGGGCAGTATCTCTTTCAGATCGCGGAGGATCGCATCCAGAAGATCGATCCGGCGACCGGACAAGTCCTCTCCACCATTCCGGCGCCCGGCGGCGGCGGCGACTCGGGGCTCGCGTGGGCCGAAGGCACGCTGTGGGTCGGAGAGTATCGCGAGCGCAAGATCCATCAGATCGACCCGCAGACGGGAAAGATTCTCCGCACGATCGAATCCAACCGCTTCGTGACCGGCGTCACCTGGGTCGATGGAGAGCTCTGGCACGGCACCCTGGAAGGGGGCGAGAGCGACCTGAGGCGGGTCGATCCCCAAACGGGCAAGGTGCTGGAGAAGCTCGATATGCCGGCAGGCGTACACGTGTCCGGACTCGAATCCGACGGCGGCGACCGATTCTTTTGTGGAGGCGCGACGAGCGGAAAGGTGAGAGCGATCCGCCGCCCGCGTCGAGGCCAGGATTTGCAAGGCGCAAGGAAGAGGATACCTTCCGGAGCGGGATAATCGACGCTCGCGAATCGGAGGCCGACATGAGGGTGCACGACAAGCCGGACTTTTGCCGTCGCGATCTGCTCAAAGCGGCCGGCGCGGCAGCGGCCCTCGGCGTCGCCCCGCTCACTGCGCGTCTTGCCCTGGCTGCCGACGACCGGAAGATGAAGATAGGCATCATCGGCTCGGGTCGGGTTGGAAGCGCGCTCGGAGGCGTTTGGGCCAGGGCTGGAAACGAGGTGATGTTCTCCTCGCGCCATCTCGGGAGCGATACGAAGCTTGCTGCCGAGGTCGGAGCGAACGCTCGGGCCGGCACGCCGCAGGAAGCGGCTGCGTTTGGGCAGGTGCTGCTGTTCGCGGTGCCCTACAGCGCCTTCCCCGAGCTCATGGGGAGCCTGGGTAATTCAATCAAGGGCAAGGTCGTGATCAATGCGAGCAATCCCTTCCCGCAGCGCGACGGTGAGATCGCCAATGAGGCGCGCGCCAAGGGAGCCGGGCTCTTCGACGCGCAGATGCTGTCGGGCGCACACGTCGTGCGTGCATTCAACGCCGTAGGCGCAGCACGCATGGCGAGCGCACACGAGAATCCGGGGAAGGTCGGCATGCCGATCGCGGGCGACGACCGGAAAGCCATCGAAGTCGCCTCGCGACTCGTGCGCGAGGCGGGCTTCGAACCCGTCGTCGTCGGTGGACTCGACATGGGCAAGTATCTGATGCCGGGAACGCCTCTGGCCGGCGAGCACACGCCCGAGGAAGTGCGCAGCATTGCGGCCACATTGAAGCCCTGAGGCCGGCCGGAGAGCTCGACCTCGAGGGCCGATAGCCCGGGCAATGACTCGACCTCACGGGGCATTGCGGATCCCGTGCCGGCGACGCGCGAATTCAATTCACGGCGCGGGCCCGCCAGGTCATGACCGCAAACAGGGCCGACCCCAGCAGCAATCCAAGCGAGCCGATGATTGTCGGCAGCATCGGCCCTCCGCTCAATGTGAAGTAGAGCCCGACCAGCGTGATGGGTGTGGCTGATACAAACACCCAGAACTGAAGGGAGGCGAGAGCGGAGGCCTTCATGGAAGGCCATTGCCGGTACACGAGTCCGAATATCGAATGGCAGGCGAACCCTACGAGGTTGATGTGGGCGTGCAGCGGCATGAATTGAAAATTGTGGCTGGCCCCCATGACGATGCCCAGGATCATGCCGGCCAGCAGCCACGATGCGCCGATGACGACGTAAGTTGAATCGATCGTTCTCATTCGTACGGCCCCCCGTATGCTTTGTAGTTTGTCTCGATTCTATATCATCGCGCAGACTGAGCCTTTGGAGATGCAGGTGCCCTTCCAATATCTGAGCGTCGAAGAAGCAAGGAAACGCCCGGGTCTGCGCATGGTGGTCGTCGGCGGTGTGCCAAGCCCCTGGGGCGAAGCTGCCAAGGGCATCCTGCACATCAAGGGCATCGAATGGGCCGCGGTACGCCTGGCCTATGACAGCGAGCCCCTGAGGGAGTGGGCCGGACAGCGCAGCGGTCCGGTGGCCATCTACGATAACGAGCCGCCCCGCTCCGGCTGGGCGGAGATCCTGTTGCTCGCCGAGCGCCTGGCGCCGACACCCACCTTGCTGCCCGAGGATCCGGCCGACCGGGCGCTGATGTTCGGCATCAGTCACGAGATCTGCGGCCAGGCGGGCCTTGGTTGGTCGCGCCGCCTGCAGCTGATACATGCCGGTCTGCAAAACGCGGGCGGCTTCCCGGAGCAGGTTGCCAGGTACCTCGGCAAGAAGTACGGCTACCGCCCCGAGACCGGTATCGCGGCCGCCGCGCGCGTCGCAGCGCTGCTCGGCATGTTGGCGGCGCGTCTTGCGTCGCAGGATGAGCAGGGAAGCCGCTACTACGTCGGCAACTCGCTGACCGCAGCCGATGTCTACAGCGCGACCGTCATGGCGTTGTTTGGCCCCTTGCCGCCGCAGCAGTGCGAGATGGCCGCCGGCACCCGGGCTGCGTTCGAGATGCGGGATGCGCAGACCGGGGCGGCGCTGGATCCGATCCTCTTCAGGCACCGGGACATGATGTACGCGGAACACCTGGAGTTGCCGCTCTCGCTGTAGCTTGATTCTCCTTCAGCGTTCGGCCGCGTAGCCGACCAGCTCCACGTAGCCGCGCCCGCGGAGCACGCGGCCCTCGCGCGTGCCGCTCACGTCGACCGCACCCTCGAAGTAGCGCGGGCTGGTCCTGAGCTCCTGATCCGCGAGCACCGGATGCACGGTGACATCGAGTGCGAGCGAAGGCACGCGCACTCGCCAGCCCGAGGGGTAACGCACGCCGTCGGCGCTGGTCCAGTGGTCGGTGACGCCGATGTCGACCGCCGCGCTCGTCAGCCCCCGCGTCTCGCCTGAGCTTGCCATCCAGGTTCCGGCGCTGTGCGGATCGCGGCCGCCGCCGCGGTCGCGCAGTGCATAAAACATCAGCGCCGTGCCGTCGTCGAGCTGCAGCGCGAACCAATCCCACCCCGTCTGGTTTGGTCCGAGGCCGCCGCTCCCCCATTCGCGATCGAGCCATGCGAGTCCCTGCACCGCGACGGACCTGCCCTGCGCGCGCAGCGTGCCGTGCAGCGCAATGCGCGGAATCGAGTAGTAATAGCTGGCGGAGCCCGGCGCATCCGACTTGAGCGACAGTCCGGCCGCGCCGTTCAGCACCGGCGGCGAGAGCGGGTGCAGCTCGAGCTCGAGTGTGTAGCCCTCCTGCGCGGCTTCGAGCTTCCAATCCCCCGGCGCGGCACCCGCCGCGCCGAGCGTCCAGTCATCGATCCACACGCGCAGCGGCACGCCTTGCGCGCCGGCGAGTCCGAGCGCACCGCGAGCGAGCTTCTGCGCGTAGCGAAAGCGCCGCGCGGCAACGTCCGTGATCGCAAAATGCGCCATGTAGATCTCGCGCGTGCGCCACGCAGAAGCTGCGGGCGGCGCCCGGCCCTGCGCCCCGCCGTCGGCATCTGCCGCCGGCACCGGGGGCGGGGCGAGCGCGAAGCGGAAGAAAGTGAGCTCGAACCCGAAGCGCTCGCCGCCCGCACCATCGAGGTTGCCGGTCAGGTACCACCACTCCTGACGAAACTCCTGGTGCGCTCCGTGGTCGCGGGGAAACGCGAAGACCCGCGGCGCGAGCGCCTGTGCAAAGCCGGGCGCAGGCCCGGCGGGCAGCACCGCCGGGTCGGGCGGCGGCGCCGCGTCGGCCGCGAGAGCGGCGATCGCGCCGAGGATGCCGGCAAAGGGGACGAGGCGGTTCATCGTGCGGCTGCCGTCGCGCTCATCGCGCACGGGCGACGGTGACGATCTCCGCGCTCTCGGCCGTCAGCGGCCGGCGCGCGAAGTCGCCGAACTGCGCCTCGATCGCGAAGCCCGCCTCGCCGAGAAAGCGCGCCACGCCGGCGGCATCGAGAAACCGCAGGACGCTGCGGCTCACCCTGGGCGCGTCCCAGGTCGCGCAGGCGTAGATCTGCGCGAGGCAAACGGTGCGCCCGTCGAACGGCGTCTCGACCTGCAGTCCGACCCGCACCGTGTGGCCCTGCCCGTCGGCGACCTGCAGTGTGCGTTCCGGGGTCCACTGCTCCCAGGCGCGCGCGGCGGGATTGCGCGTCTCGAAGGCAAACCGGCCGCCGGGCCTCAACGCCGCGCGCACGGCGGCGAGCGCGGCACGGAGCTCCGTGTCCCCGACGAGCACCTGAAACGCGTGCCCCGTCATGACGGCGAGGTCGAACTCGCCCACCCGGTCGAGCGCGCCCGCCTCGGCGCAGATCCATTCGACATCGGTGCGGGTGCGCGCCTGCGCCAGCATGCCGGCGGCGGGATCGAGTCCGCACAGCCTCCCCGAGTGACCGGCGTCGCGCGCCGCGGCGAGCAGCGCACCGGTGCCGCAGCCGACGTCGAGCACCGACCCCGCCGCCATGATGAGCGGCAGGTAGAAGTCGCGCGCCGCCGGCGAGAGGGGGTGCAGCCGCTCGTACAGAGCGGCAAGCGCGGGGTCGGCGTACATGCGGTCCGCCATCACTCCTCCCGCAGCCCGCCGGCGAGTGCCGCGCGCGCGCTGCGCCACGCCGGATACACGCCCGCAGCCAGCGCGGCCGCCAGCGCGAGCCACAGGGCGTTGGTGAGCTGTGCGGGCGTCACATGCAGATCGATCTGCCAGCCGAAGGCGCGGCGGTTGATCACCTCGGTCAGGGTGAGCGCGGTGAGGAGCCCGGCGGGGATCGCGGCGAGGAGTGCCACGAGGCCCATGAACACCGTCTGCGCGAGAACGAGCGCCGCGGTGCCCGCGGGCGTGAGTCCCAGGGTGCGCAGCAGCGCGAGCTCGCGCGCGCGCTCGAGCTCCCAGGCGAGCAGCGCGCTCAGCAGTCCCACCGCAGCCACGCCGGCGGCCAGCCAGTAGAGCACGCGCGTGATGAGGAAGGTGCGCTCGAAGATGCGCATCGAGAGCTCGCGGATTGCGGCGTTCGAGCGCACCAGCAGCGCCTGGCGCGTGCCGACCGCGGCACGCAGCGCGCCGATCACGGTCTCGCCGGCGACGCCGGGAGCGAGGTAGAGGCCGAGCCCGGCAATGGCGTCATCGCCCCACCAGCGCCGGTACTCAGGCAGATCGATGAGGACTTCGCCGCGGTCGTTGCCATACTCGCGGTACACGCCCGCTACCGCGAAGGCGCGCGCGCCGGCGGCCGTGATGAGGGTGAGCGAGCCCCCGGGCGCGAGCGACAACCGCCAGGCGAGCGGCTCGGAGATGAGGACCGCCCCTCGGGCAAACTCCCGCCAGCCGCGCGCCGGATCGCCGGCCGTAAAGTGGAAGCCGGCGTAGCTCGGCGGAGCGAGACTCACGGCGTTCAGATCCACCGGACCGGCCGGAGAGGCCACGGTGACGCGGCGGCCTTCGCTGTGGGCGCGGATACCCGGCACCGAGAGGATCGCCTGGATGACCTGTGGCTCGAGCCGCCGCTCGAGGCCTTCGGTCACGCCGGGCGCAGTCACGTACACATCCGCCCGCATCGTCTGCACCAGCCACTCGCGCAGCGACTCGCGAAAGCTCTCCACCATGACACCGACGCCGATCATGGCGGCGAGCGCCATGCCGAGCGCCGCGATGGCAACCCCGGTGCGGCTGAGCGATGCGCCCACGTCGGCACAGGCGAGGCGCGCGACGGAGCTCACGCCCGCGGCGAGGTGCGCCGCTCCTCGCGCGAGCGCACCGAGCACCGCGGGGGTCACCGCCGCCACCGCGAGCAGCAGCAGAAAGAGCGCCACGAAGCCCGCGAGCAGGCTGCGGCTCGAGAGCGCCACCGTGAGTCCGGCGGCGGCTCCGAGGAGGAGACCGAGGAGCGCGAGGCGCCGGGCGACCCGCGCCGCGCGCCCTTCGAGCACCGAGCGCGCGAGCCCGAGCTGTGGAGCGCTCCCGGCCACTTCGAGCGCCGGCAGCAGCGCCGCGAGGAGCGCGGTCGCAAGCCCTGCGCCGAGGGCCTCGAGCAGCGCACCCGGCGGCACGCTCAGCTCGTTCACGGCCACCACGAAGTAGAGGTCGTTGATGGTCTGCGACACGAGGCCGACGAGCCCCCTGCCGATGAGGACGCCGAGCACCGCGCCGCAGACGGCGCCGGCGAGGCCGAGCACGGCCGCCTCGCCGAGCACCATGGTCAGCACCTCGCGCCGCGTCGCCCCGAGCGCCCGCAGCACGCCGATGGTCCGGCGCCGCTGCAGCACCGCAAAGCTCACCGCCCCGTAGATGAGCAGCGTCCCGACCAGAAGCGCAAGCAGGCTCATCGCCTTGAGATTGGCCGTGAACGCCTCCGTCATCGCGAGGGTCTCGCGGGCCCCGGCGCGCGTGCCGCGCAGCATGAGGCCGGGCGGCAGGAGCGCCGCGAGCTCGCGCGCCGGCGCTGCGCCCGCGCGCGCAGCGGGCAGGCGTACGTCGATCCGCGACAGGCGTCCGATCGTTCCCAGCCATTCCTGGGCCTGGGCGATGTCGGTGAGGATCACGGCATCGAGACCGGGACCGCCGCCGGTGAGACGGGCAATGAGCGTGGCGCGGTGCGGCACGCCGCCGACGGCGAGCTCGAAGCTCTCCCCTTCCCTGACGCCGAGCGCGCGCGCCGCGGCGGCATTCATGACGATGGCGCCGGGCCGCATGAACCAGCCGCGCGCCTCCTCGAGGCCCCGCACGCCGAACGCGGACGGACGGGAGGCCCCGTCGTCGAGCTCCGCGCTCGCGAAGGGATCGACGCCGATGAGCTCCAGGATGCGTCCGCCGGCGGTCACGTAGCCGGCGACGACCGGCGCGAGGTGCGCGCGCGGCTCCGCGGGGTCGCGCAGCGCGGTGCGCAGCCGCACGTACAGCTGCTCGTCGATACCGGCGGGTCCTCCCACGATCTGATGGGTTGCGGCTCCGTTCACCGCGGCGACCGAGAGCTCGAAGGCGCGCCGCGCGCTGGCGGTCGCAATGTCGACCGCCACGATGGTGCCGACCCCGAGCGCGAGGCCGACGAGCGCCAGCGCCAGTTGCGCCGGGTGGCGCAGCAGGTGCCGCAGGCTCGCCGCGCGCAGCGCCGTCACGGGCCGGCACCGCCGGGCGCCGCCTGACCTGCCTGCCGCTCGTGCAGCCGCCCCTCGCGCAGCTCGAGCACGCGGTCGGCGGTGCCGGCGAGGGCCTCATCGTGCGTGACCATGAGGAGCGTCGCGCCCCGCGCGCGCGTCAGCGACAGGAGCGCCGGCAGCACCTCGCCGGCGGTTTCATCGTCGAGGTTGCCGGTCGGCTCGTCGGCCAGCAGCAGCTGCGGCTCGTGCACCAGCGCCCGGGCGATGGCCACGCGCTGCTGCTCGCCGCCGGAGAGCTGATCGACCGCGCTGTGTGCGCGCGCGGCGAGGCCCACGCCCTCGAGCGCAGCCAGGCTGCGCGCGCGCGCCGCGGCGCCGTGCACGCCGTTCAACTCGAGCACCAGGCGCACGTTCTCGACGACGTCGAGCGTCGGGATGAGGTTGAAGAACTGGTAGACGAAGCCGACGTGTGCGCGGCGGAACAGGGTGCGGCCGGGCTCGCCGAGGGAAGTGACCTCGACGCCGTCGATCTCGACCGTGCCGCTGTCGGCGCGGTCGATGCCGCTGATGAGATTGAGCAGTGTCGACTTGCCGGAGCCGCTGCGCCCCATGATCGCCACGCGCTCGCCCGAGCGCACCTGCGCCTCGAGACGATCGAGCACGCGGTGCACACGCGACCCTTCGCGAAAGCTGCGGGAGAGCTGCCGGATTCTCAGCACGGGTGCCATTGTAGAATCTGCCGCATGATCAGCGTCCATCACCTCAACAACTCCCGCTCGCAGCGCGTGCTGTGGCTGCTCGAGGAGCTCGGCTGCGAGTACCGGGTCGTCAGGTACCAGCGCGACCCGGGCACGCTGCTCGCGCCGCCGGAGCTCAAGCGCATCCACCCGCTGGGGAAGTCTCCCGTCATCACTGACGGCGCGCATACGCTGGCCGAATCCGGCGCGATCATCGAGTACCTGATCGATCGCTACGGGAACGGGCGGCTGCGGCCGCCGCCCGGGAGCGCCGAGCGGCTGCGCTACACCTATTGGCTCCACTACGCGGAAGGCTCGGCGATGCCGCTGCTGCTTCTGAAGCTCGTGTTCCTGCGCCTGCCCCGTCCGGTGCCGGCTCTCATCCGCCCCATCGTGCGGGCGGTCGCCCGGCGCGCGCAGCGGAGCCTCATCGACCCGCAGCTCAAGACCCACATCGATTACTGGGAGGCCGAGCTCGGGAAGTCCGCCTGGTTCGCCGGCGAGGAGCTCACGGGCGCCGATGTACAGATGAGCTTTCCGCTCGAGGCCGCCGCGGCGCGCGCCGGGATCGCGCTCGGCCCGCGGGTCAGCGAGTTTCTCGAGCGCATTCACGCGCGGCCCGCCTACCGGCGGGCGCTCGCGGCGGGGGGCGAGTTCAAGCTGGCACGGTAAGGGCCTCTGTGGCACGCCCGCGCCGGATCGGCGACACTCTCGCCCCGCCGCGGTCCTCAAGCCGTGCCGTGCACGGCCCGCAGCCTTCAGGAAGGGAACCCCATGACACTGCCAGCGCGACGCCGCGGCCCGATCACTGTCACCCTCGCCACGGCGGCCGCCGCCTTATTGGCCGGGTCACTGCCGGCACCGGCGCAGCAGCCCTCCTCGAGCGCAGCTGCCCCGGCGAGTGCGCCCGCCTCCCCGCCGGCCAGGAAGGCCCCCGCGACGAGCGGCGCGGCGCAGGGCGAGCCGAGCGAGAAGAGCGCCGAGAGCTACAGCCTCGGTCTCATGTGGGGCGAGCAGCTGCGCAACACCGGCGTCGGGCCCGATGCGATCAGCACGGCGCGCATCGCCCAGGGTCTGCACGACGGGATCACCGGCAAGGTCGCGGTGTCCGACAAGGACCGCGAGAACATCCGCGCGCTCGCCACCTCCGGCGCCGAAGCCAATCATCGCGCCGCGGCCAGATTCCTCGAGGAGAACGGCAAGAAGCCGGGCGTGACGACGACCAAGAGCGGGCTCCAGTACCAGGAGCTCAGGGCGGGCAGCGGTGATTCGCCCAAGGCGAGCGACTCGGTGGTCGTGAACTATCGCGGCACGCTGCTCGATGGCACCGAGTTCGACAGCTCCTACAACCGGGGCCAGCCCGCGACCTTCGAGGTCGACCACGTCATCCCGGGCTGGACGGAGGCCCTGCAGCTCATGAAGCCGGGCGCCAAGTGGAAGCTGTTCATTCCGCCGCAGCTGGCCTACGACCTGCGCTCGCGCCCGCCGATTCCGCCGGGCTCGATGCTGCTCTTCGAGGTGGAGCTCATCAGTGTGAAGCCCGCGGCGGCGGCGAGTCCGCCGGCCTCGGCTGTGCCGAAGGCGACCGGCAAGCCGCCGGGCAGCCCGAACTCTGCGCCCGCGACGGTTCAGCCGGCGCCGAAGTGACGGCGACGGCGCTCCCCGAATTCAGGGACCGGGGGCGTTGGCACCGGGCGCGAAGCGCATCGGTTTCGTGACTCCGAGGCGCTTGAGCTCCTGCAGCAGGCTCTCGGCGAGCTCCTCGCAGGCGGCGCGCTCGAACGGGGGCGCCGCCTTCCAGTCGTACGCCCAGGGATGGGCCGCCCGCAGCGGCTCGGGCTCGTCGAGATAGCGCGGGATGACATGCGCATGCAGCGCCGGCTCCTCGTTGCCGAACATCGCGTAATTGATGCGCAGGGCGCCGGTCACCTTGAGGAGCGCATCGCCGAGGCGCGTCATGTCGGTGAGGAAGGCGGCGCGCTCGCGCACGTCGAGCGCGTTGAGACTCGGAACGACCGGATCCGGCAGCAGCAGCGCGTAGCCGCGCACGAACTGCCGTTCGCCGAACACCGCCCACCCCGAATAGAGCCGCGCGATGACGCGCGGATTGCGCCCCGCGCGCGCCTCGCTCACCTGCTGGTGAATCCTGGTGAGCGGCTCGGCTGCCGCGTCGGTCTTCATGAGGTTCCGGGGGTGCGGAAGACGAAGTAGACCGCGCCGAGGATGCACAGTGCGGCCCACACGTAGTCGAGCTTGAGCGGCTTGCCCATGTAGAACACCGCGAACGGCACGAACACCGCGAGCGTAATCACCTCCTGCAGGATCTTCAGCTGCGGCAGCGACAGCTGCGTGTAGCCGATGCGGTTGCCCGGCACCTGCAGCAGGTACTCGAAGAAGGCGATGCCCCAGCTCGCTACCGCCGCCACGTACCAGGGGCGGTCGGCGAGGTTCTTCAAGTGTGCATACCAGGCGAACGTCATGAAGACATTCGAGGCCATGAGCAGCAGCGTCGCCGAGGCGATGGGCATCATGTCATTCGCCTTTCAGCAGGCCACGTCGAGGCCGTGCAGCGCGCGCACGGTGCTCCCGTAGCCGCCATGGACGATGCCATGCCAGCCGCGGCCGCGGGCGGCGGCGATGTTGTCGGTACGGTCGTCGATGAACACGGTCGCGGCCGGCTCGAGCGCAAAGCGCCGCTCGGCCTCGGCGTAGATGCCCGCATGCGGCTTCATGACGCCCGCCAGGTACGAGGGCAGCGCGCCGTGCCCGATGCGGTGGAAGCGGTACTCGCGCGAGAGGTGCGCCCAGTGCAGATCGCCGATGTTCGACAGCAGGTAGACGCGATGCGCGTCGCTCAGGCGGTGGGCGAGCTCCACCATCTCCGGCTCGAGCTCGAACATGTCGATCCAGTGCGCGTAGAGCTCCTCGATCGACACCGGATCCGGGGTCAGCGCCGCCAGCCGCTCGAGGAGCCCGAGGCCATGCAGCCGGCCGGACTCGTGCTCCTCGAGCGCGGCACGTGCCAGCACCGAGTGCAGGTCGTCGCTCTCGACCCCGCGCGACCTCAGGAGCTCGAGCAGCGGCCGGTACTTGAGCCGCACGAACACCCAGCCGATATCGAAGACCACGTTGCGGATCGGGGGAGCGATCATGTTGTTCAGAACTCTTCCCGCTCACAGCGCCAGCGGGTCGACGCCGCCGCCGTCGCCGGGGCGCGTGTTGACCGCCACCACCGTGGCGCGTGGAAAGAAGTTGAACTCCGTGGCGCTGGCGCGCGTATAGGCGCCCATCGCGCGCCCGATGATCAGGTCCCCGGCCTTGAGCGGCGGCAGCATGAGGTTCTCGGCGATCACGTCGATGCTGTCGCAGGTGGGGCCGGCGAGCACCGACGGCAGCCGCTCGGCGCCGTCGCGCAGCGGCTCGACCGGATAGCGCGCGTGATCGTACAGCTGGCCGCTATAGGAGCCGTACAGCCCGTCGTCGAGGTAATACCACCAGTGGCCCTCGCGCTGCGCGCGCCCCACCACCGAGGCGACGCCGATCGCGGCGGGTCCGACGATATAGCGCCCCGGCTCGGCGATCACCCGCACCCGTTTCGGCAGCCGCGCGAGAGCTGCGCGCAGCGGCGCGCAGAAGCGCCCGATGTCCTGCACCGGCTGCGTATAGTCGATGGGAAAGCCGCCGCCGATGTCGAGGGTATCGAAGAGCCCGAGCTTCTCGCGGCGCGCCGCCGCCATGAGGGCGGTGCACGCCTCGAGCGCCTCGACGTGCTTGGTGGCATCCGGGGTCTGCGAGCCGGCGTGGAACGAGAGACCGCGCACGCCCACGCCGAGCCCGGCCGCGACGCGCGCGAGCTCGAGAACCGCTTCAGGGTCGCAACCGAACTTGCGCGACAGGTCGCACACCGCGCCGGGCGAGCGGAACGAGACGCGCAGCAGCAGCTGCGCGGCGTCGCGGTGGCGGGCGAACTTGCGCACTTCGTCCGGGTTGTCGGCGACGAAGGTGCGCACGCCGAACTCGAGCGCATTGGCGATGTCGGCGGGACGCTTGATGGGGTGAGTGTGGATGCAGCGCTCGGGGGAGATGCCGAGGCGCTCGACCAGCTGCACCTCGCCGCTGGTCGCGAGGTCGAGGTAGCCCCCCTCTTCGATCACCGTGCGCACCGCCGCCGGGTGCGGCAGGGGCTTCAGCGCGTAGTGCAGGTCGACGCGCGGCAGCGCCTTGCGAAGCTTGCGGAACTGCACCCGCACGCGCTCGCAGTCGAGGATCAGGAGGGGCGAGCCGAATTCCCGCACGAGGCGGCGCACTTCAGCGGGCTGGAACGGATCGATGAATCGCGGGCGGGGCACCGGGTGAGCTTACGGCAATACCGCCATCGTGCCGCTGCCCTCGTCGCTCTGGGCCACGCTGCTCGCGGCGCGCAGCAGGCGGTCGCGGATCGCGTCCCAGCGCTCGCCCTCGGGCACCTCCTGCACGAGGATGCGCTGGCAGCCGGCCCGGTCGAGGGTGCGCAGATTGTTGTAGAGGTCGCGCCCGTAGCTCTCCGGCCGGCGCCCGGCGTTGATCCAGGTGACGTACTTGTGCGAGCGCAGCGGCAGACGCTGCGCCAGCACCGCGATGCGCTTGCCGCCGCCGGAGGCGGCGTCGGCCTGCGCATCGATCTCGCCCGCCGGCACGATCGTCATGGGAGTCGCGGGCGCGTAGTGGCTGGGTGTCGCCCCGGGCACGCGCGGCGACTCGTGCGCCGCGCCGATCGTCAGCTCCCCGACCACGGCGCGGATCTGCGCGGCGGTGACGCTGCCCGGCCGCAGCAAGCGCACCGTCGGGGCCTCGAAGGAAACGATGGTGGACTCGAGCCCGATCTGGCACTCGCCGCCGTCGAGCACCACCCGCACCGCATCGCCGAGCTCTTCGCGCACGTGCTCGGCGCGCGTCGGCGAGAGGCGGCCATAGCGGTTCGCGGAAGGTGCGGCGATGCCGCCGCCGAAGGCCGTGAGCAGCTGCTGCGCCATCGGATGCGCCGGCACGCGGATCGCGATCGTGTCCTGCCCTCCGGTCACGACGTCGTGCACGTGCGCGGCCCGCGGCATGACCATGGTGAGGGGGCCCGGCCAGAAGGCCTCGGCGAGCCTGACCGCGCCCTCGGGCACTTCCCGCACCCAGCGGTGCAGGTACTTCGGGCTGTCGAGGTGCACGATCACCGGATGGCTGGCGGGGCGTCCCTTGGCCTCGAAAATCCGCCGCACCGCGGCCGGGTTCTGCGCGTTGGCGCCGAGCCCGTAGACGGTTTCCGTGGGGAAAGCCACCAGCTCGCCGTTGCGCAGCGCCTGCACGGCTGTCTCGATCTCGACCTGAGTGGCTCTGACGACGCGGACCATAGGGATGGACGAATTGTAGCTGCAATTACTCCAATGCGGTCCGCACCCAGCCGCCGGGCGGGTGCGTGAGCTCGTACGCGGGCCAGTAGTGCTTGTCGAGCTTGAGCGTGATCACCTCGGGCGCGTTGTTCCAGGTGATGGTTTTCAGGCGCAGCGACGAGCGGTCGGGCCGGCCGGTGACGGCCTTGAGGAAGGTGTCGAGATCCGGCGTCGGCGCGCCGTCGACCTCGACGATGCGCCGTCCCGGGAAGAGCCCGTAGCGCGTCGCCGGCGAGCCATAGGCGAAGTAAGCAACGTACACGCCGAGGGGCGGGACGGCGCGCTGCGCGCTCATCGAGCGGTGCGGCGCCTGCAGCGTCGCGCCGGCCCACTCGACCACGCGCACGAGGTCGCTTCCCGAGAGCTCCGCGGTCGGCACGGCGAGCTGCAGCTCCCCCTGGCCGCGCCACACGGTGACGTGCACCAGCTCCTTGTCGGCCGCGGCCCGCTCCACTTCGCGGAAGCGCGTCACCACCTGGCCGTCGATGGCGAGCAGCAGGTCGCCCTGCTGCAGGAGCCGCGCCGCCGGCGAGCCGCCCACCAGGCGCACCACCGACAGGACCTGGCGGCGCGTCGGGGTGTGCTGCGCGAGGCGCTGGGTCCAGCTCTCCGACAGACCGAGCTCGCGCGCGTTCGCGAGCGGCAGTGCGCTGAGCTCGGCCTCGAGCGAGTGCAGCGCGCGCCCGGTGCGTACCCGGTCGAGCATGTCGGCCGCCAGGTCGATCGGCACGCCGCGGTTCTCCTGGGCGAGCTCGCGGCCGTTCTCGTAGGCGAAGCTCGACCAGGTGCCGAGCACGTTGCCCTCCTTGTCGGAGAGCACGCCGTCGAAGTCCGCCGGCGGATTCACCAGCTGCACGGCCTCGAGGTTGCTGTCGCGGAAGCGCATGGTGCGCGACAGCGGCAGCTCGAGCGGCTCGATGCTCGCGATCTCGGTGGAGCGCGAGCGCATCTGGCTGTCGGCGCCGAGCCCCACGACCCACACCGGCTCGCCGGCGTTGAGCTCGCGCGGGGCGAGCTTCGCGGACTTGACCGGCGTCGTGCCGATCAGCTTCGGGTCGTAGGCCACGACGGCGTAGTTGTGCAGCGGATGCACGTAGAGGACGCGGCCCGGTACCTGCACGGTGCCGGCGAAGGAGATCTCGACGTCGCCGAGCGAGACCGGCACCGTGTTGCGGTCCACCACGACGAGGCCGCGGGCCGCATCCACCACCAGCCCGGTACCGTGATAGTTGCGCTCGGTGATGCCCGACACCGAGTACGGCATGTCGAAGGTCACCATGGCGAGCGAGGGGGCGAGCGAGTTCTGGCGTGGATCGCTGAACTTCGGAAAGACGGTCGAGCTCACCTCCGGCGGCTTCGGCGCCGGGCCCGCTGCGAGATCCCTGCAGTCCCAGAGGCCGCGCGCGTCGTCGCGATCGCAGTGGTGCGCCGGGAACCACAGGCGGTCCATGCGGATGGGGCGCAGCTGGCTGCCGTTGGGATCGTCGATGGTGCTGTAGCGCACCGTGGCATAGTCGCCGTTGCCGAGCTGGCCGAGGCCGGCTTCGAACTCGGCGAGGCTGTCGGTGGCGTGGCCGTTGAGCGCCGTGATCAGCGCGCCGCGCGGGATCGCCGCCGCGCCGAACACGTAGCCCGGGTTGGCCACGTACACCCCGCGCGCCGGCACGTTGTAGGCGCGTGCCATCTGGTAGGACATGCGGTTGACGACGGCGTCGCCGAACTCGGCGTAAGCGCTCGGCGTGATCGCATTCAGGTCGCCGACCGGAAGCTGCGCCGACACCGCCTTGCCACCGCGCTCGAGCTCGACTTCCACCTGCCGTCCGACCGAGTCGTCGAGCACCTCCTCGAGCGGCTCGAATTGCGTCACGTAGCGGCCGTTGAGGCGCACCAGGATGTCGCCCGGCTGCAGCACGTTCTCGCTGGGCGATCCAGGCAGCACCTCGGTCACCACCAGCATGCCGGTGAAGCGCGGGAAGGTCCTGCGCACGTCGGCTTCGGTGTGCGGATCGAGCCCGAGGCGATCGAGCTCGTCGTACGGCAGGTAGCTGAAGACGGTGTAGAGCGTGCCGCGCGGTACGGGCTTGCCCTCCTGGATGAGGGTCAGGGCGCGCCGCACGCGCCCGAGCGGCAGATAGAAGCTCGAGGCGGCACCGGTCGCGCCGCCCGCGTTGAGCCCGACCACCCGCCCGCGGATGTCGATCACCGGAGAGCCGGACGAGCCGCCCGAGGTGCCGGAGGCCGCCTGCAGGTAGAAGGTGTTGAAGTCGTTGTACTTCGCGACGCCGTACTCGGGCGCATCCCGGTCGAGCCGGGCGAGCGTGCCGGCGAGGATCGACAGCTGCTCGCCGGCGTTGTTGCCGACCACGCGGATCTCGCGCCCGATCTGCGCGCCCTCCGGATAGAGCGGCAGGGCCTTCGGCTTGATGAAGCGCAGCTTCTTCGGGTTGTAACGGTAGAAGCCGAAGTCGTGGACCGGGTCGCGGTACACGGGGTAGAGCTGCACCTCCTCGCGGTTGAGAAAGGTCGCCTCGGACGTCACGGGTCCCGGCGTCACCACGTGGCGGTTGGTGAGGATCAGCCCGCGCTCGGCATCGACCACGAAGCCGGTCGCCTGGGCGGTGGTGTTCCACTCGGTATCGAAGGCCCGCACCATGTCGAGGTCGATCGAGACCACGCTGCCCGCGATGCGCTCGAGCGTAACGGCCCAGTCGGGGTTGGCCTCGACCGCGGCCGCCTGCTGCGCAATCTGCGGAGCCGCCGCCGCCGCCGCGCTCGCGGCGGGAGCGCCCGCCGCCCGTGCGGGCGGGGATTCCGTGGCGGGATTGCCGGGCGGGGCCGGCGGCGGCACCGGCAGCGGAGCGGGCGCGGTCTGCGGGGCCGCAGGCGGCGGCGGATCGGCCGCCGCGCCGATCGCGGCGCAGAAGGCGATGGCGGCGAGCAGCGCGAGTCGCACGAATCGCATCGGGTTCGGCTTCTCTAGCGTCCGAGCAGAACCAGCAGCCAGACCGCGGTGAGCAGCACGAACGACATCAGCACCGCGGCGGAGCCGATGTCCTTGGCGAGGCCCGCGAGCGCGTGGCGCTCGAAACCGATCCGGTCGACGGTCGCCTCGATGGCGCTGTTGACGAGCTCGATGATCAGGATGAGCAGCACCGGCGCGATGAGCACCGCGCGCCCGACGCCGCTCCTCCCGAGCCAGAGCCCCAGGGGGATGACGACGGCGGCGAAGGCGAGCTCCTGGCGGAACGCCGCCTCGGCGCGGAACGCGCCCACGAGCCCGCGCAGGCTCGCGCCGAGCGCGCGCAGCACGCGGGTGAGCCCGCGCGGCTTGTACCGGTCTAGTGCTGCCTCGTCGGCGTCCATGTGAGGTCCAGGTGGCGGGCCGCGCGCACGTCGTCGAGGCGCCGCACCGGCATGGTATGCGGTGCGCTGCGGACGCGCTCGGGTTCCTGCTGCGCCTCCTTCTGAATCTGTGACATGGCCGCCACAAAGGCATCGAGCACGTCCTTGCTCTCGGTCTCGGTCGGCTCGATCAGCAGGCACTCGGGCACGATCAGCGGGAAGTAGGTGGTCGGCGCGTGAAAGCCGAGATCGAGCAGCCGCTTGGCGAAGTCCATCGCGGTCACGTTGAGCTCGCGCGCCTGGCGCTTCAGGGTCACGATGAACTCGTGGCTGGCGCGGCGCTCGGGGTAGGCGGCCTCGAAGCCCGCAGCCTCCAGGCGCTTCAGCAGGTAGTTGGCGTTCAGCGTGGCGTACTCGCCCACCGCCCGCATGCCGTCGCGCCCGAGGAGGCGCATGTAGATGTAGGCGCGCAGCAGCACGCCCGCGTTGCCCATGAACGCCGACAGCCGTCCGATCGACTGCGGCATGTCGCTCTCGGCGAGCCAGCGGTAGCGCTCGCCCTCCCTGGCGACGATCGGGATCGGCAGGAACGGCACCAGGCGCGCCGCGACCCCCACCGCACCCGCGCCCGGCCCGCCGCCGCCGTGGGGCGTGGAGAAGGTCTTGTGCAGATTCATGTGCAGACAATCGAAGCCCATGTCCCCGGGCCGAACCTTGCCGAGGATGGCGTTGAGATTCGCGCCGTCGTAATAGAGGAGCCCGCCGGCCTCGTGCACGACGCGCGCCACCTCCTCGATGCCGCGCTCGAACACCCCGAGCGTCGAGGGATTGGTGAGCATGATGCCCGCGGTGTTGGGACCGACCGCGGCCTTCAGGGCCGCGAGGTCGACGTCGCCCGATGAGTTGACGGGGACCTCGCGCACCACGCAGCCGCACATGGTCGCGGTCGCGGGATTGGTGCCGTGCGCGGCCTCGGGCACGATGATCTCGTTGCGCTTGAGGTCCGCGCGCGCGCGGTGATAGGCGCGGATCATGGCGACGCCGGCGAACTCCCCGTGGGCGCCGGCCATGGGCGAGAGCGCCACGCCCTGCATGCCGGTCACCTCCTTCAGCATCTCCTGCAGCTCGTACATGCAGCCGAGGAACCCCTGGCCGTGCGATTCGGGCGCGAGCGGATGGCGCGCGAGGAACTGCGGCAGCATGGCGTACTGATTGCATGCCTTGGGGTTGTATTTCATCGTGCACGAGCCGAGCGGATAGAAGTGCGTGTCGATGGAGAAATTGAGCTGCGACAGGCGGGTAAAGTGCCGCACCGCCTCGAGCTCCCCCACCTCCGGCAGCGCCGGCGCCTTGCCGCGCCTGAGCTGCGCCGGCAGATCGGCGAGCGCCGCGGAGCCCGGATGGTGCGGCCACTGGTCTGACGCGCCGCGTCCGGGCTGCGAGTATTCGTAGATCACTTTTTCACGGCTGGGCATCGGGTGAGTCCTTCTCAGGCGGCACGCGCCGCCTGCAGCGCCTCGCTGAGCGAGGCACGGTAGTGCTCGAGGTCGGCGGCGGTCTTGGTCTCGGTGGCGCACACGAGGAGCGCCGGACCGAGCTCCGGGTAGTAGGGTGCGAGGTCGAGCCCGCCGAGAATGCCGCGCGCGGCGAGCGCCTTGAGCACCGGCTCGGCCGGGCGGTCGAGCAGCAGCACCGCCTCATGAAAGCACGGTCCGCTGAAGGCGAGACGCACGCCGGGCGTGCGCGTGAGCGCGGCGACGAGCTCGCGCGTGCGCGCATGGGAGGCGGCGGCGGCGCGCTCGAGTCCCTGCGGGCCCATGAGGGACAGGTAGATGGTCGCCGCGGTCATCAGCAATCCCTGGTTGGTGCAGATGTTGGAGGTCGCCTTGGCGCGGCGGATGTGCTGCTCACGCGCCTGGAGCGTGAGCGTGAAGCCCTCGCGCCCCGCGGCATCGAGGGTGCGGCCGACGATGCGGCCGGGCATCTGCCGCACGTGCTCCATGCGCGCGGTCATGAAGCCGAAGTACGGGCCTCCGGACGACAGCGGCACCCCGAGCGGCTGGCCCTCACCGACGGCGATGTCGGCGCCACGGCTGCCCCACTCGCCCGGGGGCTTGAGCAGCGCGAGCGAGGTCGGGTTGACGACCGCGATCACGAGCGCCCCGCGCTCGTGCGCCCAGTCGGTGAGTGCATCGACGTCCTCGAGCCGGCCGAAGAAGTTCGGCTGCTGGATGACGAGCGCAGTCACGTCCTCGCCCTGGTACCTGCCGAGCGAGGCGGGCAGCGTCACTCCCTCGACGGTGCAGTAGGGCAGCTCCTCGAACTTCAGTCCCTGGTTGCTCGCCATCGCGACCGCCACCCGGCGGTAGTGAGGATGGAGCGTCGTGGGCACGAGGATGCGCGCGGACCTCGACCTGCGGTTGGCGCGCACCGCCATGAGCGCCGCCTCCGCGGTCGCCGAGGCGCCGTCGTACATCGAGGCGTTGGCGACCTGCATGCCGGTGAGGCGCGCGATCATGGTCTGGAACTCGTAGATCGTCTGCAGCGTGCCCTGGCTCGCTTCCGCCTGATAAGGCGTGTAGGCGCTGTAGAACTCGCCGCGCGTGGTGATGGCCCACACCGCCGCCGGGATGTGGTGCTCATAGGCGCCGGCGCCGAGGAAGCTGAGGGAGGTGCCGTCCTGCGCCGCGCGCTCGCTCATGAGACGCCCGATCTCCATCTCGTTGAGCGCCTCGGGCACTCCCGGGAGCGAGCTCGCCCGCAAGGCCGGCGGGATCTCCGCGAACAGGTCCTCGATGCTGCGTGCGCCGATCGTCGCGAGCATCGCCGCGACGTCGGCCTCGGTGTGGGGAATGAAGGCCATCAACCGCCCTCCGCTGCCAGCACTTTCTGATAGTCCGCCGCCGACAACAGTTCCGCCGCCGCGATCGCCCCGGCAGCCGGGCGCACGCGCATCAGCCAGCCCGCGCCGTAGGGGTCGGAGTTGACCGTCTCCGGCGCATCCGCGAGCTTGGGATTGCCGGCGGTGATCTCGCCTGCGAGCGGCGCGTACACGTCGGAGGCGGCCTTCACCGACTCGACCACCGCGCACGGCTCGTCCTGTCTCACCGTCCGTCCGGCTTGCGGCACTTCGACGAACACGAGGTCGCCGAGCGCATGCTGCGCGTGATCGGTGATGCCGATCTCGACCGTGCCGTCGGCGAGGGTGCGCACCCATTCGTGGGACTTGGTGTATTTGAGGTCCGCGGGAACATTGCTCATGAATCAGGTCCTTCGCGTCAGTCGTCGGGGTTAAGTGACCAGGGATTTGCCGAAACGCACGAACGGCGGCTTCACCACTCTCGCATTGAGGAGCTTGCCGCGGATGTCCACCTGCACGCGCTCCGGCGTAGCCGCCGGCACGCGTGCCAGCGCGATCGAGCGCTCGAGCGTCGGGGAGAAGGTGCCGCTGGTGATCTGCCCCTCGCCCACGCCCGGCACGAGGACCTTCTGGTGGCTGCGCAGCACGCCGCGGTCCTCGAGCAGCAGGCCGACGAGCCTCGGCCCCGGTCCGCGCGCGCGGATCGCCTCGAGCGCCTCGCGCCCCACGAAGGCACGCCCGGGCGGCTCGAGCGCCACGGTCCAGCCGAGGCCCGATTCGAAGGGATCCGTGCTCTCGTCCATGTCGTGGCCGTAGAGGTTCATGCCGGCCTCGAGGCGCAGCGTGTCGCGCGCCCCGAGACCGCAGGAGGCGACCCCGAGAGAGTTGAGCCGCCGCCACGCCGGGACCGCATCCGCCGCCGGCAGCATGATCTCGAAGCCGTCCTCGCCCGTGTAGCCGGTGCGCGCGACGAACCAGCCGCCGAGCTCGCGCCCGACGAACACGGGGAGCGCGAGCGCCGCTTCCCGGTCGGCGGCGGCGAGCAGCTCGGCCGCCTTGGCGCGGCCCTCCGGCCCCTGGATCGCGAGCATGGCGAGATCGGTGCGCTCGGTGACCTCGACGCCGAAGGGCGCGGCGTGCCGGCGGATCCAGGCGAGATCCTTGTCGCGGGTACCGGCGTTCACCACCGCGCGGAAGAAGCTCTCGGTGAGGAAGTACACGATGAGGTCGTCGAGCACGCCGCCGCGCTCGTTGAGCATGCAGGAGTAGAGCGCCTTGCCGGCGGTCCTGAGCTTAGCTACGTCGTTGGCGAGCAGCTGCGCGAAGAGCGCGCGCACGCGCGGTCCCTTCAGATCGACGACGCACATGTGCGAGACGTCGAACACCCCCGCGGCACGGCGCACCGCGTGATGCTCGCCGATCTGGGAGCTGTACTGCACCGGCATGTCCCAGCCGCCGAAGTCGACGATGCGGGCGCCGAGCTCCTGGTGCAGCGCGAACAACGGGGTCTTGCGTCCCACTTCGGTCCTCCAGCGAACAAAGAGCCGGCACACGCCCGGCACGGGGCGCTGCCGCCCTTCTGTCCCTGTGACCTGAGAGATCAGGCGCCTTGCGCGAGCGCCGCTCCCCTTCGGTGGGTGGATGCTTCGATCCACCACTCTCCAGAAGCCCCGCGGAGCGTCAGGACCGCGTCCGCCGTCTGCCGTTCTTGTGCCTGAGCGTTTCCGGGCGGGATTTGCGCCTTCGGCGTTCCGGCTTAAGTGCCGGACTCTCTCCGGACAGACCGTTTCGGGCCCCGGGGATGATACCAGCCGCGCGGCAACGGTAGAATCCGCGCCGCATGAGTCTTCCCCGCCGCTCCACCGTCCCGGTATCGATCGGACCGATTCGCATCGGGGGCGACGCCCCGATCGTGGTCCAGTCGATGACCAATACCGA
This sequence comes from Steroidobacteraceae bacterium, assembly GCA_035934055.1. Classification (GTDB taxonomy): domain Bacteria; phylum Pseudomonadota; class Gammaproteobacteria; order Steroidobacterales; family Steroidobacteraceae; genus 13-2-20CM-66-19. The sequence goes on along the minus strand of DASYYF010000076.1, from coordinate 76,134 downwards.
TACCGCCGACGTCGAGGGCACCGCGCGGCAGGTGGCGGCGCTCGCGCGCGCGGGCTCCGAGCTGGTGCGCATCACCGTGAACACCAGCGAGGCGGCGGCGGCGGTCGCGCCGATCCGCGCCTGGCTCGACCGCACGGGGGTCGCGGTGCCGCTCATCGGCGACTTTCACTTCAACGGACATAAGCTGCTGCGCGAGCATCCCGAGTGCGCCGCGGCGCTCGCCAAGTACCGCATCAACCCCGGCAACGTCGGGCGGGGATCGAAGCGCGACCCGCAGTTCGCGGAGATGATCGAGATCGCCTGCCGCTACGGCAAGCCGGTACGCATCGGCGTGAACTGGGGGAGCCTCGACTCGGACCTCCTGACGCGCCTCATGGACGAGAACTCCGCGCTGCCTGAGCCCCTCGATGCGCAGGCGGTGCTGCGCAACGCCGTGGTGCTCTCGGCCCTGGGGAGCGCGCAGCGGGCCGAGGAGCTCGGGCTCCCGCACGACCGCATCATCCTCTCGACCAAGGTGAGCGGCGTGCAGGATCTCATCGCGATCTACCGCGAGCTCGCCGCGCGCTGCGACTACCCGCTGCACCTCGGGCTCACCGAGGCCGGCATGGGCTCGAAGGGGATCGTGGCCTCGACCGCCGGCATGGCGGTGCTGCTCCAGGAAGGAATCGGCGACACGATCCGCGTCTCGCTCACCCCCGAGCCCGGCGGCGACCGCACCCAGGAGGTGATCGTCGCGCAGGAGATACTGCAGACCATGGGGCTGCGCGCGTTCACGCCGCTGGTCATCGCGTGCCCGGGCTGCGGCCGCACGACCAGCACCTTCTTCCAGGAGCTCGCCCAGCAGATTCAGAGCCATATCCGCGCGCGCATGCCGCAGTGGCGGCGCGAGTACGCGGGGGTGGAGGAGATGACGGTGGCCGTCATGGGCTGCGTCGTGAACGGCCCGGGCGAGAGCAAGCACGCCAACCTCGGGATCAGCCTGCCCGGCACCGGCGAGCGGCCCGTGGCACCGGTTTACGAGGACGGCGAGAAGACCGTGACGCTCAAGGGCGAGCGCATCGCCGAGGAGTTCCAGGAAATCGTCGAGCGCTACGTCGCCCGCCGCTACGCGCGCCTTACGGCGCCTGCGGGTGGCGCATGAGCGAGGCGCTGGCCGCGCGCAGGTGCAGACCCTGCGAAGGGGGCACGCCGCCGCTCACCCCGCAGGAGGCCGGCAAGCTCCTCACGCAGATCTCGGGCGAGTGGGCGCTCATCGAGAACGCGCACGCCATCCAGCGCAGCTTCGCCTTCCGCGATTTCTACCGCACCATGAGCTTCGTCAACGCGCTCGCGCACATCGCCAACATCGAGGATCACCACCCGGATCTCGAGGTGGGCTACAACTACTGCCGCGTGAAGTTCACGACCCACGCCGTCAAGGGCCTCTCGGAGAACGACTTCGTGTGCGCGGCCAAGGTGGATCTCATTCCCCTGGCCTGAGCGGCTCATTTCACCCACTCGTACAAGGGCTTGTTCCTGTCGACGACGTGCACGGTAAGGAGCCGGAGCGGCTGATCGCCGACCACGGTGAAGCCGGCATGCGGCACGTCGCGCAGGTTCATGAAGCTGGCGCCGGTCGGCATCATGGTCGGCGCCTGGCCGGGAAGCTGCACCATCGATCCCTGCAGCACATAGCCGGTCTCGATACCGTGGTGCGAGTGACGCGCAATGGTCTCGCCCTTCCTGATCTCGCTCACCGAGGTGATGACCTCCATATCCGCGGAGGCCGCGAGGTTGGCGCGCTTGAGCTCCTGCCGCTGCGGCAGATCGCTCCGCGTCGTGTCCGCCCACGCAGCGGCAAGCAACGCACACACCGAAAGAACTGCCGCCGATCGGCCTGCTCGCATGTTCGCTCTCCTTCCGCTCACGACGCCCGCCGCGCCGCTTCCGGCAGCTCCCCGCTCACCCCGAGCGCGCGGCGGATGAAGAAGCGCCGCAGCTCCTCGCTGCGATTCACCCACCCGAGCCCGCGCTGTGCCAGCCGCGCGAGCGGTCCGGTACCGTGGGCCAGCAGACGGTCGAAGACCTCGATCGAGGCGGCCATGAGGGCGATCTCGCTCTTGCGCCAGCGCTCGTAGGCGCGCAGCACGCCGAGCGACCCCGGGTCCTCGCGCTGCGCCACGGCCGCCGCCACCAGCTGCACCAGCGCCCCCGCATCGAGGAGGCCCAGGTTCACGCCCTGGCCGGCGAGCGGATGCACCACGTGGGCGGCGTCGCCGACGAGTGCGACGCGCTCCGCGACGTAGCGCGGCGCGGTGAGGCGCCTGAGCGGCAGGGAGGCCCGCTCGCTCACCAGGCGTGTCGCCCCGAGCGCGAGATCCGAGGCGCGGTCGAGCTCGCGCGCGAAGTCCGCGGCGCTGCTGCCGGCGAGAGCGGCTGCGAGCGCATCGTCGGCCGACCAGACGATCGAGCTCGTGCCGTCGAAGAGCGGCAGGAAGGCGAGCGTGCCGTTCTTCATGAAGCGCTGCCACGCGGTGAGCCCGTGCGCGCGGGCAGTGGCGACAGTGGCGACGATCGCCGTCTGACGGTAGCCGCTCACCTCGGCCGTGAGGCCCGCCGCGGTGCGCAGCGCGGATTGCGCACCGTCGGCCCCGACGACGAGCCGTGCGCGCAGCTCCCCGCGGCTGGTCGTGATGCGCGCTGCGTCGGCCTCGATCGCCAGCGACGAGAACTGCGCCGGCTCGAGCTGGCCGCCGGCCGCGCTGAACGCCGCGATCAGCGCCGTCTGCAGCAGCCGATTCTCGACGATGAGACCTAAGTTCGGCTCGCCCACGTCTGCGGCATCGAAGACGAGAACGCCCTCGCCGTCGGGGGCGACACTCTCGTGCCAGATGCGCATGCGCTCGTAGGCACAGGCGCGCCCACCCGCGATCGCGGGCCACGCCCCGGCGTTCCTCAGCAGTGCCTCGCTGGCGCGCGAGAGCGCCACCACGCGGGCATCGGCCGGCGCTCCCGCGGCCGGTGGCTGCGGCACGCGCGGCTCGATGAGCGCCACGCGCAGCCCTGCAGCGCCCGCCCCCGCACCGCGTGCCAGCAGCGCCGCCGCACAGGCGCCTACCGGGCCGCCGCCGACGATCGCGACGTCGAATTCAGGCATGGCGCACCGGGAGCCCGCGCGCCAGGCGCGGCACGGGTCCGCCGAAGCCGAGGCTCACTCGCGCGAGCGCGCTCTTGGCGGGCGGGCTGAGATCGAAGGCCAGGAGTCCCAGGTTCCGCAGCAGCCCGACCCCGAATCGCTCGTCGCCGAAGAGCCGCACGAGTCCGTCGGTGAAGCGCGTGACGCCGCTGCGGTCGCGCGCGCGCCAGGCGGCGAAGCGCTCGAGGAGCGCCGGCGCGCCGGCGTCGCCTGCGCTGCCGGCGATCACCTCCGCCAGCATCGCCGCATCGCGCAGACCGAGGTTGAAGCCCTGTCCGGCGACCGGATGCAGCGCCTGCGCCGCGTTGCCGATCAGCACCGTGCGGGTCGCCACCGGCGAGGCGGCGCGCGTCAGCTTCAAGGGATAGGACGCGCGGCGGCCGGCCCGCACGAAGCGCCCGGCGCGCCACCCGAAGCGCGACTGCAGCTCGGCGAGCCACGCGGCGTCATCGAGCCCCAGCACCCGCGGCGCCTCGTCGCGGCGGCAGGCCCAGATGACGCTCAGCGTGCCATCGGCGAGCGGCAGCACGGCGAGCGGACCCGCCGGAGTGAAGCGCTCATGGGCGATGCCGCCGTGCGGCGTGTCGCATGCCACGTTGGCGACGACCGCCACCTGCTCGTAGTCCTCGACTCCCGCCCCGATGCCGGCGGCGCTGCGCACCTGCGAATGGGCGCCGTCGGCCGCGACCACCAGCCGCGCCGTCACGGTCTCGCGCCGTCCCTCGCTCGCGACCTCGAGCCGCACGCCGCCGGCGTCGATCGCGACGTTCCCGACCTGCCCGGGGACCCGCAGGGAGAGCTCCGCGGCCTCCCGCAGGCGCCCCCAGAGGGCCGCGCCGATCCTGCGGTTGGGCACGACGTAACCGAAAGCGTCGATCCCCTGCTCCGCGGCCGTGAGGCGCGCACTGCCGAAGCGGCCGGCGTCCGAGACGTGGATGGCGCGGATGGGCGCGGCCTCGGGCGCGATCGCGTCCCAGACACCGAGTCCCTCGAAAATCCTGCGGCTCGCATTGCCGAGCGCCGTGGTGCGCTCATCGAAGCTCGGCTGGGCCGCCGCGCCGAACGGCACCGCCTCGACCAGCAGCAGCCGCACGCCGGTGCCGATGAGCGCCGCAGCCAGGCTCGCGCCCACCATGCCGCCGCCGACGACGGCCACGTCGGCCTCGAGCGGGAGCAAAGGGGCCTGGTCGCTCATGCTCGGGTGCGCGCCTTCAGCCCTGGGCCATCACGGCCTCGATCTGCTCGGGGTCCTTGGGCGCGCGCGCGCTGAGCACCTCCGCCCCGCGCCGCGTCACCAGCACGTCGTCCTCGATGCGGATGCCGATGTTGCGGAAACGGCGCGGCACGCCGCGCGCGCCTGCGGCCAGGTAGATGCCCGGCTCGATGGTGAGAGTCATTCCCGGCTCGAGCACCCGCCACTCGTCGCCGACCTTGTAGTCGCCGACGTCGTGCACGTCGAGCCCCAGCCAGTGCCCGGTGCGATGCATGAAGAAACGCCGGTAGGCGCCGCTGCGGATGAGCGCGGCCAGGCGCCCCTTCAGCAGCCCGAGCTTCGTCAGGCCCTGGGTAATGACCCGCACGGCCGCCTCGTGCGGCTCGTTCCAATGATTGCCGGGACGCACGCGCGCGATGGCGGCACGATTGGCTTCCAGCACCACCTCGTAGACCGCACGCTGCTCGGGCGTGAAGCGCCCGTTGACGGGGAAGGTTCGGGTGATGTCCGATGCGTAGCAGCCGAACTCGCACCCGGCGTCGACCAGCAGCAGCTCGCCGTCGGCCAGCGGCTGGTCGTTGTCGCGGTAGTGGAGGATGCAGCTGTTGGCGCCGCCGCCCACGATCGGGTGGTAGGCGGTGTCGGCGTTGTGGCGGCGGAACTCGTGCAGCAGCTCCGCCATCACCTGGTACTCCGTGGCTCCCGGCCGGCAGAAGCGCATGACGCGCAGATGCGCGCGCGCCGCGATGCGCGCCGCGGCGCGCATCAGCTCGAGCTCGCCGCGCGACTTGTAGAGGCGCATGTCGTGCAGCAGGTGATCGAGCGCGACGAGCTCCTGGGGGGGGTGGCGGCCGTTCTTCGCCTGGGTCCTCAGGCCGTTCACCCAGCCGACGACCCGCTGATCGAAGTCCGGGTAGACGCCCATGGTGTAGTAGACCCGGGTGCGGTTCTCGAGCAGCCCCGGCAGGATCTCGTCCATGTCGGTGATGGGAAAGGCGTCGTCGGCGCCGAAGTCGCGCGCCGCGCCGCCCGGGCCCGCGCGCCGGCCGTCCCAGGTCTCGCGCGCGGGGTCGCGCTCGCGCACGAACAGGATGTACTCGGCCTGCTCCCGCCCGGGAACGAGCACCGCCACGGCCTCGGGCTCGCCGAAGCCGGTGAGGTACTGGAAGTCGCTGTCCTGCCGGTAGGGGTATTCGACGTCGTTATTGCGGTGCCGTACGGGCGCCGCCGGCAGCACCGCGATCGAGTCGCGCCCCATCAGGCGCATCAGCTGGCGGCGGCGGCGCGCGAACTCGTCTCTCGCCATGGGCGGCTAGTGCAGCGGAGCCGGGTCCGGGAGCGGTGCGTGCCGCAGCGGCGCGAGCTCCTCGAACAGCAGCTGCACTCCGACGCGCACGAACTCGACCAGCTCGGCGTAGGCGCCCTCGTTCGAGTCCTCGCTCTGCTCGTCGTCGACGCCCGCGCGGGTGATCTCGGTGAGATCGCGCACGATCTCCCCGACGTCTCCCGGCAATCCGCTCGCGTCGGTTATCGAGCCCGAGCCCAGGCCGTAGAGGAATCCCTGGCACCACTGGGCGAGCGCCGCGGTGCGCACCGCGAGCGGCTGCGCGTCGCTCGGCAGCAGCGGCTCGAACTCCATGTCGGTCTGCTCGAGTGCCGCGGCCGTGGCCGTATAGAGCCCATAGAGCGTATCGGCGGCGGCGGCATCCGCGCGTCCCTCGGGCAGGATCTCCCGCAGCCAGTCCTGGAAGCTGTAATCGGCCAGCGCGCACAGACACCCGACGAGCGTGCCGTGCGCTTCGGCGGCCTCGGTGAGCGAGCGCTCCCGGGAAAGCAGCTGCTCGATGTCGGTGTAATCGGGCTGATTCATGGGGCCGCCGCATTATAGTTGAGTCGAATTGACCGCACGAAGAGCGCGGCTCTATAGTCCTGTGCCATGAGCGACAATACAAAAACACAACTCGATCTCGAGCTCACCCGCCTCACCAGGCGCATCGACGAACTGCTGGCGATGGTCGATCACCTCAAGGAAGAGAACCGCGCGCTCAAGACACGCCACGAGTCCCTGGCCGGCGAGCGCGCCTCGCTGATGCACAAGAACGAGCAGGTGCGCACGCGTGTCGAGGCCATGATCGGCCGCCTGAAGACTCTCGAGCACGGCGCGTGAGTCCGCCGGACCAGGCGCGCGTCAGCGTGCGCATCATGGAGAAGGAGTATGTGGTGGCGTGCGCGTACGAGGAGCGCTCGGCGCTCCTGGACGCCGCCGAGTTCTTGAATACCCGCATGCGCGAGATCCGCGACAGCGGCAAGGTCGTGGGCCTCGACCGCATTGCGGTCATGGCGGCGCTGAACCTCGCCCATGAGTTCCTCAAGCTGCGCGACCGCGAGACCAGGCTCGACAGCGGCGCCGGCCACCGGGTGCGGGCGCTGCGGGAGCGCGTCGAGGGCGCCCTCGGCAAGGGCCAGCAGCTCGATCTGTGATGCGACGGGAGTCTCAAGCGCCCGCCGTGCGCATGGTGTACATTCGTCACCAGCGTCGCCTGCGGTGTTCGACAGCGGACCGGGTTACCTCGGACCCTAATTGAAACACCCTCGGGACTCAGCGCTTGCGGCAGCATTGTGCAGGTCCGCATTTTTGAGCGGAAAGCCTTACCTGCTGCAGCTCGTCCCACCTGTTGCTCTGGTTCGAGAGCAACGGCTCGCACCGGCACATGCGGGTGGCGCTGCCTGATTCCACCCTGGGTTCGGACCGCAGGTCGCTGCGGGCCGAGCTCGACGCGCGGCGCCGTGCCGTCAGCGCCGGCGAGCGCGCCGCGGCCGCCCGCTGCGCGGCGCTCAACGCCGATCGCGCCCTGCGTCTTGCCGCCGGGCAACGCATCGCCGTATACGCCGCCCTGCCGGCCGAGCTCGACTCGGCGCCGCTCATCGCGCTTGCCGCACGCCGCGGCTGCCGCGTCTTTCTGCCGCGCATCGACCGCCGCCGCCGCTCCCGCAGCATGCGCTTCGTCGAGCTCGGCGACGCGCTGCGCGAGAACCGCTTCGGGATAGGCGAGCCGGAGGGCCTCGCCACGATCGGTGCACGCTGGCTCGACCTCGTGTTCCTGCCGCTCCTGGGCTTCGACCGGCGGGGACTGCGCCTCGGGACCGGCGGTGGCTTCTATGACCGCGCCTTCGCCTTCCGACAGCTGCGCCGCGTGTGGCACAAGCCGCGGCTGGTGGGGTTTGGTTATGCATTCCAGCAGGTCGGGCAGCTCGCCGCGGCGCCGCACGACGTGGCTCTGGACGCGGTCGTGACCGAGCGGGGGTTCATGCGATGCACTATTGGCTGATGAAGACCGAGCCGACCACCTTCGGCGTCGAGCAGCTCGCCGCCGCCCCGCGCCACACCACCGGCTGGGACGGCGTGCGCAACTACCAGGCGCGCAACATGCTGCGCGACCAGATGAAGAAGGGCGACCAGGCCTTCATGTACTACTCGAGCACCGAGGTTCCGGGCGTCGTGGCCGTCATGGAGGTCGTGAGAGAGGGCTATCCCGACCCCACCGCCTTCGATCGCAGGCACGAGCACTACGATCCGGACAGCGACCGCAGGAATCCCCGCTGGTTCATGGTGGACGTGCAGCTCAAGCGCCGCCTCGCGCGCACCATCGCGCTGGAGGAGCTGCGTGCGCATGCGGACAAGGAGCTCAAGGGAATGGTGCTGCTGCGCCCGGGCAACCGCTTGTCGGTCACGCCGGTCGAGAGCGCGCACTGGAAGTTCATTCTCTCGCTCGAGCCGCGCGCGCCGTCGGCGTGAGCGCGCTCACCGAGCGCGCCGCGCACCGCGCTCGATGAGTCGCGGAGCGCTGCGCGACTAGCACACTTCGCGCGCGCTCGCTTGTAATTTCGATTCGCGTGTATATACTCGGACCCCGGACTAACCCGTCACACTTGGAGAGCCAACATGGCGAAGGCAAAGAAGAAGGCCAAGAAGAAAGCCAGCAAGAAGAAATAGGCCTTAACTCGGCGGTCGCGCAAGTGGCCGCCGAGTCGAATTGGAACGACTGTGCCCGCTCGCCAAAGCGGGCACAGTCGTTTCTGATGCCGGTAATGACGAGGGGGATGCATGTCGGCGGACTCTGACGCAAAGAAAAAGCGCGCGGCGCAAGCCGCGCTCGAGCTGGTCGGGGACGAAAGCATCATCGGCGTCGGCACCGGCTCGACCGTCAATCTCTTCATTGACGGGCTCGCGCGGCGGCCGCACCGCCCGCGCCGTGCGGTATCGAGCTCCGAGGCGAGCAGCGCGCGGCTCGCCGCCGCCGGCATCGAAGTGCGCGACCTGAACGAGGTGGGCGAGCTCAACCTCTACATCGACGGCGCCGACGAGGCGACCGCGGCGCGGCATCTGATCAAAGGCGGCGGGGGTGCGCTGACGCGCGAGAAGATCATCGCCGCGGCCGCGCGGCGCTTCGTCTGCATCGTCGACGACACCAAGCTGGTCGCGACCCTCGGCCGCTTCCCCCTGCCCGTCGAGGTGATCCCCATGGCACGCACGCTGGTGGCGCGCGCGCTCGGCGCGCGCGGCGGGCGGCCGTTGTGGCGCGAGGGATTCGTCACCGACAACGGCAACCACATCCTCGACGTCCACGGGCTCACGATCACCGACCCGGTGGCCCTCGAGCGAGAGCTCACCCAGATCACCGGGGTGGTCACGGTCGGGCTGTTCGCCGTCCGCCCGGCGGACCTGCTGATCGTCGGCACCGCGCGGGGAGTCGATACCCGCTGAGTCTCAGTGCAGGTTGCCGGCGACGAAGTCCCAGTTCACCAGCTGCCAGAAGCCCCTGAGATAGGCGCCGCGATCGTTGCGGTGATCGATGTAGTAGGCGTGCTCCCACATGTCGCAGGTGAGGAGCGGCTTGTGCCCGTCGCGCAGGGGCGTATGCGCGTTGGGAGTCGTCACGATCCGCACCGCGCCGCTCTGGTCCTTGATGAGCCACGCCCAGCCGGAGCCGAATACCGCGACCGCGGCCCGCGTGAACTCGCTCTGGAGACTCTCGAGTCCGCCGAAGGTGCGCAGCGTCGCCTCGAGCTCCTTTCCCGGGGTCTGGCGGCGCGGCGACAGGCACCTCCAGAAGAACGCGTGGTTCCATGCCTGCGCGGCGTTGTCGTAGAGCGCGCCGTCGGCGCGCATCACCAGCTCATCGAGCGCCCAGGGCTGCTGCGGCGTGCCGCGGATCAGCCTGTTCACGTTATCGATGTAGGCCTGGTGGTGCTTGCCGTAGTGATAGTCGAGGGTCTCGCGCGACATGTACGGCTCGAGCGCGTCGTGGGCATAGGGAAGGGGGGGCAGACGGATCATCGATTCGGCGGTCGCCATGGGAACCTCCTGGCAATGCGCCATCCGTGGAGTGCGGCGCTGCGCCTTTTCGACAGCGACGGGCCGGCGAAGTGCCGTCGAACCTGCGGTAAGCAGAAGGGCCCGTCCTGCGACGGGCCCCTTCCGTGATTGCTCGGCGCTTGCGCGCCTCGGCCCCTGCGGGGCCCGACAGCTTCGCTTTGCGAAGCCGTCGTCCAGACTCGCTCGGGGACTCGCTCGTCTAGTCGAACCTGCGGTTCTCATCCTGGTCCCTTCGCGGCTCCCGCCCTGACAAAGCAGAAGGGCCCGTCCTGCGACGGGCCCCTTCCGTGTCTGGCTGGGGGACTAGGATTCGAACCTAGGTAAACGGAGTCAGAGTCCGTTGTCCTACCACTAGACGATCCCCCATTGTCCCTTGGCGAAAATCGCCTACGGCTATTTTCGCAGAATCAGCGCCGGGGTTCATTGCGGCGCGGGCAAAAGGCGCAGCTTTTGCCCGGGAGCGATCGGTTAGCGCTTCGAGTACTGCGTCCCGCGGCGCGCCTTGCGGCGGCCGACCTTCTTGCGCTCCACCTCGCGCGCATCGCGGGTGACGAAGCCCGCATCGCGCAGAGGCTTGCGCAGGCTCTCGTCATATTCGATCAGCGCGCGGGTGATGCCGTGGCGGATCGCGCCCGCCTGGCCGGTGATGCCGCCGCCGTCGACCTGGACCGTGATATCGAACTGCGTGTGCAGCTTCACCGCATCGAGCGGCTGCCGCACGATCATGCGGCCGGTCTCGCGGCCGAAGAACTCATCGAGCGAGCGGTCGTTGACGGTGATCTTGCCGCTGCCGGGCTTCAGGTAGACGCGCGCCGTGGCGGTCTTGCGCCGGCCGGTGCCGTAGTGGTTCGGGGTCGCTGGCATGCAGTGGGTCCTATTGAATCTCGAGAGGCTTGGGCTGCTGCGCCTGGTGCGGATGCTCGCCGCCGGCGAACACATGCAGCTTCCTGAACATGCGCCGGCCGAGCGGGTTCTTCGGCAGCATGCCCTTGACCGCGAACTCGATCGCCCGCTCCGGATGCTCGGCGAGGAGCTTTTCGAGCGCGATCGACTTGATGCCGCCGATGTGGCCGGTGTGGTGGTAGTAGATCTTGTCGCTGAGCTTGCGCCCGGTGACGCGGATCTTCTGCGCGTTCACCACCACGATGTGGTCGCCCATGTCGACGTGGGGGCTGTAATCAGCCTTGTGCTTGCCCTTCAGGCGATGGGCAATCTGCGAGGCGAGACGCCCCAGCGTCTTGTCGCTGGCGTCGACGATGAACCAGTCGCCGCGGACGCTCGCGGGCTTGGCAAATACGGTCTTCATAGGTCGCTCGTGGCTGAAGCCCCGCGGCCGGGGGTTAACCCCTCGGGGGCCGGGGCCAAAAAAAGGCGGGCAAGTTTACTCAAGCAGCTGCCTCAATGCAAAGCGCCGCTTCCCTGCCCGCCGGCGCGGCCTCCGCTGCGGCCCGCAAGCCCGTGCAGACAGGGTGCCAGCCTATAATAGAGGGCATAAATATGGAGTCCGGCCTGTCCCTAGACGCTGCGATCGCCGCCCTGGACCGTGCCCTGCGGTCGGTCTTTGCGCCGGCCCGGGCCGCCCGACCCATTCCCGGAGCCCCCGGGAAGGATGCCGTCGCGCTCACCACCGCGCAGCAGCGCGAAAGTGCGGCACTGATGCGCGTCAATCACTCCGGCGAGCTCGCCGCCCAGGCGCTCTACCACGGCCAGGCCCTGGTGGCCCGATCGGCAACGACGCGCGCCCTGCTCATGGAAGCCGCGCGCGGCGAGGCCGATCATCTGGCGTGGTGCGAGACGCGCCTCGCGGAGCTCGGCGCGCGGCCGAGCCTTCTCAATCCACTCTGGTATGCCGGCTCCTTCGCCATCGGCGCGCTCTCGGCACTGGCCGGGGACCGGGCGAGTCTCGGGTTCGTCGTCGAGACCGAGCGCCAGGTGGAGCGCCACCTCGACGGGCACCTCGGCAGGCTCCCGGTGGGCGACAGCCGCAGCCGTGCCATACTTGAAACCATGAGGGCGGAAGAGATTCAGCACGGCGCGACGGCGGCCGCGGCCGGCGGCGAGCGCTTGCCGGCGCCGGTGCGTGCACTCATGCGCCAGACGGCCCGCGTCATGACGGGAACCGCCTACTGGGTGTGACGGGCCGCGAAGGCTTACTATTAAAGAAGTGATCGGGGGAGCCGGTATGGAAGAGAACATCAAGCCGCTGAGCGAAATTCCGGCGATCAACCGCTTCCTGAGCTACTGCCGCATCCGCGCGGTGCCGTCCAAGACGGTGGTCATCCACGCGGGCGACCTGCCGGATGTCCTCTATTACATCATCAGCGGCTCGGTCGAAGTGATGATCGAGGATGAGGAAGGCAACGAGATGGTGCTGGCCTACCTCAACCGCGGCCAGTTCTTCGGCGAGATGGGCCTCTTCTACGAGCAGCCGACCCGCAGCGCCTGGGTGCGCACCCGCAACCAGTGCGAGCTCGCGGAGATGACCTATCCGCGTTTCCGGCAGATCGCGGCCGAAAGCCCGGGGCTCGTGTTCGAGCTCGCCACGCAGCTCGCCACCCGCCTCGATCGCACCAACCGCAAGCTCGGCGACCTGGCCTTCGTCGATGTCACCGGCCGCGTGGCGCACGCGATCATGGACCTGTGCGGCGAGCCGGACGCCATGACGCATCCCGAGGGCATGCAGATCAAGGTGAGCCGCCAGGAGCTGTCGCGCCTGGTCGGCTGCTCGCGCGAGATGGCGGGCCGCGTGCTCAAGGTGCTGGAGGAGCAGGGACTGCTGCGGGCCACCGGCAAGACCATCGTGGTATTCAACGCCCGCCCGAAGATGAAGACGCGTCCGGTCATCGTGCCGGCCAAGACGGCCGGACCCGGCAAGCCCGCCGGGCAGCCTGCCATCGACGACGACGATGATGATGACGACGACGACGAGGACGACGAGTAGCGCGCCGCCGCAGGCGCCGCGCGCCAATTACATGAGCTAACGCGCCCGGCGCGCACCCGGTCGGCGGACGCCGATCGGAGTAGCGGCCGCCCTGCCCCTGCCCGTGGCCCCCCCGATCTGCCGGCGCATCTCGCGGATGGTCTGCGCGTAGTCGCGGCTGCCGAAGATCGCCGAGCCCGCGACGAAGGTGTCGGCCCCGGCCGCGGCGGCCGCGGCGATGTTATCGGTCCTGATCCCGCCGTCGACCTCGAGGCGCACCTCGCGAGCGCACTTCGCGATGCGCGCACGCGCGTCGGCGAGCTTGCGCAGCGAGGTCGGGATGAACTGCTGGCCGCCGAAGCCCGGGTTCACCGACATGATGAGCACCAGATCGAGAGAATCGAGCGTGTAGTCGAGATAGTCGAGCGGCGTGGCGGGATTGAACACCAGCCCCGGCCGGCAGCCGTGCTCGCGGATCAGCGCGATGGTGCGATCGATGTGCTCGCTCGCTTCCGGATGAAAGGTGATGAACGTGGCGCCCGCCGCGGCGAAGTCCGGCACGATGCGGTCGACCGGGCGCACCATCAGGTGCACGTCGATGGGAGCGGCGATGCCGTGCTTGCGCAGTGCCTCGCACACCAGCGGGCCGATGGTGAGATTCGGCACGTAGTGATTGTCCATCACGTCGAAGTGGATGAGGTCGGCGCCCGCTTCCAGCACCGCTTCGACCTCGGCGCCGAGCCGCGCGAAGTCCGCGGACAGAATCGACGGGGCGATCCACGGCTGCATCGGGCTAGTCTAACCCACCGCGATCCGGCTCCGCCGGATGCGCCGGTCGCGCCGGCTGCCGGCGGGCGCCGCCCTGCCCGGGCGTGCTCATGGCGCGGTGAGCCGCTCGAGAGCCTCGCGGTACTTGGCGCTGGTGCGCGCGATGACCTCGGGCGGCAGCTTCGGTCCCGGCGCGCGCTTGTCCCAGTCGAGCGTCTCGAGGTAATCGCGTACGAATTGCTTGTCGAAGCTCGGGGGACTCCAGCCCGGCCGGTAGGTATCGGCGGGCCAGAAGCGCGAGGAATCGGGCGTCAGCACTTCGTCGATGAGCGTGAGCGTCCCGGCGGCGTCGAGGCCGAATTCGAACTTGGTGTCCGCGATGATGATGCCGCGCGCGCGCGCGTGCGCCGCGGCGAAGCGGTACAGGGCGAGCGCCTTGTCGCGCACCGCCGCGGCGAGCGGCGCGCCGATGCGCTGCGCCATGGCCTCGAAGCTGATGTTCTCATCGTGCGCGCCCGCCTCGGCCTTGGTTGCGGGCGTGAAGAGCGGCTGCGGAAGCTCACCGGCGAGCGGCAGGCCCGCGGGCAGCGCGATGCCGCACAGGGCTCCGGTCCTCTGGTAGTCCTTCCAGCCCGAGCCGATGAGATAGCCGCGCACCACCGCCTCGATCGGCAGCGCCTTCATGCGCCGCACGATCACCGCGCGGCCCTCGAGCAGCGCGCGCTCGGCGGGGTCCTTCACCACGCCCTCGAGGCCGCGCCCGGTCAGATGGTTCGGGATCAGGTGCCCGGTTCTCGCGAACCAGAAATTCGAGATCGAATTGAGCACCCGGCCCTTGTCCGGGATCGGATCGGGCAGCACCACGTCGAACGCCGAGAGCCGATCGGTGGTCACTATGAGAAGCGTCTCGGCATCGACCGCGTAGAGGTCGCGCACCTTGCCTTCGTGGAGGCGCTCGAGGCCGCTGAGCTGCGTGCGGTAGACGATGGGCGCTGGCATGCGCTTGGTACTATACGTTGACATGACGGCGGGCATGAAATGGATCGGCAAGGTGACCGGCGGACTCATCGGTCTCGCCTTCGGCCCGATCGGCGTCGCGGTCGGGGTGCTGCTCGGCCATCAGTTCGATCAGGCGCAGGAGGACGATCAGGAGCCGGGCGCGCCGCCCGGCGACGTGGCGGCGATCAGGGAGCGCTTCTTCCGCGCCACCTTCCGCGTCATGGGTTATGTCGCCAAGGCCGACGGCCGCGTCTCCGAGCAGGAGATCGCCGCGGCGCGCGCCGTGATGACGGACCTGAAGCTCGACGCCGCGCAGGTGCGCGAGGCCATCGCGCTCTTCACCGCCGGCAAGCAGCCGGACTTCGACCTCGCCGCCGAGCTCGGCTCGCTGCGCTCGGCATGCCGCGGGCGGCCTGACATCCTGCGCATCTTCCTCGAGATCCAGGTGCGTGCCGCGCTCTTCGGCAACAACCTCGAGGGGCCGGTGCGGCCGATCATGGCGCGCATCGCGGCCGCAACGCGCATCTCGGGCTTCGAGCTCGCGCACATCGAGGCGGTGCTGCGCATCCAGCGGGGCGGCTTCCACCGGCAGCGTCCGGGCAGCGGCGCGCCAGGCGCCGCCGCGGGCGCCGAGGCCCTCGAGCAGGCCTACCGGGTGCTCGAGACGACCGCCGGCGCGAGCGACGCCGAGGTCGTCAAGGCCTACCGGCGGCAATTGAACCGCCACCACCCCGACAAGCTCAAGGCGAACGGGCTGCCGGAATCGATGATCGGTCACGCCAAGCTGCGCACCCAGCAGATCATCGAGGCCTACGAGCTGATTCGCGCGCGGCGCGGGATGCATTAGCTATTGTTGATTGGCGGAAATCGCAGGAAGCGATTTCCGCGGACATTACTCCGTCGGCCGCCGGCAAAAAGCGTGGTTTTTGCCGGCTGCGCATCAGGAAGCGATTTCAGCAGCCCATTCCCGGATCACCGCCTGGATGGCACGCACGCCGTCGGTGAGGGCCGCGGGCCCGGGCTGCAGGATGAGGGCGGACTTGATCTCCCGCACGAAGCCGGAGCGCACCGCGGGAATTCCGCTCCAGCCCGGCCGCGCCGCAACGAGCTCCGGGCGGAACTTCTTGCCGCACCAGGAGCCGAGCACGATGTCGGGCGAGCGCCGCACCACCTCGAGCGGGTCGGCGACGATGCGCTTGGCTCCCAGCGGCTCGCGTGCGAGCTCGGGAAAGCATTCCTCGCCGCCGGCGAGCTGGATGAGCTCCGACACCCAGCCGATGCCGGAGATCAGCGGATCGTCCCACTCCTCGAAGTAGACGCGCGGACGGGCCCCGAGCGCCGCCGCCGCAGCGCGTACCGCGGCGAGCCCGCCCTCGAGCTCCTCGAGGAGCCCGGCGGTCTTCGCCTCGCAGCCGATCATGCCTCCCAGGGTGCGGATCATGGCGAGGATCCCCGCGACGCTGCGCTGATTGAAGACGTGCACGTCGAGTCCGGCGCGCACCAGCTCCGCGGCGATGTCGGCCTGCAGGTCCGAGAAGCCGAGCACCAGGTCGGGTGCGAGCTCGACGATGCGCGCGGTGCGCGCGCTGGTGAAGGCCGACACGCGCGGCTTCTCGCGCCGGGCGCGCGGCGGGCGGACGGTGAAGCCGGAGATGCCGACGATGCGCCGCTCCTCGCCGAGGAGGTAGAGCGTCTCGGTCGTCTCCTCGGTGAGGCACACAATCCGTTGCGGGTAGCCAGCTCGCACCGGCGGCACTGTATCCTTAAGACATGTGGCCGCGCATCTGGGGCTTCCTCGACCGGCTTGTGTTCGGGCCGGCCTCGCAACGCCCCGGGATCCTGGGCACGGCGCTGCGGCTGCTGCGCTATCCGTACGCGGTGCTGCGCGACCTGTCGCGCGGCGAGATCAACCTGCGCGCGATGAGCCTGGTGTACACGACGCTGCTGTCGCTCATTCCGCTGCTCGCCTTCAGCTTTGCCATCCTCAAGTTCTTCGGCGGGCACCGCGACCTGGTGCCGATCGTGTACGAGTTCTTCCGCCCGGTCGGCGAGCCGGCGGCCACCGACCTCACCACCCGCGTGGTGCAGTTCGCCAACCGCGCGAGCAACGGCGTGGTCGGTTCGGTGGGGCTGGCGCTGCTCGCCTGGACGCTGATCGGCACCATCAAGAAGGTCGAGGACAGCTTCAACTTCCTGTGGCACGTCGAGCAGCCGCGCAGCTTCGCGCGCCGCCTGGCGGAATACTCGACGCTGCTGGTGGCCGGACCGGTGCTGGTCGTCGGCTTCATAGGGCTCACCCAGCACGCGCTCTCGAGCGCCCCGGTGCAGGAGGTGGTGCGGCTGCGCCTGCCGGTGCTGCAGTGGGCGCGCGCCGCCGGCATCGCCCTCGCCCCCTATGCCATGGTGAGCGCCTTCTTCACGGCGCTCTACATGATGGTGCCCAACACCCGGGTGCAATGGCGCGCGGCGCTCACCGGCGCCGTCGTCGGCGGCGTGCTGTGGGCGGCGGTCGGCAAGGTGTTCACGGCATTCGTCGTCTACTCGACGCGCCTCACCATCGTGTACGCGGGATTTGCCTTCGTGGTTGCCGCGCTCCTGTGGACCTATTTCGGCTGGCTGATCCTGCTCGCCGGGGCGCAGCTCTCGTTCTACGTGCAGAACCCGGCGTACCTGCGCCTGGGGCTGCAGCCGCTGCTGCTCTCGGGCCTCGAGCTCGAGGAGCTCTCGCTGAAGCTGATGTATTTCGTCGGCCGTGCGCACGTGGCCGGGGGCCCGCGCTGGACCGTCAATCACCTGGCCGCCGAGCTCGGCCTCCCGGGGATCGCGGTCGCGCGCATGACGGCGACGCTCGAGCGCGCCGGGCTCCTCGTCGTGACCGACGACGATGAGCTCATCCCCGGCCGCGATATCGGCCACATCCGCGTCCACGAGATCCTCGACCTCGCGCGCAGCGAGCGCAGCGGCCACGTGGCGCCGCGCAATCTCGACCTCCCGCCCGTCGACCGGGTGCTCGCCGGCCTCGAGGAGGCGCGCCGCAGGAGCTGCGGCGAGCTCACATTACGCGAGCTGGTGGAGGAAACGCCGCGCCCCGCGCTGCAGCTCACTCACCGGCAATCGTCATTTCGCTGACGAGAAGCGACGGGGTGCGGATGGCGCCGCGCTCATCCGTGTCGGTGCCGGCGGCGGCGATGTCGAGATACATGCGCTTCAGGTTCCCGGCGATCGTCACCTCGTGCACCGGGTACTGGATCGCGCCGTGCTCGACCCAGAAGCCGCTCGCGCCGCGCGAGTAGTCGCCGGTCACGCCGTTCACGCCCTGCCCCATGAGCTCCGTCACCAGGAGCCCGGTGTCGAGCCGGGCGAGGAACGCCTGCGGGTCGAGCCCGCCGCCGCTCGCCGCCACGATCAGGTTGTGAATCCCGCCGGCGTTGCCCGTAGTCTTGAGCCCGAGGCGCCGCGCCGAGTAGCTGCCGAGCACGTAGCCGTCGAGCACGCCGTCGCGCACCAGCTCGCGGTCGTGCGTGGCGGCGCCCTCCTGGTCGAACGGGCTGCTGGCGAGCCCCTTCGGCAGATGCGGCCGCTCCTGCATCTGCAGGAAGGCGGGAAATACCTGCGAACCGGCGGCGCCGAGCAGGAACGAGGCCTTGCGATACTGGCTGGTGCCGCGGATGGCGCCGATGAAATGCCCGATGAGGCCGCGCGCCATGTCGGGGGTGAAGGCGACCGGGGCCTTGCGTGTGGTGAGCCGCCGCGCGCCAAGGCGCGCGAGCGCCCGCTGGCCCGCGATGCGCCCGACCTCGGCGGCATCCTCGAGATCGGCCGGATCGCGCGCCACGCTGTACCAGTGATCGCGCTGCATCTCCCCGCCTTCCTCGGCGATCAGCGAGCAGCTGAGCGAGTGGCTGGTGGCGGAATAGCCGGCGACGAATCCGAGGGAGTTGCCGTACACGCCCAGATGGCGCTGGCTGCCGACCGAGCCGCCCTCGGAGTTGCTGACCCGCGCGTCGACGGCGAGACCGGCCGCCTCGCAGCCGCGCGCCAGCTCGATCGCGCGCTCGGGAGCGAGGTCCCAGGGGTGGTCGAGATCGAGGTCGGGGATGTCGCGCGCGAGCGCCTCGGGCTCGATGAGCCCGGCGTAAGGGTCTTCGGCCGTATAGCGCGCGATCGCGCACGCCTTGCCGACGGTCTCGAGCACGGCCGTGCGGCCGAGATCGGCGGTGCTCGCCGAGCCCTTGCGCTTGCCGAAATAGACGGTCACGGCGAGGCCGCGGTCGCGCTGGTATTCGACGGTGTCGACCTCGCCGAGGCGTACGCTCACCGAGAGCCCGCGGCTCACCGACACGTCGGCTTCGGACTGCGAAGCGCCCTGGCGGCGCGCCTCCTCGAGCGCGAAGGTCACGGCGTCGGTCAGCTGCGCAGGGCCCGCAAGCTCGGAGGTCGATGGCATGGTGTTAAATTGTAGCAGCGGGCCCGCGCCATAGGTCCGCGGGTGGGATGACTTGAACGACGACGACGCAGCCGGGCGGCCCAGCAAGAGTGCGCGCAAGCGCGCCGCGCACGCCGCCCAGGATCTCGGGGAGGCGCTGATCGGCCTGCCCGACGGCGAGCTCGACGCGCTCGCCCTTCCCGAGGAGCTCGTCGCGGCGGTGCGCGCCGCCCGTCGCATCACCAGCCGCGCCGGCGGTGCCCGCCAGCGCCAGTACATCGGCAAGCTGATGCGGGCGCTCGATCCCGAGCCGATCCGCGCGGCGCTCGCCGCCCGCGGTGCGGTGAGCGCGCGCGAGGCCGAGCGCTTTCGCCGCGTCGAAGAGTGGCGGGAGCGGCTCATCGCGGGTGGCGCCGTCGCGCTCGCGGAGCTCGAGCGCGAGCACCCCGGCATCGATGCCGCCGAGTGGGCGCGGCGCGTGACGGCGGCACGGGCCGAGCGCAGCCGCCGCGCGGCCGCGGGCGCGGGGCGCGAGTTGTTTCGCGCACTGCGGGCGTTGTTCGATACAATGCCGTGATGAAAGCCCTCGTCGGCATCATCATGGGCTCCGCCTCCGACTGGGAGACCATGCAGGCCGCCGCCGAGACCCTCGATCGCCTCGGCATCGCCTACGAGGCGCGCGTGGTGTCCGCGCACCGCACCCCGGATCTGCTGTTCGAATACGCTGCCGGCGCGCGCGGGCGCGGCCTCGAGGTGCTGATCGCCGGCGCGGGCGGCGCCGCGCACCTGCCCGGCATGGCCGCGGCCAAGACCACCCTGCCGGTGCTCGGCGTGCCGGTGCAGTCGAAAACCCTCGGGGGTCTCGACTCGCTGCTGTCGATCGTGCAGATGCCCGCGGGCGTTCCCGTGGCCACCTTCGCCATCGGCACCGCCGGCGCGACCAACGCCGCGCTGTGCGCCGCAGCGATCCTCGCCAACCGGCACCCCGCCGTACAGACGGCGCTCGAGGCATTCCGCGAGAAACAGACCGCGGCCGTGCTCGGCAGTCCCGACCCGCGCGCGCACAAGCGCACATGACCATCGGCATCGTGGGCGCCGGCCAGCTCGGCCGCATGCTCGCTTTGGCGGGCTATCCGCTCGGCCTCGACTTCCTGTGCCTCGATCCCGCGAGCGACGCGCCCGCGGGCCAGGTGGCGCCGCTCCTCACCGGCGCCTTCACCGACCAGGCGCTGCTCGCCGAGCTCGCGCGCCGCTGCCAGGTCGTCACCTTCGACTGGGAGAATGTGCCGGGGGCGAGCCTGCGGGCCCTGCAGCGCGGCGCGCACGCCGCGCGCATCGCCCCGCCGGTGGCGGCGCTCGAGTGCGGCCAGGACCGCGTGAGCGAGAAACGCCTGTTCGCGCGCCTGGGCGTACCCACCACCCGCTGGCGTGCGGTCGACTCGCGCGCCGGGCTCGAGGCGGCCATCGCGGCGGTGGGGCTGCCGGGCGTGCTGAAGACCCGGCGGCTCGGCTACGACGGCAAGGGTCAGGCGCTGCTGCGCACACGCGCGGATGCCGGGCGCGCCTGGGAGCGGCTCGGTGCCGCGCCGCTCCTCTACGAGGAGTGGGTGCCGTTCGACTGCGAGGTGTCGGTGATCGGCGCGCGCGGCGCGCGCGGCGAAGTGGTGATCTATCCGCTGTGCGGCAACGTGCACGGCGCGGGAATCCTGCGCCTGACCTGCGCGCCCTACGGGCCGCGGCGCTGGCAACAGCAGGCCGAGCGGTACCTGAGGCGCGTGCTGGCGCACTTCCGTTATCGCGGCATTCTCGCCATCGAGTTCTTCGTGCGCGCAGGCAGGCTGATCGCGAACGAGATGGCCCCGCGGGTGCACAACTCCGGGCACTGGACCATCGAGGGCGCCGCGACCAGCCAGTTCGAGAATCACCTGCGCGCGATCCTCGGGCTGCCGCTCGGCTCGACGCGCGCCCTGGGCCACAGCGCCATGATCAACCTGATCGGGCGCATCCCGCCGCGCGCGCAACTGTTGGCGCTCGAGGGCGTGCACCTGCACGAGTATGGCAAGCAGCCGCGCCCGGGACGCAAGGTCGGGCATTGCACCGTGGTCGAGCCGACCGCCGCCCGGCGGGACGCGCGCGCGCGGCGTCTGGCCGCCAAATTGGCTGCCGGGGTGCGCATCCCGTAACATCGTCTGCGAGTCCGACTCGCATGTATCTCGAGCCCTTCAAACTCAAGGAGCTGCCGTTCCGGCTGAGCCCGGACCCGCAGTTCCTTTACCTGTCGAAACAACACGCCCGTGCCAAGGCGTACATGGAGTCGACCATCTGGTTCACCGACGGCTTCGTGGTGATCACCGGGGAGATCGGCTCGGGGAAAACGACCCTCATCGAATCCTTCCTCAAGGAAGTCCCGGCCGACGTCGTGGTGGCGCAGATCAACCAGACGCAGGTCAACACCATGGATTTCCTGCAGACGGTGCTGGTGCAGTTCGGCTTCTCGCCTTTCAAGATGCGCAAGGCCGAGCTGATCAGCACCCTCAACAACTTCCTCATCGAGCAGCACGCCGCCGGACGCAAGGTGCTGCTGATCGTCGACGAGGCGCAGAATCTCGAGCCGCGCGTGCTCGAGGAGATCCGGCTGCTCTCGGGCGTCGAGACCACCAAGGAAAAGGTGCTGCGCATCATCCTTGCCGGGCAGCCCGAGCTCAACGAGACGCTCAACTCCCCGAGGCTCGAGCAGCTCACGCAGCGCGTACGGCTGCGCTTCCATCTCGCGACGCTGTCGGAGTCCGAGACGCGTGCCTACATCGAGCACCGGCTCGAGGTGGCGGGGGGCGGCGACCACGAGATCTTCGCGTCCGACACCTTCCACGAGATCTACCGCTACACCGGCGGGGTGCCGCGGCTCATCAACACGCTGTGCGACACCGCGATGATGGCAGCCTTCACCGAGAACCGCGACACGGTGCGCCTCGCGGACGTCGCGAGTGCGGTCGCGGAGCTGCGCTGGCCGCTGTATGCCGCGCGCGCCCAGCGCGCGGCGGCGGCGGGAGTCGCGGCCGGGGCGCACGCGCAGCCGCCCGCGCCGCCGGCGACGGGGACGGGGACGGCGGTGCCCTCCGCCCCCGGATCCGCGGCGCCCGCGGCGGCGGCTCCTGAGAGCGCGGCGCAAATGTCGGCCGCAGACGGAGCTGCTGCGGCCGAGCGGGCCGCCCTTGCTGAACCGGTCGGAAAACTGCTCGTGGCCACCGAAGGACGCACCGTGCAGGAGATCCCGCTGCGCATCGGCCGGCTCATCGTCGGTCGCACTCCCGACAACGACGTGCATATCGACAGCCGCTTTGTGAGCCGCCACCACTGCCAGATCATCACCACGGCGCACTCGTGCGTGATCGAAGACCTCAACAGCACCAATGGCATCTACGTGAAATCGGCGCGTGTGCGGCGCCACTACCTCAACGACGGCGACGTGGTGCTGGTCGGTAAGCACGAGCTCATCTATGTCGACGAGCGCGCGGCGCGCGGCCGCCCGACAGCGCACGACACCATGCCCGAGCTGCCGGCGCTGGCTGAGATTCCGGAGCTGCATGCCGCGCCCGCCGGAGATGCGGTCGCCGACGGGAAGGGCAAGCGCCCGGCGGGCGGCTGAGCCCGGATCCCGGCAGCGGCGCGCGCGCGCGTTAAACCCTGCGGACGCAGGGTTCCAGGATCATCGAGCTCGTGGGAGTCAAGGCCCTCTGCGAGGTCTCGCTTCGGGCGAGCCTCACTTGGAATCGTCGTCGCTGAAGGAGTCGGGGTTGCCGTACTCGCTGCGCAGAGCCCGGTAGTCGCGGCGGCGCAGCAGCACGACGATTCCGTACACCAGCGCGACGAGGCCGAGGAGCCCGATCACGTGGCTCAGCGCCCCGCGCGCCGCCAGCAGATAGCTCACCGCAAGCGCCGCGAGGCCGAAGGCCATGTAGAGCCAGGGCAGCCCTTCGTAGACCGGACGGGAGAGGTGGCGGCGCTCCATTCCGGCATCCTAACTTGCCGGCGCGGCGCGGGATACCCCGAAGCCGCAACGATGCCGCAGTGCGCTATTTCAGCGCTATTTCAGGCCGAACAATCCGAGCAGGCGTTCCAGGAGAGACGGCTTGAGGCTCTCGACGCGAAAGTCGGTCTTGTGCTTCGCGTGGCGCTTGAGCTCCGCCAGCAGCTCCGCGGGGAGCTTCAGGGTGGAGGTGTCGGCCATCGTGATCGTGTTCGGTTCGGCTTGCATCGTGACGTCCTTCCTGCGGCAGTGTCTGCCGGATGCACGCTACGGACTCGGCTCCTTCGGGGGCGTGTGGAGATTCACAAACTCGCAGACGCTCCCGATTATGTCTGCCGGCATCGCGGATCGCCGCGTGCCGCCCAGGGCACATATTGGCACTGCGCGTCGGAAATTGAGAATGTCTGGGAACGACGACGTCCGCGGGAAACGACAGCTCAGGCTGTGCCGCCGACCGTGAGCCCCTCGATCCTGAGCGTCGGCTGGCCGACGCCGACCGGCACGCTCTGCCCTTCCTTGCCGCAGGTGCCGACGCCCTCGTCGAGCTTGAGGTCGTTGCCCACCATGGTGACGCGCGTCAGCACGTCCGGCCCGTTGCCGATGAGCGTTGCGCCCTTCAGCGGCGCGGTGACCCGTCCGTTCTCGATGGCGTAGGCCTCGCTCGCCGAGAACACGAACTTGCCCGAGGTGATATCCACCTGTCCGCCGCCGAAATTGACGGCGTAGATGCCGCGCGGCACCGAGCGGATGATCTCGCCCGGGTCGTGGGGACCGGGGCGCATGTAGGTGTTGGTCATGCGCGGCAGCGTCGTGTGCGCGAAGGACTCGCGCCGGCCGTTGCCGGTGGGCACGACCCCCATGAGACGCGCGTTGAGGCGATCCTGCATGTAGCCGCGCAGCACGCCGTTCTCGATGAGCATCGTGCATTGCGTCGGCGTGCCCTCGTCGTCGATGTTGAGCGAGCCGCGGCGGCGCGCGAGGGTACCGTCGTCGACCACCGTGCACTCCGCCGCCGCGACGCGCTCGCCGATGCGGTTGGCGAAGGCCGAGGTGCCTTTGCGGTTGAAATCTCCCTCGAGCCCGTGGCCGATGGCCTCGTGCAGCAGGATCCCCGGCCAGCCGGGGCCGAGCACCACCGTCATGGTGCCGGCGGGGGCCGGCACGGCCTCGAGGTTCACCAGCGCCTGCCGCACCGCCTCGCGCGCCAGCTCGAGAGGCTTGTCGCCCGCGACCAGCTCGGCGAGCGAGTAGCGGCCGCCCGCCCCGGCGTAGCCCTGCTCGCGCCGGCCGTTGTGCTCGACCAGCACCGAGACGTTGAAGCGCACGAGTGGGCGCACGTCGGCCGAGAGCTCGCCCTCGCTGGTGGCGATGAGCACCACCTCGTGCACCGCGACCAGGCTTGCGTTCACGTGCACGATGCGCGGGTCGAGCCGCCGGGCCTCGCGGTCGACGCGCTCGAGCCAGGCCACCTTGTCGGCTGCGGCGAGCGCGGCGGCCGGATCCGCCGGCAGGTACAGCCGATGGCCGTGCGTGGCGCGCCAGGCGCTCACGCGGCGCTCGCCGCCCTGCACGGCGATGGCGCGCGCGGCGCGCGAAGCCTCCTCGAGCGCCGGCAGCACGATCTCGTCGGAGTAGGCGAAGCCGGTCTTCTCGCCGGCGAGCGCGCGCACCCCGACTCCCTGCTCGATGCTGGCGCTGCCGTCCTTGACGATGCCGTCCTCGAGCGACCAGGACTCCTGGTGCGCGAGCTGAAAATAAAGATCCGCGAAGTCGACCGAGTGCCTCAGCACCTCGCCGAACACCTTGTCGAGGCGGCGGTCGTCGAGTCCGCCGGGGCGCAGGATCAGCTCGCGCGCCATGTGGAGCGGATCGGCCGCCGGCGTCTGCGGTGCGCTCATCGGCTCCCCTCCCCGGTCAGCACGCGGTGCCTGAGCGCCGGGAAGCCCTCGCGCACCGCGCTCTGGCGCGCGAGATCCACCTCGGCCACGGCGCAGCCGCGCCCGCGCGGCACGCGCTGCAGGATCCTGCCCCAGTAATCGACGATCATGCTGTCTCCATAGGTCTCGCGCCCGCTCGGATGGATGCCGGACTGCGCCGGTGCGATCACGTAACAGAGGTTCTCGATGGCGCGGGCGCGCAGCAGTGTCTCCCAGTGAGCGCGCCCGGTGGGCGCGGTGAATGCGGACGGCACCGACAGCAGCTGCGCCCCCGCGGCGCTCAGGTGGCGGTACAACTCCGGAAACCTCACGTCATAGCATACCGACAGCCCGAGGCGTCCCGCCGGCGTGTCGATCACTGCCGGGCGCGTCCCCGGGGCGACGTTGGCCGACTCGCGGTAGGTCTCGGCGCGCCCCGGAATGTCGACGTCGAAGAGGTGGATCTTGTCGTAGCGCGCGACGCGGCTGCCGTCGGCGTCGTAGACCAGCGAGGCGGCGGCGACGCGTCCGTCGGCGGCGCTCTTGAGCGGGATGGTGCCGCCCACGATCCAGAGCCTGAGCCGCCGGGCGCTCGCGGCGAGGAACTCCTGCACCGGGCCCGCGCCGTCGGTCTCCGCCACGGTGCGCTTGTCGGCGTCCCGCAGGCCCAGGAACGAGAAGTTCTCCGGCAGCGCCGCGAGGCGCGCGCCGCTCGCCGCAGCCTCCTCGAGCAGCGCCCCGGCCTGGGCCAGATTGGCCGCGACCTCGTGTCCCGAGGTCATCTGCAGGGCCGCGACTTTCATGGGCTAACCATGGGGTCATCCCACGTGCCGTGCAAGCGCAGCGTGGCACGCTCGCGGTTGACGCCCGTGAGCAGCTCCCGCAGCGACATCCAGAGCGCCGCCACCCGCGGCCCGGGGCCGAGGCGCCGCACCGCGGCCGGCAGCCGCTCCTCGCCTTTCAGCACCCGAACCTCCGCATCGTAGTCGCGGGCCAGGAGCCCGATGCGGCCCCGCATCAGGATCTCGGTGTCGCCGTCGAGGTGCAGGTCGGAAGTGGCCGCCTGGCCGTCGGCCACGGCGAAATCCGCGGTCAGGCGCGTGAAGGGCAGCTGCGGGAGGCCCATCCCCGCGATGAGTCCGGGAACCGCGAGGAGCCCGAGCGACCCGCCCGGCGCGTCTGCCGCGACGCTGCGGGCGAGGCCGTCGTCGAGCTCCACGTGAAGCTCGCCCTTGGCGTCCGCCAGTATCGCGCTCCCTGCCGCCGGCCATGCGAGCTGGCCGCTCGCCACGGCACGCGCGGCGCCCAGGTCGCTGCGGAAGCCGAGCCGGGTGAGCGTCGCGGCGGCATCGTGACTCTGGAGGCTGAAGCTCGCGCGGCAGACGCCGTCGCGGCACTTGAGCTTGCCGCGTGCCTCATCGCCCGCTCCGCTCACACGGAGGTCCTGCACCTCGAGCTCGCCGGCACGTGCGGCAAGCGTCGCGTCGAGTCCGCCGAGGGGGCGGCCCTGCCAGCGAAGATCGCCGATGGAAAGCCGCGTGTCGGATCCGAGCGCGGCGAGCAGCGCGGCGGCGGGGGCGGCGCGGTCGGCTGCGAGCTGCGCCAGATCGAGCCGCTCGACATGTGCACTCACGGGGTGTGCGGCGTCGACCACCCCGGGCCAGTGCACGGACGCCTGGAAATCGGGGGATTCGAGCTCGGCCTCACCGGAGCCCGGGCCCACCTGCGCCGCTACGCGCAGGTCGGGAAAGCGCAGCTCCCCTGCGAGGAGCTCGTTCGCCGTGAGCTCGACGCGCAGCGCCGGCCACGCGGAATGGCGCGCCAGCTCGCGCCACAGCAAAGCGTAGGCCGGCAGATCGAGCCGGCTGATCGTGCCCTCGATCTCGACCACGGGGGCGGTGGGCATGGTCGGCGTGCCCGCGGCAAGAGTGACTGCGCCGCGCTCGATACGCCACAGATCGCCGCGGCGGCTGACGGCCGCGACTCCCCGCAGCCACTCCGCGAGCGCGACGTGCAGCTCCGCGGTGTCCTCGGTCCCGAGGAGCTCGATGTGCAGCGGCAGCACCGACCCCGACGCCTTGGCGAGCGGCTCGGGCAGGCTGCTCGCGACACCGGCGAGGCTCGTATCGGCGCGCGCACGCCAGCTCGCGCGCCCGCCGTTCGTGCCCGGAAGGAGCCTGAGATCCGCGCTCCACTCGGCGTTGCCCCGCAGCGGGCTCTCGCCGGCGTGCAGTCCGGTCGCGGCCGCCATTGCCTCGGGGACGTCGAGCACTCCTTTTCCCGAGATTGCAACCGCCGTGGCGCCGCGCTCGCGGCGCTCCCCGACACTGAGCGCGATCGGACCTCCGAGCCAGCGGCCGGTGACCGTCGAGCGCTGCAGGTGTCCATCGGCAAAGGCGAGCGTGCCGCGCAGGCCCTCGATGCCGGGCAGCCCGGCCACGGGGCGCAGCTGCGCACCGTCGAGGAGCGCGGAGAGACGCGTCGCGAAGCGCGGCGCGCGCGGGCCGCCGGCGCGATTGCCCGCGCGGCGCAGCTCGAAGTCGAAGACGGCGTCGCCGCTCAGAGCGATGCCGTCGATCCCCGGAGCGTAGGGCTCGAGCTGCGGGTGATCGCGCAGCCACGCGAGCGCATCGACCAGGTTGCCGCTCAGCCTGCCGGCGAGCCGCTCGAGACTCGCATCGCGCGCGTCCCACTCCCCGCGGGCGGCGCTCAAGCGCAAGCGGCCCGCGGCAGCGCCGTCCACGCGCACGCGCACCCGCGCTCCGCGCCAGTCGATACGCGCATCCAGGCCGCGGAGATCGGGCCGGTCCGCAGCGCCCGCGAGGCTCGCGCCGGTGAGCTCGAGTGAGCCCGCGAACGTGCGCCGCGCGCCGCTCCAGGGCAGCGGCTCATCGAGCGGACCGCGTGCCACGAGCTGCCCGTGCACGATGCGCCCGGCGGTGAGCTCGCCGGCGGCGGCGCCGAGGGCGGCGAGAGTGCGCGCTCCGAGAGCCGCACGTACCAGCTCGATCGGCGCGCCGCTCACCGCGGCACGCGCGTCGATCCGCGGATGGGCGCCCGAGTCCTCACCCGTCAGCGTGCCGCTCGCGGCGAGGCGCGAATCCCCCTGGCGGATCTCGAGCTCGCGGGTGCTGAGCCGCCAGGTGCGCCCGTTGTCCGTGAGCGCGAGCTGAGCGTGCAGGCCGATGGGTGCGAGCGCCCGGGCGGGGTCGGCCGCGAAGGTCGCCTGCGCGGCGCTCGCATCGAGCGCCGCCTCGAGGCTCGCGCCCGTACCGCTCAAATGCGCCGTGAGCCCGGCAAGGGCGAGCGCGTGCCCGGGAGGGATGACGCTCAGGTCGTCGAGCTCCGCGGTGGTCAGCAGCCGTGCGTCCGGCGGGCGGGCGGCGCTCCAATCGAAGCGCGCCTCGCGCACCATTCCTCGCAGCTCGACCCCCGAGACGCGCAGCTGCGGCAGCACGCCGCGCGTGAGACCCGCGAGCACCGCGGCCGGCGCGCGCTGCAGCCGCCCGCGCACCCACCCGCCATCGGCGGCGGCGTCGATGCTGAGAGCGGCGCGTGGCGAGCCCGCTCCGAGCTCGAGCGGCTCCACGCCGAAATGCCAGCCCGCGCGGTTGCGCACCAGTTGCCACTCGGCGTGCAGCTCATCGAGCGCCAGCCCCGCTGCGGGTCCCACCGCGGGCCATTCGAGACCTGCGCCGGCAACCGTGCCCTGCGCGCGCTGCACCGCGCCCTGCGCGAGATCGAGCTGTACGGTGACGTCGGCGCTGCCCGCGTCCGGCAGGTAGGGCGCGAGCGGCGCGGACTTCAGGAGCGAGCGCCAGCCCGCGAGCTGCAGGCGGCGGCTGCCGAGAGTCAGCGTGCCGGCGAGATCCGCAGGCTGCGCCGCATCGCCCTGCAGGCGCAGCCCGGCTTCAGCCGTCGTGCCGAGCTCTTCCGGCAGGGTGAGGAGCGCCTCCGCGGTCCATTCGGCTCCGGCGCGCCGCAGCTCGATCCGGCGGATGCCGGCGTCGAGCGGCACGCCGGCGACCTCGGCACGCAGCCTCCCGCCCTCGACGTCGATGCGCGTGCCCCGCCAGCGCGCCAGGAGGCGGGTCGGGCTCGCGGACGCAGGAGCGCGCGCCGGGCGCGCTCCGCGCACGGGGGGTCCGGGCCTCACATCGATGTCGGGATCGACGAGCGTGATGCGGCTGATCGCAAGGTCGCCGCTGCGCAGCATGCGCCACAGGTCGACACCGAGAACCAGCTGCGGAGCGGTGAGAAGCGCGCGCGCCTCGCCGGGCTCGTGCAGCTCGACCGCCTCGAAGGCCGCCTCGGGCCCGTACCAGCCCCAGCGCAGCCGCAGCTCGTCGAAGCGCACGTCGAGTCCGGTCTCGGCGCGCACCAGACTCTCGAGCGTCGCACGCTGCTGCGGTACGCGCGCCGCGGCGAGCGCATACGCGAGCAGGATTACGGCGGCGAGCAGCGACGCGCCGGCGAGCGTGGCCAGCGTCACGCGCACCAGGGTGCGGGCGCCCGCGGCCCCCGGCTGCGCCGCAGCCGGCGCGTCCGTCCCGGCAGCGGCATCCGCGGGCCTCACACGCATCACCTGTCCTAGACGAGCACGACGTCGTACTGGTCAACGCCGTAGAGCGCCTCGACCTGCAGTCGGATCGGTCGGCCGACCTGCGCCTCGAGCTCCGCGAAGGCGGCGGACTCCTCGTCGAGCAGCCGGTCCACGACGTCCTGATGAGCGAGTATCAGCAGCTCACGGCTGGCAAACTGCCGGCTCTGTCGCACAATTTCCCTAAAGATCTCGTTGCACACCGTTTCCGGGGTGCGCACAAAACCGCGGCCCTCGCAACTTGGACACGGCTCGCACAGGAGGTGTTCCAGGCTCTCGCGGGTGCGCTTGCGGGTCATCTCCACCAGGCCGAGGGGCGAGAGGCTCGCAATGTGGGTCTGGGCGCGATCGCCCGAGAGGGCGCGCTCGAGCGCGGCCAGCACCGCGCGCCGGTGCGGCTCGTCGTGCATGTCGATGAAGTCGATGATGATGATGCCGCCGAGGTTGCGCAGCCGCAGCTGCCGCGCGATGGTCACCGCCGCCTCGAGGTTGGTGCGGAAGATGGTCTCCTCGAGATTGCGGTGGCCGACATAGGCGCCGGTATTCACGTCGATGGTGGTCATCGACTCGGTCTGATCGAACACCAGGTGGCCGCCGGACTTGAGCGGCACCTTGCGATCGAGGGCGCGGGTGATCTCCTCCTCGACGCCGTTCAGGTCGAAGATCGGCCGCGGCCCCGTATACAGCTCGATCATGGGAGCCGCCCCGGGCACGAACGCGGCCGCGAACTCGAGCATCGCCGTCTGCTCGCGCGCAGAATCGACCAGCACGCGGCTGACGCCGCGCGGGATCTCATCGCGCAGCACCCGCAAGGAGAGCGGCAGATCCTCGTGCACCACCGAGCCCGCCTGGGCCTCGGCGGCGCGCACGCACACGTGCTCCCAGAGACGCGCCAGGTAGGCCATGTCCTCACTCAGGCTCTCCGGGGCGACCCCCTGGGCCGCGGTGCGCACGATGTAGCCGCCCGCGGCGTCCGCGCCGATGAGGGCCGCGAGGGCTCCTTTCAACCGCGCCCGCTCGCTCTCGTCCTCGATGCGGGATGAGACGCCGACGCCGAGGCCTCGCGGCAGGTAGACGAGGTAGCGGGAAGGAAGGGCGATGAAGGTCGTGAGGCGCGCGCCCTTGGTGCCGATCGGGTCCTTGATGACCTGCACCAGGATCTCGTCGCCGGGATTCAGCAGGCGGCGGATGTCCTCGACGGGCGGCAGCGCGGCCGCCACCGCGGTCGCGATCGTGTCGTCGGCGCCGGCGCCGGCGCTGGCACGGGCGATGTCGGCGGCGTGCAGGAACGCGGTGCGCTCGAGCCCGATCTCGACGA
Source organism: Steroidobacteraceae bacterium (assembly GCA_035934055.1). GTDB lineage: Bacteria > Pseudomonadota > Gammaproteobacteria > Steroidobacterales > Steroidobacteraceae > 13-2-20CM-66-19. The sequence goes on along the minus strand of DASYYF010000076.1, from coordinate 45,395 downwards.
AGGCGGCCTGCATGCCGGGCAGCACGCGCGACACGCGCCCCTTGTAGAGATTGCTGACGAGTCCCCGCCGGCTGGTGCGCTCGACGTGGATCTCCTGCACCGCGCCGTTCTCGAGGATCGCGGCGCGCGTCTCGCGCGGGGCGACGTTGACGAGGATCTCGGTGCTCACGCCGCGGAACCTACCAATGTATTCCCGCTGCGGCGAGCAGCTGCCCGGTCTCGAAGAGCGGCAATCCCATCACCCCGGAATAGCTGCCGCTCAGGTGCTCGATGAAGAGCGCGCCCCGCCCCTGGATCGCGTAGCCGCCGGCCTTGTCGCGCGGCTCGCCGGTCTCCCAGTACGCCGCGCACTCCTGCGCCGTCACGGCCCGCAGCCGCACCTCGCTCGCGCTCAGGCGGAAGGCGACGCCCGCCGCGGTCGCGAGCGCCACCGCCGTCAGCACCTGATGGCTGCGCCCCGAGAGCCGTCCGAGCATGGCGAGACAGTCGGCCCGGTCGCGGGGCTTGGCGAGAATGAGCCCGTCGATCACCACGGTCGTGTCCGCGGCCAGCACCGGGAGCCCGCCGCCGCGCGCGTGCACCGCGAGCGCCTTGGCGCATGCCATGCGCACCACGTAGTCGGCGGGCGCCTCGCCCGGCCGGACCGACTCGTCGATATCGGCGCCGCTCACCACGTGCGCGACACCGATCTGCTCGAGCAGCTCCCGCCGCCGCGGCGACACCGAGGCGAGGGTGAGGAGCGGCGCGGCGGACAGCATGGCCTAGTCCCGGTGGTAGGGATGACCGGCGAGCAGACTATGGGCCCTGTAGAGCTGCTCGGTGAGCAGCACGCGCACCAGGGCGTGCGGCAGAGTGAGGCGCGACAGCGACCAGCGCAGCCTGCTGCGCGCCAGCACTTCGGGCGCGAGCCCGTCGGGGCCGCCGATCACGAATGCCAGATCCTCACCTTCCTGCATGCGGGTCTTGAGCCACGCGGCGAGCTCGCGCGTCGCGAGCTCGGTGCCGCGCTCATCGAGTGCGACGACGAAGTCCTCGCGGCGCAACGCCGCCAGTATCCGTTCGCCCTCGCGCGCGATGGCGCGCGCGGGCGGCTCGCCGGCGCTGCGTGGGCCGGCCGCGATCTCGATGACGGACACCGGCAGGCGCGATCCTAGCCGCGTTATGTAATCTTCGCACGCGTCGCGTACCCAGCCGGGAGGGCGCGTGCCCACGGCGATCAGCCGCACGCGCATGGGCTCTGAAATTCAGCTCGAGGCTTGCCGGCGGGGTGGAGCGGCGCGGGCCAGTGCGGGTGCGGCGAGCGGCAGCTCTTCCTCTTCCTCGCCCTCCCACAGCCGCTCGAGGCCGTAGAACTCGCGCACCCGCGGCAGCATCACGTGGACGATGAGATCCTGAAGATCGACCAGCACCCATTCGCCGTCGCGCGCGCCTTCGGTGCCGAGCGGCCGGAAACCCGCCGCCTTCGCCTTCTCCACCACGCGCTCGGCGATCGAGCGCACGTGGCGGTCGGAATTGCCGGATGCGATGACCATCGTATCGGCAATGTCGGTCAGCCCTCGTACATCCAGAACCCTCACGTTTACGGCCTTCATGTCGTCGAGCGCAGTCGTCACGGCTTCCCTGAGGGGCGAAACGCGCTCCGCAGCGGGGCGCAGGCTTGTACGGGTGGTCATGTGCTTAAGTGGCGTCTCCTGGTGGCCGCAAGGTCTCACGGACCTTGCTGTGCAGCATAGCACCTCGTATCGAGAATGATCTGCCGTACCGCATCGGGAACGAGATAGCGGGGATCGCGGCCGGCGACCAGAGCCGCGCGCAGCTCGGTGGACGAGATCTCGAGCTGCGTCACGGCACGCACGTGCAGGCAGCCCGCCGGCCGCTCGTGCAGCTCGCGGATGGAGCCCGTGCCGTGATCGACCATGAGCTCCCCGAGCGGTCCCCGGGTCGGAGCGTTCCATCCCGGGCGGTGGGCCACGACGACGTGCCCGAGCTCGAGGAGCTCCCGCCAGCGATGCCAGGTGGGCAGGCCGAGGAAGGCGTCCATCCCGAGCAGCAGGCAGAGCGATCGTTGCGGGTACTCGCGACGCAGCTCGCCGAGCGTATCCACGGAGTACGAGAGGCCCGAGCGGCGTACCTCGCGGTCGTCGACCACGAAGCCGGGCTGGCCGGCGACCGCGGCCCGTACCATCGCGAGGCGCAGCTCCGCGCTCGCGCACAGATGTTCGCGGTGCGGCGGATGGCCGGTCGGCAGGAAGCGCACCTCGGCAAGCCCGAGCTCCTGCCACAGTTCAAAAGCCGTGCGCAGATGCCCGCAGTGGATCGGATCGAAGCTACCGCCGAAGAGCCCGATGGGCTCCATGGCCGTGCCGGGCGCGCCGCTAGACACAGAGTGCCCTGGTGAGAAGCGCGAGCTCGTCCCAGGCGTTGCCGGCGGCACGGCCCTTGATCACGCGATCGGCGCGCGCGGCGCGTGCCGTGAGGTCGGTGAAGGCCATGTGCGGCGCCCGCCGCCGTGCCTGCTCGAGAGCCGCGCTCTGGCGCTGCCAGCCGCGCTGCGCCCCGCCGCCCGCTCCGGTGAGCGCGCTCCATGCGTCGTGCAGTGCCTTGGTGAGCGCCCACAGCACCAGGGTCGGCTCGGTGCCCTCGGCCCGCAGTCCCGCGAGCACCCTGAGAGCGCGCGCCGCGGCTCCGCTCAGCACGGCCTCGGACAGCTGAAAGACGTCGAAGCGTGCGCTGTCGGCGACACTCGCGAGCACCGCCTCGGGCGTCACGACGGCGCCGTTCGCGAGCAGCGCGAGCTTGGCCAACTCCTGGTGCGCCGCGAGGAGGTTGCCCTCGGTGCGCTCGGCGAGGAGCTCGAGCGCCTCATCGTTCGCCTTCAGCTCGAGTTGCCGGGCGCGCCCGCGAAGCCAGCCCACGAGGCGTGACGCATCCACCGGCCAGACCTGCACCCAGCCGCCGTGCGCCTCGAGCGCGCGCACCCAGTCCGCGCCCTGCGCCTCGCGATCGAGGCGGGGCGTGAGGACGAGGACGAGCGTGTCGCGATCGCCGGCCTCGAGAAGCTCGATGAGCGCCGCATTGCCGGCGGCGCCCGGCCGGGCCGACATGCGGATCTCGAACAGCCGCCGTGCGCCGAAGAGAGAGAGATTGCGGGCCGAGCCGCGCACCTCCTCCCAGTCGCCGGCGCGCTCCGCCACATGCACTTCCCGCTCGGTGAAGCCCGCGGCGCGGGCGGCGGCGCGCACCGCATCGGCCGCCTCGCCGGCGAGCAGCGGCTCATCGCCCGAGATGAGGTAGACGGGCAGCAGCCGCTCGCGCAGGTGCGTCGCGAGGGAGTCGGCGGTGAGCTTCAAATTCGATCCGCGCAGGCGGCCACTCGTGCATTATCAACCATTGGCTCAAAACTGCCACGCGAGCCCGCCGAACAACCCCCGCCGCGGCCCGTACTGCGGTGCAAAGACTCCGATGCCGCTGCCGCTGCGGATCTGATAGACCTTGTCGAGCACGTTGATGGCGTCGAAGCGCGCACTGAGAAGGCTCGAGCCGGACAGATGGAAGTCGTGGCTGAGTCCCACATTGGCCTGCGTGTAGCTCGGGGTGTGATCGCCGTTCGGGATGGCGCTGCCGCCCGGCAGGACGAGCGCCTCCCGCAGCCCGGTGTCGAAGATGAAGTCGGCGCTGAAGCGGGTCCCGAGCCACAGGTACGAAATCCCTCCCGAGGCGGTCACACGCCCCTCGTGATCGAGGTGGATGTAGTTGTCGGCGATGTAGGCGAGATCCTGCGCACTGAAGTTGAACTGGGCCGACTCGATCTGCTTGCCATGCGCGGCCTGGAAGGACAGGTTGCTGTACGCGGAGAAGTTGCCGACGGAGTAGTTGGCGGTGAGCTCGACGCCGCCGATGAGACCGTAGCGATAGTTGAAGGGAGTGAGAATGATCGGCGCGCCGAACTGCCCCTCGTCGATGAGGTGCTGGGCCTGCCTGTAGAAGCTGTCGGCGCCGAGGGTGAGCGTGTCGTCGAGGAGCTTCTGCTGCACCCCGAGGTCGTAGTAATTCTGGCGCTCGCCGAAAGCCGCCGTGTCCAGCGTGATCGCGCCCGGCGGTACCGCGGTCGTACCGATGAATTTCGAGATCGTCGCCGCAGCGACGAGCTCGAAGGGAGGCGGGATGAGGTAGCGCGAGTAGCCGCCGTGCAGCGTCGTGCCTGAGCCGAGCTTCCAGACGAAATTGATGCGCGGCTCGAGCAGCCTGCCGTTGGCGTAGGCATGGTAGTGATCGAAGCGCAGGCCGTAGTTGAGCGTGAACGGCGCGAACATCTGCCACTCGTCCTGCAGGTAGAGACTCTCCAGCTCCTGCGACTGCGCACCGTTATCCGCAATCGTGAGCGGAACGCTGCTGGTCTGGATCCCGGTGACGGGGTCGGCGGCCAAAGCCTGCGAGGTGGTATCGCTGGCCGAGCTGTCGTGCTGCAGGAACAGCCCGAACCGCAGCATGTGCGCCGACGACAGCTGGTATGAGGCATCGGTCTGCCAGCTCGCCGCGGTGTCCTCCTTGAAGGCGTCCTGCGCGATGCCGTCGTAGAGCAGGTCGCCGAGCCAGTCGGGCGAGAAGTGCAGACTGGTATAGCGCACGGCCACGGACGTCTCGAAGTTGAGCGCCTCGCCCGCGTGCTGCCAGCTGACGATCGCGTATTCGGTGAGCTCGCGCTGGCTCTCATCGAGGCCGTCGCTCGGGAACTGCGTGACACCGTTCACCTCGAGACCGAGCGTCGGCTCGAGCCCGCGCTGATTCGGAATCTGATACTTGCCGTCGGAGACGCCGAGGATCAGCGACAGGCGGTTATTCGGGTCGAGGATCTTCTCGAGGTAGCCGAAGCCGTGAATCTGCTCGGTCCGATCGTGCCGGGGAACGGCGCTGGCGTCGGGGGATTCGACGCCGACATCGCTCTGCTTGTAATCGCCGGTGGCGTAATAGCTCAAACTGCCGCTGCTGCCGCCGTACTCGAACGAGGGTTGCAGCGTGCCGAAGCTCCCGCCGTAGACCGACAGGTAACCGCCCGGCTGCAGCAGCCCGCTGCTGCTCGCGAGGTCGACGATGCCGGCGGTGCGCAGGCCGTACTGCGCCGGCAGCGCGCCGGTGATCAGGCTCACCGAGGAGATCAGGCGCGGGCTCAGCGTCTGGCTGAAGACGCTGATGCCCTCCGGCAGAATGACGCCGTTCAGCCGGTACTGCAGGCCGTTGTGGTCACCACGCACGTGCAGCTGCCCGAACGAGTCCTGCACCACATCCGGCGCCTGCAGCAGCACGTCGCTGAGCGACTGGTTGCCGCCCCCCGGCTGCGCGACGATCCCCTGATTGTCGATGGTGTAGGTGGATGCACCGGTCTGCGTCTCGATGCCGAGGCGCGCCTCATTGAGGCGCTGCGCGGTGACCATGATGGTCTGCAACTGGCTCGCGTCATCGGCGGCCTCGGCGCTGGCCGCGGCATCCGCCCCGGCAGCGGCCGCCATCGCGCTGGCGCCGAGGAGCGCGACGGCGGGAAGAAATCGACTGATGATCATGAGCCATCTCCGCAAAAGCCTGCACGCCGTGCAGCCCCGATGCGGATCGGGGTGCACGCTCGAATCGAAGGGAACTCAGTTCAGGCTTGCGGGGGACCGCGACTGCGCGGCGTGAGTGTGTCGGCCGCGGCGATCGCGTAGACGGGGGCGGGAGTCCGCAGATACGCGGCCGCGGAGGCGGCCAGAGTGTTGACGGCGCCCGAGGCCGGGTTGGTGACCTGAGCGAAGGCCGCGCAGGTCGAGCAGGCGCCGTCCGCGATCTGCACGTCGGCGCGCAGCGCCGGCGTGTTGCCGCGTTCGCCGCGGCTCAGGTGGCCGAGCTCGTGCAGCACCGCGCCGCACTGGGCGAACACCAGCAGCAGCGACAGAACCCACGAAAGCGACAGACGGCGCACTTGTCTACGACACGGTCAACCGGGCAGGGGCGCCGAGTCTAACGCGCCCTCGCGCCGCCAGGCCAGCGGACCGCTCAGGGACAGAATCTCCCGGCGAGGCGCTCATGATCGGTCCGGCCGCAGGTCGGCTCACCGCGCGCGCAGGCCGCCGGTCACACGCCCGAGCGCATCGATGACGCCATGCCGCTCGAGCCAGGCGCGCGCATCCGCGGCATCGCCCTCGAACCAGGCGCGCGTCGAGCCGAGCCGGAAGCTGTATCCCCAGGAGTCCATGTCGGCGAGCATGCGCGCGCGGCCGACCGCGGCCAGGTCCCCGGCGAGCAGCACCTGGAGGTAGCACACCGCGGCCTCCTCGAGGTCGTCGCCGCCTGCGTCCGTGTCGAGCCCGGCGCGCCGCTCCGGGCTCATGCAGATGTAGTGGCCCGCCTCGTGGAGAATCGAATGCACCGGCGTATCGAGCCGCGCATAGAGCCGCTCGCCCTGCAAGCCCGCCTCGCTGTCGCCCCAGTAGGATCCGGGGATCTCCTCGCCGTGTGCGAGCAGCGTCAGATCGATCCCGCAGCGATCGAGCAGCAGCGCCACCGGCACGCGGTCGATGCTGCGCAGGAGCAGCACCGCGGGCGTGCCGAACTCGGGCAGCGCGGTGAGCGCCGCCGTGGATGACGGGGCGAGCGTGCGGGGCGAGCGGGCTGCCGGGGCTCCGGGCACGGCCTAGAGCCTCGCCAGGCGCCGCATGACCATGTCGGCGAGGTCCCGGGCCATCGCGCCGCGCAGGACATCCGCCTCGTGCCCCTTGGCGAGCAGGAGGCGCGCATCGAAGCTGTAGTCGCGTGTGGTGGAGATCTCCTGCGCCGGCAGCAGCTCCTTGTCCCCCGCCGTGACCGAGAAGCTCACCGTGTAGGTGAGCTCGTACTCGTTCGGCTGGTTGAGGTTCGACACCGACAGCACGCGCGTCTTGAGGTTGTCCTTGAGGATGGTGACCACCGCGGAGGCCTTGGTCTTCTCCGGCGCGAGCTGCGCGCCGTTTGCGCGCAGTGCCCGCTCGAGGCTCTGCACGAAGTCGCTCTGGCGGTCGTCGGCCTCGAGGTAGGGAGTCTTCACGGTCGCCGGCAGCGCCGTGCGACCCTCGAGGTGGAAGCCGCAGCCGCCGAGCGCGAGCAGCGCGCCGCAGGCCAGCGTGGCGGCGGCGCGCACACTGCCCGGCGCGCGCCTCATCACACCACCACGTTGACGAGCTTGCCGGGCACGACGATCACGCGCCGCACGGGCTTGTCGGCCACGAATCTCCTCACGTGCTCGTCGGCGAGCGCAGCCGCGCGCACCGCCGCTTCGTCCGCATGCACCGGCACGGTGATGTGGCCGCGCAGCTTGCCGTTCACCTGCACGACCATGGCGTGGGTGTCCTGGGCGAGCGCCGCCGCGTCGGGCTGCGGCCAGCGCTCGTCGATCAGCGCAGTACTGCAGCCGAGCGCCTGCCACAGGGCGTGACACACGTGCGGCGCAACCGGCGCGAGCACCAGCACCTCGATCCTGAGCGCTTCGTGGCGCACGGCGCGGCCCTGCGGGCTCCTGTCGGCGGAGGCCCGGATCGAGTTGAGGAGCTCCATCATTGCCGCGATCGCGGTGTTGAAATTGCGCCGTCGCCCAATGTCGTCGGTTGCCTTGGCGAGCGCCTGATGAGCCTGGCGCCGCAGCTCGCGCTGTGCCGCGCTCAGCGTGCCTGCCTCGAGCGCCGGCGCGGGCCCCGCCTCGAGATGCTCGTACACCGTGCTCCACAGGCGCCGGATGAAGCGCGCGGCGCCCTGCACGCCCTCGTCCGACCAGGCGAGCGTGTCCTCGGGGGGCGAGGTGTACATCGTGTAGAGCCGCGCGGTGTCGGCGCCGAAGCGCTCGATGAGTCCCTCCGGGTCGACGCCGTTGCCTTCGGACTTCGACATCTTGCCGATGCCCTCGTGCTCGACCGCGAGCGTGCCGAGGTCGGAGGTCGCCACCTGGTAGCGCGCGCTGCCGTCGGGGGCGCGCAGCGTCTCGACCTCGGCGGGATTGAAGTAGCGCTTGCGGCCGCCGGGCGGCTGCCAGGAGAAGATGTGATTCAGCACCATGCCCTGGGTGAGGAGCCGCGTGAAGGGCTCGCCGAACTTCACGAGCTTCAGATCCCGCATCACCTTGGTCCAGAAGCGCGCGTAGAGCAGGTGCAGGATGGCGTGCTCGATGCCGCCGATGTACTGATCGACCGGCAGCCAGTAATCGACGCGCGCATCGACCATCGAGCGCGCCGCATCCGGGCAGGCGTAGCGCATGAAGTACCAGGACGAGTCGACGAAAGTGTCCATGGTGTCGGTCTCGCGCCGCGCCGCGCCGCCGCACTTCGGGCAGCTGCACTGGTAGAAGGCCGGAGATTTCGCCAGCGGGTTGCCGCTGCCATCGGGCACCAGGTCCTCGGGCAGCACCACCGGCAGCTGCTCGTCCGGCACCGGCACCTCGCCGCACGCGCCGCAGTGGACGATCGGGATCGGGCAGCCCCAGTAGCGCTGGCGCGAGATGCCCCAGTCGCGCAGCCGGAACTGCACGCGCCTGGCTCCGAGGCCTTTCTTCTCGAGTGCCGCCGCGATCGCGTCGACCGCCTGCTGGAAGCCGAGCCCGGAGAACTCGCCCGAGTTCACCGTCACCCCGTACTCGGAATAGGCCGCGATCCAGGGCGCATGCACCTCTTCGTAGGCCCCGCTCGTCGAGCGCACCACCGTGACTACGGGCAGATGGTTCTTGATGGCAAACTCGAAGTCGCGCTCGTCGTGGGCCGGCACGCCCATGACCGCGCCCTCGCCGTAGGCCATCACCACGTAGTTCGCGACCCACACCGCGAGCGGCTTGCCCGTGAAGGGATGCAGCACGTGCAGCCCGGTCGGCATGCCCTTCTTCTCCTGGGTGGCGAGGTCGGCCTCGATGACGCTGCCGCGGCGGCATTCCTCGATGAAGGCGGCGAGCGCGGCATTGCCGCGCGCCGCGGCGAGCGCCACCGGGTGCTCGGCGGCGACCGCCATGAAGGTAGCCCCGAAGAGCGTATCGGCGCGCGTGGTGAACACCTTGACGGCGCCCGTGCCGCCGAGCGCCTGCGCGGTATCGGGCGCATAGGGGAAGGAGATGTCGCAGCCGACGCTGCGGCCGATCCAGTTGGCCTGCATGACGCGCACGCGCTCCGGCCACTCGGGCAGCTCATCGAGCGCGGCGAGCAGCTCGTCGGCGTAGCGCGTGATCGCGAGGTAATACATCGGGATCTCGCGCTTCTCGACCGGCGCCCCGGTCCGCCAGCCGCGGCCGTCGATCACCTGCTCGTTGGCGAGCACCGTCTGATCGACCGGGTCCCAGTTGACGACCCCGCTCTTGCGGTACGCGAGCCCCTGCTCCCGCATGCGCAGGAACAGCCACTGGTTCCAGCGGTAGTAGTCCGGATCGCAGGTGGCCACCTCGCGCTGCCAGTCGATGGCGAAGCCGAGGGCCTTCAGCTGCTGCCGCATGTGCGCGATGTTGTCGCGCGTCCACTTCGCGGGCGGCACGCCGTTGCTGATGGCGGCGTTCTCGGCCGGGAGCCCGAAGGCGTCCCAGCCCATCGGCTGCAGCACGTTGTAGCCCTGCATCGCCAGGTAACGCGCCAGCACGTCGCCGATCGTGTAGTTGCGCACGTGGCCCATGTGCAGCCGGCCCGAGGGGTAGGGCAGCATCGACAGGCAGTAGAACTTGGGCCTGGCGGGATCCTCGCGCACCTCGAAGGCGCGCCGCTCCCGCCAGTACTCCTGCGCGGCGCGCTCGACGGCCGCCGGATCGTAGGTCTCTTGCATGCTCATTTCATTGGCCGAATCGCCTGCGGCGATTCCGGCAGACATTACTCCGGTTGCCGCCGGCGAAAGGCGCGGCTTTCGCCGGCTGCGCAGATGGCAAGCCTAAGGTAATCGCAGCGGCACGAAGATCTGCGCGTCCTCGCGCTGGATGAGGAGCGCCACGCTCTTGCCGGCGGTCTTGGCCGCCTCCTCGAGCTCAGCCACGGTGTGCACGCGCTTGCCGTTGACGCCGAGGATGATGTCGCCGGGCTGCACCTCGGCGGCGGCCGCGGGACCCGTGACCTCCTCGACGACCAGGCTCCCCTGCGTGTCGGCCTGCTGCTTCTCCTGCGGGTTGAGCGGCCGCACGGTGAGCCCGAAGGCGCCCGGCACCTTGGCGCCGCCGCGCTGGGAGCGGCCGCGGGCCGAGGCCGCCTGCTGCTGCTCGTGGAGCTCGGCGACGACCACGTTCACGTTCAGCTGCTTGCCGCCGCGCCACACCGCGAGTGTCGTATCGCTGCCGGGCTTCATCGCCGCGATCGCCCCCGAGAGCTCGCCGTAATGCTCGATCGGGTGTGCGCCGACCGCCAGGATCACGTCGCCGGGCTGGATGCCGGCCTTCGCCGCCGGGCCGTCCTTCTCGACCGAGGAGACCAGCGCGCCGCGCGGCCGGTCGAGCCCGAAGGACTCGGCGAGCTGAGCGTTGAGATCCTGGATGGTGACGCCGATGCGCCCGCGCACGACCTTGCCGGTCTTGATGAGCTGCTCCTCGACGTTGCGCGCGACGTCGATCGGGATGGCGAACGAGAGCCCCATGAAGCCGCCCGTGCGGCTGAAGATCTGCGAGTTGATGCCGATCACCTCGCCCGCCATGTTGAAGAGCGGGCCGCCCGAGTTGCCCGGGTTCACCGCCACGTCGGTCTGGATGAACGGCACGTAGTTGTCGCTCGGCAGCGCGCGCGAGGTGGCGCTGATGATGCCGGCGGTGACCGAGTTCTCGAAGCCGAACGGCGAGCCGATGGCGAGCACCCACTGGCCGGGCTTGATGCGCGAGGGATCCCCGAGCCTCACGGTCGGCAGGTTGGTGGCGCCGATCTTGATCACCGCCACGTCGGTGCGCTCGTCGGCGCCGACGACCTTGGCCTGGAACTCGCGCCGGTCGGTGAGCCGCACGGTCACGGTCTCGGCTTCCGCCACCACGTGGGTGTTGGTGAGGATGTAGCCGTCCGGGCTCACGATGAAGCCCGAGCCCGCGCCGCGCACCGGCGGCTGATTGCCGCGCGGCCCCTCTCCCGGCGCCGGGATGCCGAAACGGCGGAAGAAATCGTAGAGGGGATCGTTGGGCGAGAGGCCCTGGAAGCCCGGCTGCTGTGTCTTCTCGACTACCTCGACGTTCACGACCGCGGGCCCGTACTTCTCGACCAGTGCCGTGAAGTCGGGGAGCGCGCGCATGGCCGCCGGCTCGGGCGCGCCGTCGGCGGCCGGCGCGGGCGCGCCGGGTGCAGCCCCCGCTACAGCGGCGGGGGCGGCCGCCGGGTGCATCTGCTGGGCGCTGGTATCGCGCGAGCAGGCCGCGAGCGCCACCGCCAGCGCCAGCACGGCCAGCGTCCGGCGCAGCGGGGGAACGAGGATCGATTCGGCTTTCACATTCATGTCGGACACTTCCATGCAGCAGCGCGCACCCTTCAGGCAGCCGCGGCGGCCGACCCGGAACGGGTCCGCCACAGCCTATCATTCCGCACCCATAGCCCGTATGCCAGCGCCAGCGTCGCCAGGCTCAGGACCAGCCAGTTGCCAACATGCGCGTAGGGGGTGAGGCCGGTCAGCGGGATCACCTGTGAGACCAGCACCACGGGGCGGAATTCCGGGGCGCGGGCCATGACTTCGCCGTGCGGGCCGATGACCGCGGAGATGCCGTCGTTGGCGGCCCGGATCATGTAACGCCCTTCCTCGAGCGCGCGCATGCGCGCGATCTGGAAGTGCTGATGCCGGGCACTCGAGTGCCCGAACCAGGCGTCGTTGGTCACGTTGACGAGCGCGTCGGCGCCCCCGCGGCGCAGCACCTCGAGCATGGAGCTGCCGTAGCCGTCCTCGTAGCACACGGTCGCGCCGAGCTTGAGGTGCGCCGCCTCGAGCGGCGGCTGATAGGCGGCGCCGCGGGTGAAGTCCGAGTACGGCAGGCTCGCGAGCCGCATCCAGGAGCGCACGAACTGCGGTACCGGGAAGAATTCCGCGAACGGCACCAGGTGGTGCTTGTCGTACCAGCCCACCTGGGCATCGAGCGCCAGCACCGAGTTGTAGTAGCGCACCGGGTCCGAGTCCGACACGCCGCCCTCGGCGCGCAGGATCCCCATTACGAGCGCCGAGCCGTGCGCGTGCGCGTCGCGGTAGATGCGCGAGAGCCAGGGCACCAGATCGTTGGCGGTATCGGCCGGTGCCGACTCGGGCCACACGATGAGCGCCGTGCCGAACGCCTGCTCGGTGAGCTTCTGGTAGAGGTCGAGCGTCGCGTCGCGGTTCGTCTCGAGCCATTTCTCATCCTGCGGGACCGCCCCCTGGGCGATCGCCACCGAGACCGGCGCACCGGAAGGATGCGTCCAGGAGATGCCGCGCAGCGCGGCCCCGGCGGCCCAGGGCACGAGCAGCGCGGCCGCCGCGCTCGCCCGTGCCCATCTCGTGCCGCCGACGAGCGCGGTGAGCGCTCCGGCGCAGAGGAGCAGCGCCGCGCTCACGCCGTAGACACCGGTGACGGGCGCGAGCCCCGCGAGCCAGGTGTCGGTCTGCGAGTAGCCGAGCGAGAGCCACGAGAAACCGGACAGGAACCAGCCGCGCCACCATTCGACGAGGAGCCACGCCGCCGGCAGCGCCACCAGCGAGCGCGCCGCCCCCTGGCGCGGCAGCCAGCGCGCGCAGCCATAGCCGAGCGCCGCGTGATAGAGCGCCATGATCCCGGTGAGGCCCAGCATCAGGAACAGCGCCAGCCAGACGGGCGCGCCGCCAATCGGGAGGCTGATGAGGAGCCAGTAGGTGCCCGCGCCGAAGGTGCCGGCGTTGAAGAGGAAGCCCAGCCAGGCCGCCTCGCGCGGCGCGGCGTCCTGCCACAGCCACATGAGCAGCGCGGGACAGAGCACCGCGAGCGGCCACAGTGAAAGCGGCGCAAAGGCGGCGGCGAGCGCCGCCCCGGCCACGAGCGCGATCAGGGCCCGCAGCCGTGCCGAGGACGGCCGCGGCAGGGTGTAGAGGGCCACCTAGGACTCGCCGCCCGCCGCGCGCTCTTCCGGCGGCAGCACGTCGCGCGGCGCCACCACCTGCAGCGCCTCGATGCGGCGCCGGTCGGCGCGCAGCACGCGGAACTCGAAGCCGTCGATCGTTGTGCTCTCGCCGCGCCGCGGCAGGTGCCCGAGCTGCTTCATGACGAGGCCCGCCACCGTATCGAAGCCCTCCTCCTCGGAGAGCTGCGCACCGAAGTACTCGTTGAATTCGGCGATGCGCGTCACGCCGCGCACGGTGAACTGCCGCTCCGCGTCGCGGCGGATGTTCAGATCGTCCTCGACGTCGAATTCGTCGTCGATTTCGCCGACGATCTGCTCGATCACGTCCTCGATGGTGACGAGTCCCGAGACCCCGCCATATTCGTCGACGACGATCGCCATGTGGTTGCGGTTGCGGCGGAACTCGCGCAGCAGCACGTTGAGGCGCTTGGACTCGGGCACGAACAGCGCCGGGCGCATGAACTCGCGGATGTCGAAGCGCTCGCGCTTCTCCACCGTGAGGCGCAGCAGGTCTTTGGCGAGCAGGATCCCGACGATGTCGTCGCGATCCTCGTCCATCACCGGGAAGCGCGAGTGCCCGGACTCGACCACTACCGGCAGGATGCTCGCGGCGCGCTGGTCGCGCCGGATGAACACCATCTGGGTGCGCGGCACCATGATGTCGCGTACCTGCAGGTCCGAGACCTGGAGCACGCCCTCGATCATCGAGAGCGCATCGCCGTCGACGAGGCCGCGCTCGCCCGCATCGCGCAGCACCGTGAGCAGCTCCTGGCGGTCCTGCGGCTCGGACGCGAGCCCCTGCGTGAGGCGCTTGAGCCACCGGCCGGTCGCGTTCAGGTCCTTGGTCATTGCGGCCACCGGTACGGGTTGGCGAAGCCCAGGCGGCGCAGCACGGCGATCTCGCGCCGCTCCATGCGGCGTGCGTCGGCGGCGCGCTGATGGTCGTAGCCGATCAGGTGCAGCGTTCCATGCACGACGAGATGCGCCCAGTGCGCCCGGAGCGTCTTCGCCTGCGCGCGCGCCTCGCCGCGCAGCACGCGCGGGCAGATCACCAGGTCGCCGAGCGCGCGCGCGCCGCCCGGCGCGCCCGCCGGCATCGCAGGCGGCGCAAAGGACAGCACGTTGGTCGGCTGGTTGCGGCCGCGATAGCGCGCATTGAGGCGGCGGCTCTCCGCGGGGCTCACCACGCGCACACCGAGCTCGGCGCCCGCCGCGCGGCGGCCGAGCGCTGCGCTCGCCCAGCGCGCCAGGTCCGCGCGGCGCGGTGACCAGGCCCGCACCCGCCGCTGCAGCGCGAGTTCGAGCGGAGGCGCGCTCACGACGAGCCGCCGTGGGCCTCGTAGGCCTGCACGATGCGCTGCACCAGCGGGTGGCGTACCACGTCCTGCGCGTCGAAGAAGGTGAAGGCGACGCCCGGCACGTTGCGCAGCACCTCGACCACGTGCGACAGGCCCGACTGCCTGCCCGCCGGGAGGTCGGTCTGCGTGACATCGCCGGTCACCACCGCGCGCGAGCCGAAGCCGATGCGGGTGAGGAACATCTTCATCTGCTCGATGGTGGTGTTCTGTGCCTCATCGAGAATGATGAAGGAGTCGTTCAGCGAGCGGCCGCGCATGAAGGCGAGCGGCGCCACCTCGATGACGTTGCGCTCGATGAAGCGCGCCACGCGGTCGAAGCCCATCATCTCGTAGAGTGCGTCGTACATGGGGCGCAGGTACGGGTCGACCTTCTGCGTGAGGTCCCCGGGCAGGAACCCGAGCCGCTCGCCCGCCTCGACCGCCGGCCGCACCAGCACGATGCGCCGCACCCGGTCGGCCTGCAGCGCCTCGACCGCGCACGCAACCGCCAGATAGGTCTTGCCGGTGCCCGCGGGCCCGATGCCGAAGGTGAGATCGCCGCCGCGGATGTGCGCGAGGTAGTCGCGCTGGTGCCTGCCGCGCGCGCGGATGCCGCCGCGCGGCACGTGCACTCCCTGCTCGCGCGGGTCCGCGTCGGCGGGCGGCGCGCCCGCCGCGCGGTCGCGCAGCGCCAGATGCACGCGCTCGGGAGTCACTTCCTCCGTGCGCGCGAGCTCGAAGAGCTCGCGCAGCGTCTCCTCGGCGCTCGCCGCGAGCGCGCCGCTCACGCGGAAGGCGTCGCCGCGGCGGCGGATGCGCACCTCGAGCCGCTGCTCGAGCAGCCGCAGGTTCTCATCCAGCGGGCCGCACAGGTTCGCGAGCCGGGTGTTGTCGCCGCCGCCGAGATCGAATTCCCGCTGCGGCTCGCGCGGCGATGAGGCGGCCACCGCCATTCAGCCGCAGGCCGCGAGCGGCGGCGCGTGGCTGAGCCGCCCGCGCAGGCTGTGCGCCAGCGCCGCGGTCACCTCGACGTCGGCGAAGCGGTTGATGAGGGAGGGCGGACCGGCGAAATTCACCCAGCGGTTGTTGGCGGTGCGGCCGGCGAGCTCGCGCGCGTTGCGCTTCGCCGGCCGCTCGATGAGCACGCGCTGCCGTGTCCCCACCATCGCCTCGCTGATGGCGCGCGCCTGGCTCTCGAGCGTTGCCTGCAGCCGCGCGAGGCGCTGCTGCTTGACCTCGTGGCTCACCTCGTCGGGGAGCGAGGCCGCGGGCGTGCCGGGGCGGCGGCTGTAGATGAAGCTGAAGGACTGATCGAAGCCCACCTCGCGCACGAGCGCGAGCGTCGCCTCGAAGTCGCGCTCGCTCTCCCCGGGGAAGCCCACGATGAAATCCGAGGACAGCGAGATGCCGGGCCGCGCGGCGCGCAGGCGCCGCACCTTGTCCTTGAACTCGAGGCTCGTGTAGCCGCGCTTCATGAGCGCAAGCACCCGGTCGGAGCCCGACTGCACCGGCAGGTGCAGGTGATCGGCGAGCCGCGGCACGCTCGCGAACGCCTCGATCAGGCTGTCGTTGAACTCGAGCGGGTGCGAGGTGGTGAAGCGGATGCGCTCGATGCCGGGCACGCGCGCGACGTGATGAATGAGGGTGGCGAGATCCACCCGGGCGCCATCGGCCATGGGACCCGCGTAGGCGTTGACGTTCTGCCCGAGGAGCGTCACCTCGGCCACTCCCTGGGCGGCGAGCGCGCGCACTTCGTCGAGCACCGAGTCGAAGCCGCGGCTCATCTCCTCGCCGCGTGTGTACGGCACGATGCAGAAGCTGCAGTACTTGCTGCAGCCTTCCATGATCGACACGAAGGCGCGTGCTCCTTCCGCGCGCGGCTCGGGGAGCGAGTCGAATTTCTCGATCTCAGGGAAGCTGACGTCGACCTGCGCGCGCCCCGTGCGCCTGAGCTCCGCGATCATCTGCGGCAGGCGATGCAGTGTCTGTGGCCCGAACACGAGATCGACGAACGGCGCGCGCCCGGTGATGGCCTCGCCTTCCTGGCTCGCGACGCAGCCGCCCACGCCGATGATGACCTCGGGGCGGCGGCTCTTCAGGCGCCGCCACTCACCGAGGAGCGAGAACACTTTCTCCTGCGCCTTCTCGCGCACCGAGCAGGTGTTCATGAGGAGCACGTCCGCCTCGTGCGGGTCCCCGGTCGCAACCAAGCCGGCGCCGGCGCTCAGCACGTCCGCCATCCGTGCGGAGTCGTACTCGTTCATCTGGCAGCCGAAGGTCTTGATGAAATAGCGGCGGGGCATGGTGAGAGCCGGCGCGAGGAATCTTAAGGGGTCGGCCGGTGAGGCGCACGGCGAAAAGTCCGCCGTGTCCGATGCGATGCCCTGAAAATTGAGGCGGGTCAGCGACTTATCAAGTATCCCGACTCCTCGACCCCGTTGGCAGCAGAGGGCAGGGTCTGCATACTGCCGGGCATAAAAGGGGGACTCTTGGCGGAGCTGCGACCGACTCTGAAGAAGCCGGCGGTGCGGGCCGTGCGCCTGGCGCGCGCGGCGGCCGCACTGCTGCCTGCCGCCGCCGCTTTCGGACCCGGCCAACCTTCCTGGGCGACGGACGCGGTCACGCCGGGCGCTCCGCCCCCTGCCGCGGCGTTCGGGGCGCTGCCGGCGAACACGGATGTCGTCCTGAGCCCGCACGGCACGCGGCTCGCCTGGGTGGATCACGAGCACGACACGCCTCGAGTCGTGATGTTCGACGTCGAGGCGAGGAAGGATCTGCGTATCCTCGCTCTGCCCGCACACCTCAAGCTGCGCCGTCTGGTCTGGAACGACGACGAGACGTTGCTGATCACCTTCAGCGAGACGAGCGAGTCGAAGGTCGCAACACAGACCTCGCGGGAATACTTCATCAACATGGCCTACGACGCGAGCGGCGGCGACGGGCGCTTCCTGCCGGCCGCCCAAACAACGGCGCATGGCTCTGCCGATGCAAGCGCGCAGGCGGCGGTGCGCAGGGCGGCATTCGCGTACGTGGTACGCAGCCGAGTCAGCCAGCCGCACACGGTGATCATGTCCGGCCCGGGAGCCGCCCTTCTCGCAGTAGATACCCTCACCGGCGCTCCCACCCACATCAAATTCGGCAACGCGCATACGATCCGATGGATCGTCGATCACGACGGCAAACCGGTGGCGCGCGAGGACTGGGATTATCTCAAGAGGGCTTATCGCCTGTACGCGCTGTCGGGAGACAGCATCCGTGAGATCCTGCGCAAGGACGACAGCGATCAACCGAAGATTGCCGGAATCCTCCCCGACGACTCGGCGCTGGTTCTGCTGAGCGAGAACGGGCGCCCCCACCAGGCCGCCTGGGCACTGCCCCTCGATGGCTCGCCAACCAGACTTCTGGCGGAGGATCCGGATGCCGACATCACCGGGGTCTCATACAACTCCAGCGATGCGATCGTAGGAGTCTACGTGAGCGGTTCCAAGACGCAGATGCACTGGCTGGATCCCGCCGCGCAGCACCGCGAGGAGATCCTGCAGCGCGCCTTTCCAGGCCGGCAGGTCAGCATGCAGGGATGGTCATCCGACGGCTCGCGAACGTTGGCGCGAGTGGAGTTGCCGTCCGCGCCGCCCGTTTATTACTTCGTCGATTTCAACACTCGCCGTGCCGACATCGCCGCCGAGGAGTACCCCGGGCTTGCGGGCACGAAGCTGGGCGAGCTCAAGGAAATCTCCTACAAAGCGCGCGACGGCACGCCGATTCCGGCCTACCTCACGATGCCGCCGGGCAAACAGACCGGCCCCGTACCGCTGGTGGTGCTGCCGCACGGCGGGCCCCAGGCGCGCGACTATCCCTTTTTCGATTGGATGGTGCAGTTCCTCGCCACGCGCGGCTACGCTGTGTTGCAGCCGCAGTTCCGCGGCTCGACCGGATTCGGCGAGGTCTTCGAGCGGGCCGGCTACCGCCAGTGGGGCGGGCTCATGCAGGACGACGTCACCGACGGCGTGCGTGCCATGATCGACCAGGGCATCGCCGACCCGCACCGTGTCTGCATCGTAGGGATGTCGTACGGAGGCTATGCGGCGCTCGCCGGGGCGGCCTTCACTCCGACGCTCTATGCCTGCGCCGTGAGCATCAACGGCGTCTCGGATCTGCGCGCCTTGATGCGGGAACAAGTGCCAATGTACGGCAACTGGGTCCGCTATGTGTCCGCCTCGCAATCGCAGTGGAAGGAGCGCATCGGCTCGGAGACCGACTCGAGGCTCGATACGAAGTCGCCACTCAGATCGGCCGCTACGATCACCATCCCGGTGATGATCGCCTACGGAACCGGCGATGGAGTCGTGCCTACCGAGCAGTCGATACGCATGGCGGAGGCACTGCAGAAGGCGGGCAGAGCGGTCATGGTCGTCAAGCTTCCCGACGAGGACCACTGGCTGTCACGGGCTGACACCCGCACGCAGCTGCTCGAAGCGCTCGAGAGCTTCCTCAGGCAGCATCTCTAGGGCGGACTAGAACGGAATATCGTCGTCGAATTCCTCGGCGCCGCCGCCGCTGCGGGCCGGGGCCCCGCCGCCCTCCTCGGCCATCGCCTCGCGCCCGCCGCCGCCTGCGCCCGCGCCGGGCGCCTGGCCTGCGCCGCCCCGCCCGCCGAGCATCTGCAGGTCGTTGCCGATGATCTCGGTCGAGTAGCGCTCGTTGCCCTGCTTGTCCGTCCACTTGCGCGTCCGCAGGCTTCCCTCGATGTAGACCTGCGAGCCCTTGCGCAGATACTCACCCGCGACTTCGGCGAGCCGCCCAAAGAGCGCGACGCGATGCCACTCGGTGCGCTCCTGCTGCTCGCCGGTCTGCTTGTCGCGCCAGCTCTCGCTCGTCGCCACGCGCAGATTCGCGACCGTGGTGCCGGAAGGCATGGCGCGAGTCTCGGGATCCGCGCCCAGGTTGCCGATGAGGATGACCTTGTTGACTCCGCGCGCCATGGTGAGGGTCCTGTTCGTTTGGGCGGGCGGGAAGAATAGAGAGCATCACGGTCGCGCGCAATGGCGCGGCAGGCTGCATTCAGCCTGCGATCGCGCGGCTATGCGCGGCTTCAGCCCCTGGCGCGGATCTGCGCCGCCGCCTGACGCAGGATTGCCGCGATGCGGGCCTTCTCCTCCGCGCTTGCGCGGCGCGCCTCGAGCAGCAGCCGCCGCAGCTCGCGCCGCGCCGCATCGATCTCCTCCGAGCCGGCATCGTCGTCGCGATCCAGGCCGCCGAAAATCTCGCGCACGCGGCCCATCTTGCGGCCGATGTGCTCGAGCTGATCGAGCATCGCCTCGGCAGCCGCGCGGTTTTCTTCGAGGTAGGCGCGGCCGCTCGCGGTGATGCTGTAGAGCTTCTTGGCGCCCTCGGCCGCCACGCTGGCGTAGCCGACTTCCTCGAGCCACGTGAGCGCGGGGTACACCATGCCCGGGCTCGGGCTGTAGAAGCCGCCGGAGCGCTCCTCGAGCGCCTTGATCAGCTCGTAACCGTGGCTCGGCCGCTCGGCGAGAAGCGCGAGGAGCACCAGCTGCAGGTCGCCCGAGCCGAGCTTGCGCCCCGCGCTGAACCACGCCGGGCCCATGCCGCCACCGCCCATGAAGCCCGCCGCAAGGAAGCGCCGCCCGTGGCGGCGGCCGCCCGCGTACAGAGCATCTGCGAAATCGCGACCGCAGCCGCTCGAGGACCGACGATGGAAATAGTGATGCATGACGGGCTCCAGTAAGGCGCTTAGATATATCTAAAGATATATTGAACGAGTGTCAATCGACCCAACTCTATGGCTGCTCGCCCCATCCACGGCTTTGGTCTGACTGGCCCCTCCCCGTACTATTGACGGCTCGATGCAGCAAATTCGCGTGCGCGGCGCGCGCACTCACAACCTCAAGAACCTGAACCTCGACCTGCCGCGCGAGCGGCTGATCGTGGTCACGGGCTTGTCGGGCTCGGGCAAGTCCTCACTGACCTTCGACACCCTGTACGCCGAAGGCCAACGGCGCTACGTCGAGTCGTTGTCGGCGTACGCGCGACAGTTCCTCGCGACGATGGACAAGCCCGACGTCGACAGCATCGAGGGGCTGTCGCCGGCGATCGCCATCGAGCAGAAGGCGAGCTCGCACAACCCCCGCTCGACCGTCGGCACGGTCACCGAGATCTACGACTACCTGCGCCTCCTGTACGCGCGCGCGGGCACGCCGCGCTGCCCCGACCACGGCACCGACCTCGCCGCGCAGACCGTGAGCCAGATGGTCGACCAGGTGCTGAAGCTTCCCGAGGGCACGGCCGCGGCGCTGCTCGCGCCGGTGGTGGCGCAACGCAAAGGCGAGCACCTCGAGCTCCTCGAGGACTTGGGCGCCCAGGGGTTCGTGCGCGTGCGCATCGACGGCAGGATCCACGAGCTCGACGCCTTGCCGGCGCTCGATCCGAAGAAGAAGCACGACATCGAGGCGGTGGTCGACCGCATGCGCGTGCGGCCGGACGCCGCGCAGCGCCTGGCGGAGTCGTTCGAGACGGCGCTCAGGCTCTCGGGCGGACTGGCGCAGCTCATCCTCCTCGACGAGCCCGGACGCGAGCCGCTCATCTTCTCGAGCCGGCATGCGTGCCCGGTGTGCGGCTACAGCGTGCCGCCGCTCGAGCCGAAGCTCTTCTCCTTCAACAACCCCTCGGGCGCCTGTCCCGGCTGCGACGGCCTCGGGGTCGAGGAGTTCTTCGATCCGCAGCGTGTCGTGCTGCATCCGCACCTCTCGCTCGCGGGCGGTGCCGTGCGCGGCTGGGACCGCCGCAACGATCACTACTTCCATCTCATCCAGTCGCTGGCGAGGCACTACGGCTTCGACATCGAGACACCGTGGACGGAGCTCCCCGAGCACGTGCAGCGCGTGCTGCTCCACGGCAGCGGCACGGAGGCGATCGAGTTCCGCGACCGCGAGCAATCCGGGCGGCGCGCGCAGCGCCGCCACCCCTTCGAAGGGATTCTCCCCAACCTCACGCGGCGCTACCGCGAGACCTCCTCCCCGATGGTGCGCGAGGAGCTGGCGCGGTACCTGAGCCTGCGCCCCTGCCCCGATTGCCAGGGCACGCGGCTGAATCGCGCGGCGCGGTTCGTGTTCGTCGCAGACCGGAGCCTCCCGGAAGTCGCCCATCTCACGGTGGGCCGGGCGCTCGAGCTCCTGCGCGGCCTGAGCCTCGCCGGCTGGCGCGGCGAGGTGGCGGCCAAGATCGTCAAGGGCATGGTGGAGCGTCTCGCGTTCCTCGCCGACGTCGGGCTCGAGTACCTCACGCTCGATCGCAGCGCCGAAACGCTCTCGGGCGGGGAATCGCAGCGCATCCGCCTCGCGAGCCAGGTCGGCTCGGGGCTCACCGGCGTCATGTACATCCTGGACGAGCCCTCGATCGGGCTGCACCAGCGCGACAACCGCCGTCTCCTCGCGACGCTCAAGCAGCTGCGCGACCTCGGCAACACGGTGATCGTGGTCGAGCACGACGAGGAAGCGATTCGCGAAGCCGACCACGTCGTGGACCTGGGTCCGGGCGCCGGCGCCCACGGCGGCCATCTGGTCGCCGAAGGCTCGCCGCGCGAGATCGAGGCGACGCCCGCCTCGATCACCGGCCAGTACCTCTCGGGCCGGCGCCGCATCGAGGTGCCGGGCTTACGCATCCGCCCGGCGCCCGACCGGCAGATCCGCATCGTCGGCGCGCACGGCAACAACCTGCGCAACGTCACCGCGGAGATTCCGCTCGGGCTCCTCACCTGCGTCACGGGCGTCTCGGGCTCGGGCAAATCGACGCTCATCGTCGATACGCTCTTCGGCCACGCCGCTGCGCGGCTGAACGGCGCGCGCAGCGAGGCCGCGCCCTGCGCGGCCGTCGAAGGACTCGCTGAGATCGATCGCGTGATCGACATCGATCAGAGCCCGATCGGCCGCACGCCGCGCTCGAATCCCGCGACTTACACCGGGCTGTTCGCGCCGCTGCGCGAGCTGTTCGCCGCCGTGCCCGAGGCGCGGGCGCGCGGCTATGACGCCGGGCGCTTCAGTTTCAACGTCAAGGGCGGGAGGTGCGAGGCCTGCCAGGGCGACGGCGTGATCCGCGTCGAGATGCACTTCCTGCCCGACGTGTACGTGCCGTGCGATGTCTGCAAGGGACAGCGCTACAACCGCGAGACGCTCGAGATCCGCTACCGCGGCAAGAACATCCACGAAGTGCTCGAGCTCACGGTCGAGGAGGCGCTGCGCTTCTTCCAGAACGTGCCGGCCGCCGCGGGCAAGCTGCAGACGCTCGCCGACGTGGGACTCTCGTACGTGCGGCTCGGCCAGAACGCCACGACCCTCTCGGGCGGCGAGGCCCAGCGGGTCAAGCTCTCGCGCGAGCTCGCCAAGCGCGCGACGGGGCGCACCCTCTACATCCTCGATGAGCCGACTACGGGCCTGCACTTCCACGATGTCGAGCAGCTGCTGCACGTGCTGCATCGCCTGCGCGACGAGGGCAACACCATCGTCGTGATCGAGCACAACCTCGATGTCATCAAGACCGCCGACTGGGTGATCGACCTGGGTCCCGAGGGCGGCGAAGGCGGCGGCGAGATCGTCGCGACCGGCACGCCGGAGACGATCGCGGCGAACGAGCGCTCCCACACGGGCGCGTACCTCAAGCCGCTGCTCGCACCCGGCGATCAGCGCCGCGCCGCCGTGGGCGCCTGAGGGCTAACCAATTGATTTTATTACGTGGTATGGGTCACCCTATCGCGATTGCAAATGCGAACGGTTCTCATCCATAATTGTGCCCATGGACGCCGTAGCCGCTCCCGCCGGGCTTGCTCTTGATCCTGGCTTCGTGAGTCTCGCCGCGCTTCCCCCGGGTACCGCCGGGCGGGTGGTGAGCGTCGGCGCGCGCACCGGCGAGCTGTCCGCCCTCGAGCGGCGGCTGCTCGAGTTCGGCTTCGTGAGCGGGGAGCACGTCGAGATCCTCGCCGAAGCACGCCCGGGTCGTGATCCCTTCGTGGTGCGCGTGGGGCACACGACACTCGCGCTGCGCCGTCGCGAGGCCGAGCACATCTGGGTCGAGTTAGATCACCCTGGCTCAAACGCTCCACCCCCTGGGGCTCATGAGCCCTCGAGCCAGCGGGTCGAGTTGGATCACCCCGGCTCAAACGCTCCACCCCCTGGGGCTCATGAGCCCTCGAGCGGACGGATCGAATTGCAGCACCCCCGCTCCGGCGCGCCGCTCCCGCCATGAGCGCGGCCGCGGCCGTCGCCGCGCCGCAGCTCAGTCTCTCCCTGATCGGTGTGCCGAACAGCGGCAAGACCGCTCTCTTCAACCGCCTCACCGGCAGCCGCCAGAAAGTCGCCAACTATCCCGGCGTCACCGTGGAGCGCAAGGAAGGGCGGCTCGTGGGCCCGCGCACCGGCCGCATCTACCGCGTGGTGGACCTTCCCGGCGCCTACAGCCTCGAGCCCGCGACCCTCGATGAGGCCATCGCCCGCGACGTGGTCCTCGGCCGTCATGCGGTCGAGCCGGCGCCCGACCTGCTGGTGTGCGTAGTCGATGCCACGAACCTGCGCCTGAACCTGCGCCTGGTGCTCGAGCTCAAGCGCCTCGACGTGCCGATGATCGTGGCGCTCAACATGAGCGACGTGGCCGAGCAGCGCGGCTACTGCTTCGATCGCGCCGCGCTCGAGCGCGCGCTCGGTGTGCCGGTGGTGCCCACGGTCGCGGTGCGCGCCGGCGGCGAGCGCGCGCTGGTCGATGCCATCGACACCTATGGATTTGCGGATGTCGCGCGCGAGCGGCCCCGGGTCGAGCCGCCGCATGCGACCGCCGCGGACATCGAGGCCACGCAGCGCGAAGTGCGCCGCCTGCTCGCCGAGATCGGCTATCGCGTGCCGGCGCGCGCGGCGCTGCTCGCGCGGCTCGATGCCGTGGTTCTCAATCCCGTCGCAGGCCCGCTGCTGCTCGCGGCCGTGCTGTTTTTCATGTTCCAGGCGGTGTTCAGCTGGGCCAAGGCCCCGCAGGCCTGGATCAACTCGGGCATCGCGGCCCTGAGCGGCACGCTCGGGTCGCTGCTGCCCGCGGGACCGCTGCGGGGGCTGCTGCTCGATGGCGTGATAGCCGGAACGGGCAGCGTGCTGGTATTCCTGCCGCAGATCCTGATCCTCTTTCTCTTCATCCTCGCGCTCGAGGACTCCGGCTACCTGCCGCGCGCGGCATTCATGCTCGACCGGCTCATGAGCCGGGCCGGACTCTCCGGGCGTGCCTTCATCCCGTTGCTCTCGAGCTTCGCGTGCGCCATCCCGGGAATCATGGCGACGCGCACCATCCCCTCCTCGCGCGACCGGATCGCGACCATCATGATCGCGCCGCTCATGACCTGCTCGGCGCGGCTGCCGGTGTATGCGCTGCTGATCGGCGCGTTCATCCCGCAACGCGAGCTCGGTCCGGTGAATCTGCGCGGACTCGTGCTGTTCGCCCTCTACATCGCCGGTGTCGTGAGCGCGCTCGCGGTCGCCTTCGTGCTCAAGCGCACCATGATGCGCGGGGAGTACCGGCCGTTGCTGCTCGAGCTTCCCGAGTACCGCTGGCCGCATCTCTCGAGCCTGGCGCTGGGGCTGTGGGAGCGCACCAGGATCTTCCTCACGCGCGTCGGCACCATCATTCTCACGCTCATGGTGGTGTTGTGGTTCCTCGCGAGCTTTCCGGCGCCACCGCCCGGCGCGACCGGTCCCGCCATCCAGTACAGCGTCGCGGGCCTCCTCGGCCGCGGGCTCGAGTACCTGTTCGCGCCGATCGGCTTCAACTGGCAGATCTCGATCGCGCTGGTGCCGGGACTCGCCGCACGCGAGGTCGCGGTGAGCGCGCTCGGTACCGTGTACGCGATGTCGGGCTCGAACGACGTCGCCGGGGCGCTCGGGCCGATCATCAGCCATACCTGGAGCCTCGCCACCGGGCTGTCGCTCCTCGCGTGGTACATATTTGCGCCGCAGTGCCTGTCGACACTCGTGGTGGTGAAGCGCGAGACCAACTCCTGGACCTATCCGCTCGCCATGGCGGCGTATCTCTTCGTGCTCGCCTACCTCGGGGCGCTCGCCACCTATCGCGTGGCGCTGGCGCTCGGCGGCGGAGCGCTGCCGGCATGAGCATGAGCCTCGCTCTGCAGGGTGTGCTCGTCGGCGTGGCGGTGGCCGCGTGCGCGCTCTACAGCGTGTGGCGGCTCGCGACGCTGCGGTTCCGGCTGCGGGTGATCGAGGCGCTCGGCTCTCTGCCGCCGGCCCTGACCACGCCGTGGCTCGCGGCGCTCAGGAACCGCACGCTCGCGCAGCTCGCCGGCGGCTGCGCCGGCTGCTCCGCCGGCGGCGCGCCTACGCGGGACGCGGCGGCGCGCCCGAATCAAACACCTGGTGCACTTCGCCGTTGACGATGCGTTCCTGGTAGTTGCCGCGCGTGTAACCGCCGACCACACGGCGCCAGAAGCGCACCGCGTCCGCATTGCGCAGGTACTCGCTGATCTCCCAGCGTCCGGCGAAGCGATTCAGGATCAGCTCGACCGCGGTGCGCCCGACGCCGAGCCGGCGCCGCGCGCGCGTGATGAAGAATTCCGCCATGCGATAGTCGGTACGCGGCCGCGGCGGCGCCGCGGGACCCGCGCGCAGCACGCGCGCGAAGCCCACCGGCTCGCTGCCCTTCAGGATCACCAGCGGAAAGGTATTGGGATCGGCGAACCAGTGCGCGATCTGGTCGGGCTCGCGGTGCCCGATCTCCCCGAGCGCGGGGAACAGGCCGGTGCCGGGGTTCAGATCATCGAGATAATCGCGATAGACGCTCTGGATCCAGAGCCGGTCGGCGGGTTGGGCGCGTGCATCGCGCACGCTGACGGTCACGGCAGGCATCGCGTCGGAGCCGAGAATGACACGGCCCGGACGGCTCGCGCTTGCGATCCGTCCGGGCCGCGTTGTTTCAGCCGTAAGTCTTGAGAACTTACTGCTTCGGCTTCTCCGGCTCGGCCGGAGCCGCAGCGGGCGCGGCAGCGCCGGCTTCGCCAGCAGGAGCAGCCGTGCCGGCAGCCGGAGCGGCCGTCTGATCAGCGGGAGCAGCGGGAGCCGCAGCCGGGGCGGCTGCCGGAGCAGGGGGAGTAGCGGCTTCTGGGCCTGCAGCTTCCTGCTTCGCGCAGGCCGTCAGCATCAGCGCCGCAACGATTGCGCTAAGAGCAAGTTTGGTGTTCATCGATAATTCCCCGAAGGAAGCAAGAGTTGTGTTGATAAGGCCACGGCCGAGTGCCGGCCGTTCCGGGCTCTCATTCGAGCCGCGGAGAGGGTAAATTCTATAGAAGTCCCGGTACGATTGGAAACTGCCGCGGGCCGCACGCACACCCGGTTGTCGGGCTGGTGCGACAGGCCGAGCGGCCGCTGTGGCTGACGGGAGACAAACGAATGTCAGGCGTCGAACCCGCTCTTGCGCAGGCCCTCGAGGAATCCTTCGGTCCGCATCTGGCGGCGCTCTGCGACCGCACCGCACGGGCGCTGAATGCCTGTGGCTTCACGGGGTTGCTGGTGCACTCGGGTTCGGCGCTCACTGTCTTCGAGGACGACCGCACCTATCCCTTCGTGGCACACGCCCCCTTCAAGGTGTGGCTTCCGCTCTCCGATGCGCCCGACTCTTTCGTGTGGTTCGAGCCCGGATCCCGCCCGAGGCTGATCCTCAGCCAGCCCCGCGACTACTGGTACAAGCCCGCGGATCTGCCGCGCGGCTACTGGGTGCGCCATTTCGACGTCCTGCCGGTCCCCGACAGCGCCGCCGCGCGCGCCGCGTTGCCCAGGGACCTGTCCCGGGCGGCTTATATCGGCGATGCCACGCCCGAGATCGCCGCCTGGGGCCCCGCCGCGGTCAATCCGCGGACGCTCATGCGCATGCTCGATTACGACCGGGCGGTGAAGAGCCCCTACGAGCTCGCCTGCATGCGGGCCGCGAACCGGCTGGGCGCACGCGGGCATCTGGCGGCCACGCGTGCCTTCGAGGCCGGGGCGTCCGAGTTCGACATCGAGCTCGAATTCATCGCGGCCTGCGGGCTGCGCGAGCAGGAGCTGCCGTACAACCCGATCATCGCGCTCAACGAAGGCGGCGCGGTGCTGCACTATCAGGTGTTGAACAGGCGTCCGCCGCACGAGCGCCACTCGCTGCTGATCGATGCGGGCGCGGAGTTCGCCGGCTACGCCTGCGACATCACTCGCACGCATGCCTACCGCGACGCGGACTTCCGCGCGCTCATCGTGCGCATGGATGAGCTGCAGCAGCGGCTATGCGCGGGCGTGCGCGCCGGGGTGGACTGGCGCGACGTGCACCTCAGGGCGCACGAGGAGACCGGGCGGCTGCTGAAGGAAGCCGATCTGGTGCGCTGCAGCGGCGAGGAGGCGGTCGCCAGCGGAGTCACCAGGGTCTTCCTGCCCCACGGGATCGGGCACCTGCTCGGAATCGAGGTCCACGACGTGGGCGGATTCATGAAGGCACGCGGCGACGGGGACATCCCCCGGCCCGAAGGTCACCCGTACCTGCGGCTCACGCGCACTCTGGAGCCTGGCTTCGTCGTCACCATGGAGCCGGGAATCTATTTCATTCCGCAGCTGCTCGAGGGCGCCCGGGCCGACGACAGACAGGGAAGGTGCATCAACTGGCCGCGCGTTTCGGGCCTCATGAAATTCGGCGGCATCCGCATCGAGGACGACCTGGCCGTCACGCAGGCCGGGAGCGAGAACCTGACGCGCGACGCCTTCCGGGCCGCCGCGGCCGGACAGGCCTGAGTGGCGCAGTCATTGTCTCATTTCTGCGTCAATATCTAGCGCTTTGCCAATAGGTCCTTTATATCCTGCAACAATGCTTCTGTCTTGGTCGGCGGCGGTGGCGGTGCGCCCGCCGGAGCCGGCGGGGGCCGCTTCAGCTTATTGATGCCCTTGATGACGATGAAGATCGACAGCGCGATCACCAGGAACTCGAAGATCGTCTGAATGAACGAGCCGTAGCGCAGCAGTACAGGCTTGCCCGCCGCGTTGGTCGCGATCTGAACGGACAGCTCGCTGAAATTCACGCTGCCGAGAATGGGCGACAGCGCCGGCATGACCACGTCGCCGACGAGCGAGGAGACGATTTTCCCGAACGCGCCGCCGATCACGACACCGACCGCGAGGTCGATGACGCTGCCCTTCATCGCAAATTCCTTGAACTCAGAAGCTAGACTCATGGCGGGCCTCCTCCCCTCGGGTGCCGGTCGTATCGCCGGCTGACGCAAGGAGCCTATCGGATCGGCTCCCAGTGAGGCAAACGCGGCCTTGCCGAGGCATGTCGAAAGGCAGCCCGGCTCGAAGCGAGCCGGGCGCCTGCTTCAGACGGTAAGGGTCAGGCGGGCGCCTTCTTCCGGCGGGTGCGCTTCTTCGGCTCCTCGGCCGGCTCGGCCGCAGGCTTGCCCTTCCTCGGCGCGGCCTTCGCTTCGGCCTTGGCTGCAACCTCGGCCTTGGCCTTCGCCTTCCCGCGGCGGCCGGTCTTCCCGCCCTCTTCGGCAGGCGGCTGCTCGGCCGCCGCCACCGCCGGGCCCTCGACGAGCTGCATGAGGGCCATGGGCGCGGAATCGCCCGGCCGCGGCACCATGCGCAGGATCCGCGTATATCCGCCCGGGCGTGCCTTGAAGCGCGGACCCAAGTCCGCGAACAGCTTCTCAACCACCTCCGCGTCGCGCAGCCGGGCGAAGGCCAGGCGGCGGTTCGCCTCCTCGTCGCTCTTGGCGAGCGTGATGAGCGGCTCGACCACGCGGCGCAGCTCCTTCGCCTTCGGGAGCGTGGTGCGAATGGTCTCGTGCCGCAGCAGTGAGACCGACATGTTGCGCATCAGCGCGTGGCGGTGCGAGCTGTTACGCGACAGCTGGCGGCCGGAGAGTTGGTGACGCATTTTTCCTCCTGGCTGAAAAAGCCTGCGGCTCTTTCAGCAGGCCAAGCTACCGGCGCTTGCGCGCTCGCGGGCAAGAGGCGCGACTCTTGCCCGCGAACAACATGCCGGTTTCAATATTTACCTAGATGACCTCGCCGCGGCCTTCCTCGTGCTTCAGGCCCGCCGGCGGCCAGCCGTCGAGGCGCATGCCGAGCATCAGGCCGTGGCTCTGCAGCACTTCCTTGATCTCGGTGAGCGACTTCTTGCCGAGGTTCGGCGTGCGCAGCAGCTCCACTTCGGTCCGCTGCACCAGATCGCCGATGTAGTGGATGTTCTCGGCCTTGAGGCAATTGGCGCTGCGCACGGTGAGCTCGAGCTCGTCCACGGGGCGCATCAGGATCGGATCGAACTGCATCTCGGAGACCTTGGTCGCGGCCTCCTCCTCGCCCTGCAGGTCGATGAACACCGACAGCTGATCCTTCAGGATCGCGCCGGCGCGGCGGATGGCCTCTTCCGCATCGATCGTGCCGTTGGTCTCGATGTCGATCACCAGCTTGTC
Source organism: Steroidobacteraceae bacterium (assembly GCA_035934055.1). GTDB lineage: Bacteria > Pseudomonadota > Gammaproteobacteria > Steroidobacterales > Steroidobacteraceae > 13-2-20CM-66-19. The sequence continues at coordinate 15,534 of DASYYF010000076.1, read as the reverse complement.
GAGGTCGGTGCGCTGCTCGACGCGCGCCGCATCCACCGAGTAGGTGACGCGCCGCACCGGCGAGAAGGACGCGTCGAGCTGCAGCCGGCCGATCGGGCGCGTCTGCTCCTCGAAGGCGACGCGCGAGGCCGCCGGCCGGTAGCCGCGGCCGCGCTCGACGCGCAGCGTCATCGACAGCTCGCCCGCCTTGGTGAGGTTGGCGATGACGAGCTCCGGGTTGACGACCTCGATGTCGTGGTCGACCTGGATGTCGCCCGCGGTCACGGGGCCGGGGCCCTTCTTGTGCAGCCGCAGCTCGGCGCTCTCGCGCGAGTGCATCCTGAGCGCCACCGATTTGAGGTTCAGCAGAACGTCGACCACGTCCTCCTGTACGCCCTCGATGGAGGTGTACTCGTGCAGCACGCCGTCGATCTCGACCTCGGTGATGGCCGCGCCCGGCATGGACGACAGCAGCACGCGGCGCAGCGCGTTGCCGAGCGTATGGCCGAAGCCGCGCTCGAACGGCTCGATCACGACGCGCGCCTGGCGCGGAGCGATCGGCTGCACCTTCACCACCCGGGGTCTCAGGAACTCGCTTACAGAAGCCTGCATTGCAGTTTCACCTTGCCGGCAGCACGGCCGGCGCAAACCAAGAGAAATTCAGTTACTTCGAATACAGCTCGACCACCAGGTTCTCGTTGATGTCGGGCAGGACGTCCTCCCGGCCCGGCGCCGACTTGAACACGCCGCGGAACTCGCCGGCATTCACGTCCACCCAGTCCGGCAGCCCGACCTGCTGCGCGATATTGAGCGCGCTCTGGATGCGCAGCTGCTTGCGCGACTTCTCGCGCACCTGGACGATGTCGCCGGCCTTCACCTGGTACGAGGCGATGGTCACCGGCCTCTCGTTCACGGTGATCGACTTGTGGCTCACCAGCTGGCGCGCCTCGGCGCGCGTCGCCGCGAAGCCCATGCGGTACACCACGTTGTCGAGACGGCACTCCAGCAGCCGCAGCAGGTACTCGCCGGTGGCGCCGGGTCTCCTGGCCGCCTCCCGGTAGTAGTTGCCGAACTGCCGCTCGAGCACGCCGTACATGCGGCGCAGCTTCTGCTTCTCGCGCAGCTGCAGGCCGTAGTCGGACAGGCGCTGGCGGCGCTCGCCCTTGATGCCGCCCGGCGGCACGGTGAGCTTGCACTTGTTCTCGAGCGGCTTGACGCCCGACTTCAGGAAAAGATCCGTGCCCTCGCGGCGAGCGAGCTTGCACTTCGGTCCGGTGTAACGCGCCATGGTTTCCTCGTTGCCTCTACACGCGGCGCTTCTTCGGCGGACGGCATCCGTTGTGCGGAATGGGCGTCACGTCCGAGATGCTGGTGATCTTCAGCCCGCAGTTGTTGAGCGCGCGCACTGCGGATTCGCGCCCGGGGCCGGGGCCGCCGACGCGCACCTCGACGTTCTTCACGCCGTGCTCCTGCGCGGCCACACCGGCCTTCTCGGCCGCCACCTGCGCGGCGAACGGCGTCGACTTGCGCGAGCCGCGGAAGCCGCAGCCGCCGGCGGTCGCCCACGAGAGCGTGTTCCCCTGCCGGTCGGTGATCGTGATGATCGTGTTGTTGAAGGAGGCATGCACGTGCGCGATCGCATCGAGCACGTTCTTGCGCGCCTTCTTCGGCTTCTTGGGAGCCGCCGCCGCCGCGGGAGCCGCACCTGCCGCCGGCGCCGCCGCCGGGGCCGGGGCCGCTGCTGCTGCGTCCTTCGCTTCGGGTTTCTGCTGTTCAGCCATGCGTTATGCCTTTCCCGGCGGGGCGTTGAGCTTCACCGCCTGCTTGCGCGGTCCCTTGCGGGTGCGCGCGTTGGTGCGCGTGCGCTGGCCGCGCACCGGGAGTCCCCGGCGATGGCGCATGCCGCGCCAGGTTCCGAGGTCCATGAGCCGCTTGATGTTCATCGACACTTCGCGCCGCAGGTCGCCCTCGACCGCGTATTTGGCGAGCGCCGAGCGGATCGCGTTCACCTCCGCCTCGGTGAGATCCTTCACCTTGGTGGCGGGATTGACGCCGGCCGCCTCGCAGGCGGCGTGCGCGCGCGCGCGGCCCACGCCGTAGATGTGCGTGAGCCCCACCCACACGTGCTTGTTCATCGGGATGTTGATGCCGGCTATACGTGCCATGTGTGCCTTACCTCAACCCTGGCGCTGCTTGTGGCGCGGGTCCGAGCAGATGACGTAGACCACGCGCCGGCGGCGCACGACCTTGCAGTTCTTGCAGATCTTCTTGACCGACGGACGTACTTTCATTGATTAACCACCCGACCCCGTTCGCCCGTAGCCGAGCAAATTGGCCTTCTTGAGGAGTCCCGGGTAGTGATGCGACATCATGTGCGCGTTCAGCTGCGACATGAAATCCATCACCACCACCACGACGATGAGGAGCGAGGTGCCGCCGAAGCGGAACGGCACGCCGTACCAGGAAATGAGGATCTCGGGCACCAGGCACACCGCGGTGACGTACAGCGCGCCCCAGAGCGTGAGGCGCGTCAGCACCTGGTCGATGTACTCGGCGGTCTGCTGGCCCGGACGGATGCCGCGCACGAAGGCGCCGGATTTCTTGAGGTTCTCGGCGGTGTCGCGCGCGTTGAACACCAGCGCCGTATAGAAGAAGCAGAAGAAAATGATCAGCACCGCGTAGATCACCAGGTGCAGCGGCTGGCCGTAGCCGAGCGCGGCGGCCACGTCCTGCGCGACGTTGGCGTACCAGGTGCCGGAGTTGGCGCCCAGGAAGCTGGCGATGGTCGCGGGGAAGAGCAGCAGGCTCGACGCAAAGATCGGCGGAATGACGCCCGACATGTTGATCTTGAACGGCAGGTGGGTGCTCTGGCCCGCGTACATGCGCCGGCCCACCTGGCGCTTGGCGTAATCGACCGGGATGCGTCGCTGGGCGCGCTCCATGAACACGACGAACGCGGTCACGCCCACCACGAGGAACAGGAGCGCGAGCGCCACGGGGCCGGGCATCTCGCCGTTGCTGACCGCCTCCATGGTGTTGCCCACCGCTCCCGGGAGGCCGGCGACGATACCGGACAGGATGATCATCGAGATGCCGTTGCCGACGCCGCGCTCGGTGATCTGCTCGCCGAGCCACATGAGGAACATCGTTCCGGTGGTCATCGTGATGGTGGCGATCATCAAAAACGGCCAGCCGGTGATCAGCGTCATGCCGCCCTTCTCGAGCGCGCCCGCAGCCGCAAACGACTGGAACAGGGCGAGGATCACGGTGCCGATGCGCGTGTACTCGGTGATCTTGCGCCGGCCGGACTCGCCTTCCTTGCGCAGCTCCATGAGCGTCGGCACCACCATCGACATCATCTGGATGATGATCGAGGCGGAAATGTAGGGCATGACGCCCATGGCGAAGATCGACAGGCGCGACAACGCCCCGCCCGAGAACAGGTTGACGATCCCGAGGATGGTGTTGGACTTGTCGCCGAAGAAGCGCGCCACTTCCGCCGGGTTGATGCCGGGCACCGGGATGAAGGTGCCGATGCGGTAGACGATGAGCGCGCCGATCAGGAAAAAGATGCGGCTGCGAATCTCCCCGAAACGGGCAGCATCGCCGAGCGTTGCGGCCGGATTGCTGAAGGGGGTGTTCGCCATGCCCGCGACGTTCCTTTAGGCCTGAGGCGCAGCCGGCGCGTCTTCGACCCTGCCGCCCGCGGCCTCGATGGCCGCGCGCGCCCCCTTGGTGGCCGCGACGCCCTTGAGCGTCACCGCCTTCTTGAGCTCGCCGGACAGCACCACCTTGGCGCGCTCAGCCGTTGGCGGTACCACCCCGGCCTGCTTGAGGGCCTCGAGATCCACCACCGCAGCCTCGACCTTGGCGAGCTCGTGCAGCCGTACCTCGGCGCGCGTGCGCTTGATGTCGGAGCGGAAGCCGACCTTCGGCATGCGGCGCTGCAGCGGCATCTGGCCGCCCTCGAAGCCGACCTTGTGGTAGCCGCCCTTGCGGGCGCGCTGTCCCTTGGTGCCGCGGCCGCAGGTCTTGCCCTGGCCGGCGGAGGCGCCGCGTCCGACGCGCAGCCGCGGGCGGCGCGCGCCGGGAGCGGGTTTGAGTGTATTGAGTCGCATAAGCTTCAGACGCCTTTCCCGGTGGCGCGGTTCACCGCGCCGTCGCCCTCGACCTCGAGCAGGTGCACGGCGGCCTGGATCATGCCGCGGTTCTGCGGCGTGTCTCTGACCGTCACGCTCTGATGCATGCGGCGCAGCCCCAGGCCGCGCGCCGACGCCTGGATGTTCTTGAGCTGCCCGGCCAGGCTCCTCACCAGCGTCACCTTGAGTTGCTTGTCGGCCATGATCTTCAGCCCGTGATCTCTTCGAGGCTCTTGCCGCGCTTCGCCGCGATCTCCTCGGGCGAGCGGATCTTGGCGAGCGCATTGATGGTCGCGCGCACCACGTTGATCGGGTTGCGCGAGCCGTAGCTCTTGGCGAGCACGTTGCGCACGCCCGCGCACTCGAGCACCGCGCGCATGCCGCCGCCGGCGATGACGCCGGTACCATCGGATGCCGGCTGCATGTAGACGCGCGTGGCGCCGTGCGCGCCGGTGATCGCGTAGTGCAGCGAATCGTTGCGCAGCGCCACGTTGATCAGGTTCTTGCGCGCCTGGGTCATCGCCTTGGAGATCGCCACCGGCACCTCGCGCGCCTTGCCGAAGCCGTAGCCGACGCGCCCGGCGGTGTCGCCGACCACGGTCAGCGCGGTGAAGCCGAACTGACGGCCGCCCTTGACCACCTTCGCCGTGCGATTGACTGCCACGAGCTTCTCGATGAACTCGTCCGCCGGCTGGCCTTTTTCCGCTCTCGCCATATGGTGTTTACCTGCTCAGAATTCAAGACCCGCTTCGCGGGCCGCATCCGCGAGCGCCTTGACGCGCCCGTGGAACTGGAAACCGGACCGGTCGAAGGCCACGCGGCTCACGCCGGCCGCCTTGGCCTTCTCGGCGATGGCACGCCCGACGGCCTTGGCCGCCTCGACGTTGCCCGTGGCCTTGAGGCCCTCGCGCACCGTCTCCTGCACGGTGGAGGCGGCCGCGATCACCTTCGCGCCCGAGTCGGTCGTGACCTGGGCATAGATGTGCTTCGGCGTGCGGTGCACGGTGAGGCGCGCCATACCCAGGTCGCGGATATGCGCGCGCGTCTTGATCGCGCGGCGCAGCCGCCGCTCCTTCTTGGTGGTGCTCATTTCTTCTTGCCCTCTTTCAGGGTGATCTGCTCGCCGACGTAGCGCACACCCTTGCCCTTGTACGGCTCGGGCGGGCGCACGCCGCGGATCTCGGCCGCCACCTGGCCGACCTTCTGCCGGTCGATGCCCTTGACGATGACCTCGGTCTGGCTCGGGGTCTCGATGCTGATGCCTTCGGGGATCGGGAAGTTCACCGGGTGCGAGAAGCCGAGCGTCAGGTTGAGCGTCTTGCCCTGCAGCTGGGCGCGGAAACCCACCCCGACCAGCTCGAGCTTCTTCTCGTAGCCTCTGGTGACGCCGCGCACCATGTTGGCGAGGTGCGCGCGCGTGGCGCCGGCGCGCGTGCGCGCCAGGTCCGGGTCGGCGAAGCTCACCTGCAGCTTCTTGTCCGTCTGCGCCACGCTCACGCCGGGAGTGAGCGGCAGGCTCAGGGAGCCCCTGGCGCCCTTGATGGTCACCGCCTCGGCGGCGATGGTCGCGGTCACGCCCTGAGGCAGCTCGACCGGTGCTTTGGCAATTCTCGACATGATGGCTCTCTACATCAGGCGACGATGCACAGGACTTCGCCGCCCTGTCCGATCGAGCGCGCCTGCTTGTCGGTCATGACGCCCTTCGGGGTCGAAACGATCACCGTCCCCATACCCCCGAGCACCTTCGGCAGCTGGTCCTTGCCGCGGTAGATCCTGAGTCCCGGACGGCTGACGCGCTCGAGGCGGTCGATGACCGGCCGGCCCTCGAAGTACTTGAGGCCGATGGTGAGGCGCGGCTTGCCGCCGTCGGCGTCGAGGCGGAAGTCGGCAATGTAGCCTTCGTCCTTCAGCACCTTGACGATCGCGGTCTTCAGCCGCGAGGAGTCGAGCTGCACCTCGGCCTTGCCGGCGCTCTGGCCGTTGCGGATGCGGGTGAGAAGATCGGCGACTGGATCGGTCATGCTCATGGTCAGCCCCTCACCAGCTCGCCTTCGCGAGGCCCGGAATCTCGCCGCGCGCGGCCACCTCGCGGATCTTCACCCGCGACAGGCCGAACTTGCGGTACACGCCGCGTGAGCGGCCCGTGATCGCGCAGCGCTTGCGCTGGCGCGCGGCGCTCGCATCGCGGGGCTGCGACTGCAGTGCTGCCTGTGCCGCCGCGCGCTCCTCGGGCGAAGTCCTGGGGCTGCGGATCAGCTCCTTCAGCTTCGCGCGCTTCGCCGCGTACTTCTTCACGACACGTGCGCGACGCTTCTCGCGCTCGACCATGCTCGTCTTTGCCATAGACTTTAGCGGTTCCTGTGGTCCGGTTACTTCCGGAACGGGAAGTTGAATGCCTCGAGCAACGCTCGGCCGTGACGGTCGTCCTTCGCCGTCGTAGTGATGGTGATATCCATGCCCCGGACCTGGTCGATCTGGTCGTACTGGATCTCGGGGAAGATGATCTGCTCCTTGACGCCGAGCGAGTAGTTGCCCTGGCCGTCGAAGGAGCGCGGCGACACGCCGCGGAAGTCGCGTATGCGCGGCATCGCGATGCTGATGAGGCGGTCGAGGAACTCGTACATGCGCATTCCCCGCAGCGTCACCTTGGCGCCGACCGCGAGCCCCGCGCGGATCTTGAAAGAGGCGATCGCCTTGCGCGACTTGGTCACGAGCGGCTTCTGGCCCGTGATCCTGGTGAGATCGGCGACCGCGGCGTCCATGATCTTCTTGTCGGCGACCGCTTCGCCCACGCCCATGTTGACCGTGATCTTGGCTATGCGCGGCACCTGCATCACGTTGTCGATCTTGAGCTCCGAGCGCAGCTTCGGAATCACCTGCTGGCGGTAGAACTGCTGCAACCGCGGCGGCGCCGAGCGCTGATCGGCCGCCCGGTGCCCGTGGGCCTCGGCCTGCTTGCCGGCCTGTCCCCCGGCCTGTCCCCCGGCCTGCTTCCCGGCCTGCTTCCCGGTCTGCTTCTCGGGGCGCTTGTCCCCCTGTTTCTGCTTGCCGGCGGGCTTGCCGGCTTCTTTGCCCGCAACCGGTTCAGACATCGAGCATCTCTCCATTCGACTTGAAGAAGCGCACGCGTTTGCCGTCGGCGAGCGTCTTGATGCCGACGCGATCGCCCTTCTTGGCGGACGGATTCCAGATCGCGACCTTGGACATCGCCAGCGGCATCTCCTTCTCGACGATGCCGCCCTGCCTGTTCGCCTGCGGATTCGGCTTCTGGTGCTTCTTGACGCGGTTGATGCTCTCGACCACCACGCGGCCGTCGGCGAGCACCTGCAGCACCGCTCCCTTGCGGCCCTTGTCGCGCCCGGAAAGCACCACCACCTGGTCGCCCTTGCGGATCTTGTTCATGGCTTCAGAGGACCTCGGGGGCCAGCGAGATGATCTTCATGAACTGCACGGTGCGCAGCTCACGCGTCACGGGCCCGAAGATGCGCGTGCCGATCGGCTCGAGCTTGTTGGTGAGCAGCACCGCCGCGTTGCCGTCGAAGCGGATGAGCGAGCCGTCGGGACGGCGCACGCCGCGCGTGGTGCGCACCACGACCGCGTCGTAGACCTCGCCCTTCTTCACCTTGCCGCGCGGGATCGCGTCTTTGACGCTCACCTTGATGACATCGCCCACGGTCGCATAACGGCGCCGCGTGCCGCCCAGCACCTTGATGCACATCAGGGTGCGCGCGCCGCTGTTGTCGGCGGCGTTCAGCATGGTGCGCAGCTGGATCATGACCGCGCCTTTTCCACGATCTCGAGGAGCCGCCACGACTTGTGCCGCGACATCGGCCGGCACGGCGTGATGGTGACGAGATCGCCCTCCTGCGAGCTGCCGTTCTCGTCGTGCGCCAGCAGCTTGGTCGTGCGGCGGATGTACTTGCCGTAGGCCGGGTGCTTCACCAGCCGCTCGATCTCGACCGCGATGGTCTTCTGCATCTTGTTGCTCACCACGCGCCCGGTGAGCGTGCGCGCGCCACGGGCCCCGGCCGCGGGAGCCGCCGCCTCGGCCGGCGCGGGACTCGCCGCCGCCTCGGCCGCAGGGGCGGCAGCCGCCTCGGCGGCCGGCTGCGCCTTGGCGTGCGGCTTCGTCTTGGCGGCTTTGGCCTTGAGGGCCGCCGCCTTGGTGGTCTTTGCCTTCGTCGGGCTCATTTCCCTTTACCTCCGCCGCCGGCGAGCTGCTTCTGGCGCAGCGCCGTCTTCACGCGCGCGATGTTGCGTCGCGCGGCACCGAACTGATCGGGCTTGGGCTGCAGGCCGGTGGCCCGCTGCATGCGCAGCGCGAACTGCTCCTTGCGCAGCGCGAGGAGCTCGTCGGCGAGCTGCGCCTCCGAATGGCCGCGCAGCTTCTCGCGGAACTGACGTACCTGGGCGAGTTTCATTCAGCGAACCTGCCGTCTCACGAACATGGTGGACACCGAGAGCTTCGAGCCCGCCAGGCGAAACGCCTCGCGCGCGGTGGGCTCGTCGACCCCTTCCATCTCGAACAGCACCTTGCCGGGCTGCACGCGCGCCACGTAGTACTCGACGTTGCCCTTGCCCGAGCCCATGCGGACCTCGAGCGGCTTCTTCGAGATCGGCACGTCCGGGAATACCCGGATCCAGATCTGTCCGCCGCGCTTCACGTAGCGCGCCATGGCGCGGCGCGCCGCCTCGATCTCGCGGGCCGTCATGCGCGCACGGCTCGTGGCCTTCAGGCCGAACTCGCCGAAGGACACGGCGGCGCCGCGCTGCGCAAAGCCGCCGTTGCGGCCTTTGAACTGCTTGCGGTACTTGGTGCGTTTGGGCTGCAGCATCTCGTTACGCCTTCACGGTCAGGCCTGGACCGGCGGCTCGGCGGGGGCGCCGGCCGCGGGTGCCGCCGCAGCGGCGACCACCACCGGCGCGGCCGCGGCCGGCGTCGCGGCGGCAGCAGCAGCAGCAGCGGCAGCGGCGGCGGCGGGCGCCGCCTCCTCGGCCGCGGCTTCCGCGGCAAGCTCGCTCTTGTCGAACACCTCGCCCTTGAAGATCCACACCTTGACGCCGATGACGCCGTAGGTGGTGTGCGCCTCGGACAGGCCGTAGTCGATGTCGGCGCGGAAGGTGTGGAGCGGGATCCGCCCCTCGCGGTACCACTCGGTGCGGGCGATCTCAGAGCCGTTCAGGCGCCCGGAGACGCGCACCTTCACGCCGAGCGCGCCCGAGCGCATGGTGCTCATCACGGCGCGCTTCATGGCGCGGCGGAACATCACGCGCTTCTCGATCTGCTGCGCGATGGAGTCGGCCACCAGCTGCGAGTCGAGCTCGGGCTTGCGGATCTCGGCGATGTTGAGCCGCACGTCGATGACCGCCATGCCGAGGAGCGCCGCCGTTTCCTGGCGCAGCTTCTCGATGTCCTCGCCCTTCTTGCCGATCACGATGCCGGGACGCGCGGTCTGGATGGTGATGTTGACCTTCTTGGCGGCGCGCTCGATCTGGATGCGGCTGACGGACGCCTCCTTCAGCTTCTCCTTGAGGAACTCACGCACGCGGAAGTCGGTGTGTACGTGCAACGGGAACTGTTTCTTGCCGGCGTACCAGCGGCTGGTCCAGTCGCGGGTGATGCCGAGGCGTATCCCCAGGGGATTGACCTTCTGACCCATGCGTTAATCCTTCTTGCCGTCGCTCACGCCGACGGTGATGTGGCTGTTGCGCTTGATGATGCGCGTGCCGCGCCCCTTGGCGCGCGCCGCGAAGCGCTTGAACTGCGGGGCCGCGTCCACGTGGATGAGCGACACCTTGAGGAGATCGATGTCGGCGCCGTGGTTGTGCTCGGCGTTGGCGACCGCGGACTCGAGCACCTTGCGCACGAGCTTCGCGCCCTTCTTCGGCATGAACCTGAGCGTCGCGATCGCGTTGCCGACCGGCTTGCCGCGCACCACGTCGGCGACCAGCCGGCACTTCTGCGGGGAGATGCGCGCGTAACGGAGTTTGGAGGTGACTTGCATGTGCTTTCCTGCCCGTTGCGGCCTCAGCTGGCCGCCGGCGCCGCCGCCTCGACCTTGCGATCGCCCGAGTGCGCCTTGAAGGTACGGGTGGGCGAGAACTCGCCGAGCTTGTGGCCCACCATGTTCTCGGTGACGAGCACCGGCACGTGCTGGCGCCCGTTGTGCACGGCGATGGTGAGCCCCACCATCTCCGGGATGACCATCGAGCGGCGCGACCAGGTCTTGATCGGCTTGCGGTCGTTCCTGGCGGACGCCGCCTGCACCTTCTTCGCGAGGTGCAGATCGACGAACGGTCCCTTCTTCAGTGAGCGTGGCATGTAACTACTCTTTCAAGCAGCGCGATTTGCCGGGCTGTCTTGTCATCGGATGCGGTTCTTGCGGCGCTGGACGATCATGTTGTCCGTGCGCTTGTTGTGACGCGTCTTCAGGCCCTTGGTGTTCCAGCCCCACGGCGACACCGGGTGCGGGTTGCCCTGGCCGGACTTGCCCTCGCCGCCGCCGTGCGGGTGATCGACCGGGTTCATGGCGAGTCCGCGCACCGTCGGGCGGATGCCGCGCCAGCGCTTGGCGCCCGCCTTGCCGTAGCTGCGCAGGTTGTGCTCGTCGTTCCCCACCTCGCCGATCGTGGCGCGGCAGTCGACGTGCACCTTGCGCGTCTCGCCGGACTTCAGGCGCACGTAGGCGTAGATCCCCTCGCGCGCGGTGAAGGAGACGGAGCTGCCGGCGCTGCGGGCGAGCTGGCCGCCGCGGCCGGGCTTCAACTCCACGTTGTGGATGATCGAGCCGATCGGAACGTGGCGCAGCGACATGGCGTTGCCCGGCTTGATCGGCGCGTCGGCGCCCGAGCGCACCTCGTCGCCTTCCTTGACGCCCTTGGGCGCGAGAATGTAGCGCCACTCGCCGTCCGGGTACTTGATGAGCGCGATGTGGCTGGTGCGGTTCGGGTCGTACTCGAGCCGCTCGACGATGCCGGTGATGCCGTCCTTGTCGCGCTTGAAGTCGATGACGCGGTACTTCTGAGCCGAGCCGCCTCCGTGGTGGCGCGTGGTGATGCGGCCGAAGTGGTTGCGCCCGCCGGTCTTGTGCTGGTGGGAGGTGAGCGCCATGCGCGGCCCGCCCTTGTAGAGGTGCGCGCGGTCGACCTTGACGACCGCGCGCGTGCCGGGAGTGCGGGGCTTGTACTTGATGAGAGCCATAGCGGTGAGTCCTGTCAGGCCTTGGCGCGCGCTTCGTAGTCGATGGCCTGGCCCGGCGTGAGGCTCACGTAGGCCTTCTTCCAGTCCTGGGTGCGCCCGGCGATGCGGCCGAAGCGGCGCTGCTTGCCGGGCTCGTTGACCACCTGGACGCCCGCGACCTTGACGTCGAACATGAGCTCGACGGCTTTCCTGATGTCGGTCTTGGTCGCGTCGCGGCGCACACGGAACGTGTACTGGTTGTGGTTCTGCATGGCGAGCGAGGTCTTCTCGGTCACATGCGGAGCGATCAGCACGCTCATCAGCTGCTCACGGTTCACTGCAGGCGCTCCTCGATGAGCTTCACGGCGCCGACCGTCATCAGCACCTTGTCGTAGGCGGCGAGCGACACGGGGTTGAGCGCGCTCGCTTCGAGCACCTCGACGTGCGGCAGATTGCGCGCGGCGAGCGCGAGCTTCTGATCCTGCGCCTCGACCACGATCAGCACCGAGGGGAGCGACCACTGCTTGAGCTGGTTCGCGAGGAGCCTGGTTCTGGGCTCGCTCAGCTGGATGCCCTCGGTCACCAGGAGGCGCTCGGTGCGTGCGAGCTCCGACAGCATGACGCGCAGCGCGCCGCGGTACATCTTGCGGTTCACCTTCTGCTCGAAGCTGCGGGGCTTCGCGGCGAAGGTCTTGCCGCCGCCGACCCAGATGGGCGAGCGGTTGGAGCCCGCGCGCGCCTGGCCCGTGCCCTTCTGGGCATAGGGCTTGCGCCCGCCGCCGCTCACCTCGGCGCGCGACTTCTGCGCCTTGGTGCCGCCGCGGGCGGCGTTGCGGTAGGCGGTGAGCACCTGATGCACCAGCGCCTCGTTGAACTTGTGGCCGAAGGCGGCTTCAGATACCTGAAGCGTCGCCCCGCCGTTCACTGACTTGAGCTGCATGGCTTATTTCTTTCCCTGCTTGGCCGGGTCCTTCGACGGGCCGGCCCCGGCCTTGGTCGGAGCCAGGGTCTTGCGGAGGGCGCGCCGCGCGGCCTTGAGCGAGGGGCGCACGATCACCTGACCGCCCTCGACTCCCGGCACCGCGCCGCGGATCAGCAGCAGGTTTCTCTCGACGTCGACCTGCACGACGCGCAGGTTCTCGTTGGTCCGCCGGCCGACGCCCATGTGGCCCGACATGCGGCGGCCCTTGAACACGCGGCCCGGCGTCTGGCGCTGGCCGATCGAGCCCGGGGCCCGGTGCGACAGGGAGTTACCGTGGCTCGCGTAACCGCCGGCGAAGTTGTGGCGCTTCATGGTGCCGGCGAAGCCCTTGCCCATGGTGGTGCCCGTGACATCCACTGCCTGGCCTTCCTTGAAGAGGTCGGCCTTGATCTCCGCGCCGGCCTTGACATCGCTCTTGTCCGCCTCGCTGAGGCGGAACTCGACGAGCGCACGGCCCGGGGCGACGCCGGCCTTCGCATAGTGACCCGCGACAGCCTTCGAATAGAGCTGCGGCCGGCGGGTGCCGTAGGTGACCTGCACGGCGCGGTAGCCGTCCTTCTCCTGCGACTTCACCTGCGTGACGCGGTTCGGCAGAACTTCTACCACGGTGACCGGCACTGTCTCGCCGGCGTCCGTGAACACGCGCGTCATGCCGGCCTTGCGGCCGACGAGTCCGATAGCCATGTCTGTCCTCGCCCTCAAACCGATAGGGCATGGAGCTAAGTTATTGAGACAACAAGAGATTTGCGCACGCCAAGGGCTGCGCTGGTCTCGAGTGGTCTTGGAGCCTTGAGCCCGGAAAGGCTTCGCTCCAACCTCGCCCGATGCCGCTTCCGCGACCAGGCCTCCGGAAAGCGGGGGCCCAAAAGGGCGCGCAGTATAGGCGCGCGCGAGGCGTCAATCAACCTCGAGCGCCGTCGGGGTGGTAAAAAAGGCGACGCCGCCCCGGGGGTTTCCGGGCGGTCAGCTCCGCCACAGGATCTTGCTCAAGCGCAGCTGCAGCCGCCTGAGGGTGAACAGCTGATCGATCTGGCGGCGCTTGCCGGGCCCGTAAGGGGGGAGGAAGGTCTTGAAGCCTCCGCCCCGGCCCTTGACGAACATCCCACGGGGATTCGAGAACTCGCGGAAGCCGGCGTGGCCGTGATAGCGCCCGCTGCCGCTGCGGCCGACGCCGCCGAAGCCGAGCTCATCGAGCGCGGCCTGGGCGGCGATCGCATTCACCCCGTAGCCTCCCGAGAAGGTCTCGCGGCGGAAGCGCTCGACCAGCGCCGCGTCCCGGGTGTAGAGGTAGAGCGCGAGCGGCCGCTCGGCGCGCTTCAGCGTGTCGATGACCGCATCCAGGGAATCGTAGGGAATCACCGGCAGCAGCGGCCCGAAGATCTCCTCCTGCATGAGGCGCAGGCGCGGATCGGGATCGATGACGAGTGATACGGGCAGGCGGCGGCTGGCCGCGTCCACCGCGCCGTCGGCATCGAGCTGGATGATGCGCGCGCCGGCGCGGCGCGCCTCCTCGAGCAGCTGCAGCTGCCGCTCGAAATGCCGCGGGCTGATGATGCCGGTGCAATGCATGGTGCGCGAGTAGTCGCGCAGCGCGCGCTCGAAATGGGCCCGCGCGAGCGCCACGAACTCCTCGAGCTGTGCGCGCGGCACGAGACAGTGATCCGCCGAGACGCACATCTGGCCGCCGTTGACGAGCTTCACGCCGAGGGCGAGGCCGACGTGCTCGGCCGTGACGGCGTCGGGGGCGAAGACCGCCGGATTCTTGCCGCCGAGCTCGAGCGTCACCGGCACGAGATTCCCGGCCGCCGCGAGCGCCACCTGACGCCCGACTTCCGGGTTGCCGGTGAAGAGCAGGTGGTCCCAGCGCAGCGCCGTGAAAGCGCGCCCGAGCTCGACACCGCCGTTGACCACGGCGACGTGATCGGCGGCGAAGGTGCGCGCGATGATCTCCTGCGCCAGCTGCCCGCAGGCCGGGGTGTACTCGGACATCTTGATGATGACGCGGTTGCCCGCGGCCAGCATGTCGGCGAGCGGCCCGAGCGACAGGTCGAAGGGGAAATTCCACGGCACGACGATGCCGGTGACGCCCTTGGGCTGCCAGGCGACGTAGGCCCTGCTGGTGCCGAAGGACAGCCGCTCCACGCGGCGCCGCTCCGGGCGCATCCAGCGCCCGACGTGCCGCGCCGCCGACAGCGCGCGGCTCAGGGGTCCGCCGACGTCGACGAGATCGGCCGTGGCATCCGGGTGCACAGCGAAGTCGGCGCGCAGCGCCGCGCGCATGCGCTCGCGGTTGTCGAGCAGCGCCTGCGCGAGCGCGTACAGATGCGCGCGGCGCTCGCGCGCTTCCGGGAAGGGATGGCGCAGAAAGGCCTGCCGGTGCGCATTGAAGCGCTGCTGCAGCTCCGCTATTGCGGCGCTATCGGCGTCGGATACGGCGGGAACGGCTGCCATGGGCAGCCGTTATGGTCGCAAATGGCGTGCCGGGAAGCGACTGTTCCACCGGCAAAGTCCGAGGTCGTGCCTGTGACTCGCGGATGGCGGCTGCGGTTTGGTCGGGAGGGGCGCGGGTGATGCTTCACTTCGCAATAGTCAGGCACTGCCCGACTATTGCGGCGGGGACCTATCACGCTCCGGACGGTCGGCGGCGACGCGCGCGCGGCGCTCAGTTCAGCTTGATCTGGACGTCCACGCCCGCCGGCAGCTCGAGCTTCATGAGCGCATCCACCGTCTTGTCGGTGGGGTTCATGATGTCCATGAGGCGCTTGTGGGTGCGCAGCTCGAACTGGTCGCGTGCGTCCTTGTCGGCGTGCGGGGAGATGAGCACCGTGAAGCGCTCCATCTTGGTCGGCAGCGGCACCGGGCCCTTGACGGTCGCGCCGGTGCGCTTGGCCGTCTCGACGATCTCCCTGGCGGAGCTGTCGATCAGGCGATGGTCAAACGCCTTCAAACGAATCCGAATGTTCTGGTTCGCCATCGCTCGTGCCTCTTACTTAAGGATCTTCGCCACGACTCCCGCGCCGACGGTCTTGCCGCCCTCGCGGATCGCAAAGCGCAGCCCCTGGTCCATCGCAATCGGGCTGATCAGCTCGATCGTCATCTTGATGTTGTCCCCGGGCATCACCATCTCCACCCCCGAGGGCAGCTCGATGGTCCCGGTCACATCCGTCGTGCGGAAGTAAAACTGCGGCCGGTAGCCCTTGAAGAACGGCGTGTGCCGCCCGCCCTCCTCCTTCGTCAGCACGTACACCTCGCAC
>DASYYF010000028.1:0-33876 GCA_035934055.1 Steroidobacteraceae bacterium | reverse complement strand
CAGGGCGAGAGCACGTCGATGAGCGCAAAGCCCCGGTGGCTCAGGCCCGCCTGGATGAGCGGCACGAGCTGCTGCTTGTCGCCGGAGAAGCTGCGCGCCACGAAGGATGCCCCGAGCGTCATCGCGAGCAGCACCGGGTCGATGGGGGGCTGGAGGTTGGTCTCGCCCCGCTTGGCCTTGGTGCCGACATCGGCCGAGGCCGAGAACTGCCCCTTGGTGAGGCCGTACACGCCGTTGTTCTCGATGATGTACAGCATGTCGAGATTGCGGCGGATCGCGTGGCAGAACTGCCCGAGGCCGATCGAGAGCGTGTCGCCGTCGCCGGAGACGCCGATGTAGGTGAGGTTGCGGTTGGCGGCGTTCGCGCCCATGGCGATGGACGGCATGCGCCCGTGCACGGAGTTGAAGCCGTGGCCGCCGGAGACGAAGTAGGCGGTGGTCTTGGACGAGCAGCCGATGCCGGAGAGCTTCACCACGTTCTGCGGCTCGAGCGACAGCCCCCAGGTCGCCTCGA
The DNA here is from genome assembly GCA_035934055.1 of Steroidobacteraceae bacterium. Lineage (GTDB taxonomy): Bacteria > Pseudomonadota > Gammaproteobacteria > Steroidobacterales > Steroidobacteraceae > 13-2-20CM-66-19. The sequence continues at coordinate 33,362 of DASYYF010000028.1, read as the reverse complement.
CGATGGCCGCGGTGATCGAGTCGTGGCCGCAGCCGGCGCACAGCGTCGAGAGCGCCCCTTCGTAGTCGCGGCGCGTGAGCCCGAGCGCGTTGCGCGGCAGCGAGGGATGGGCGACTTTGGGCTTGGCGATGAAGGTCATGACAGGGCTCCGTGCGCGGGCGATGCGCGGCCGTGCTCAACCATGGGCGGCATCCCTGGGCCGCGCCGCCGTGCGCTCGTGCTGCAGCTCCGCGAGCACCCCCTCGACGATGAACGCCGAGGAGATCGGGAGCCCCGAGTAGTGCAGCAGCGAGCGGAGCTTGCCCTTGTCGACGGCGGTCTCGAGCGTCAGCAGCGAGCGCAGCTGCGCGTCGCGGTTCTGCTCGATGACGAACAGCAGCTCGTGCGCCGCGAGGAACCGCTCGACGTCCTCGGTGAACGGGAAGGAGCGCACGCGCATGTAGTCGACGGCGACGCCGCGGGAGCCGAGCACGTCGCGCGCCTCGCGGATCGCGCCGTCGCAGCTGCCGAGGGAGACCATGCCGATCTTCGAGTCCGAGGTGGCATCGATCAGCGCGCGCGGCACCAGGCGCTTGGCCGTCGCCCACTTGCGCAGCAGCCGGTCGAGCACGACCTGGTAGTCGGCGGAGTCCTCCGTGTAGGCGCCGTACTGGGTATGTCCCGAGCCACGGGTGAAATACGCCGCCTTGGGATCGACGCCCGGGAGCGTGCGGTAGGGGATGCCGTCGTCGTCCACGTCGAGGAAGCGGTAGAACTTCTTGAGCTTCCGCACTTCCTCCTTGCCGAGCACCTTGCCGCGGTCGGGACGGTAGCCGTCGTCCCACCTCAGGTCGCGGCACATCCAGTCGTTCATGCCGATGTCGAGATCCGAAAGCACCAGCACCGGGGTCTGCAGCCGCTCGGCGAGGTCGAAGGCCTGCGCCGCCATGTAGAAGCACTCCTCGGGGTTGGCGGGGTAGAGGCACACGTGCCGGGTATCGCCATGCGAGGCGTAGGCGGCGAGCATGAGATCGCCCTGCTGGGTGCGTGTCGGCATGCCGGTCGAGGGGCCGACGCGCTGGATGTCGAAGATCACCGTCGGCACCTCGGCGTAGTAGGCGAGCCCGAGGAACTCGTTCATGAGCGAGATGCCGGGACCCGAGGTCGCGGTGAAGGCGCGCGCGCCGTTCCACATGGCGCCGATCGCCATGCCGACGGCGGCGAGCTCGTCCTCCGCCTGGATGAAGGCGAAATTCCTGGCGCCCGTGTCCTTATCGACGCGCGTGCGGTCGGCGAACATCTTGAACGCGTCCATGAGCGAGGTGGACGGCGTGATGGGGTACCAGGCGGCAACCGTTGCGCCGGCGAACAGGCAGCCGAGCGCGGCGGCGGTGTTGCCGTCGATCATGATGTGGCCCGCGGTCGCGTCCATCTTCTCGACCTTGAGCGGCAGCGGGCAGGAGAAATGCGCGCGCGCGTAGTCGTAGCCGAGCTGGATCGCCTTCATGTTGCTCTCGACGAGCTGCGGCTTCTTCGCATAGGTCTCGGCGAGCAGCTCGCGGATGCGCTCGACGTCGAGATCGAGCAGCGCCGCCAGCACGCCCGCGTAGCAGATGTTCTTCATCAGGATGCGGGTGCGCACGCCGTTGAAGCTCTCGTTGCAGAGCCTGGCGAGCGGCACGCCGAGCACCGTGATGTCGTCGCGCTTGAGCAGCGCCGGCCGCGGCCAGGTGGAGTCGTAGAGCAGGTAGCCGCCGGGGGCTACCTCGCGCACGTCGCGCGAGTAGGTCTCGGCGTTCATCGCCACCATGAGATCGACGCGGCCGGAGCGGGCGACATAGCCGTCGCGGGTCACGCGGATCTCGTACCAGGTGGGCAGGCCCTGGATGTTCGAGGGAAAGTAGTTCTTGCCCATCACCGGGATGCCGCTCCTGAAGATCGACTTCATGAGCAGCGTGTTGGCGCTCGCCGAGCCGGTGCCGTTCACCGTGGCGATCTTGATGGTGAAATCGTTGACGCGCGTGGCTGTGGGGGACATGGCTTCGCTTCGCAGGCTGCTGGCAGCTTAGGCTGACGATCGGGTCGGAAGGTTCAGGCGATCTTCTTGGCCGCCGGGGCCGGCAGGGGCTGCGGCTGATCCGCCGCCTGCGGCCAGGTGAGCTCGGATTTCTGCATGTCCCAGGCGGCCGTCGGGCAGCGCTCGGCGCACAGCCCGCAGTGCACGCACAGGTCCTCGTCCTTGACCATCACCCGGGCGGTCTGTGGGAGCGCCGCCGAGACGTACAGCGGCTGCGCCAGGTTCTTCGCCGGCGCCTTGAGGCGTCCGCGCAGCTCCGCCTCGGTGCCGTTGTGGGTGATGGTGAGGCAGTCGACCGGGCAGATGTCGAGGCAGGCATCGCACTCGATGCACAGCTTCGCCGTGAACACCGTCTGCACGTCGCAGTTGAGGCAGCGCTGCACCTCCTGCTCGACCTGCTCGGCGCTGAAGCCGAGCTCGACCTCGATGTCGAGCTTCTTGAAGCGCTCCTTGATCGAGACGTGCGGCATGAGGCGCCGCTCGACCGGCGTGTAGTCGTTCGAGTACGACCACTCGTGCATGCCCATCTTGCGGCTCTGCAGGCTGATGCCGGGGGTCAGGCGCTCCGCTATCGGCTCGCCCTGGCAGTGGCGGTGAATGGAGATCGCGGCCTGGTGGCCGTGCTCGACCGCCCAGATGATGTTCTTCGGTCCGAAGGCTGCGTCGCCGCCGAAGAACACGCCCGGCCGCGTCGACTGGAAGGTCACCTTGTCGATGACGGGCACGTCCCACTTGTCGAACTCGATGCCGAGGTCGCGCTCGATCCAGGGGAAGGCGTTCTCCTGGCCGATGGCGAGGATCACGTCGTCGGCGGGCAGGAATTCCTCGCCGACGGCGCGCTCGGCAACGATGCGGCCCGCGGGGTCGAGGTCGTACTCCATCCTGTCGAACAGCATGCCGCTGAGCTTCCCCGCTTCGAGAACGAAGGCCCTGGGCGAGCGGTTGACGACGATCGCGACGCTCTCCTCCTCGGCGTCCTCGAGCTCCCAGGCGGAGGCCTTGAAGAAGCCGCGCGGCTTGCGCGCCATGACCTTGACGCTCTCGGCGCCGAGCCTGAGGCTCGTGCGGCAGCAGTCCATGGCGGTGTTGCCCACGCCGATGATGAGCACCCGCCTGCCGATCTTCTCGATGTGGCCGAAAGCGACCGACTCGAGCCAGGCGATGCCGATGTGGACGTTGGCGGCGGCCGCCTCGCGGCCGGGGAGCTTCAGCTCCTTGCCCTTCGGGGCGCCCGAGCCGACGAACACCGCATCGAAGCCGCCGCTCGTGACCAGCGCCCGCAGGCTTTTCACCGGCGTATTGAGCCTCAGGTCCACGCCCATGCCGGTGATCATCGCGATCTCCTCGTTCAGCACCGCCGCCGGCAGGCGGAACGAGGGAATGTTGGTGCGCATGAGCCCGCCGGGCTCGCCGTACTGCTCGAAGACGGTCACCTCGTAGCCGAGCGGCATCAGATCGTTGGCGACGGTGAGCGAGGCGCAGCCGGCACCGATGCAGGCGATGCGCCTGCCGTTCTTCACCTTCGGGATCGCCGGCAGCCGCGAGGCGATGTCGTCGCGGTGGTCGGCGGCGACCCGCTTCAGCCGGCAGATGGCCACCGGCTTCTGCTCGATGCGGCCGCGGCGGCAGGCGGGCTCGCAGGGCCTGTCGCACACGCGCCCGAGGATCCCCGGGAACACGTTCGAGTGCCGGTTCACCATGTAGGCGTCGGTGAAGCGGCCCTGGGCGATGAGGCGGATGTACTCGGGAACATCGGTGTGGGCCGGGCAGGCCCACTGGCAATCCACGACTCGATGGAAGTAATCGGGATGGGAGGTATCGGTCGGTTCCATTCGAGCCCTATGCGCCCTCGAGGGAGGAGAAGTATAGAGGCGCGCCGCGGCTTGTGACCGTTGTTAACGCACACGTAATGCGCACCCGATCGCAAGTACCGCAGTGCAAACTGGCCCGGCCCGTTACAATGCTGCATCGCAGCAATTCACTCCCCCGACGGGCGCGACTGCCTATACTCCCGAAGCCCATGCAGGATCCGATCGCCACCGAGCTGCGACTGCGCCGCGCCACGCGCGTGCTCGAGGTGAGCTTCGCCGACGGCAGCCGCTTCGAGCTGCCGTTCGAGTACCTGCGCGTGCACTCCCCGTCCGCGGAGGTAAAGGGCCACGGCCCGGGGCAGGAGGTGCTGGTGCTCGGCAAGGAGAACGTGCGTGTCACGGCGGTCGAGCCGGTGGGACAGTACGCCGTGAAGCTCGTCTTCGACGACGGGCATGACACCGGGCTCTACACGTGGAAGTACCTGCACGAGCTCGGGCGCGAGCGCGAGGCGAAGTGGGCGCGCTACCAGGAGCGGCGCTCGCGCGCGCAAGCTTAGGCGCGCCCCGCGCGCGGCCTCCTTGGAAAACGAGACGGGCCGGACATCGCTGTCCGGCCCGCCGTTTTGCAAGACCCCCCTGAACGGGCGCGATTCTAGCGCATCGGCGCGCGCAAGATGCAAGCCGTGCAAAGCGAAGTGTCAAGTCCGATCGACTAGAATGCGTCTCATCACTCACGCCCGCGCATACCATGGCCGACGAGCGCTCCACTGACTTCGGCTTTCAGCGCGTGCCGCTCGAGGACAAGGCGCGGCGCGTGCGCGGCGTGTTCGACTCGGTCGCGGACCGCTACGACCTCATGAACGACCTGATGTCGGCCGGCACCCACCGCATCTGGAAGCGCTTCACGCTGGCGCTCGCGAACCTGCGTCCCGGGCAGCGCGCGCTCGACGTGGCGGGCGGCACCGGGGATCTGGCGGCGGGGCTGGCACGGCAGGTGGGCGAGCGCGGTCTCGTCGTGCTCGCCGACATCAACGCCGCCATGCTCGAGCGCGGGCGCGACCGGCTGATCGATGCGGGAATCGCCGCCAACGTCGCCTGCGTGCAGGCCGACGCCGAGCGGCTGCCGTTTGCGGACGGCAGCTTCGACTGCGTCACCATCGGCTTCGGGCTGCGCAACGTCACCGACAAGGCGGCCGCGCTCGCCTCCATGCGCCGCACGCTCAGGCCCGGCGGCCAGCTGCTGGTGCTCGAGTTCTCGCAGCCGCAGCTGCCCGCCCTCAAGAGCCTCTACGACGCGTACTCCTTCCGCGTGCTGCCGCTGCTCGGGCGCTACGTGGCGGGCGACGAGGCGAGCTACCGCTACCTCGCCGAATCGATCCGCATGCATCCCGACCAGGAGAGGCTGCTCGCGATGATGCGCGCGGCCGGCCTCGAGGGCTGCCGCTACCACAACCTCTCCGGCGGCATCGTCGCCGTGCATCGCGGCTACAAGTGCTGAGCGAGACCATCGGCAATCTCCTGAACCGCGGCCTGCCGCGCTCGGTGCGCGCGCGGCGGCTCATCGCCGAGCTCGCGGGCCGCAGCCTCGCCCTCGAGGTACGGGGCTTGGGGAGGCTGCGCCTCGAATCGAACGGCTCGCTGCTCACCGTGACGGGCGGCGGCGCGGCGGCGGCGGACGCCGAGCTCGCCGTCGGCCCCCTCGGGCTCGTCGCGCTCGCCGGCGAGGGTGCCCAGGCCGCCGTGCAGCGCGGCGACGCCGCGATGTCCGGCGACGGGGAGATCGCCGCGAAATTCCAGGAGCTCCTGACGCTGCTGCGGCCCGATCCCGAAGAGGAGCTCTCGCTCGTGCTCGGCGACGTGCCGGCACACCAGCTGGCACGCGCGGCACGCCGTGCCGCCGCCTGGGGCCGGCGGGCCGCCGACACCGCCTGGCGCAGCAGCGCCGATTTCCTCGCCCACGAGCGCGCCGACCTCGTGCCGCGCCACGAGGGCGAGCAGTTCCTCAAGGGCGTCGATGCGCTGCGCGAGGACCTCGACCGCCTCGCCGCGCGCATCGAGCTGCTCTCGCAGCGGCGCACCACGGCCACGCGCCGGTCGCGCGCGCCGTGAAGCCGCGGGTGCTGCTGCGGCTGCTGGAGATCCAGCGGGTGCTGCTCAGGCACCGCCTCGACGACTTCGTCCGCGCCACTCATCTATATAGGCCGCTGCGCTTCCTGCTCGTGCTGTCGCCCACCGTGTGGCTCGGGCGGCGCCGCGGCGGAGCGCGCGGCGAGCGGCTGCGGCTCGCGCTCGAGGAGCTCGGGCCGATCTTCGTAAAGTTCGGGCAGGCGGTCTCGACGCGCCGCGACCTCCTGCCGCCGGACATCGCCGACGAGCTCGCGAGATTGCAGGACCGCGTGCCGCCCTTCGACGGCGCCGTAGCGCGGCAGCTCATCGAGGCGAGCTACGGCCGCCCGGTCACCGAGATGTTCGCCTCGTTCGACGAGACGCCGCTCGCCGCCGCCTCGATCGCCCAGGTGCACTCAGCCAGGCTGCCGGACGGCAAGGAGGTCGTAGTCAAGGTGCTGCGCCCGGGGATGCGCGCCGTCATCGAGCGCGATCTCGAGGTGCTGCACGCGCTCGCCGATCTGACGCAGCGCTACTGGCGCGAGGGACGGCGCCTGCGGCCCCGCGAGCTGGTGGACGAGTACCAGAAGACCATCCTCGACGAGCTGGATCTCATGCGCGAGGCCGCCAACGCCTCGCAGCTGAAGCGCAACTTCGCGGGCTCCGAGCTGCTCTACGTTCCCGAGGTCCACTGGGACTGGTGCCGCACCGACGTCATGGTGATGGAGCGCATCCACGGCGTGCCGATCAGCGACCTGGCGGCCCTGAAGGCCGCCGGTACCAACATCCCGCGCCTCGCCGAGAACGGCGTGCGCATCTTCTTCACCCAGGTGTTCCGCCACAATTTCTTCCACGCCGACATGCATCCGGGGAACATCTTCGTCATCATCGACGACCCGCGGCGGCCGCGCTACGCCGCGGTCGACTTCGGCATCGTCGGCACGCTCGACCCGCGCGACCAGCACTACCTCGCGGAGAACTTTCTTGCGGTGTTCGACCGCGACTACCGCCGCGTCGCGCAGCTGCACCTCGAATCGGGCTGGGTCCCCTCCGGCGCCCGCATCGACGAGATGGAGTCGGCGGTGCGCACCGTGCTCGAGCCGATCTTCGACCGGCCGCTGAAGGACATCTCCTTCGGGCGCATCCTGCTGCGCCTCTTCGAGATCTCGCGGCGCTTCGACATGCAGATCCAGCCGCAGCTGCTCCTGCTGCAGAAGACGCTGCTCAACGTCGAGGGCCTCGGAAGGGAGCTCTACCCCGAGCTCGATATCTGGAGCACCGCGAGCCCGATCCTGCGCGAGTGGATGCGCGAGCGCGTGAGTCTCGGCGCCCTGTGGCGCAGCGTCCGCTCCCGCGCGCCGGAGATTCTCGAGGCGCTGCGCGGGCTGCCGGCGCTGCTCGCGGCGCAGCTGCGCCGCGGCACTGAGGCTCCGCCGGGCGCGGCCCCGGGCGCCGACCTCGCGCAGCTGCGCGAGGAGCTCCGTGCCCGGGGGCGGCGGCGCGACCTGGTGACGGTCGGCGCGGCGCTGCTGCTCGGCGGGCTCGTGTGGCTCGCGGCCGCAGGCGGCCACGCGGGGGCCGGCTGGGCGCTCATCGCCGCGGGCGCCGCGGCCGCACTGGCCGGCTTCGGGCGCTGAGGTGCAGCGCGCGCTCACCGAGGGGTCGATCCCCGTCACGCTGTTCAGGTTTGCGCTGCCGATCCTGTACGCCAACGTACTGCAATCCCTCAACGGCTCGGTGAACTCCGTCTGGGTGGGCCGCTTTCTCGGCGAGGCGGCGCTCACCGCGACCTCCAACGCCAACACGGTGATGTTCCTCCTGATCGGCGCGGCCTTCGGCGTGGCGCTCGCGGCCACGATCCTGGTCGGCCAGTGCATCGGCGCCAACAACGTCCCCGAGACCAAGCGGGTGGTCGGCACCAGCGCCACCTTCTTCACGGGCATCTCGGTGGCGATGGCGGCCGCGGGCCTGGTGCTGTGCCGGCCGCTGCTCATCGCCATGAGCACCCCGCCCGCCTCGCTCGACCTCGCGGTGGCCTACATGCGCGTGATCTTCCTGGCGCTGCCCTTTCTCTACCTGTACGCCTACGTCGGCGCGATGCTGCGCGGCGCCGGCGACTCGAAGACGCCCTTCTACTTCATGCTGCTGTCGGTCGGCCTCGACATCGCGCTCAATCCGGTGTTCATCTTCGGCATCGGACCCGTCCCGCGCCTCGGGATCGCAGGCTCGGCGCTCGCCACCTTCGTCGCCCAGGCGGTGAGCCTCACCGCGCTCATCCGCCACCTCTACCGGCGGCGCCACCTGCTGGTGCTGCACAAGAACGAGCTGGCGCTGCTCAAGGTCGACTGGTCGGTGGTCGCGACGCTGGTGAAAAAGGGCCTGCCGATGAGCGCGCAGATGCTGGTGCTGTCGCTCTCGGGCGTCCTCATGATCACCCTCGTCAACCGCTTCGGCGTCGACACCACGGCATCGTTCGGCGCCGCGCTGCAGCTGTGGAACTACATCCAGATGCCGGCGTTCGCAGTCGCCATGGCGATGTCGGCCATGACGGCGCAGAACGTCGGCGCCGCCAAGTGGGATCGGGTCACGCACATTGCGCGCGTCGGGGTCCTCTACAACGTGGTGCTGTGCGGGGCCATCGCGCTCGCCATGGAGGCGCTCGACCAGCAGCTCTTCGCCCTGTTCCTGCCGGCCGGCTCCGCCGCGCGCGCGATCGCCTCGCACCTGAACCACGTGGTCACGCCGTCGTTCGTGTTCTTCGGCGTGGCGGTCGCGCTCTTCGGCGTGGTGCGCGCGACCGGCGCCGTGATGGCGCCGCTCGTCATCCTCTCCATCACACTGCTCGGGGTGCGCTTCCCGCTCGCGGAAGCTCTCCTCGATCGCTACCAGGTGGACGCCGTATGGTGGAGCTTTCCGATCTCCTCGGCCCTGTCGGCGCTGCTCGCGGTGCTTTATTACAGGTACGGCGGGTGGCGCGGCGCGCACATGATGCCGGCAGGCTCGACCTGAGCGGCGCTGCACCGCGAGGCGGCCTGGTTCGCGCTGCGGGCCTCCCCCTTATTGCGGATTCGCAGCGCCCGGGCGGCGGCGGACAATTCCCGTACCGCCGCCTCCCGGAGCACGCTCATGCAGACGCGCACCCTCGGCCCCAACGGCCCCATCGTCTCGGCACTCGGCCTCGGCTGCATGGGGATGAGCGAGTTCTACGGCGCGCACTCGGACGCGGAGTCGATCGCGACGCTGCACCACGCGCTCGAGCGCGGAGTGACTTTCTTCGACACCGCCGACGCCTACGGTCCCCACACCAACGAGGAGCTGCTCGGGCGCGCCTTCGCCTCTGAGCGCTCGCGGGTGTTCCTCGCGACCAAGTTCGGCTTCGTGCGCGACGCCGCCAATCCCGCCGAGCGCGTGATCGACGGCAGCCCCGCCTACGTGCGCGCGGCGTGCGAGGCGAGCCTGAAGCGCCTCAGGGTCACGCATATCGATCTCTACTACCTGCACCGCGTGGACCGCAACGTGCCCATCGAGGACACGGTCGGGGCCATGGCGGAGCTGGTGCGCGGCGGCAAGGTGCGCTACCTCGGGCTCTCGGAAGTCTCGCCGCAGACGCTCGAGCGCGCCCAGCGCGTGCACCGCATCACGGCGCTGCAGAGCGAGTACTCGCTGTGGACGCGCGACCCCGAGGAGGGCGTGCTCGAGGCCTGCCGCCGGCTCGGTGTGGGGCTCGTGCCCTATTGCCCCCTCGGACGGGGGTTTCTCACCGGGGCGCTGAAGAGCCCGGACGACTTCGCCGCCGACGACTACCGCCGCAGCAATCCGCGCTTCCAGGGCGAGAATTTCCGCCGCAACCTGGCGCTGGTCGACAAGGTGAAGGAGCTCGCCGCCGATAAGGGCTGCACGCCGGCGCAGCTGGCGCTCGCCTGGGTGCTGGCGCAGGGTCCGTACATCGTGCCGATCCCGGGCACGCGCCGCGCGCGCAATCTCGATGAGAACCTGGGTGCCCTCGAGGTGAGGCTGAGCGCGGGCGACCTCGCCGCGCTCGCTGCGGTGTTTCCGGCGAGCGCCGCCGCCGGCGCGCGCTACAGCGAGGAGATGATGCGCCTGGTGCGCGGCTGAGCGGGCGCACCGCGGCCGCGGCGCCAGCGCGGATCAGCCCGGCCGCCTAGGCGAGCGGCGGCGGCGTGTCGCGCGGCTCGATCCACAGCGCCCGCGCCCGGCCGCACAGCTCCCCCTTGCCGTCGAAGAGCGCCGTCCCGGCCTCGTGCTTGCGCCCGCTCGCGCCGATCTGCCAGCCGACCACCGTGCAGGACTCCCCGACGTGCACCCGCCGGTCGACGTGCGCGGTGACTTCCGCGAGCAGCATCATGCGGTCGTCGGGGGCGACGGCGTAGTAGCCGGGGCAGTCGAGCGCCGCCGACATGAACTCGGCATGCACCTTGCCATCGCCGCTGTCGAGCGAGGCGTCGGGGACCCAGGGGGCCGCGACCAGGCCGCGCTCCGGGAGCGGGCCGGCGAACACCCGCATGCCGTCGCCGCGCACGCGCTGCGTGCCGCAGACGAAGCAGGTCGGAAAGCGGTGATAGCGAAAGCCCGCGTAATGGCGCGAGGCTTCCACCGCCTCGAGGTAGTCCGGCGCCGGCGGCGCGGCGAGCGTGAGCACCGCCGGCCGCGCCTCGCCGATCGCCTCGGCGCCGCTCAGCACGCGCAGCGTCCCGTCCGGCAGCTCCTCGACGGTGAGCTCGGTATCGAGCGGCGGCGGCCGGATGAGGCGCACGGTCACGGTGCGCGCGGCGCAACCCGCCACCAGGCCGGCAAAGTAGCCGCCGTTCGCCGAGGCCGGCGGCCCGCAGAAACGCGACGCTATCTTCAGGGTCTTCATCCCGCACCTGCAGAATGACCGCGCGTTATCGCCCGCGCAACTCGCGCAGCCAGCGGGCCGGGTCCTCCCCGCGCTCGAGCACCTCGACCAGCGCCGAGCCGACCACGACCCCGTCCACGTGGCCGCGCAGCCGCTCGACCTGGGCGCGGCTGCGGATGCCGAAGCCGGCGCACACCGGGAGCGGGGAGCTCGCGCGCACGCGCTCGAGGTAGGCGATCACTTCATCGGGCACCGCGACGTTGCGTCCGGTCGTACCGGTCATGGTGACCGCATACACGAACCCCTGGCTGCCCGCACACAAGGCCGCGAGGCGCTGCGGCTCCGTGACCGGCGTGACCATCTGCACGAGCGCGATTCCCTCGGCCGCGAGCGCCGCCTGCAGCTCGTTCGACTCATCGAGCGGCAGGTCCGGCACGATGAAGCCGCAGATGCCGGCGCGCGCCGCGCCCTCGGCGAGCTCGCGCACGCCAAAGGCCAGCAGCGGGTTGAGATAGCTCATGAGGAGGAGCGGGGTGCGCAGACTATCGAGCCGCGCCACCTCGGCCAGGATCCACCTGAGCGTCACCCCCTGCGCGAGCGCCGCGAGGCTCGCCCGCTGAATGGTGACGCCGTCGGCCATCGGATCGGTGAACGGCACGCCGATCTCGACCACGTCGGCCGCGGCGGCCAGGCGCACGAGGTGGGCCGCAAAGTCCGCGCGCTTCGGGAAGCCGGCGGTGAGATAGGCGACGAGCGCCGGCTCGCCCCCCGCGGCGGCGCTGCGGATGGCGCTCGTGATGCGCTCGTGGGCTTTCATGGCGCCGGCGCGGCGAGCAGCGTGCGCTGCAGGGTCGGCATGTCCTTGTCGCCGCGCCCGGAGAGGCACACGAGGACCGTGCCGCCCGGGTGCGCCCGCGCCCAGCGCTCGGCAGCGGCGAGCGCGTGCGCGCTCTCGATCGCCGGCAGGATTCCTTCGCACTCACTCAGCGTCCGCACCCCGGCGAGCGACTCCGCGTCGCTCGCCGTCTCATAGCGCACCCGGCCGAGGGCGGCGAGGAGCGCGTGCTCGGGCCCGACGCCCGGGTAGTCGAGCCCCGCGGAGACCGAGTGCGTCTCCTGGATCTGGCCGTCGGCATCCTGCAGCAGCATCGAATAGGTGCCGTGCAGCACCCCGGGCCGCCCGTGGGCGACCGTGGCCGCGTTGTCGCCGAGCCCGGCGCCGCGTCCGCCGGCCTCGACGCCGACGATCTCGACGGCGGCATCCGCGAGGAATGCATGGAAGGCGCCGATCGAGTTCGAGCCGCCGCCGACGCACGCGATCACCGCATCGGGCAGCCGTCCGGCGGCCGCCAGCATCTGCGCGCGCGCCTCGCGCCCGATCACCGCCTGGAGCTCGCGCACCAGGTAGGGATAGGGATGGGGTCCCACCACCGAGCCGAGGAGGTAGTACGTTCCGAGCGGATCCGACACCCAGTCGCGCAGCGCCTCATCGATCGCCGCGCGCAGCGTGCGGTCGCCGCTCGTGACCGGCACGACGGTCGCGCCGAGAAGGCGCATGCGGCCGACGTTCGGCGCCTGGCGCTCCATGTCGACGGCGCCCATATACACGGTGCAGGGGAGGCCCAAGCGCGCGCAGGCCGCGGCGCTCGCCACGCCGTGCTGCCCCGCGCCGGTCTCCGCGACGATGCGCCGCGCCCCGAGCGCGCGCGCCAGCAGCGCCTGGCCGATGGCGTTGTTGATCTTGTGGGCGCCCGTGTGGGCGAGGTCCTCGCGCTTGAGCCACACCCGCGCGCCCCAGCGCGCGGAGAGGCGCGCTGCGTGGGTGAGCGCCGTGGGGCGGCCGACCCAGGAGCTGAGCTGCCCGGCGAGCTCCGCCTGAAACTCGCGCGTGTGCAGATGCTCGCGCACCCCGCGCTCGAGGCGCTCGAGCGGCGGGATGAGCGTCTCGGGAACGTAGCGTCCGCCGAATGGGCCGAAGCGGCCGCGCGCATCGGGAAGCTTCCCGGCGATCAGAGCCTCGAGCAGGCCTTCGGTCCCGGGCAGGGCGACGACACTCATGTCTGATCCTCACTCGCTGTCGTGGCCGCCGCGGCCCGCGCCGCGGCGACGAACTGCATGATCTTGAGCGGACTCTTCACCCCGGGGCGCGCCTCGACGCCGCTCGACACGTCGACGCCGAAGGGGCGAACCGCGGCGAGCGCCGCGGCGAGGTTGCCGGAGTCGAGCCCGCCGGCGAGCACCAGCTGCGTGCGCCGCGCCAGGCGCCGCGCCGCGGCCCAGTCGCTCGCCGTGCCGCTGCCGCTCGCGGGTCCCTCGAAGAGGATGCGCGGCGGCAGCGCCGCCGCCCGCTCCCCGGTGCGCACCACGGGCAGCAACTCGAGCGAGGGCGGGAGACTCAGCGCGCTCAGGTCATCCTCGTCCGTCTGCAGCACGTCGGGCCTGAACACGCGCAGCATCTCATCGAGCGCGGGCTGCGCGGGATGGCGGGTGACCGCCACGCAGCGCAGCCGGCCGCGCGCCGGACGCGCGAGCCGTGCCGCCGCCTCCGGGGTCAGCTGCCGGGGCGATGCGGCGAAGACGAAGCCGATCGCATCCGCGCCGGCCTCGAGCGCGGTCGCGACCGCATCGGGAGTGGTCATGCCGCAGATCTTGATCCACATCGGGGGCCTGAACCCTTCGGCCTTACCGCGCCGCGCGCGCCGCGCGCCCGGCGCGCAGCAGCGCTGCGGCGAGCGCCGCCGGATCGTCGCCGCGCATGAGCGCGCTGCCGACGAGCGCGAACGAGTAGCCCGCGGCGGCGACGGCGCGCGCATCGGCCGCCGTGCCGACGCCGCTCTCGGCGACCCGCGGCACGGTGCCCGGCAGGAGCGGCGCGAGCTCGAGGAGCCGCGCCGGCACCACCTCGAGGGTGGCGAGGTCACGGCAGTTGAGCCCTGCGAGCAGCGGGCTTGCGCCGCGATGCGCCTCGAGGAGCTCGTGCATCAGCGCGATGTCGTGCGCGTCGAAGGCCTCGAGCAGCACGAAGAGGCCGAGCGCACTCGCGCAGTCGATGAGCGAGCGGGTGTCCTCCCTCGGCAGCATGCGCAGAATCACCAGCACCCCGCCGGCGCCTGCCGCGCGCGCCTCGAATACCTGGTACGGGTCGACGAGGAAGTCCTTGCGCATCGCGGGCACGCCCATGGAGGTGAGGACCTGCGCCGCGGCGCCGAGGTGCGCGAGCGACCCGTCGAAACGGCTGGGTTCCGTGAGCACCGAGACCGCGGCGGCGCCGGCGCGCGCGTAAGCGGAGACGCGCGCCCCGAGGTCCTCGCCCGCGCCGCGCAGCTCGCCCGCGGCCGGCGAGCGGAGCTTGAGCTCCGCGATGAGATCGAAGCCGCTCGCATCGAGCCTGAGCGGCGGCGGCGCGGGGGTCGCGCGCGCAGCGGACTCGAGCCCGGCGAGCGAGCGGCGCGTGCGTGCCGCGCGCACCCGCTCGCGGCTGCCCGCGGCCATCTCGTCGAGGAAGGCGCTCATGCGCCGCCTCCCGAAGCCGCGGGGCCGGCCGGACGGCGCGCGCGCAGCGCCGCCAGCAGCTCAGCGGCCGCGCCGCCGTCGAGCGCCGCCGCGGCCCGGGCGATGCCCTCGCGCGGATCCGCCACGACGCCGGCGACCTCGAGCGCGAGCGCCGTGCCGAGCAGCAGACAGTCGCGATGCGCGCCGCGGTCGGCCCCGAGCAGCACCGCCTCGAGGGCGCGCGCGTTGCAGGCGGCATCGCCGCCGGCGAGCGCCGCCGGCGTGCAATCGGCGAGCCCGTAGTCGGCCGGCGAGCGCACGCCGGCCGTGACCTGGTGCGGGCGCACGTCGAACAGCGTGAACGGACCGATCGGCGTCGGCTCATCCCAACCGCCGGCGCCGTGCACGACGAAGGCGCGCTCGATGGGAAGCCCGGCGAGCGTGTCGGCCATGAGCCGCGCGACCTCGAGGCTGTAGGCGCCGATCAGATGGAGCGGCGGCTGTGCCGGGTTCACCAGGGGGCCGAGGATGTTGAACACGGTGCGCACGCCGAGCGCGGCGCGGATCGGCGCGACCCGCGCCGTCGCCGGGTGATAGTGCGGCGCGAACAGATAGGTGAAACCGGTGGCGGCGAGGCAGGCGGCCGCCGCGCTGCCGTCGCCCGGGATCGCAACACCGAGCGCCTCGAGCACGTCGGCGCTGCCGCAGCGGCTCGAGACCGAGCGGTTGCCGTGCTTCACGACCGGCAGCCGGCAGGCGGCGGTGAGCAGCGCGGTGCCGGTCGAGATGTTGTAGCTCCCGGAGGCGTCGCCGCCCGTACCCACGATGTCGATGGCGCGCAGGTCCTGCGGGAGGTCGGGGCGGCGCGCCAGGCGGCGCATGGTGAGGGCGAAGCCGCGCACCTCGTCCGCCACCACGCCCTTGGTCGAGAGCGCCGCCAGCAGCGCGCCCGCCATGGCGGGCGCGAGCTCGCTGCCGGTCAGGTGGGTGAGCAGCTCCTCGGCCTGCGCCTGCGTCAGGTCGCGCCGTTCGGACAGCTGCTGCAGCAGCTCACGCGGCGCCGGCATCGGCCGCTCCCCCCCGGTCCGCGGAAAACCTGAGGAAATTCCCGAGCAGCTTCGGCCCCTCGGGCGTCAGGATGCTCTCGGGGTGGAACTGCACGCCCTCCACCGCGAGCGTGCGATGGCGCACCCCCATGATCTCGCCCTCATCGGTGCGCGCGCTCACCGCGAGCGCCGCCGGCAGCGTCTCGGGAGCGGCGATCAGCGAATGATAGCGCCCGACCTCGCAGGGCTGCGGGAGGCCCGCGTAGAGCGCGCTGCCGTCATGGCGCACCAGCGAGGTCTTGCCGTGCATGAGGCGCGCGGCGCGCACCACCTTGCCGCCGAACACCTCGACGATCGACTGATGCCCGAGGCACACGCCGAGCACCGGAATCGATCCGGCAAAGGCGCGGATCATGTCCATGGAGACGCCGGCGTCGTAGGGCGTGCCGGGGCCCGGCGAGATGCACAGGTGGGTGGGCGCGAGCGCGCGTGCCTCGCGCGGGGTGAGCGCATCGTTGCGGTAGACGCTCACCTCGGCGCCGAGCACGAGGAATGCCTGCACCAGGTTGTAGGTGAAGGAGTCGTAGTTGTCGATGAGCAGCAGGCGCGGACCCGTCACAGCCCCTCCTCCGCGAGCTCGAGCGCCCGCGCCATGGCCGCGCTCTTGGCGAGCACTTCCTCGTGCTCGCTGCTCGGCACGCTGTCGGCGACGATGCCGGCGCCCGCCTGGTAGCTGTACTCATCGCCCCGGAACACGAGCGTGCGGATGGTGATGGCCTGGTCCATGTCGCCGCGCGCGCCGAAGTAGCCGACCGTGCCGCCGTAGAGGCCGCGGCGCACGGGCTCGAGCTCGTCGATGATCTGCATGGCCCGCACCTTCGGCGCCCCGACGAGCGTCCCGGCCGGGAACGCCGCGGCAAAGAGATCGAAGGCATCGCGCCCGGCGGCGAGCTCACCGTGCACCCCGCTCACCATGTGCATCACGTGGCTGTAGCGCTCGATGGCGCGGTAAGGATCGACCGTGACGCTGCCCGCGCAGGCGACCCGCCCGAGATCGTTGCGCGCCAGATCGACCAGCATCACGTGCTCGGCGTTCTCCTTGGGATCGGCGCGCAGCTCCGTCTCCCGTGCGGCATCGACCGCGGCGTCGGCGGCACGCGGGCGCGTGCCGGCGATGGGGCGCAGCTGCGCCCGCCGGCCGGAGAGCTTCACCAGCGCCTCGGGCGAGGAGCCGACCACCGCCACGTCGCCGAGCGCGCAGTAGTACATATAAGGAGAAGGGTTGATGAGCCGCAGCGCGCGGTAGGCCTGGAACGGGTCGAGCTCGTGACGGCCGGAGAAGCGGCTCGCGAGCACCATCTGGTAGACATCGCCCGCGGCGATGTATTCCTGCGTGCGCCGCACGCCCGCCATGTAGGCGTCGCGCGTGTAAGCGGCGGCGGGGGGCGAGTAGCGCCCGGCGCGGCGGCCATTCGGCAGCGCGCCGCGCAGCGCCTGCACCACCTCGCGCCTGAGCGCGCGCCGCTCGGCCTCATCTCCCGCGTGCAGCAGCGCGATGCCGCGCGTCAGGTGATCGAATACCAGCACCGAGCGCGGCGCGACGTAGTGGAGCGCGGGCACGCCGTGGTCCGTGCGCGCGCGGGCCGGGAGCCGCTCGAAGTAGCGCACCACGTCGTAGGCGGCGTAGCCGACCAGTCCCCCGGCGAGCGGCACGCCGGGGATATCGGGCTGCGGGTGCGGCGCGGCGGCGAGCGCGGCGCGCAGCCCGGCGAGCAGGGCGGCACCGTCGGCCGGGAGCGGACGGCGCCCGGCCCCGACCGTGAGGCCCGCCTCATCGAGGCGCACCTCGAGCCCGTCGCCGAAGCCGATGAAGGAGTAACGCCCGAGCCGCTCGCCGCCTTCGACGCTCTCGAGCAGGAAGCGCGGCGCAAACGCGCCGAGCTTCATGAACGCCGAGACCGGCGTGTCGAGGTCACCGGTGATGTCGAAGGCGGTCTGCAAGGATCGAGGCCTCCAGGAATCGCGCGGACAACAAAAAACCCATCCCGGGGTCATCCGGAGATGGGTTTCTGGTGCCGTTGAATCGTTCTAAGTCGCGGGGAAAAAGCTAACCGTCAGCCCACTCCGTTATGAAGTGCGCCACCACCAGGAAGTGCCGACGGGCCGATGCGACATGTTGCGAAGGAGTATCCCCGCGGGAGCGTGGGGCGTCAAGCCGACGACGACCCGGCGCGCCTTTCGCTAGAATGCGCGCCCGGCAAGGCGGCATGGCCGACCCACCTCCATCCACGACAATGGAAGCAACCCCGTGAGCTTCAAAGAGCTGCTCGAGAGCTGGCGCGCGACGGCGGCCGCGCCGCGGACGGCGAGCACGTTCGCCGTGCGCCTGCCGCTGGAGGAGGCCGCGCAGCTCGCGGCGCTCGCGGAGATGTTCCCGGGGCGGGCCCCCGAACAGCTGATCACCGAGCTGCTCGGAGCGGCGCTCAAGGAGCTCGCCGCCGCGATGCCTTACGTCGCCGGCAAGCGCGTGATCTCCACCGACGAGCAGGGCGATCCCATCTACGAGGACGTAGGTCCGACGCCGCACTTCATGGCACTCACCCGCGCGCATCGGCGCAGCCTCGAGGCAGCCGGCAGGGGCGCCCGGCGCGCGCCGCCGGCCGCCGCAAGAGCCCCGCGGGCCGCGAAGAAGCCCGCCAGAGGCCGTCCGGGACGCTGAAGACCATGCCCTCCTTCGACGCCGTCTCCGAGCTCAACCAGCATGAGGTCGCGAACGCCATCGATCAGGCGAACCGCGAGCTGTCGCAGCGCTTCGACTTCAAGGACACGGGCGCGAGCTTCGAGCTCAAGGACTTCACGGTGACGCTCCGCGCGCAGGTGGACTTTCAGCTCAAGCAGATGCTCGAGATCGTGAAGCTGCGGCTCTCGAAGCGCGGCATCGACCTGAAGTGCCTCGAGGTGAAGGAGGCGCAGACGACGCTCTCGGCCGCGCACCAGGAGGTGCTGCTGCGGCACGGCATCGACGCCGACACCGGCAGGCTCCTCACACGCCTCGTCAAGGACTCGAAGCTCAAGGTGCAGGCGAGCCTGCAGGGCGAGAAGCTGCGGGTGAGCGGCAAGCAGCGCGACGATCTGCAGGCCGCCATCGCGCTGCTGCGCGGCGCCAAGCTCGACCGGCCGCTGCAGTTCAACAACTTCAGGGATTGAGGCGCGCGATATCGCGGCACAGCGCCTCGGTGGCATCGAGGACGCTCGGACCCAGGCGGCTCAAGGCCTGATCCTCGAACGCGAGCAGCCGATGGTTGCGCACGGCGCGCAGCGTTGCGAAGCGCTGCCAGTCCACGAGCCAGGCCGCGCTCTCTCCGGGCGGCCCGGCCGCGATGATGATGTCCGGGTCGCGGGCGATGACCGCCTCGATGTCGACCACCGGCCCCGCCTCGGGCAGCTCCGCGAACACGTTGCGCACGCCACACAGCTCGAGCGCATCCGTCATGAGATGCTGGCCGCCGACGGTGTAGATGGGACGGTTCCACACCTCGAGCAACACGCTCGGATGCCGGCCCGCCCCCCCGGCGCCGGCGTAGGTGCGCCTGAGCGCCGCAAGGCGCGCCTCGATGCCGCGCGCGGCGGCCTCGGCCTCCACTTCGGTGCCGGCGAGCGTGCCGAGCCGCCGGATCGAGGGCGCGAGGTCGGCGAGGCGCTGCGCCTGCTGCTCGTACACCGCGAGGGCGAGCCGCGCGATCTTCTCGCGCTGCGCGGGGTTGCCGCCCGCGGGCCAGGCCACGACCACGTCCGGATGAATGCGCACCAGCCGCTCGAGATCGATCGACACGGCATCGCCAATGCGCGGGACGCGCTTCGCCTCGGGTGGCACGTCCGAGTACTCCACCGTCGCCACCACTTCATGGCCCGCGCCCGCCGCGAACAGCATCTCCGTCCCGCCGGGAGAGAGGCTCACGATACGCAGCGGCGGAGAGCGCACCGTCACCGTGCGCCCGCTGTCGTCGCTCACGGTGCGCGCGGCGGGCGTCCCGGCCGCAGCGGCACTTGCCGCAACGGCCAGAAGAGCGATGGCTGAGCGGAGTTTCGGCACGGGGCGGCTCCTGCGGCGGGCGATCATGACACACGGGGGGCGTACCGTCCGTGGCGCTCGCCGCCCGCGGTCCGTGCCGCGCCCGCACACCGCCCGGGGGCGACGCCCGGCGGCTCAGGCCGCGCGCGTCCCGGCGAGCGCCGCCTCGCCCCCGCTCACCTCGAGCACCCGCGCCACCGCGTGCACGGTGGCGGCGATGCGCACCGCGCTCTGCACCGCCTCGCGCTCGAGCCCGTGCGAGCGCACCTGACGCTCGTGCGAGGCGACGCAGCTCCCACAGCCGTTGACGGCCGAGACCGCGAGCGACAGCAGCTCGAAGTCCGCCTTGGGAATCCCCGGGTTGCCGAGCACGTTCATGCGCAGCCGCGCCGGCAGCTTCCCGTACTCGCCGTCCTCGACCAGGTGCAGGAAACGGTAGTAGACGTTGTTCATGCCCATGATCGCCGCCGCGGCGTGCGCGGCGGTGACGTGCGCCGCATCGAGATGCGAGGCGGCGAGCGCGGACAGGTCGCGGCTGAAGGCGGCGTTGCGCGAGGCGAGGGCGCTGGCGAGCGCCACCGCCCAGATCTGCCGCTCGCTGAGGCCCGGCGCCCCGGCGGGCGTGAGGACGCTCCCGAGGTTCAGCTGCAGATCGCGGGCGTAGGCGGGGAGCGACTCGCGAATGGCTTCGAGCGTCTTCATGTCAGGCCGCCTTCAGGGTCTGTTCGCCCTTCTGCCAGTTGCAGGGGCACAGCTCATCCGTCTGCAGCGCATCGAGCACGCGCAGCACTTCCTCGGGGCTGCGCCCCACGGAGAGATCCGTGATGTAGACGAAGCGGATCACGCCCTGCGGGTCGACGATGAAGGTGGCGCGCTGGGCGACGCCGGCCTGCGGGTCGAGAATGCCGAGGGCCGCGGACAGCTCGCGCTTCAGGTCCGCGAGCATCGGGAACGGCAGGTCCCTGAGCTCCTCCTTCTCGCGCCGCCAGGCAAGGTGCACATACTCGCTGTCGATGCTGACGCCGAGCAGCTGCGCGTCGCGCGCGCGGAACTCGCGCTCGAGCCTGCCGAAGGCGGCGATCTCGGTCGGGCACACGAAGGTGAAGTCCTTGGGCCAGAAGAACACCACCTGCCACTTGCCGGGGAAGCTCTCGTGGGTGAAGGGACGGAACGCCGTCTTGGCATCGCTCGACACGACGCCGGTGAGGGCGAACTCGGGGAAACGCTGGCCTACGCCTGACATGCTCGGATCTCCTTGGGTGATCAACGGCCCTTGCGGGATGTGGCCGCTATCGTGCGCGGCGGGGCCTTATAATTCCAATCGATTGATTTTATAATCTCGATAGACGCTATATATCGAGGGGACCGGGCGGGCAACATGGCGGCGGAACTCAAGCTCAAGGACCTGCGCTACCTGGTGGCGGTGGCCGATCAGCGCCACTTCGGCCGCGCCGCCGCGCGCTGCTTCGTCAGCCAGCCGACCCTCTCCGCGCAGCTGAAGAAGCTCGAGCAGAGCCTCGGGGTACAGCTCATCGAGCGCGCCCCGAACAACGTCTCGCTCACCGAGGCCGGCGAGCAGATCGTGGCGCGTGCCCGGCGCATCATCGAGGCGAGCGACGAGGTGGTGGCGCTGGCGCGCAGCCGACGCGACCCCCTGGCCGGCAGGCTGCGCCTCGCGCTGCTGCCGACCATCGGGCCGTATCTGCTGCCGCACGTCACGCGCGCGATCCGCAAGAGCCTGCCGCGGCTCGAGCTGCGCCTCTACGAGTACCAGACGGCGCCGATGCTCGAGAAGCTGCGCGAAGGCGAGCTCGACCTCGGGATCCTGGCGCTGCCGGTGGAGCTCGCCGGGCTCGAGGCGCGCGAGCTCTACCGCGAAGCCTTCACCGTCGCCCTCCCCGAGCACCATCCGCTCGCCGCGCGCGCCGCGCTGCGCGCCGCGGACCTCGAGGGCGAGACGCTGCTGCTGCTCGAGGAGGGCCATTGCCTGCGCGATCAGGCGCTCGAGGTCTGCGGGGCCGCCGGCGCGCGCCAGACCGAAGACTTTCGCGCGACGAGCCTCGAGACGCTGCGCCAGATGGTGGCCGCGGGCGCCGGCGTGACGCTGCTGCCGGAGCTCGCGAGCCGCGGCGCCTACGGCAATGCGCGCGGCGTGCAGGTGCGCCCGTTCGTGCGGCCCGCGCCGGTGCGGCGCATCGGCGCGGTGTGGCGCAGGACCAGCCCGCGCCGCGCCGCCATCGATGCCGTGTCGCGGCTGATCGCGGAACACGCGCAGTGAGCGCCGCGCCGAGCGCGCGCGCGGCGGCGCCGCGAGACGCTCTGGCGCACCACGCTCGACCGCAGCGATGCGCGCGGCGCCCGAAGCAGCGCGCGCAACTTCAGCCCGGGGCCGCCGCGGCCGGCGCCGCCTGACGTCGCGGCCGCGCGCCTCTCGAGGCGCGGGCAAGGGCGATGCCGACGAGCACGACGATGCCGCCGAGGAGCTGCACGGGCGTGAGCCGCTCATCGAGCAGCAGCCAGGCGTACCCGGCCGAGGCGACCACCTGCAGATAGAGCGCCACGGAACCCAGAGTGGCGGGAAGGTGCGCGAGCGCGTACGCGATCAGGCTCTGTCCGAGCGCCTGGGCCGACAGGGCGCAGCCGATCAGGACGAGCCAGCCGTGCGCGGTGTCGGGCAGAAGCTTCTCGCCCATCACGAGCGGCAGCGGCAGCAGCAGCAGGCTGAAGATGAGCGTGCTCGCGAACATGACGACGCCCGTGCCGTGGCGGGCGCGCAGGCGCGCCACCATGAGGATGTAGGCGGCGTAGAACCATGCGGCGCCGAGCGCGAGGGCGTCGCCCGCGAGCCCGCGGCCGCCCGCGGCGAGCTTCGGGCTGACGATGAGAAGCATGCCGAAGAAGGCGAGCAGCGTCGCAAGCAGGAAGCCGAGCCGCGGGCGCTCGCCCCAGAGCGCCCAGGCGAGGACCGTGACGACGATCGGCGCGGTGTTGGCCTCGAGCGTCGAGGCGGCCACCGAGGTGCGCATCAGCGACAGGTGCCACAGCGCGATGTCGCCCGCGAAAAACACCCCGGCCCAGAGAAATCCCGCGTCGAGGAGCGGAGCGGGCGGATGGGGCGCCGCGGCGCGGCGCGGCGCGCGGCGCTCGATGAGTGCCCACAGCGCGAGCGGCGGCAGCGCGAGCGCGCCGCGCCAGAAGGCGGTGGCGACCGGACCGGTCTCGGCGATTCTCACGAAAATACCCGAGCTGCCGATCGCCAGCGCACCGGCCAACAGCGCCAACAGGGCGGGAAGTTCGGAGCGCTCGGGTTGCATCATGAGAAGCGGCACGCCGATCATAGTCGGTCGCACCGCGACCCGTCTGGCATAATCCGCGGATGCGCGGCGCGGATTCCCTCCCAGTGCTCGGCGCCGCTCTCGCGGCGCTCGCCGTGCTGCCGCTCAACGCGCAGCCGAGCGCAGCCGCGGGCGCACTCACCGTCGCCGATGCCTGGGTGCGCGCCGTCCCGGGCGCGGCGGTCGCCGCCGCCTACATGAAGCTGCACAACGGCGGCACACGGCCGATCCGCGTAACCGGCGTGCGCTCGGCGCTGGCCGCGAGCGCGATGATTCACGAGACGCAGCTCGTCGGCGGAGTCTCGACGATGCGTCCGCACGAGCCGCTCACCATCGCCCCCGGCGCGAGCGTCGAGCTCAAGCCCGGCGGGCTGCACGTGATGCTGCACGATCTCGCCCACCCGCTCGCGGTCGACGAGCAGGTGCCGCTCGAGCTGCTGCTCGAGGGCGGCGGCCGCGTCGAGGTGCGCGCACGTGTGCGGCCGCTGGGCGCCGAGTGAGCTCCGCGGACTCGCCGCGCGATCGCATCACTCCCTACGATCGCTTCGCCTGGAGCGACCGGCAGATCGAGCATTGGCTCGTCGAGGGCGCGCATGCCGCCGAGCTCGGCGCCTACTTCGGCGCCGGCGAATACCGGGCGCTGAAGATACTGGCGCGCCGTGCGCACCGCGTGCCGCTCGCCGCCGACGCGTTGCGCGTCGTCGTCGTGCCCGGGATCATGGGCTCGCAGCTCGGATTGAAGCGCGCCGCGCCGCTGCCGAACGACATCGTGTGGCTCGACCCCTTCGACATTCAGCAGGGAAGGCTCACGGTGCTCAAGGTGGGCGGCGGCATGCCGGTCGTGCCGCTCGGCGCCGTGCTCTACTCGCACCTGCGCCTCAAGCTCGCGCTGCGCGCGCGCGGCTTCGCCGCCGAGTTTCATGACTACGACTGGCGGCTCGGGGTTGCCGAGCTCGGGCGCACGCTCGCCGAGCGCCTGGCGCGCGATGAGCGCATCGCGATCGTGGCGCACAGCATGGGCGGGCTGGTCGCCCGCGCCGCGCTCCGCCACCCGGGCACGCGGCACGTCGCGCGCGTGGTGCTGCTCGGCACGCCGAATCTCGGCTCGTGCGCCGCGGTGCAGGCACTGCGCGGCACCTACGCGGTGGTGCGCAAAGTGGCCCGCCTCGCCGCGCAGCCGTCGGCCGAAGCGCTCGCGACCGAGGTGTTCAGCAGCTTCCCGAGCCTCTACGACATGCTGCCGAGGGGCGGCTGGAACGGCCGCGCGGATCTCCTCGATGCGGCGGCGTGGCCGCGCTCGGGGCCGCAGCCGCGCGCGGAGCTCCTGAGCGCCGCGCGCGCCACGCACAGTCTGCTCGTCCCGGCCGACGCGCGCTTCGCCGCGATCGTCGGCGTCGGCCAGGAGACCGTCACCGCCGTGGCGCGACGCCACGACGACTTCGTCTACACCCTCACGCGCCTCGGCGATGGCTCGGTGCCGGCGGCGAGCGCCGCGCTGAGCGGCGCGCCCTGCGTATACGCCCGCGTCGCGCACAGCGATCTCACGCGCGACCCGGTGGTGGCGGCGGCGGTGGTCGATTTCCTCACGCGCGGGACCACGTCCCGCCTGCCGGCGCGCTACCTGAGCGCGAGCCGTGCGGCGGCGCGGGTGAGCGATGCGCAGCTGCGCCGCACACACGCCGATAAGGTCGACTGGGGTGCGCTCTCGCCCGAGGCGCGCCGCGCCTTCCTCGAGAATCTCAACGAGCCGCCACAGCTGAAGCTGCGCGTGCCGCGCAGGCCGCGGCACAGGCGGCGCTGACGGCACGCACACCAGCTCGACCGCAAGCATTGCCTCTCGAGCGCGCGCCGCGACTTGCCGCGACCAAGCTCGCGTTCGCATAGGGAACGGCCGCACGCTTGGGAGCGCGCGAAGCCGAAGGAACGAGAAACCTCACCGCGTGGTCAACATCCATAACGACCGCGTGAAGCCCATCGCTGCGGGTATCCCACGGCACCCCGGCGCCGGGCACAGGGAACGGCAAGGGGCATGCCATGACTCACAGGTTCGCATGGGCACTTGCGGTGCTCGCGCCGCTGGCCGCAGCAGCGGTGGGCCTCGCACAACAGTCGCAGAGCTATCCGCCGCCGCAAACGCCGCAGAGCTATCCGCCGCCGCAAACGCCGCAGAGCTATCCGCCGCCGCAAACGCCGCAGAGCTATCCGCCGCCACAAACGCCGCAGAGCTATCCGCCGCCACAAACGCCGCAGAGCTATCCGCAGCCGCAAACGCCGCAGAGCTATCCGCCGCCACAAACGCCGCAGAGCTATCCGCCGCCAAGCGGCACTTACCAGCCGCCTGCGGCCGCGCAATCGCCGCCGCAACAGCAATCACCGGCCTACTATCCGCCGCCGCCGCAGGGATATGCGCAGCCGCCGCCCCCCTATCAGCCGCCGCCCACCCGCTATCAGGCGCCCCCGAACTATCAGCCGCCTCCCGGCTATCAGGCACCGGCGAACTATCAGGCGCCACCCAACTATCAGGCGCCGCCCAATTACCAGGCACCGCCCAACTCCCGGCCGCCGGCGAGCTACCAGCCGGAGCCTGCCAATCCGCCCGCCGCGAGCTACGCGCCTCCTGCCGGTCAGCAGCCCCCGCCGGGCGGCGCGGCCGAGGAGCAGCCCGCGCCCTATCACGCGCACCGGGATATGCGTAACGGCCACGATCATGTCTATCCGGACCGTGGCTCCGTCGTGCGCGACGCCCCGCGCGGCGCACTCGTCATCAACTACGCCGGCGTTTCGTACCGCTTCCACGACGGCGTGTGGCTCGAGCCGCGGGGCCCCGCGTTCATGGTGACCGCGCCGCCCATCGGGCTCCTCGTGCAGACCTTGCCCGGGTTCGCGACGCCCGTCCCGAGCGGCGCGGATACCTTGTTCTACGCGAACGAGGTCTATTACCGCCCGCGCCCCGACATCGGCGGCTACGAAGTCGTGAACGATCCGCAGGAGGAATCTCCGCCGGCCTCGAACCCGACGACGACGCCGATTCCCGCGGCAACGCCAATACCAGCGGCGCTGCCGGTCGCGACTGCTGCACCGGTCGCGACTGCTGCACCGGTCGTGGCGCAGGCGCCGCCGACGCCGCCCGCCGCTGCGAGCGCGACGGCCGCAGCGCCGACCGCTCTCGCATCGACCGGCGCGCAGCCCGGCGTCTGGGCGGCCGCGGCTCCGATGAAGGGGCAGTCGCCCGATCAGCAGGCACGCGATCGTTACGACTGCTACCAGTTCGCGGTTGCGCAGACTGGGTTCGATCCGCTGCGCGCCAGCGGCGGCGTGCCGGCGGCCCAGGCGGCGGACCGCAAAGCCTCCTATGAGCGCGCCCAGGCAGCGTGCTTCGACGGACGGGGATATTCGGTGCGCTGAGCACAAACCGAGCTCGGGCGAGGAGCAGCCTTATGCCAGGGAATTCCTTGAAGATAGCGGCCCTTCTCCTGCTGCTGGCGTCGACCGCGGCCGGGCAGGCGCCAACCGCCGCCCCTGCAGCGGCTTCGGCCGCGCCGGCCGTCGCGTTCGGCCAGGGCGTCTCCATCTATCCGAAGAACGGTCAAAGCCAGGAACAGCTCTGGAGCGACCGCTATGCGTGCGACGCCTGGTCGAAGACTCAGAGCGGCTTCGATCCGGCGCACGCGGACGGGGGGGTCCCGGCGGTCGAGTTCGCCGCGCGCCGCGAGCAGTATCGCCACGCGATGACCGCGTGCCTCGAGGCCAAGGGCTACCGCATCGGTCCGTCCGCGGCCCCTGCCCCGGCGCCCGCTGCAGCGCCGCCCGCTCCGCCGGTCGCGCCGGCAGCGCCTCTCGCCACGCCGCCGGCCGCGTGGTATGCGAACACTCCGCCGCTCGGGCTCAAGTACCACCCGTTCGCCTTCCAGATCCAGGCCGGCTATACCCTGACCGAAGGATCGCTCAGGTCGACCCTCGACGACGGCGGCAACGTCGGCTTCGGGCTCACGTGGTTTCCGACGTCCTGGCTGCCGCTCGGCCTGCGCGTCGACGGCACCTACAGCCGTTTCACGGAAACGCTCAACGCGCTCAACGAGGAGGCGAACGCTCTCGGGACCAACGTCGACTTCGGACACCAGAGCGTGTACGGGGGCGACGTCGACGTGCAGCTCGATCTCGCGCACCGCTCGAGCCGCGCCAAGCTCTACCTGCTGGGCGGCGTCGGCTGGTATCGGCAGTCCACGGTCTTCAGGCAGCTGCAGTACTCGCCGCCGGTTTTCCTCTGTGGCTATTTCGCGTGCGGCTACGGGTATTTTCCCTACTCGGTCACGGTCGCGAGCGGCACGACGCCGTGGACCCGGTCGTGGAACGCCGGGTTCGGAGTCGAGTTTGCGATGCGCGACCCGGTGAGCTTCTTCATCGAGGCGCGCTACCGGCGCTTCGCCCCCTACGGCTCGAACACCGCGTTCGTGCCGATCAACATCGGCTTGCGGTTCTGAGGCGGCGACCCCAGCAGCCGCTCGAGATTCGGCAAGCGCCGCGAGCTCGGGGTCTCATCGCTGCTTCCCGCCGGCCAGCTACCGCAGCGCCGCCGCGATCTCTTCGCGCTGGCGCCGATCGGGCAGCCGGCCCACCCCGCCCGCGAGATTGTCGTTCAGGTGCGTGACGCTCGCGGTCGCCGGGATGATGCAGGTCACCGCCGGATGCGAGGCGATGAACTTGAGGATGAGCTGTCCCCAGCTCGCCGCGTCCACCTCCGCCGCGAACGCCGGCAGGGGCTTGCCGCGCACCTTCGCGAAGAGCTCGCCGTCCTCGAAGGGGCGGTTGACGAGCACCGCCACGCCGCGCTCGGCCGCGAGCGGCAGGAGACGCCGCTCCGCGGCGCGCGTGACCGGCGAGTAGTTGAGCTGCACGAAGTCGAGCTCCTCGCGGCTCACGACGCGCTCGAGATCTGCCTGGGCGCTCACGGTGTAGTGGGTCGCGCCGACGTAGCGCACTCGCCCGGCCGCCTTCCATTCGCGGAGCGTCGCGAGCTGCGTGTCGAGATCGAGGAGGTTGTGCACCTGGATGAGATCGAGCCGCCCGGCTCTCAGCAGCTCCTCGGAGTGCGTCATCTGCCCGACGCCGGCGCGCGCCCCGCGCGTCCACACCTTGGTGGCGAGGAAGGCGCGCGCGTGCATCGCGGGCGTAAGGAGGTCCCCGAGGACCGCCTCCGCCGTCGAATACATGGGCGAGGTGTCGATCAGGCGGCCGCCTGCGGCGAAGAACGCCTCGAGCACCTCCCGGAGCGGCGCGCGCTCCTGCGCGGACTCACCGACCTCGAAGGTTTGCGAGGTGCCGAGCCCGATGACCGGCAGCTCCTCGCCGCTCGAGGGAATGCGCCGCAGTATCACGGCGCGCGGACCCGCTCCCACACCACCGTGCGCACCGAGGGCCTGCCGGTCGCAGGATCGCGCGAGGGCCGGGTGGTGAGCGTCAGGCGGTCGCCTTCGAAGCGGTAGGTGCGCACGTGAGATTCGCCCGTGCGGGTCTGATCCCACGACACCTCGATGTGGTGGGTGACGGTGCGGGCCCCGGTGTCGAGCGTGTAGGTGCCCGCGTAGGCCAGGAGACTCGTGAGCAGTGCCTGCGCCTCCACCGGGGTCGCCACGGGTCCGGCCGGTTGCCGGCGATCGGTCCCCACGATGATCACGATCATGCGCCCGTCGCTGCCGTACTCGATGTACCCGGACGGGTGCGGTCCCATGACGTCGGTCCGCGTGCCGGAAGCCACGTCCTCGCCGACGTAGGAGACGAGCTTCCAGGTGCCGAGGATCCGCTGCGCGGCGGGGACGTCGCCGCCGGGCTGCGCCGGCGCTTCCGAGAGGGGCAGGAATGTCAGGGCGACGAGCAGCGCGAATCGGTTCATGGCCGCAACTCCTGCGGGCGCCGCCGCGGCGCCCATGCGCTTCTCTAAATGAGCGCCGCGTCCGTCTCCACGACGCTCGCCGCGCCGCTCTCCACGACGCGCGCGAGCGCCGCCGCGTTCGGCAGGACCTGCGCGGCGTAGAAGCCGGCGGTGTGGACCTTGCCCGCATAGAACTCGCGATCGGTGCCGCCCGCGGCAGCCGCGGCGAGCGCGGCGGATCGGGCGAGCAGCCAGCCGCCCGCGACGTAGCCGCAGAGCTTCAGGTACGGCACCGACACGGCGAGCGCGAGCTCCGGCCGCGTGGCGAGCGCCTTGCCGAGCGACTGTGTGGCGCGCGCGAGGAGCGCCACGCCCTCGAGCGCCGCGCGCCGGATCGCCTCAACCGCCGGCTCCGCGGCCGCGAGCGGCTCGAGCTCACGCTGCATCCCGGTGATGAATGCGGTCATCGCGGCGCCGCGGTCGCGGGCGATCTTGCGGCCGAGCAGATCGTTCGCCTGGATCCCGGTGGTGCCTTCGTAGATGGTGGTGATGCGCACGTCGCGCACGTACTGCGCGGCACCCGTCTCCTCGATGAAGCCCATGCCGCCGTGCACCTGCACGCCGATAGCGGCGACCTCGTTGCCGACCTCGGTGCACCAGCCCTTGACGATCGGCGTCAGCAGCTCGCCGCACGCCTGGCTCGCGGCGCGCACCGCGGCGTCGGGGCTGGCGGCGGCGAGATCGAACTGCATGGCGGTGTACAGAGTGAGGGCGCGCGAGGCCTCGGTCTGCGACTTCATCATGAGAAGCATGCGCTTCACGTCCGGGTGATTGATGATCGGCGCCGCGCTGCCGCGCTCGGCGCCGGGCGGGCGGCCCTGCACGCGCGTGCGCGCCCATTCGGCGGCGCGCTGGAAGGCGCGCTCGCCGACCGCGTAGCCTTCGCTCCCGACCGAGAGCCGCGCGCTGTTCATCATGATGAACATGTACTCGAGCCCCCGGCCGGGCTCGCCGATCAGATAGCCCACCGCACCCGCCCGCTCGCCGAAGGCGAGCACGCAGGTCGGGCTCGCGTTGATTCCGAGCTTGTGCTCGATCGAGAGGCAGCGCACGTCGTTGCGCTCGCCGAGCGAGCCATCGGCGTTCACGAGAACCTTGGGCACGATGAAGAGCGAGATCCCCTTGACCCCCGGGGGTGCGCCCTCGATGCGCGCCAGCACCATGTGAATGGTGTTGGGAGTGAGGTCGTGATCGCCCCAGGTGATGAAGATCTTCTGGCCGAAAAGGCGGTAGTGATCGCCCTCCGGCACGGCGCGCGTGCGCACCTGCCCGAGATCCGAGCCCGCCTGAGGCTCGGTGAGCACCATCGTGCCGCTCCACTCGCCGCTCACCATCTTCGGCAGGTACCTGGCCTTCTGCGCCGCCGAGCCCGTGAGCTCGAGCGCGTGCACCGCGCCATGGGTCAGCATGGGGCCGAGCTTGAAGGCGAGATTGGCCGAGCCCCAGAACTCCCCGACCGCGCTCACCAGCACGCGCGGCACGGCCTGGCCGCCATACTCGGGCTCGGCGCCGAGCGCCGGCCAGCCGCCGGCGACGAACTGCTCGTAGGCGGCGCGGAAACCCGGCGGCGCGCGCACGCCCTCGGGGGTCCAGCGCGCGCCCTCGGTGTCGCCCGGGCGGTTCAGGGGATCAAGCACGCCCTCGGCGAAGTGCGCGGCCTCTTCGAGCACCGAGCGCCCGAGCTCATCGGAGTATTCCGCGAAGTGCGGACAGGCGCTCAGCGTGCCTGCCCCGAGGAGCTCCTCGAGCACGAAGCGCATTTCCCGAAGTGGTGCACGGTACATGGACGGCCCCTCTGTCATCTGCGGCCGGCCGCTCGAGTCGGCCGGCGCTTTCCTCAGCCGGAAAGGGTTTCAGTGTACCTTGGTCTTCAGGCGCGGGCGGCGGCGGGGGCGGCGAGCGCCGGAACGATGTTCGCCGCGAGGAAATCGACGAACTGCTGCACCCGCGGGTCGGACTCGAGCGCCGCCGGATAGAGCGCGTAGAGCGCATCCGCCGGCGGCACCGTCCACTCCGGCAGCACGGCCTTCAGCCGCCCGGTCGCGAGCCCCTGGCGGCAGAGGAACTCGGGCAGCAGCCCCACGCCGAGCCCGGCGGCGGTGGCGGCGTGCAGCACCGCCGGATCGTCGACCGCGAGCTTCGGGACGAGCGGCACCTCGGCGCGCTGCGCGCCGCGCGTGAGCGTGAGGCGAAACTCCGGCTGACCCGACAACTCGGGAGTCAGCACATCGTGCGAGCGCAGGTCGTCGGGCCGGGCGGGAACGCCGCGCTGCTGCAGGTAGGCGGGTGTCGCGCACAGCAGCGCCGGCGGCGCGCCGAGCAGGCGCTGCACGAGTGCGCCGCCCTCGGGCGGGCGCGTGCGGACCGCGACGTCCCAGCTGCCGGCGGCGAGCTGCTGCGCGTCGAGCGCGACTTCGAGCGGCACGTGCGCGAAGGCTTCGAGAAAACGCGGCACGAGCGGCGAGAGCAGCACGCGCCCGTAGGTCGGATCGGCCACCACGCGCAGCGGCCGCCCCTCGGGCGTGATGAGCCGCGCGATCGCGCTGCGCGCAAGGTCCGACTCCTCGCCGACGCGGCGTGCGTGCGGATAGACGAGCCGCCCCGCCGAGGTGAGGGAGATGCGCCGCGTCGTGCGCTCGAGCACGCGCATCCCGAGCGTCTTCTCGAGGTCCGCCACCGCGCGGCTCACGGCCGCCTTCGGCACCCCGAGCGCGCGCGCCGCGGCCGAGAAGCCGTTGAGATCCACCACCTTGGCCAGCATTGCCAGTTGCGCAGGAGTCCAGATCAGGCTCATGGCGGGCTCAATCTCTTTTTGGACCTGCGCTATTGTTTCACCCGGGAGGCACGCGCGCCAGTCCTCCCGAGGCTAGAATCTGCGACCCCCACACTCGGGACGAGTCCAAAGGGAGCCCATGAAGATCTCGATGCACGCAATGTCGGTGGACGTCTTCGCCCGCGCGCTCGGCAATCTCTCGATGTTCCTCGAGAAGGGCGTCGCGTACGCCGAGCAGCGCAAGTTCGAGCCCGCGGTACTGCTCACCTCGCGGCTCGCGCCCGACATGTTCCCGCTCACGCGCCAGGTGCAGATCGCGTGCGATCTCGCCAAGAATTCCGTCGCGCGCCTCCGGGGCGAGGAGCCGCCGCGCTTCCCCGACACCGAGACGAGCTTCGAGGAGCTGCACGCACGCATCGCGCGCACCGTCGATTACCTGAAGAGCATTCCGGCGGAGGCGCTCGAGGGAGCGGAGACGCGCGAGATCAGGGTGCCCTCGCGCGGACAGACGCTCGAGTTCAAGGGACTCGAGTTCCTGCAGCACTGGGCGATCCCGAACGTGTTCTTCCACGTGACGACGGCCTACGCGATCCTGCGCCACAACGGCGTCGAGCTCGGTAAGCGCGATTTCCTCGGCTCGCGCTGAGGGGTGGGGAAGTCCGCGGCGGCGCGCGCCGCCGTCGCAGTGCGACGCGCGCACACTTTCAGCCGTGTCGCGCTGATTCTCTCAATATGACAAATGGCGGCGGCGCACGCTGTCGCCTTTTTGCGAACAGAACGCGAGGGAAATCACGGCAGCGCGCGCCTCGTGCTGCCACCCTCGCACGCGAGGGAAAGCGCTGCGCTTGAACGGCGTACGCTCGGTGTGCGACTCCAATACCGGGACGAAGAAGCTTTGCTGCACAAACTCAGGGCCGCGCGCGCGGCTGCCAAATCGCCGGTCGCGCCGGTGCCCGTGCCTGCACCTGCGCCGCCCGAGGGACCGGTGACCGTCGAGTCGCTGGGCCAGCAGCTGCGCGACACACTGCCCGCCCGCCGCCTGCAGTCGGTGTCGCTGTGCGATCACGAAGCGAACGTGCTGTGGCTGAGCGAGGGCGCGCTCGGACCCGATGAGCACATGCTGGTCATGGAAGCGCTCGAGGCCCTGGGCGCCGATTCCTCGCTTCCCTGCCACGAGACCGCTCTCGAGGACGGGCGGCTCGCCGTCTTCCTGCCGGTCCGCGCCCCCATGGGGAACCTGGTCGGCGTCGCCATGATCCTCGCCGACAGCAAATCCGTCGGCGACGACACGCTCGAGCGCATGACCGCAGCTCCGGTCCGCACGATCATGCAGCGCCTCGCGGTGCTGCTGAAGCCGAGCGGGGTTCTCGGAGCCGCCGCGCCGGCCATCGAAGATGCGGACTCTTCCGAACCCGAGGAAGCCGAAGAAGCCGAGCCAACCGCGGAAGCCGCGGAAGCCGCCGAAACCGCCGAAGCCCCCGGGCCCGTCGAAGTCTCCGCCGCCGAGATCGAGCTGGCACTGGTCACGGAAGTCGAGGTCGGCGTACCCCCCGCGCCGGCCGCCGAGCCGGAGTCCGACGACGACATCTCCGAGAGCATCACCGCGGCCGAGATCGCCGATATCCTCGAGCTCGAGCTCGGATCCGATGAGCTGGCGAGCGCGGCTGCCGAGCCGGCGCCCGCGCGAGAGCCGTCGAAGTCCGCCGCAGCCTCGCCCGCGGCGAGCGACAGCGGCGTCGCCGATTCGGGGATGCTGAAGCTCGAGTTCCTCGCCGAGCCGCCCGTCGTGCGACCGGCCCAGAATCCGAGCGCGGTCGCGAAGAAACTGCACGCCGCGTCCAAGGCCGCCGAGGTCGCGCCGACCCGCGGTCCGCGTCCGCTGCC
>DASYYF010000009.1:0-11402 GCA_035934055.1 Steroidobacteraceae bacterium | reverse complement strand
CCCGGGCGGCACCCGCACGCGGCGCGTCGCGGGCGCGGGTGCGGAGCTCTATCAGCTGCGCGCCTACCTGCCGGGCGATCCCCTCTCGCGCATCGACTGGAAGGCCACCGCACGCAGCCGCCAGCTGGTCACGCGCGAGTTCAGCGAGGATCAGCACCTCGACATCCTGGTCGCCGTGGATGCCGGCCGCTTCAGCCGCGTGCGTGCCGGGCGCCTCGAGCGCTTCGGACTCTATGCCAACATCGCGGCGCGCTTCGCCGAGGTCGCCACCCACAACGACGATCGCATCGGGCTCGTCGTATATGCGGAGCGGGTGCTGGCCGTCTGTGCGCCGGCGCGCGGGCTCTCCGGCATGACGCGCGTGCGGCACGCGCTGGAGGAGCTCACGGTGCAGGCGGCGGAGTCCGATCCCACCGCGGCCGCGATCCGCATCCGCGCGCTCCTCAAGCACCGCAGCCTCGTGGTGCTGCTCACCGACCTCGACGACGCCAGCATCGCCGGCCAGCTCGCGCGCGCGGTGCGCCTCCTGTCGCCGCCGCACCTGACGGTGGTGGCCGGAGTGCGCAGCACCGAAGTCGAGGCGCTGGCCGCCCGCGCGGCGCGCGCCTGGGACGATCCCTGGGTCGCGCTCGCCGCCGCCGAGCACCAGGCGCGCGCCGCCACGCAGCGCGCCCTGATCGCGCGCCTCGGCGCGCCGGTGGTCGGCGCGCCCGCGGAGCTGCTCGAGGCGGCGGTGTTCGCCGAGTACGAGAGGCTGCGGCGCTCGCGGCGCGTGTGAGCGTGCGCGCCGGCGCACCGCCTCAGGGGGCGCGCGGCCGCGGCAGCAGCCTTCCGGACAGCAGCGCCAGCATGACGAGCCAGTAGCCGACGCCGATGGCGATGCGGCTCCAGAGCGGTATGCGCGGATCCGGCGAGATGAACCCCTCGATCAGGCCCGCGCCGATGAGCAGCAGCGCGCACGCGGCGAGGAGCTTGCCCGAGCTGACGGCTGCCGCGCGGAACGATTCGATGCGGGTCGCGTGCCCGGGGCGGATCAGGGCCTCGCCCACCGCGGCCCCGGCGGCTCCCGACAGGCACATCACCGAGAGCTCCACGCAGCCATGCGGCACGATGAAGGCGGCGAGTTGCCCGGCGAGGCCGTGCCGGCCCACGAAGGCGAACACCGCTCCGAGCATCAGGCCGTTCAGCCCGAGTATATAAAGAGTGCCCAGCCCGAAGAAAAAGCCGGCGCAGTAGGCGATGAGGCTCACCACGATGTTGTTGGCGAGGATCTGCACCGACAGCACCGAGGAGGGCACGACGTTGAGGAGACCCTGTGTCCAGAGCCGGCCGTGCTCCACGCTCGCAATCAGGTCGGGCGAGGCGAACAGCGCGATCAGCTCCGGATAGCGGTCGACGAGCGCGTAGCCCGCCGCGACCGTGAGCACGAAGATCGCCGTCGACCAGACGATGTAGGGCGCCAGCGCGGCCACCACGCGGGGCAGCTCGTCGCGGAACAGCGTGACGAGCGCGCTGCCGGCCCGCCAGGCACCGTGGTAGAGCGTCGCGTGGGCGCGGGCGTAGGCGGCCTCGAGGTATTCGCGCGCGCGGCTGTCGGGCAGCAGGGTGCGCACGCGCGCGAGATCGTGGGCCAGCATCCGGTAGTCGTCGGCCATGCGCGCGGCATCGCCGCCATCGCCGGTGCGGCCGCGCGCCAGCCGCCGCGCGCGCTCATCGGCGGCCCGCCACAAGGGTGCGCGCTTCATCAGGCTGGCGGCGAGCGCCCGCTCGCGCGAGCCGCCGTTGCCGCGCGCGCTCACGCCCCGGTCAGCCGTTCGAGCCGCCGCCGCAGCGTCTCGCCGTCGCCGGCGGCGCCGTCCGCATCGCCCGCTGCGGCCGCGTAGCGCGCCAGCACGCGCCGCGCGAGCTCGGCGCGCGCCTCGGGCTCGAGCGCCGCCCAGCGCGCGAGCAGCTCGTGGACGATCTCCATGCCGGCGGCGTCGAGCGTGCCGTGGGGGGCGCGGAGCTCCGCCGGCGGCGGCGCCGTGCGCTCGTACACCAGCAGCGTGCCGGCCGCCATGTCGCCGATGCGCAGGTGCTCGCGCGTCAGCGCCACCGCCACCAGGCCCACGCCGTAGCACAGCGGCAGGCTGTCGATGAGGCGGAAGACGTTGCGGGTGAGGAGCGCGCCCGCACCGGGGGCGCCGCCGTCGCGCGTCACCAGGGCCACGCCCGCGGCGCGCTTGCCCGGCGTGCGCCCGCGCATCGCGAGCTCGAGCACGTAGTGATAGAGGAAATAGATCGCCGCCGCCGGCAGCAGCACCAGCACGAACCAGCGGCCGCCCGGGGCGGCGGGGGCTGCCAGGCTCAAGCGCCCATTGAAGAGGAGTGCGCCGCCGGCGTACCAGGCGAAGGCCAGGATGAGCCGGATGTGCCAGTCGATGAGGAACGCATAGGAGCGCGCGCCCGGGCCGGCCACCGCCAGCGACACGTCGATGCCGGTGACGCTGTCGACCGCCAGGTCGGGTGCACCCTGGCTCATGCCTCTTCCGCGAGCAGCTCCGCCTGGTGCTCCTGCTGCAGCGGGAGGATGAGCTCGTCGAGCTGTCCGTCCATCACCTGCGGCAGCTTGTAGAGCGTCAGCTCGATGCGGTGATCGGTGACGCGCCCCTGCGGGAAGTTGTAGGTGCGGATGCGCTCGGAGCGATCGCCGCTGCCGACCTGCAGGCGGCGCGACTGGGCCTGAGCACTCTGCTGCTTCTCCTCGGCGGCCGCGAGCAGGCGCGCCTTGAGCAGCGCCATGGCGCGCGCGCGATTCTTGTGCTGCGAGCGCTCGTCCTGGCATTCGACCACGATGCCGCTCGGCAGGTGCGTGATGCGCACCGCCGAGTCGGTCTTGTTGACGTGCTGGCCGCCGGCGCCCGAGGAGCGGTAGGTATCGACGCGCAGGTCCGCGGGCTTGAGGTCGATCTCGCCGACCTCGTCGGGCTCGGGCAGGATCGCCACGGTGACCGCCGAGGTGTGGATGCGTCCCTGCGCCTCGGTCGCGGGCACGCGCTGCACGCGGTGCGTTCCGGACTCGAACTTAAGCCTCGAGTACGCGCCCTTGCCGGCGATGCGGCTGATGATCTCCTTGTAGCCGCCGTGCTCGCCCGGACTCTCGCTCAACACCTCGACCGCGAGGCCCTTCGACTCGGCGTAGCGGGCGTACATGCGGTGGAGGTCGCCGGCGAAGATCGCGGCCTCATCGCCGCCGGTTCCGGCGCGCACCTCGAGGAAGATGTTCTTCTCGTCGCGCGGATCCTTCGGCAGCAGCAGCCGCCGCAGCTCCTCCTCCGCAGCGCCGAGCCGGCCTCTGGCACGCGCTGTCTCCTCGGCGCCGAGCGCACGCAGGGCGGGGTCCGCGTCCCGCTCCATGTCGGCGGCCGCCTCGAGGTCGCGCTCAAGCCCTCGATACGCGCGGTAACGCTCGGCGAGCGGAGCGAGACGGGCGTACTCCATGGACAGGTCGCGGAACTGCGACGAGCCGCCGGCGATCTCATCGGTAGCGAGCAGCCGGCCGACCTCCTCGAAGCGATCGGAGAGCTTCTCGAGCCTTTGTCGGATGGTTTCCTTCATGCAGCAATGAGCAAGACGCTGAATTCTCCGGGATGTCCGCGGTTTGTGACAAGTTACGCAATGCGCCACCCCGGCGAAGGCTCTATAGTGCCTGCGATGGAGACATTCAATCGCCGCATGCTCGCACGGACGCTGTGCCTGATCGTTCCGGCGCTGCTCGCGGGCTGCGCCAGCCTCAAGCCGCACCCGGCGCCGCCGCCGGCCACCGGCGACCCGGCGGCTCTCACCATCACCGCCGAAGTCGCCCTCAAGCGCGGCGATTGCCGCGTGGCTGCCGAGGACTATGCCCAGGCGGCCACGGTCGGCGACGCGCGGCTCGCCCGCCACGCCACCGAGGTGGCACTCGCCTGCGAGCATCTGCCCGCGGCCTGGAGTGCGGCGACCCGCTGGCGCACGCTCGCCCCGGGGGACCGCGACGCGAACGCGCTCTACGCGCTCGTGGCGCTCAAGCTCTACCGCACCGCCGACGCGCGTGCGGCGGTCCGCGACTACTGCCGCGCCGTGCTCCCGGAGACCGCGCCCGAGGCCTCACCTGCCTCGCCTGCCTCACCCGACCAGGGCCCGCGGCGCCCCCGCCCGGGGCACGACCAGGGGGTCCATGCCCTCGGTGATCTGATCTCGCTGCTCCTCGAGGAGACCGACGCCTCGGCGGTGCTGGCGGCGATGAGCGCCGTTCCGGAGCCGACCGCGAGCCAGCCGAAGGCGCTCGCGCTGTTCGGCGAGCTGGCGCTGGCCGCCTACGACGGCAAGCGCGCGGAAGGCTTTGCGCAGCAGGCGCTGACGCACGATCCGAAGGACTTCGCGGCCTTGCGCGTGCTGGCGCGCGCGCAGGTGCTGCGCGGCGATGCCACGCGGGCGATCGCTACCGCGCACTCCGCCGCCGCGGTCGACCCGGTGCGCGGCGGCCTCGAGCTGGCGGAGATTCTCGCCTCCCTCGATCGGATCGAGGAGGCGCACCAGCAGCTCGAGAGCCTGCGCGGCAGCGCCGTCCCGGCGGACGAGATCGACCGGCGGCTCGCGCTGCTCGCGTTTCAGTCCGGGGACCTGAAGGAAGCGCAGCAGCGCTTCGCGGCCCTGCTCGCGAGCGGCGAGGGCAACGATGCCGCGCAGCTCTATCTGGCCGATATCGCGGCGCGCGACGGCGATCCGGAGCGCGCCATCGCCGAATACCGCCGGCTGTACGATTCCTCGGTCGCGCTGCCGGCGCGCTCGCGCGCCGCGGCGCTGCTGCTCGAGCGCCCCGCGCGCACCGAGAGCGCGCACACCGAGGCGCTGGCGCTGCTCGATGACTACGCCGCCGAGCATCCGGAGGATGAGCTGCAGCTGACCCTCGCCAAGGCCCACCTGCTGGCCGATCACGGCGAGGCGGATGCGAGCCTGAGGCTCCTCGCCGCCGCGCTCGAGCGCCATCCGCAGCATCCGTCGATCGAGTACGACCGCGCGGTCATTCTCGACCAGGCGGGGCACGTGCACGAGTCGGTGAGCGCCCTCGAGCAGCTGCTCGCCCAGAGGCCCGACGATCCCTCGCTGCAGAATGCGCTCGGCTACACGCTCGCCGATCACTCGCTCGAGCTGGCGCGCGCCGAAGGGCTGATCCGCCGCGCGCTCACCGTGATGCCCGACAGCCCGGCGGCGCTCGACAGCCTCGGTTGGGTGCATTTCCGCCGCGGCGACCCGCGCAGCGCCGCGGGCACCCTCGAGCGCGCCTACTCGATCGATCACGACGCGGAGATCGCCGCGCACTGGGGCGAGGCGCTGTGGGCGACCGGCGAGGAGAGCGAGGCGCGCAAGGTGTGGGCGGCGGCGCTCGCCCGGGAGCCGGAGTCCAAACCGCTGAAGGCGACGCTCGAGCGGTTCATACCCGATGCGAAATAGCCTGGCGTGCGCCGCGGCGGCGGCGCTCGTGCTGCTGGCCGGCTGCCGCACCGTCCCGCCGGCGGCTGTGCCGGCCGCGCCGGACTGGGCCACGCGCCGTCCGCAGCTGCAATCGCGCGAGCACTTCGGGCTCAAGGGGCGCGTGGCGGTCGCCGCCGCGGGTGCGGGCTTCAACGCGCGGCTGCGCTGGGCCCAGGACGGCAGCCACGCCCGTCTCGCGCTCGAGGGGCCGCTCGGCGCCGGCGCCGTGCACATCGACACCGACGGGAGCGATCTCGATGTCGTCACCGCGAGCGGCACACGCCTCACGAGCGATGCGGCGCGCGCCGAGCTCAGCGCCCGCTTTGGCTTCGATCCGCCGCTCGCAAGCCTGCGCTACTGGATTCTCGGCGTGCCGGATCCGGCGCTTCCCGCGGCCGAGACGCTCGACCCCGTGCGCCAGCACCTCACCAGCCTCGAGCAGGACGGCTGGCGGATCGACTACGGCGGCTACGTGGCCGTGGGGAGAGAGTGGCTGCCGGAACGCCTGACGCTCGAGCGCGCCGACGTGCGCGTGAAGCTCCTGGTGGACGACTGGCAGTCGTGAAGCGCGCGGCGGAAGCGGACGAGAGCCGCTGGCCGGCGCCGGCGAAGCTCAATCTCTTTCTGCACGTCACGGGGCGCCGCGCCGACGGCTACCACGAGCTGCAGACGCTGTTTCAGCTCATCGACCTCACCGATACGATCGCGATCCGCGTCCGCGAGGACGGCGCGATCGAGCGGCCGGAGGGCCCGAAGGACGTACCCGCGGAGTCGGATCTCGCGGTGCGCGCGGCGCGGGCGCTGAAGGCCGCGAGCGGGACGCGCCTCGGAGCGGACCTGCGCGTGCTGAAGCGCATCCCGCAGGGAGGGGGTCTCGGCGGGGGGAGCTCCGATGCGGCGACGACCCTACTTGCCCTGAACGAGCTCTGGAGCTGCGGGCTCGCCCGGCGCGAGCTCGCCGCCCTGGGGGGGCAACTCGGCGCGGATGTACCTGTTTTCATTGGAGGTTTCTCAGCCTGGGGGGAGGGGATCGGCGAGCGGCTGACGCCCGTCGAGCTCCCCGAGCAGTGGTACCTCATCATTCATCCGGGTTGCGCCGTGAGTACCCGCGAGGTGTTCCAGAGCCCTGAATTGACACGAAATTCCCCCCTCATCACAATACGCGCCCTTTTTGAGTCGGGTGGGCGAAACGACTGCGAGCCGGTAGTGCGGCGGCTCTCGCCCGAGGTGGGTGAAGCGCTCGACTGGCTCGGCCGCTTCGCGCCGGCGCGGCTCACGGGCACGGGCTCGTGCGTGTTCGCAGCGTTCGAGAGCGCGATCGAAGCGGAACGCCTCGCGGCGCGCGTTCCGGACCGCTGGAAGGCCGCGGTGGCGCGCGGGCTGAACGCCTCGCCGCTGCTCGAGCGGCTGCGGCAGGGGCGGGGCTCGTGAGGCAAGCTGTAAGATTGCCCGCCACGTTTGCGCGACGCGGATCATGCTGGGGTGTCGCCAAGTGGTAAGGCAGCGGGTTTTGATCCCGCCATTCGGAGGTTCGAATCCTTCCACCCCAGCCAGTTTTTGTGACGCATAGAGCATGAGTACCAGCGACACACTGGCGCTGTTCGCCGGCAACGCCAATCCGGCGCTGGCGCACGACATCGCGCGGAGCCTGCAGACTCCGCTCGGCCGCGCCTATGTCGGGCGTTTCAGCGACGGCGAGGTCAACGTCGAGCTGATGGAGAACGTGCGCGGGCGCGAAGTATTCATCGTGCAGTCGACCTGCCCGCCGGCAAACGACTCGCTGATGGAGCTGCTGGTGATGGTGGACGCGGCGCGGCGCGCCTCCGCCGCGCGCATCACCGCGGTGGTGCCTTATTTCGGCTACTCGCGGCAGGACCGGCGGCCGCGTGCCACGCGCTCGGCGATCACGGCCAAGCTGGTGGCGAACATGCTCTCGAGCGCCGGGGTCAATCGTCTGCTGACGATCGACCTGCACTCGGACCAGATTCAGGGATTCTTCGACATCCCGGTGGACAATGTATACGCCTCGCCGGTGCTGCTCGGCGACGCCTGGAGACAGACGTACCGCGACGTCACCATCGTGTCGCCGGACGTGGGCGGCGTGGCTCGCGCGCGCGCCTTCGCCAAGCGGCTCGATGATGCGGATCTCGCCATCATCGACAAGCGCCGTCCGCGGCCGAACGAGTCCAAGGTGATGAACATCATCGGCGAGGTCGAAGGCAAGACCTGCCTGCTCGTCGACGACATGGTCGATACCGCAGGGACGCTGTGCCAGGCGGCGCAGGCCCTGAAGGACGAGGGCGCCGCCAAGGTCGTCGCCTACATCACCCACCCGGTGCTGTCGGGCGGCGCGGTGGAGAAGATCGGGAAGTCGGCGCTCGATGAGCTGGTCGTGACCGACACGATCCCGCTCTCCGCCGAGGCAAAAAAGGCCGAGCGCATCCGGCAGCTGTCGGTCGCGGAGCTGCTGGCGGAGACGATCCGCCGCATCCTCGACGAGCAGTCGGTCAGCTCCCTGTATGTGGACTGAGTGTTTTTTGGGAGGCGCCGGCCTGGTCGCGAGCCGGCGCCGTTCGATCAACTAACGGAGAGTCAACGTCATGCGTATTTCATTCACCGTCGGCGCGGAAGTCCGCGAGGCGCAAGGCAAAGGTGCGAGCCGCCGCCTGCGTCACGCGGGCAAGGTTCCCGCCATTCTCTACGGCGCCCAGCAGGACGCCCAGGCGCTCGTTCTCGATCAGCAGAGCCTCCTCACCATGATCGCCGATGAGCGCTTCTACTCCTCGATCGTGCAGCTGAAGATCGGCGAGCGCTCGCAGGAGGCGATCATCAAGGACGTGCAGATGCACCCGGCCAAGAACCTGGTGGTGCACGTCGACCTGCAGCGCGTGATGGCGGACCAGAAGATCCGCATCCGCCTGCCGATCCACTTCAAGGGCGAGAGCATCGCGCCCGGCGTGAAGAACGAGGGCGGCGTCGTCTCCCACATGCGCGCCGACGTCGAGGTCAGCTGCCTGCCGAAGGACCTGCCCGAGTTCCTCGAGCTCGATCTCTCGGCGATGAGCCTCAACGACACCCGGTTCCTCGCCGACATTCCACTGCCTCCCGGGGTCTCCATCCCGGAGCTGACGCAGCGCAATGCGCCGGTGGTGTCGATCCACGCGCCGCGCGCCGAGGAGCCGGAGCCGGTGGCCGCCGAGGCCGCCGCTGCGGTACCGGCCGAGGGTGCAGCGCCCGCCGCCGGCGCCCCGGGAGCCCCGGGTGCTCCGGGTGCGGCGCCCGCCGCTGCGGGTGCGCCGGGAGCGCCGGCCCCGGCCGCCGAGGCCAAGAAGGGCGAGGAGAAGAAGGAAGCTGCCGGCAAGAAGGAGGGCGGCCGGAAGTAGCCGCCGCACTCAAGCACCGGAACCGCCGGCCGCCGTGGGAGCCTCGAGCGCTCTGCGGCGGCCGGCGCTTTTAGGGTGATGTGGAAACCCCATGGCAGGCGAACCGCTCAAGTTGATCGTCGGGCTCGGCAACCCGGGTACCGAGTACGCGCGCACGCGGCACAACGCCGGTTTCCAGTTCGCCGACGAGCTGGCCGCGCGCCACGGCGCCACCTTCCGCAGCGAGCCGCGCCACCGCGCGGAGCTGGCGCGCGCGCGTATCGGCGCTGCGGACCTGTGGCTCCTGAAGCCCATGAACTACATGAATCACAGCGGCGATGCGGTGCAGAGCATCGCCTCTTTCTACAAGGTGCCGCTCGAGTCGATCCTGGTGGCGTACGACGAGCTGGATTTCCCCGCCGGCGTCGTGCGGCTCCGCCAGGGCGGCGGGGCCGCCGGACACAACGGCCTGCGTGACGTGATCGCGCAGATGGGCGACGCCTTCTGGCGGCTGCGCATCGGCATCGGGCATCCGGGCGACCGCTCGCAGGTGCTCGACTACGTGCTCGGCCGTCCCCCGGCCGAGGAGGCGGAGCTGATCCGCGCGGGCGTCCTCGCCGCCGCGGACATCGTTCCGGTGCTCCTCGAGAGCGGCGCGCAGATCGCAATGAACCTGCTGCACAGCCGCGAGCCGCCCGCCGGCTCCGCGGATCCGGGCTGAGCCCGTGCCGATCCGCTGCGGCATCGTCGGTCTCCCGAACGTCGGCAAGTCGACGCTCTTCAACGCGCTGACGCGCGCGCAGATCGCCGCCGAGAACTACCCCTTCTGCACCATCGATCCCAACGTCGGGGTGGTCCCGGTGCCCGATCCGCGCCTCGCGCAGCTCGCCGCGATCGCGCACCCGGAGAAGGTCGTCCCCGCCACGGTCGAATTCGTCGACATCGCGGGACTGGTCGCCGGCGCCTCCCAGGGCGAGGGGCTCGGCAACCAGTTTCTGGCGCACATCCGCGAGGTCGACGCGATCGCTCACGTGGTGCGCTGCTTCGCCGGCGGCGACGTGATCCACGTGGCCGGCAAGGTCGATCCGCTCTCCGACATGGAGACGATCGACACCGAGCTCGCGCTCGCCGACCTCGCCACTCTCGAGAAGGGGCTCGAGCGCGCCATCAAGGCGGGCAAGAGCGGCGACAAGGAAGCTCTCCGCCGCCGCACGCTGCTCGAGCGCGTCAGGGTGCAGCTCGATGCGGGTAAGCCGGTGCGCGCGCTCGCGCTCAGCGACGAGGAGCGCCGCGACTTGAAGGAGCTGCAGCTCCTCACCGCCAAGCCCGTCATGTACGTCGCCAACGTGGCCGAGCACGGCTTTCACGACAACCCGCTGCTCGAGGCCGTGGAACGGCGCGCGGCGGCCGAGGGCGCGCTCGTCGTGCCGGTGTGCGCGGCCATCGAGGCGGAGATCGCCCAGCTGCCTGAATCCGAGCGGGCCGAGTTCCTCGCGGAGCTCGGCCTCAAAGAGCCGGGGCTCGATCGGGTGATCCGCGCCGCCTACGCGCTGCTCGGCTTGCAGACCTTCTTCACTGCGGGGCCGAAGGAAGTGCGCGCCTGGACGGTGCGGGTCGGCGCCTCAGCACCGCAGGCGGCGGGTGTGATCCA
The DNA here is from genome assembly GCA_035934055.1 of Steroidobacteraceae bacterium. GTDB lineage: Bacteria > Pseudomonadota > Gammaproteobacteria > Steroidobacterales > Steroidobacteraceae > 13-2-20CM-66-19. The sequence goes on along the minus strand of DASYYF010000009.1, from coordinate 896 downwards.
TACCGACTTCGAGCGCGGCTTCATCCGCGCCGAAGTCATCGCCTTCGCCGACTACCTGGCCGGCGAGGGCGAAGCGGGCGCCCGCGATGCGGGCAAGCTCCGCCTCGAGGGCAAGGAGTACCGGGTGCAGGAAGGCGACGTCGTGCACTTCCGCTTCAACGTGTAGCCGCGGGGGCTCAGGCGGGGCGCCGGCTGTGCTCCGCGTGCCAGGCCCGGAGCGTGTCGGCCTCCCTGACCGGATCGAGGCCGGAGCGCAGCTTCGAACGGCGGTCCTCCGGCAGGGACTGAAACCACGCGAGCGTGTCGCGCACCGTCTCCTCGAGCGGGCGCGACCGCAGCCCGGCCTTGCGCGATGTCTCCATCGAGGTGAGCGCCGCCCCCGCTGTGTCTCCGGTCGGAGGAGCCCAGATCGGCAGGTTCAGCTCTTGCGGCTTCGAGTGCGCGGCGATGAAATCCTCGTTCACCCAGGTCACCCTGGTGCCGGCCCTGGGTGAGGCGCGCCGGCTCGCCGCGATGAGCTCGCCCATCGTGAAAGCACCCGGCGGCGACACGGCGTTGAAGATGCCGTTGGTACGCGCCTCGACGAGCGTCATCATGAAGGTCGTGAGATCGCGCACGTCGATGAACTGGATCGGGTTGCCCGGCGTGCCGGGCGCCAGCATCTCGCCGCCCCGCGAGGCGCGCACCGGCCAGTAGGTGAAGCGGTCGGTGGGGTCGAGGGGACCGACGACGTAGCCGGGCCTCACGATGCTGATGCGGTCCTTGAAGGCCGCCGCGGAATACTCCTCGCACAAGGCCTTCATCGGCCCGTAGGTGTCGCTGGTGACCTTGTCGGCCTCCGGGTCGGCGAGCTTGCCGAGCGGGGAGTGCTCGTCGTTCGGAGCGGCGAAGCCCGC
>DASYYF010000034.1:0-7103 GCA_035934055.1 Steroidobacteraceae bacterium | reverse complement strand
GAGATCGTCGAGCTCCTCGGAGCGCGCGTGCTCTCGTGCGCCGAGACCCGCGCCCTCCTTGAGCTGCCGGCGGCATAGCCAGGCACAGGGATGCGCGCGCCGCCGCGGGCATCGTGACAGGACGCCCGATGCGGGCTTCATGCTAAGGCGCGACGTCGACCGCGCGCCCCGTGCGCAGGCTCTCGCCGGCCGCCACGGCGAGCCGCAGCGCTTCCACCCCGTCGCCGAAGTCCGGGCTCATAGCCTGTCCTTCCGCGAGCGCGGCCACGAACGCATCCATCTCGGCTTCATAGGCCGGCGCGTAGCGCTCGATGAAGGAATGCAGCACGGCATCGCGGCCGGCGGTGTGCTCGGCATTCCAGGATGCCACCGAGGTCTCGCGGCGATTCCCCGCCTGCAGCATGCCGCCCGGCCCGAAGGCCTCGAGCCGCTGATCGTAGCCGTACACGCAGCGGCGGCTGTTATTGATCTGAATGAGCGCGCCGGACCTGGCGCGCAGCGAGATCGCGCAGGTATCGATGTCGCCGAGCTTGCCGATCTCCGCATCGACCAGGTTCGCACCGAAGGCATGCACCTTGGCGATGTCCCCGGCGAGGTAGCGCGCCATGTCGAAGTCGTGGATGGTCATGTCGCGGAACAGGCCCCCGGAGCTCTGTATGTAGCCGACGGGCGGCGGCGCCGGATCGCGGCTGGTGATGACGGCGAGCTCGAGCCGGCCGATCTCCCCGAGCTTGAGCCGCTCGCGCAACGCCCGGTAGGAGGGGTCGAAGCGGCGGTTGAAGCCGATCATGACGCTCGGGTTGTCGGCACAGATCTCGCTCCAGCAGGCGCGCGCGCGCTCGAGGCTCATGTCGATCGGCTTCTCGCAGAACACCGCCTTGCCGGCCTTGACCGCCGCGACGATGAGCGGCACGTGCGTGTCGGTGGGGGTGGCGATGACGACCGCGCGCACGTTGCGGTCGTCCCACACCTCATCCACGCCGCGCGCCGCGCGGACCCCGAGCTCGGCGGCGGTCTGCTGCGCCGCCTCGCCCGCGACGTCGAATACCGTCGCCAGCCGCACGCGCGGGTGCCGCGCCAGATTGCGCGCGTGCAGGCGGCCGATGCGCCCGCAGCCGAGTACCGCCATGCCGACCGTCGCCATAGTCCGTCCGCCGTCAGCGCCCTGTCAGGAACTCGTAGCCCGGCGCGTAGCTGATGCGCCAGCGCCGGACGGGTCCTGCCATCACATTCAGATAGTAAAGATCAAAACCGTGCGGAGCGCTCACCGGGTGGTAGCCGCGCGGCACCAGCACCAGGTCGCGATCCTCCACCGACATCGTCTCATCGAGCGAGCGGTCGTCCGTGAAGACGCGCTGGAACGCGAAGCCGCCCGGACGCGACAGACGATGATAATAGATCTCCTCGAGCTGACTCTCGCCGCGGGCGGCCGAATCGTGCTTGTGGGGCGGATAGCTCGACCAGTGTCCGCCGGGCGTGCGCACCTCGACGACCAGCAGCGACTCGGCCTCGGCGCTCTCCGGGAGGATGTCATGGACATAGCGGGTGTTGGTGCCGGTGCCCCTGACCTCCTCGCGCACGTCTTCGGGCGGGATCACGCGCGGCCGGAAGCGCCCCTGGGCGGGCGCCGAGCCCACGGCGAGCTCGCAGTGGCCCGCCGCCGCGAGGCGCACCTCGGCCCGCGGCGGCACATAGAGCGCGAACGGTTTGCCGGCGAAAGGACTCGCGCGGGCGCCGATCGTGCCGAAATCCTCGCTTCCCACGCGGACGGCCGCGGTACCTGAAAGCAGCACCAGGCACTGCTCGCGATCGTGCAGCAGCCGCGCGAGTGTCTGCCCCGGAGCAAGATCGACGACCTCGAAGCCGACGTAGCGCCATCCCGCGCTCTGCGGCGTGATCCGCTGAACGTGCGTCGCGTTAGCCGAGAGATCGGGCCTGACGAGGAGTCTGGACGTCACCGGGCACTCTCCGCGACGAGGCGCCTCAGGTTGCGGTAGCCGAGGGTGGCGTAGGTCAGGGGATTGGCGCTGTGCGGATCCTGCTCGGCCTCGAGCACCACCCAGCCGCAATAGTCGCGCAGCTCGGCGAACACCGGCTCGAACGCCACGTCGCCGTCTCCCGGCACCGTGAATACGCCCGCGAGCACCGCGCGCAGGAAGCTCCAGTTTGCGCCGCGCGCCTGCGCCAGGACCCCGGAGCGCACATCCTTGGCATGCACGTGCACGATCCGCGGCGCATAGCGCCGCGCCAGCGCCGCGGGGTCGGCGCCCGCGAACGCCGCGTGCCCGGTGTCGAGCAGCAGCCCGACCTCGGGTCCGGTCGCCGCCATCAGGGCGTCGATGTCTGCCTCGCTCTGCACCACCGTGCCCATGTGATGGTGATAGGCGAGGCGCACTCCCTCCGCCGCGGTCGCCGCGCCCACCTCGGTCAACCGCTGCCCGAGCTCGCGCCAGTCGTGCGCCGTGAGCACCGGGCGCTCGGACAGCGGGCGGTTCAGGTCACCGTGCACGGCGTGGCTCACCTCGGCGAACACCAGCACGGGGCTGCCCATGGCCTTGAGGAGCTCGAGGTGCGGCCGCAGCCGCGCCAGCTCCTCGCGTGCTCCCCACACGAGGAGCTCCGCCGAATGCCAGCCCGAGACGCACGCGAGCCCGAAGCGCTGCAGGACCGCGGCAAGCGCGCGCGGGTCGCGCGGAAACTTGTGCCCGAGCTCCATGCCCTCGAAACCCACCGCGCGCGCCTCGCTCAGGCACGTCTCGAGCGTGATGTCGGCGCCGAGCTCCCGAAGATCGTCGTTCGACCAGATGATGGGGTTGGCGCCGAGGCGGACGTTCATGGCTTCAGGGCTCATCCGCACGCCGCCCGGCGGCCGAGGCGTAAGCCGCGCGCGCCGCACGGATCTCGGCGCGCTCGGACACCTCCGGTACCGGGACGTCCCACCAGCAGCCACCGGCGGTGGTGCTGGCGGCGGGGTCGGTCTCGATGAGAATCACCGAGGTGCGGTCGGCGCGGCGGGCGGCGGCAATTGCGCTCTCGAGCTCGGCCGTGCTCCTCACGGCGCAGCTGAGCGCTCCGAGGCTGCGGGCGTGCGCCACGAGATCGGGCGCCGGAGTGCCGGCGGCGCGCAGGTTGTTGAAGCTCGCATTCCCGGTCGAGCGCTGCAGCCGCTCGATGCAGCCGAACCCGCCGTTGTCGAGCAGCACGATGACGAGTCGGGCGTTCAGCCGCACCGAGGTCGCGATCTCGCTGTTCAGCATGAGGTAGGAGCCGTCGCCCACCATGACGATCACCTCGCGCCCGGGCTGCGCGAGCTTCACGCCGAGCGCGCCGGCGATCTCATAGCCCATGCAGGAGTAGCCGTATTCGAGGTGGTAGCCGCCCGGCTGCCCGGCCTGCCAGTGCCGGTGCAGCTCTCCCGGGAGGCCCCCCGCTGCGCAGACGAGGATGTCGGAAGGCCGGGCAGCCCTCTGCACCGCGCCGATCACCTGCGCGTCCGAGGGCAGCGCCGGCGGCTCGGCGGGAGCGGTGAACGATGCCGCGGTCCGCAGCCACTCGTCCCGCGCGCTTTGCGCCCGCGCGGTCCACGCGCGCGGGGCGCGCCAGCCCTCGAGCGCCTCGCCGAGGCGCGCGAGACCCTCGCGGGCATCGGCGACCAGGGGCAGAGCGTCCTGTTTGCCGGCATCGAAAGGCTGCACGTTGAGCGCGACGATCCGCCGTCCCTTCGCCTGAAAGAGCCCGCGGGACCCGGTCGTGAAGTCCTGAAGGCGGGTGCCCACCGCGAGGATCACGTCCGCCTCCGCCGCGATCGTGTTGGCGGCCGCGGTGCCCGTCACGCCGATGCCGCCGAGATTGAGCGCATGGCTCGCCGGCAGGGCGGACTTGCCGGCCTGCGTCTCGCCGCTCGGCACCCCGTGCCGCTCGCAGAAAGCGCCGAGCGCCGCGCCCGCTTCGGAATACACCACTCCGCCGCCGCATACGATGAGCGGCCGGCGCGCCGCGCGCACCAGCCGCGCGGCCTCGCCGAGCTCACGCGCGTCCGGCGGCGGGCGCCGCGGAATCCAGGTGCGCTCCTCGAAGAGGCTGCGCGGCCAGCCGTACGCTTGCGCCTGCACGTCCTGGCAGAGGGCGAGGGTCGCCGGGCCACAGTCGGCGGGGTCCGTCAGCACCTGCATGGCCCGCTGAAAGGCGTTGACCAGCTGCTCGGGCCGCGTGATGCGGTCGAAGTAGCGCGACACGGGCCGCAGACAGTCGTTGGCGGTGACGAGCCCGTCGCCGAAGTCCTCGACCTGCTGCAGCACCGGGTCCGGGACACGGGTCGCGAACACATCGCCCGGCAGCAGCAGCAGCGGCAGGCGGTTGACGTGCGCAACCGCCGCGGCGGTGACCAGATTGGTGGCGCCCGGACCGATCGAGGTGGTGCAGGCCATCATGCGGCGGCGCTGCGAGGCTTTGGCGTAGGCGATGGCCGCGTGGCCCATCGCCTGCTCGCTATGAGCCCGGAAGGTGGGAAGGAGCCCGCGCACCGCGTACAGCGCCTCGCCGAGCGCCGCCACGTTGCCGTGCCCGAAGATGGCCCATACGCCGGCGAACACGCACGCACGCTCGCCGCCGCGCTCGGTCCATTGGGACGCCATCGCCCGCACCAGCGCCTGCGCTACCGTGAGCCGAGTTGCCCTCAACGCCCGCCCCCCTCCGGCCGGTCGAAGCGCCGATCGCGCACCGCGATCCAGGCGTCGACCAGCGCGCGAAAGCGCTCTGCCATGCGTGCGATCACGGACTCGGCGGACATCTCTCGAGAGAGCCGCGCCGGCGCGACCTGGTCGATCATGCTACCGCCCGCGATGAAGCCGCGCACGATGGGACTCCCCGCCGCGGTGGCGAGCAGCGCCCTCTCCTCGTCCCCCGGCGTGCGCAGCGCGACGAGAATACCGCGGCAGTACGGGTCGGCCGCCCCGATCACCCGCGCGCAACTCTCCCAGGTCAGGTCGCGCGGCTGCGGCTCGAGCACCCACCAGTCCGGGCGGATCCCGAGCTCGTAGAGCCGCGACAGCACGCGCGCCTCGGTGTCCGCGCGCAGCACCCCTGAGCCCCCCGGGCTCACCTCGAGGGCGAGCTCCCGCCCCTGCGACCGGCAGGCAGCGGCGAGCCGCAGGAGGTTGCGCTCCTGGGCCTCGCGCAGCTCGCGCGGATCCTGCGGGTGATACTGGCAACGGCAGGCGGCGGCGACGCCGGTCGGCCATTCCGTGAGGTGCACGGCGAGACTCGCGGCGCCGGCGAACTCGAGCGGCCGCGAGAGCGGCTGGGCGACCTCGCGCGCAAGCCACAGGCCCTTGCCTTGAGCGGCGTGCAGCGCCGCCGCGCTCGAGGTGGAATCGAGCAGCACTCCGAAGCCCGTGCGTCCCGCGGCGACCCGCGCGGCGGCCTCCACCGCGAGCCGCTCGAGGCGCCGCTCCGCCGGTTCCTCCGCCACGCGCGGCGCCTCACCCGCCCCGATCGGTGCGGGCAGGGCCAGCGCCCACAGGTTGGCGGGGCCGCGCCTTTGCGTCGTCACCCAGTGGAGATGGCCGAGCTGCGCGTCGTTGCGCAGCGCGCGCTCCGCGCTGCCGTGGTCGAGGTAGTGATCGAGCTCCACGCGCGAGGGAAACTCGCTCGAGCACAGGAGGCGTGACACCGCGAGCGCGCCGCAGGCGTTGCCATAGCGTGCGCTCCTCTCGTGGGGCTGAGCGCGCAGATAGCCGAGGAGGAAGCCGGCGAGAAACGCATCTCCCGCGCCCAACACGTTGCAGACCTCGACGTCCATCCCGGGGACGACCAGCCCGTCCTCGACCGAAGCGGGGATGCGGCCGGCAAATACCACACACCCCCCGGCGCCGCGCTTGCACACGATTACGGCGTCCGAGCGCTCGCGGATGTGGCGCACGGCCTCGAGCGTGTCCTCACGCCCGGCGGCGATGTGCAGCTCCTCCTCGGTCCCTACGATGAGATCGCAATCCGGCAGCACCGCGGAAAGCGCCTCGGTCACGCGTGCCGAGCGGGCGTAGCGGCTGGCGCCCGCACCGTGTCCACCTATGCCCCAGAGATTCGGGCGGTAGTCGACGTCGAGCACGACTTTGCCGGCATGCGTGCGGGCGATATCGATCGCCTTGCGCTGGGCGCGCGCACCCGCCGCCAGGGAGAAGTGGGTGCCGGTGACCAGCACCGCGCGCGCCGAGGCGATCAGCCCGGCGTCGATGTCGGCGGCGCTCAAGGCGCTGTCGGCGCAGTTCTCGCGGTAGAAGATGAGCGGAAAGGTGTCCCGGTCGCGTACGCTGAGGAGTACCAGCGGGGTGAGCCGCTCCCGGTCGACGTGCACGGCGCGCGTGTCGACGCCTTCGCGCTCGAGCTGCTCGCGCACGAAGCGCCCCATGGGCTCGTCTCCCACCCGGGTGATGAGCGCGGATTTGAGTCCGAGGCGCGCCGCGCCGATGGCGACATTGGCCGGGCAGCCGCCGACTCCCTTGGCGAAGGTCGCGATGTCCTCGAGCCGGCTGCCGAGCTGCTGCCCATAGAGGTCGACGCTGACGCGGCCGATCGCGACGAGATCGAGGGCAGGCTGCATAGGGAGATTCTAACGCCAGCCGTGCGCGACTTGGCCGGCGCAGTGATGCAGGGTTAGAGTTGCAGAAAAGAGCCTGACGGGCCAGGGGGATCGGGTTGGCCGCAGAGCCTCGTCACCCGCAACGAGCTGCTCGATGCCGTCTGGGGTCACCGGTACGTCACGCCCTCGACGCTCAACCGCGTGATCGCCCTCGCCCGTCGCGCATTCGGCGACGATAGCGCCGGGCGGCCCGCGGGATCAAGGGCGCGCGCCGGCGCGGGCCGCGGCGCCAATCCCATACCCCCCTACCGTATAAGCATGGACGCGGGCGGTGCACTTGCCCGCGCCGGCGCGCCATCGTATCGTGGCCTGGCAGCCATGACCGCAACCCGGCACCATCACGCGCACGAGCACGGCACCGATGCCGCGCACAGCCGCGCGGACGGTGCCGGCCGCCCTCACGACCACCACCGCCATCACCACCCCGACCACGACCACGGCCACGACCACGGCCACGCGCATCATT
>DASYYF010000032.1:0-47078 GCA_035934055.1 Steroidobacteraceae bacterium | reverse complement strand
TGTACGTCAGCATCGCGCCGCCCTCGATCGGCTCGAGCGCGAGGTGCGACTCGGTGTCGGCTCCGTACCTGCGGTCCATCGCGAAATGGGCGGTCGAGATTCCGAGCGCCGCGCCCGCGACCGTATCCGAGAGCCAGTGGGCGTCGTGCTTGAGCCGCTGGTAGCTGGTGAGTACGCCGAGTCCGTAGCCGAGCAGACGCCGCACCAACCGATAGTCGTCGTTGCCGGATTCGGCCAGCACCGTGCCGATGGCGAACGATGCGGTCGAGTGCAGCGAAGGAAATGAGTCCCCGCCCCTGAACCACTCGTTGGGATCGGTCGCCGCATCCGGCCTCTGGCGTCCGGCTGCGAACTTGAGCGCATAACCGGTGACGGCGCTCAGCGCGCCCGCTTCGACCATCGCCCATCCCTCGCGGTAACCGTCGTGGTCCTGGGTGAGGAGCGCGAACGCCCAGGTGCCGCCGAAGACGGCGGCCGCCGGGATGGCATCCTTCGTGTCGTAGGTGTTGGTGCTCGTAGCGGGTCCTGAACCCACGAAGTGAGTCCTCACCTGGCTGTCATAGCGATGGGCGAGGCCGATCGCGAGCACCGCGCCTCCGAACCAGGCCCAGTCGCTCCGCTCCCAGCGCAGCGGAGCGGTGAAGTAGGCGCCGATGTCGGAGAGGACTGACGGAGACGGCGTGCCCGCGGGTGACTCGGGCGCCGGCATCTGCGCAGGATCGGCCGCGGCTGACGGCATCTGAGCGCTGCTGCCCTCGGAGGCTTCCGCCCAGGCGCTCGCGCAAACCATCAGGGTCGCCGCGATCAGCAGCGATGTCAGAGGCTTTGTTGATCGCAAAACTCTATCCACGGCGCCGCGCTTGGCAGGCGCCACGAGCTCACTCACGTGAAGGCCAGAGCGCGATTCTAGCGTGGCGGCCGCTCAAATGCGCCGATACCACGCCACCCCGGCCGCATCGAGCTCGCGCACGACGAGGCCGCGAACCATGAGGCAGTTGAGGTGAGCGACACTCTCGCCGGTCGCCATGCTGAGCATGTCGACTCCTACGCGGCGCCGAAACAGCAGACCGAATACGTCCACCGCCCGCTTGGGGGTCGTGAGCTCGACTGCCAGCCGCGCGAGGCGCTCCTCGTGGCCCGCGATCAATGCGTCGAGACGTGCGTGCAGCCCGCGGAAGGGCTCGTTGTGCGAGGGCAGGATGAGCACATCGTCGGTCACGCGCTCCCTGATCGCGGCGAGCGAGGCGAGCCATTCCGAGAGGGGATCCGCGTCGGGCTCGGTGGGGAAGACCGAGACGTTGGAGGTGATCCGCGGCAACACCTGATCGCCCGAGATCAGCACCCGCAGCTCCGGGCAATGCAGACACAGATGCTCGGGGGAGTGCCCGTGCCCGACGACCGCGCGCCAGGTGCGGCCGCCGATCGTAAGCTCCTCGCCGTCCACCACGCGCCGATAGCTGTCGGGCAGGGCGTAGACCGCCTTGCCGAAACCGCCGAAGCGCGCGCGGTAGTGCTCGAGCGCGGCAGCGTCCCAGCCGGCGGCATGGTAGAAGCGCACCCCGTCGGCCGGGGCCTCGCGCCCGGTATCCGCGACGAGCATGCGGCAGGTCACATACTCGAGTCGTGTCGTCCATAGCCGACAGTCGTGCTGCCGGGTGAGCCACCCCGCCATGCCGATGTGATCGGGATGCATGTGGGTGCAGATGACACGCACCACGGGCCGCGCGGCGAGCGGGCCGGAGAAGGCGCTCTGCCAGTCCGCTGCGGTGTCGGCCATGTCCATGCCGGTGTCGATGAGCGTCCAGCCCGGGCCATCCTCGAGCGCCCAGACGTTGATGTGATTGAGCGCCGGCATGGGCAGGCGCATGCGCAGCCACCGGACGCCCGGCGCGACTTCGAGGGCCTGCCCGCGCTGCGGGGCGGCTTCGAACGGGTAGCTCAGCGCCTCGCGCACGGCAGTGGCAAAGTCGGCAGGTTGCTCGCGCATGGGGTCAATGTAGGCTATAGAGCGGGTCCGGCATAGGTTTGCGCGCCCGCCGGCACCTCGGGCGTTTAGGAGCTAAGCGGCGGAGTCCGAACGCATGATGCGTAGAGCCTGGATCACCCTCATTTCGGCCGCGGGCGGCCTCGCGGCCCTCGCCATCGCCGGCTGCAATGGCTCGAGCTTCGGCGGGCTGACCAACCCGATGCCGACGAACGCATCGGCCACCGGCATCTGGGGCGGTACCGACTCGGTGACGGGAATGAGTGTCGCCGGCTACATCGATGCGGCAGGGGAGGCGGTCTTCATCCGCGCCGACGGCGTGCAGTTCGTCGGTGCGACGCAGGTCTCGGGCGACACGCTGGTGGCGGCGGTGGTCGCCTACACGAACTTCGGCACGACGTTCAGCGACGGCTCGACCTACGGTCTCGGCACGCTGAACGGCACGGTCGCGACCGGCAGCACACTCACGGCGAGCCTGAGCTTCACCACCAACGGCGGGACCGTCGAGGCGGGCTCGTGGTCGCTCGCCTACAGCACGCTGACCAACAGCGGCTCGTCCTTGAGAACGATCAGCGCCAACTACACCGATACGGCGAGCGGCTCCGTGATCTCGATCTCCGGCAACGGTGTCATGACCGGCCAGAATCCCGCCAACAGCTGCGTGGTGAACGGCACGATCACCGTCATCAACAGCAGCTACGATATCTACCAGGTATCCCTGACCTACGAGAGCTGCACCGGAAGTTACGCGGTGCTGAACGGAGTGCAGCTCACCGGCCTCGCCGTCTTCAATCCCACCGCCTCGCCCACGCAGCTGACGATCAGCGTGGCGGGCGCCTCCTCCAACAGCAAGTTCGGCGTCGTGCTCTATCTGCAAGGCAGCTGATCGCCGACCGCGAGGTGCGCGCGCACCGCAGCTGCGTTGAACATGGCCGGTGCCCGCCGGCGGGCCCTGCACCCTGGGCGGGTTGGCACACCGCCGAGCCTGGGTTACGATCGCGCGCCTGAGGGTCCTGCGGAGCGCCGCGGCAGTGGCAGAGGTCTTGCAGACAGCGTCAGCCGTCGGCCTGCAGCCAGGCTCTCCCAATCCATCGTTCTTCCCCGATCGCCGCGTCGTCCGAGCGAGATGGGCTGTCGCGCGCCGCCCGTAGGGAAGCTGGCCGCCCTGATGCTGCTCGCCCTGGGCGGCGGCTTTCAGGTCGCCGTCGGGAGCCTGGCCAACTGGAGCATCCAACCCCCGGCGCAGGCCGCGCTGTCACCGACCAGCTCGCTCACGCTGAGCATTCCCGCCGACCTGTCGGCGGCACAGCTCGCGAGCCTCGCGATCGAGATCGATCAGATCGACGTCACCGCGCTCGCCCGCATCGGCGGCGGCAGCATCGTCTACGCGCCCCCGCAGCCGCTGACTCCCGGGACGCATGAGCTGCGCGTCGTCGAGTACTCGGGAGGGCGCATCCTGCCGCGCGGCCGGTGGAGCTTCAGCATCAAGGCTCCCGGCGAGGCGGGCCGGGTGCGCGGCTGGTCGGTGCGCGGCAGCGTCGATGCCACCTTGAGCGACCGCATCGCCGAATCGAATCTCACGCCGCCCACACCGCCCGGGTTTACCGCGAACGGCACCTTCGACGTCAAGGCCGTGCGCACCATGTCCGAGTGGACCGCACAGGCGAGCCTCGAGGGGCTCTACGGCACCGACAACGGCACCTCGGCGATCTCCGGGCAGGGCCTGCAGCCGGCGCAGATGCAGGCCTCCCTCGAGCGCAACAAGGACGGGATCGTGGTCGGCGACCAGACGCTGCCCTTCGACAACCTGGTCATCTCGGGCCTGTCGCGGCGCGGGGTGTCCGGGCACCTCGTGAACCTGCCGGGCGACACCGACCTCACCGGTTTCTCGGTGCGCGACAGTACGCTGGCCGGCTTCTACGGCGGCCTCGGCGTCGGTAACTCGGACGATCTCGTCTCGGGCGCCGTCGTGCAGAGCCATCCGATCTCCGGGGCACCGAAGGCGCTCACCTTGCAGGCGGCGCTCGTGGGCGGCTCGACGCCCGGGGGCCTGAGCACCGTCGTGCCGTACCCGGGCGGCAACAGCACCTTTCCTCCCAACACGCCACTCGGCTCCGTCACCTCCGTGCAGCCCGGCTCGGGAAGCGCCTGGGTCGTGGGGGCCGCGAGCGAGATTCCCGGCACGACGCTGCAGGTGAACGGCCAGTACGCCCGCTCGGGCTTTGATTTCACCGCGGGTTCGGGGCAGCCCGCCACGCACGCCGACGACAGCGCTTACATGGTCGGCGCGAGCTACGGACTGCCGCTGCCCGCGCAATGGACGCTGGCGGCCAACGCGAGCTATCAGTACGTCGGGACCTACTTCACGAGCCTCGCCAACCAGACGCTGCCGCCGGACCGCCGCGCGGCGACCGCGAGCGCCACGCTGAGCGGACACGGCGTCGCACTCTCCGGGAGCGGCGGCTTCACGGAAGACAACACCGACGACAACGCGAGCCTGCCCACGGTGCGCAGCCTCCCGCGGACCCTCAACCTGAGCTACTCGCCGCCGGTGCCCGCGAGCGTCACCGCCTGGCTCGGCACTCCGAGCGCCAACCTCGCCTGGCAGGACGCGCGCAGCCGCAACATCACGCTGCCGGCGGGCGGCCAGGCGACCGACAGCGACGTGGTCAACGACACGGCGACCCTCAACTTCGCCTATCCGCACCTCTCGTGGCAGATCGGGATGACCGCGGGCCAGTTTCGCGACTACACCGGCCAGCAGGACGACACGGATACTTTCGGTCCCACCGGCGGCATCAATGTGACGTTCGGGGCTTCCGGGTTCGCCGGCTTCAACCTGCAGCTGCTCGACTCGCACGACCTGCAGCAGGACACGCACACGCTCGACAAGAACTACGCGCTCACCGGCGGGGATAGCTTCTGGGCGAACAAACTCACGGCGCAGCTCACTCTCTCGATCAACCACAATACCCAGCAGGTAATTCCCGGCACCCTGCCGCCGCAGCTCGTAGGGAACGATGTGGTGCTCAAGACCGCGACGGCGCAGCTCACCTGGCACGCGATCGCCGCGACGGCGACGCGCGGCGGGCTCGATGTCGGCCTCTCCTCGGCCTGGAACGAGTCCTCGGGCCTCAACAGCTCGGTGCTGACTTCCGAGGGCTTCTCGGCGCTCGCGACGCGCGGGCTGCAGACATTCCTCACCGTGAGCAGCAAGTGGCCGCTCGCGCTCGGAGATCGGTGAAGTGCGTACCGTGATGGCAGCGCTCCTCGTTCTGGCGGCCGCAACGGCGAGCCCGCGTGCCGAGGCGCAGGCCAGCGCCTTCGCGACCCCGGGCACGATGAGCGCCTCGCTCCAATCGACGCTGCCGACGACGCTCGTGTGGACGGTGCGGCTCACGGCCCCACCGGGCGTCGCGCGCGTGGTGGTGCTGCCCGCCACGGCCACCTCGCCTCAGGCCACCGTCAGCACGCCGGGCGGCCAGGTGCTGCAGGTCTATCCGCTGCCGCTCACGGTGCATCTCACGGGTGTGCCGACGAGCGCCGTGCAGGGGAACACGCCCGAGACCTTCAGGCTCGCGCCGTCGGCAGTGGCCGCGGCGCAGAAGCTCGGCGTCAACACGCTCCTGCTGTCGCGCACCTTCAGTGCGGGCGCACCCTACGTCGTGACCGCGACGGTCAGCATCGGCCTCGGCGGAAGCGGGAGCGGCCCGCTCACGCTCTCGGCGGTCGCGCTGCATTTCGATGACCGCACGCTCGTCAGGGTACTGCGGCAGGGAGAATCGGCGGTCGCGATCGCTGAGATCACTTACACGGGCAACGGCCTCTTCAGCGGCCTGTGGGAAGTGGCGGCGCCGCCCTCGACACAGGGCCAGCCCGTGTTCGTTCCCGTGGGCGCAGCCAGCAGCAATCTGACCGCGGGCGGGATTACCGAGGTCACGAGCCCGGCGCTGCCGTCGACCATCGCCGGCACTTACTACGTGCGTTTCCGGGTCCGCAGCCCCGTCGTCCCGTTCCAGAGCCTGGTGCTGCGCTATGCGGTGGAGCAGGGACCTCCGATCCCACCGATCGTCGTCACGAGCCCCGAGGCGCACGCGACCTTCAAGCCCGACACGCGCTTCTCCTGGCAGCCGGCGCCCGGGGCGACCGCCTACCGGCTCGAGTTTTATGCCGCGGATGCGTCGCCGGATTACGAGCCGCCGCTCTCGGGCGAGTGGCTGCCCGCCGAGCGCCGTGACTCGGTCCTGAGCGCGCTTGCGCAGACTCATCTCGCGGCCGGTCGCGGCTACCGCTGGCGCATCGTGGCGTTCGATGGCGATGGGCAGGTGATCGGCCGGAGCTCGTTGTATGAGATCCGCACGCCTTAGATCCGGATTCGCGGCTCGCCTGCGCGTGCGGCTCGTTGCGGTGCTGATCCCGGCGATTGCCGGGAGCGTCGTGTTCGCCCAAACGCAGCCGTCACCGGGCGCGCGTGAGACACTGCCGCCCGTTCAGATTCTGACACCCGGCGCGCCCGCGCAGACCACGACGCCTGCAGCGCCGCCCGGGATCATGAACCCGGGCCAGCCGGCGCGGAACACGCCGGGCCGCAACCTGCCCCCTCCGGTCGCGCCCACCGTGCTCAAGGTCGAGCCGGTGTCGGTAGCGGCCGGGCAGAGCTACACGCTGAATCTCACCGGCTCGGTGTTTCAACAGGGCATGCAGCTCGACTTCGGCGCCGGGATCGTGATCCAGCCGAAGACCCTCGCGGTGCTCGATGCGAGCCACGCGCGTGTCGCGGTGCAGGTGACGTCCGGGGCCCCGGCCGGGCAGCATCTCGTGACCGCCTCGATCCTCTCGGCCGCGGCCGCCACCGCCGTGGTGACCCTGAAGAATCAGGGCCCCGGGTACCTCAACGTGGTCGCGGGGAATGTCACCGGCCCCCTCGTGCTCGAGCGCGTGATGCCGGCCTCGGTGCAGCAGGGCCAGGCCATGATGCTGACGCTCCAAGGCACGGGCTTCAGTGCCGGGATGAGCGTCAGCTTCGGGCCCGGCATCAGCGCGAGCGGCCCGGTCAATGTCCAGAGTACGGAGCATGCGACGCTCGCCATCCAGGTGGCGGCGCAGGCGCCGCCGATGCCGCGTCATCCGACGGTGCTCATGGCGGGGCGCGACGTGAAGGTCTCACCCGAGGCGAGCCTCACGGTCACCGCCGCCTCTTCGGTGGTGCCGCCGGTGCCCGTGCCGGCGCCGGTCTCCTATGCGAGCGTCTCGGTGCTGCTGGCCGTATCCCCGGCGCGGCTCTTCGCCGGGCAGTCTTACACCTTGACTCTCCGGGGCCTCAATCTCGTGCCGCAGCTGCAGGTGGATTTCGGCGCCGGCATCACGGCGAAGGGCGGCCTGCGCCTGCAGTCGCCGAGTCTTGCGACGCTCGACGTCACGGTGGCGAACGATGCCGCCGCCGGCATGCGCTGGCTCGGGCTCCTGCTGCCCTCGGCGCTCGCGCCCGTGCGTCAGGACGCGAGCCTTCTCGTGCAGGGCATGGCGCTCCCTTCGCATGGCTTTGCGCCGAAGCCCTCGGAGTGCAAGCCGCCGCACGTCGCGCATCAAGGGACGATCGTGCTCGACGGGCCGACGTATACCGGCTCCGTCAGCGACGTGGGCGGCACCTACAACGTGCCGGTGCTCAACGACGAGAGCGATCTCGCGTGGCACGAGGCGAATGCGGGCCTCGCCGATCGCTTCGAGGTGCGCTTCTACAGCGGCAGCACGCTGGTCGCGACGCGCGCGCTCACGGCCCTCCAGGGCCATGCCCTGCCGCACGATCTGAAGTCGGACGACAGTCTGATCGCAACGCTCACACAGGCGGTCGGCGGACGGGCCACCAAGATCGTCAATCAGCACACGCAGCCCGGCGCCAATGGCCCGCAGCTCCGCTGGGATCTCACCTGGCAGGTGGTGGGCTTTCACACGTTCTACGACAGCTGCACGAGCGGCTCGGCGGTTGGATCGAACGGTGTGCGGCTCGCGCGCGAGACCCTCGGCAAGGGCCAGGAGCTCGAGGTCGAGCACTCCGAGGCGGTGCCGATCAAGCAGGCGCAGACCGGCGACCCGCTGCTCGATCTGCCGGATGCGCCGACGGGACTCGCCTGCAATGCGCCCTCGATGCCGCACCTTGCCGTCGGCGTACATGCCGGGCTCGGCGGCCGGGGTGGCGGCGGTGGGGGAGGCGGACCGGGAGCGGCGCCGCCGCCGGGCGGCACGACGAATCTCCTGCTCCAGGACATCGATCTCAAGTCCTCGGCCAAGGGATCCACCCAGTCCGCGGTTTACGTCTACGACCATTGGAAGCTGACAGGGACGCTCGATCTCTCGGGCTCGCCCTGGTCGCTGTCGACCTCCGGCGCGCTTCCCACCAACGGGCCGAATTACCCGACCGAGACCGAATCCATCGGCAACGTGTACGTCGACTGGGGTGACGGCCGGGTTGAGCCTCTGCGGGTCAGCTGGCAGGGGCAATACTGCGGCTCATTCGGCAACTCCAACCAGCAGACTCCCTGCTTCTCGAGCAACACCGAGACCAGCTCGGCCACGGTCTTCGATCTCGATCACATCCTGAACGGGAACGACTTCGGGCATTCCTACGACCAGGCCGGCACCTATGACGTGCGCGTCTACGTACTGCCTTCCAACACCGCCGCGCAGCAGGGCGCGCTGCCGGCGAGCGTGCGTGCCGGCGCAGGCGGTCTCTATGGGCGGCTCCTCACGCGCTCGGGCCAGAGCCCTGCGGCGCCTTCCGGCTCGGGCGCCGACAACCTCGCCTACATGCTCTTCTGTCAGACGCTTCACATCCAGGACCGCAACGACCCGGCCACGAACGGTCCGTTGCAGTTGAAGGGTGTCCGCATCGTGGGCTTCCCCAACCCGCCCGCCGCGGGCGCCGCCCGCGGTCCGGTCGCGGCCGGCGTGCACGCTCCGTTGACGCTGGCGAAGCCGGCCGCGAAGGCACCGGCCGTGTCGCAGTCGCCGCCGAGCGGGAAGACGCTCACCGCGGAACAGGGCGGCGCCGCGAGTCTGGCGCGCGGTGCGCTCGGCGGCGGTTCCGGCGGCGGGTCGTCGGTGCCGAGTTTCAGCTCCTGCGATGCGAATCTCGTCGGCGGCGCGACGCTGAGCTTCGTCGGCCAGGGCACGGCGCGTCTCACGTGGTACGAGGACGGGAGAGCCGTGGGCTCATCGGATGAGCCGATCGGCCCCTCGACGGCACGCAGCCAGCGGCAGCTCGCGCCGCCGCCGCCACCGGCCGCCGCCAGTGGGCCGGGGCCGCACCTGCTGCCGATCGTCGAGGCAACGCCGCCGATCGTGACCGAATGGCCGGGGCTTCACTCGCCGGCCTTGCCGCTGGCGGCGCAGCAGATCGGCGACCACGAGCTCCTGGTGGCGGCCGAGGTGGCGCAGGACACTCACCCCACCGGGCGCGTGCTCGGGACGCTGCGTGACTTCGCAGGCATGAGTCTCCCGGCATCCGCCGCGGGCGGAGCCGCGCGCGCGGGCAGCAAGGCGGGCGCCACACCGAGCGCGCCCGCCACGCCCGCGCTCAGCGCCGCGCTCGCCGGGGCACCGCCGCTCGGCGTGCTGGCGCCGCAGGGCGCCGCGGCCTCAGGTCTGCCGCCGATCGCCTGGGTGGGCCAGGCGCCCGCGGGTGCGCCGGGTGTGGGCCTGCATCTGACACTCGGCGGCATCGGGCGCGCCGGCTCGCCACTGCCCAAGAATGATCCGCCCAACGACGTCGTCAGCACCCCGGTCGCCTATCGGGTGACCGCGGCGAACGCGGCGCTCCCCTGCACGTTCAATTTCCCGGTGCAGGGCGGGAGCTTTGAGATCGCGGGCCTCCAGGAGGGCGGCAAGTCGACGGTGCAGGAGCAGAGCGGCAGCTACTCCGGCACCGGAACGCTGCAGGCGTTGTTCGCGGATGGCAGCGGCACTGGAACGGAGACCGAGCAGCTGACGATCCACTTCAAGGACTGGAAGATGCAGCCGGACGGCGTGACGGTCGCCAGCGGGACGTTCTCCGAGACCCCTGCGTTGACGCTCAACCCGCCGGGGCTCAAGGCGACGCTCGTGCAGATCGCCGGCACCGCCGCAGATCACGTGACGGCGACGCTCAACGCTTCCCTCTCCAACACCGACATCCCCGTGGCGAGCGGCGGCCCGACGCCGTCCTGGAAGAATGTCGCGGGCACTTTGAGCCCGCAGGGCGATTGGATCTCAGGCGAGCTGCCCATCCCGGGGCTCCTCGTGTACGACAGCGGCTTCTCGCTCGCGGCCGCGAGCGTGACACTCGACCTCAGCCAGTCTCAGGGCCAGGGGGCCGATACGGCCTACTGCCAGGGCGCGAGCGGCGCCGGCTGGATGGGCGTGCTCCTCAACCAGGCGAAGCTCACGGCCTTCAACTTCAACTTGCAGAATCCACCGACCGCTCAGGCAAGCGGCTGGGCGATCGACGGGTCGGGACTTTGCGGCCAGGCGCAGTTTCCATCCGGCTCCTTCCGCGTGGATCGGGGCACGCTCGCGTGGAGCTCGATCGCGGCGCAGGCAACCCAGGGGAGCTTCTCCGCCACTTATTCCGGGCTCAAGGTGCACGTGCCGTGGCTCGACACCGACTTCACCTCCTCCCAGGGGACGACGCAGCTCAAGGCGGGAAGAGGGGTCGCGATGGGCGGCATCTGGCTGAACCTCAACACGCCCTCGAAGGTGACGCTGACCGAGGGCCCGATCACGCTCACCGCGAGCAACCTCAGCTTCGGATCGGTGCCGGGCGCGGGCGGCTGGGCGGCGCGGAGCGATACCCGCTTCGACTTCAGCTCGCAGCAGGGACAGTTTGCGAGCGGCGTGGTGTTGAGCGGCTTCGACTACGGCATGAACGGCGCGGGCACGTTCGCGGACGGCTCGAGCTCGCGTCACATGAACCTGAGCGGTCAGCACGGCAACATCGGCGGCAGCACCGTCGACCTGAAATCGGTGGACGTGCAGATCGGGCCGATCGCCTCGACCACCCGCCTGGCGTTCGCCTTCGACTCGAAGCTCACCCTCTCGAAGACGCTTCCCTCCGCCGACGTTCCGGTCAACTACACGATCAGCCAGAGCTCAGAGGCCTACACCGGCGGCGGACCGGTCACCGCGCCCTTCGATCTCGACAAGCCCTTCCCCGACGCCAACCCGTCGGTGCACCTGCACATGAAGCCGGCCTACGTCGGCGGCGGCGCCTCGAAGGGCAAGTCGGGCGTGCTGTTCTCGAGCAATCTCGATCTCGGCATGTTCGGCGGTCCGCCGGTCTCCGGGCAGTTTGTCCTCGGCTACATCGGGAGCGATGACTACTGGATCGCGCGGGCGCTCCTCGATCTCGGGCCTACGGGCGCCGCGGTCGTGCCGCCGATCATCAATCTCTACAAGGTCGGCGGCGGCATGGGCTACAACGTCTCGCTCGCCTCGTTCCAGTACCAGGACCTGACCCAGGCGCAGCCGCAGGACGACGGCACGCTGCTCTTCGATGCCTCGCTTCTCATCGGGTCCCCGGACCACTCGACCTTCGGCCTCACCGGCGACTTCGTCATCAAGCCCGGCGGACAGGATCCGGGCGGGCGCATGGACTACCACGCGTGGCTCCTGAATCCCGACTGGAGCGGCCAGAGCCCGATCTGGGGCCACTTCAGCTACAGCGGCGGAGTGTTCGACGGCACTTTGAACGCGCAATTCTCGGTGCTCAACGGACAGGTCGCGATCGATGCTCTGAACGATGCAATCCACATGCACGTCGGCGGCGGGCAGTGGTACTTCCACCTCGGAACCCAGAGCAACCCGCTCAGCGGGCAGCTCTTCTTCTATCACGGCCAGGCGTGGGCGGATCTCGGCTCGGACGGCTTTGGCCTCGGCCTCATCTCGCGGCTCGACCTCGACGCCGGCGACTGCAACGACGCCTGCGGCTACATCCACGACGACTGGACCGTGCAGGCGGGAATCGCCACGTCCCCGGTCTCATTCTCGGCGTCCGCCAACGACAGCTTCAGCCTCGGGGCCTGTGCGGCCGGCTTCTGCATCAACGCCAACGCCTCGGCGTCCGTGGCGCTCTCGCTCCCGCCGCCGTATCTCGACTTCAATTTCAGTCTCGGCGGCTGTCCGCCGGGGCACATCAACGTCGGCATCCAGGTGCTGCCTTCGCTCAACCCGAGCGTGGGAGGCGACGTATGCCTCTGACGCGGCTCGGCGGGCGCGCGTCGATCGCGGTGCTTGCGGTACTCGCGGCGCCCGGACTCGCCGTATTCGCTCCGCGTGCGCACGCGGCCACGCAGTCGCAGTCGCAGTCGCAGGCATTCGCCGCCCGGGTTCCCGGCGGCGCGGTGCGCGTGCTCGCCGTGGTGACCGACGGCGCCTGGCCGGCGGGTGGGCTGCGGATCGAGGACGCATCGGGCGCGGTGCTCGCCGCGCACGTTGCGACCGATGCAACGGCCGCAGCGAAGCTCGATGCCGCATCCCAGAATGCCCTGCACGCCCTGCAACATCCCCCGGCCCACGACGATCCGCAGGGCAAGACCGCCGGCACGCTGCTGGTGCTGCGGGTGCTGTCGGATTTCGACTTCGCGCGCGCCGCCGGAATGGCCGCTGAGCTGGCCGCGGGCATGCACCCCGCCGCGGTGCGTGTCGTGCTCCTCAACGCTGACGGCACTGCGGCCGCGACGCTCGGGCCCGTCAGGATCGCCGACGACGCGGGGCCGCCGGCGGCGACGGCGCTCAGCGCCGTGGCCGAGCCGCGCGGCGTGATCCTCAAATGGCAGACGGCCGCGCGCGCGCCCGCGCTGCCCGCCTTCGCCTATACGGTCGAGCGCAGCGCGGGCGGGGCGCACGAGACTCTGACGCTGCATCCGCAGCTCCTCACCGTCGACAAGGGCGCGGCCAACCCGTTCATCGATCGTGCCCCGCCGGTCGAGACCGACGTCACTTATCAGGTGCGTCTCGTGGACGTACTCGGCGTGCCGAGCGCGCCGGCCGCGGTGCAGGTCAACTCGCCCGACTTTGCCGCCGGCGCACCGCCCGCGGGGCTCACTGCCAAGGCAGGACGCGGAGTGGTCGAGCTCAGCTGGACGGCGCTCGCCAACTCGCGCGCCAGCGGACTCGTGGTGGAGCGCTCGCAGCTCGCCGACGGACCGTACGAATGGCTCACGCCGAAGGGCCTCGGCCCGCAGACCACCCGCTTCGAAGACCACGACGTGCATCCGGGCGCGAGCTACTACTACCGGGTGCGCGCGGTGACGCCCGGCGGGTCGCTGGGAGCGGCGCCCGACCCGGTTGAGGCGCGCTCGCTCGCTCGCGCGGCGCTCGCCGCGCCCCAGGGGCTCGCGGCGGAGGTGGGCACCAGCCAGATCGTGCTCACCTGGAAGGCCGTGCCGGGCGCCGATCTCGCGGGCTATATCGTGGAGCGGCGCGCGAACGAGAGCAGCCCGAGGTGGGGGCGGCTCGACACCCGGCTCCTTCCCGGCACGCGCTACCTCGACCTCATCGGTGCGGGCAGCGGCGGCAGCTTCGAATACCGCGTCACCGCGGTCGCGACCGACGAGGGCGTGAGTGCGCCGAGCGCGGTGCTGCGGGTGGCCTTGCGCAATAGCGAGCCGCCGGCTCCGCCCGTCGTGCTGGCAGTATCCGGCGCGGAAGGGCGCGTGCAGATCCGCTTTGCAGCGGCCGAGCCCGCCGGGAAGACCGCGCAGGTCGCGCTCTTGCGGGCGGACTCCGCCGCCGATGCCGGACTCGTCGTCGGTGCGCCGGTGAGCGCGGCCGCCGGGACCCTCGTCGATGAATGGGTGCACCCGGGGCAGGCCTACTGGTATCGGCTGGTGGCCTTCGACAAGGACGGCAACCGCAGCGTCGAGTCGGACAGCTATTCGGTGCGCGTCGGCGCCGTCACGCTGAAGAAGCCGCCGGCGCCCACCGTCACCTATGCCGCGCAACCGGCGCCGCAGATGACGGTGAGCTATCCGCCGCCGCCGCCGCACGTGCGCGTGCTCGTCCAGGTGCAGCTCGACGACGGGCGCTGGCGCACGATCGCCGGACCCACCGTCGAGGCGGGCGCGGTGGACCTCGCGCCGCCCTCGCCGCACGCGAGCTACCGGATCGTCCATGTGGGGGAGAGCGGTGGCGGCGGGCAGCCCTCGGATGCGGCCGCACCTCACTAGGGAGCCGAGCCGCGTGGCTGAAGGATCAGGCGGACCACGAGGCGCGCTTTAAACGCATGTTCGACAAGCTTTTACAGGGCAGGGGGAAGAGGTTTCTGCTGGATCACGGCTGCGCGCCCTGGTGACAGCCGGAGCAGCCCCGGAATCGCGCATGGAAGTCTTCGTCCGCAACGAAAACATCTTCCATGTGAAGAACCTGATCCCGCCGGAACTGTGCGAGAAGTGCATCGAGCTCTACCGGCAGGATCCGGCAAAACATTCGGGCTACACGGCCAGCGCGGCTGGCGAGCGGCAGCTCGAGGCCGACGTCAAGGTGAGCACTGACCTGGGTGTCGGGACCGACGGCCTCTGGGCGCCCGTGTTCGCCGAGCTGCACGCGGCGGTCACCGCGGTCGTGCAGAGTATCCGCGCGCAGGCTTCAGCGCTGCAGGTCGCGCCGCTGCAGTGTACGGGCTACAAGATCCAGCACTACAGGAGGAATGAAGGGCGTTTCCAGTGGCACTTCGATGCTCTCGGGCCCGGCGGGTGGGATCGTCAGCTCGCCGTGATCATTTATCTCAACACCGTCGCCGAGGGCGGCGAAACCTGCTTCTATCGGCAGGACCTGAAAATAAAGCCCGTGGCCGGAGAGGCGTTGTTCTTCCCGCCGTTCTGGACCCACATGCACTGCGGCGAGATTCCCAGGTCTTCGGACAAATACATCATTTCCTCGTTCATCAGATTCGTGCTCCCGTAGCCGCTCGGCTCAGCGCGGGAAGGTGAGCCGGTCCTGGATGGCGAGCAGCACATCGTGCCGCGAGACTTCGCCGACGAGCACATTGCGCCACTCTCCCCGGGTTACCGGCAGAACGGGGCTCTCGGCGCGCAGGAATTCATCGAGGGCCAGGCCGAGCGCCGCCCCCGGAGCGAGCGTCACCGTCACCGGGCTCGCCACGGCCTCGACCGTCAGCCTTGCATCGAGCTCGCCGCTGCGCACCCGCGCTGCGACCGTACGCGGGTCGAGCCAGGCGATGAGCTCGGTCTCGTCGACGACGTAGACACGCTCCACCGGCCGACGCGGCAGCCGCTCGAACAGCGAGCCGAGCGTCGTATCGCGCTCGACCGAGAGCTGCGGCTCCTTGATGAGCGCGTCGATGGTTCTCAGCCGCCATTCGGCGCGGCTGTCCGCCGCCGCACGCGCAAGAGAGGCGTGATATACGGACTCGCCGCGCCGGTAGACCTTGGCGGTGTAGTGCGCCGTCACGCAGGCGAGCATCAGCGGCAGCACGATTTCGTACTGCGCGGTCATCTCGAAGATCATGAGGATCGAGGTGAGCGGGGCGTGCGTCGTGGCGGCGAGGAATCCGCCCATGCCGATGAGCGCGTAGGCTGCGGGGCTCGAAGCGATGGAGGGCATGACAGCGTGCAGCGGCTCACCGACCAGCGCACCGACGGCGCAGCCGATGAAGAGCGTCGGCGTGAAGACGCCGCCGACGGCTCCGGAGCCGACCGTGGCGGCGGTGGCCAGCACCTTGGCGAGGAGCACGATGAGGAGCGCGATGCCGATGAGCTTCGCGTGCAGGATGTCGGTGACGACCGAGTAGCCGTTGCCCCACACCTGCGGCGCGACGACCGACACTGCGCCGACCAGCAGTCCGCCGAGCCCGAGCTGCCACGGCAGCGGCAGGTGCAGCCGGGTGAAGCGCGCCTTCGCGAAGTCGAGGAAGGCGAGGAACGGCGGCGCGAGATGCCCGAGGAGGACGCCGAGCAGCACGAAGAAGCCGAGCTCCCAGTTCGAGGCGAATTCGACGTGCGGCACCTGGTAGACCGGGCCGTAACCGAGGAAGCGGTGGATGGTCGCATTGGAGGTCACGGAGGCGACCACCAGCGGCCCGAAGCTCTCCATGGCGGTGGAGCCGACGACGATCTCCGAGACGAACAGTGCGCCCGAGATCGGCGCGTTGTAGGCGGCTGCGATGCCGGCTGCCGCGCCGCACGCGACCATGAGCCGCAGCCGCGGCGTCGGCGCGCGCATCAGGATGCCGATCCTCGACCCCAGCATGGCGGCGAGCTGCACCATCGGACCCTCACGCCCGATCGAGCCCCCCGAGGAAATGGTGAAGAGCGAGGACAGGCTGTTGAGCAGCGTCAGACGAAAGCCGATCCGCCCCTCGCCGACGCGAACCGCCTCCATGTAGTCGACCGCGCGCGACCACACGCGCGTCAAGCCGCTCCAGTAGAGCGTGACGCCCGCCAGGATACCGCCGACGACGGGGAGGGCGAGGCGGTGCCACCAGGCGAGCCGGGCGGCTGCGGACACCAGGCTCTGCGTCTGACCGGTGAACACGAGCTCGAGCAGCCGGATGCCCTCCCGGAACACGACGCTCGAGAGCGCGCCGCAGAAGCCGACCAGCGCGGCCCAGAACACGATCCCGGCGAGCTCCTCGTGGCCGAAGAGCAGGAACCGCAACCGCGTGAGGAGCGACAACCGCAGACGAAAGGCGACGCCGGCCGGACCCGCCGGCGGGCGCGACTTGCTCTCGTCTCCTGAATCCGCGCTCATGGATTCATGCTAGTCAGGTAGCCCGCGCACTACGGTTCGGGTGATCCACTGTTCGAGCGCGGCGGTGTCGCTGATGTCGCCGCTGTACTCCATAGCCGGCACATAGGGCCCGATGTGCAGCGGCGCGTCGGGCATGATCGCCTGCAGCGTGGAGAAGGCCGAGAGTCCGGAGGGCAGCGTGATCTCGCGCACTTCGGCGTAGTGGGTGTCGGCGCCCGTGGTCTGGCCGACCAGCGTCGCTCCGAGCTTCTCGAAGTAACCCACGACAGTGATGCACGAGCTGAAGCAGGCGGAGTCGGTGAGGACGACGACACGGCCGCGCATCTGTGAGGGTGCGGATGGGGCAGGGGCGGATTCCGCGGCCGGGCAGGTGAGCGGCGCGGTGAAGGCCCGGTGCTGATCCAGGGCGGCGCGCATCGCATCGACCGCCTTCTGGTATTCCCTGGAGGTGTCGGCGCGGCCGAGGGCGGCGAACTTCCTCGCCGCCTCTTCCGCCGCGGCGATGTTGCCGGGCGAGGCGCGCCAGGCCTCGGGACAGGCGGTCTCCTCCTCGTCAGGCGGTCCCGGTCCGAGTACCGCTTCGACGTACGCGTTGCCGTAGAGCACGTCGGCGAGCGCCCGTCCGGGGGAATCACCGCCCCCGGCATTGCCGCGCAGGTCGACCACCACGAACGGCGCCGCCCGCAACCCCGCCTCCTGCTTCCTGGCGGCCTCGAGCACCTCCAGCGCCCGCGCCGACAGGCTCTCGAGCCCGATCCAGTATCCGGCGCCAAGCTCGCGCACCCCGAAACCGGCACTGCCGTGAACGTCGCCGATCATGCCGAGAAACTTCTCGCGGCTGGCCCGCCTCCAGTGCAGGTCGATCCTGCGCGTCTCGGTCCCGGCGCGTATCGTGCAGCTGTCCGGGCGGGTCACGAACGGGTTCCGCTCATCGACGAGGAGCCAGGGCGCTGCCAGCACGCGCATCGCTTGCACCGACCATACGACCCGATAGCGACCCAGTGTGTCGCGCGCCCAGTCATCGATCGGCGTCCCGCTGCAGTCAATCAATCGCGCACCCACCAGGTCTTCTCCGACGACGTCCGGATCCTCCCTGGCGATTATCCAGTTCGCCCCCCGTTTAGCCGCAATCAGACCCGCCCATTCGACGGAGGCCGGGCGGAAGACGACTCCGGCAAAAGCGAGTCCGCCCTGCTCGTAGGCCGGTCGCGACCAGATATGCGCGTCGCCCATCGAGTTGGCAAATTCGCCAAGCACCGCGACGTAGCCGGGGTAGCTCGTCACGAGGTTCGACTGTACGAGCGCGCGGGTGTAAGCCGCGGCCAGCGTGGCGAGGAACGTATCGTCCCCGACTTCGGGCGCGGCCGCCGGGTGGTTGTCGGCGAGCAGTGCATGCGCCGCCTCGACGTCGTTCGCGGTGAGCATGCGCCAGCCTTCCGCGGCCGTGTCCTGCCGCGCCGGTTGAGCGAGAGCCGTGGAGGCGAGCGCTGTCAGTGCCGCGAGCGCAGAGCGCGTGAGCCGCCGGTTACTCGCCCGCATATCCCGCCTCAAGCTGGTGTCGAACGGCAAGGATCAGGACGATGTCTGCGGCGGGCAGCCAACGGTACTTCGCGACGTAGCCGTAGCGGCCGCGCGAGAGCATGAGCTCGCGGCGGGCCTCTTCTGCGGGCCGTCCGAGCAGAGGATGATCGGCCAGCAGCGCCAAGGCGCTTCGCACGCTCACGACCTGAGCGCGCGCCTTTTGGGGATTCTCGGCGGCGCTGAGATCAAAGAGCCGTTCGAGCCCGGCGAGCGCTTTGTGGGTTATTTCGACCTTCGCCATGCGCGGGCCCTCGGGCGGCGCGCCCTGGCGCCAGACACCACCCGCGCAGTCAGATAGTCAAAGGCAGCGGCGAGCTCGAAGGCCTTTCCGCTCGAGGATGCCTCCTCCTCCGAACGTGCGGCCTCGTCGGCAAACCGCGCCCTGAGCTCGGATCGCTCGGCTTCGCGAGCCAACGCCTCGACCATGAATGCGTGGGGCGTCTTATTTGCCGCGCTCGCCAGTCGCTCGATGCGGCGCTTGAGGTCGTCGGGGAGCTTCAGGCTCGTGGCGGTCATCGGCGGATTGGTACTCGCTGCTCAGGTAGTCGTAAGGTAATACCAGCGCGTCCGGGCGTCAATGCGCGCGGCTTCACGGCTTCCGTGCCCCCAGCTCCCCATCGAGGTCCTCGGTATCCAATTCAAACACATGGTCGTCGTAATCGAAGAAGTACAAAGCCCTGTTGGAACGCGCCCTGATGAACTCGCGCCCCATCGCCTGAAGCCTGGCGAGGGTTGTCTCGAGGATCTCCGGCGTGGTGTGAAAGGCAATATGGTCCCCGGTCCGGGTACGCTGAACGGGCGCCCCGACCAGCACGAGCCAGATGCCTCCCAGCCTGACGAACGTTTCGAGATGACCCTCCTCGTCCTCGCGCTCAAGCACGCGGGCGCCGAAGAGCTCGTGAAACAGCGCCGCCGTCCTGGCGGGTTCTTCTACTACCAGGGCTATGTGGCTGATCGACTCGAGCATGGCTCACCTCCCTGACGGTCGCGGCTCGCAATTCGTACGCTGTACGATCAAGATAATAGTACAATGTACGAATGTCAAGGACAGCGTCATTGAGCCGCGAGAGGATCGCCGCGGCGGCCATCGCGATTGCCGATGCAGAGGGCTTCGCAGCCGTTTCCATGCGGCGAATCGCCGAGGATCTCGGCGTCGGCACGATGAGCCTCTATCACTACGTGAAGACCAAGGCCGATCTGATCGGCGCCATGGACGATGCCTTCATGGCCGAGGTGCTCGTTCCCTCGCTTCCCGAGGGTTGGCGCGCAGCGCTCGTGGCAATTGCCACCCGGACTCGCGATGCCCTGATGCGCCATCCCTGGGCGCTCTACTCCATGCTGTCCGTCGCCCCCGGCGTGAATGCAATGCGCCACTTCGAGCAATGCCTGGAGGCTCTCGCCGAAACGGCTCTAACCAGCAAGGAAAAGCTGACGTTGCTGGCAACCGTCGATGACTTCGTCTTCGGCTATGCCCTTCGCGAAGCCGCCACGGACAAGAAGATCGATTTCGACTTCGCCAGGTCGCAGCTCGCTACCGGCGAGTATCCGCGCCTCGCGGAAGTGGTTCGCAAGGGGCGGGTGTCCGTCGTCTCAGACCGCTTTCAATTCGGCCTGCGGCTGATTCTCGATAGGGTGGCGCAGAGCAGATGACGGGGGCGTGCAAGGCCGATGAACCGCGCCGGCCTTTCCGCACCTCGTGTCCGGCGATGTCGATTCCGGCATGCCGGGCTCGTCGGAGGCATGAAAACAATATGCGGATTGGACGTACGCCGGCAAAGTCTGTAGAGTGCGCCGCGCTGAAACACGAGGGTGCGCGGTCAGCGCCCGGTTCAGCTCGCAGTCTGTTCCACCCGACGCACTTCGATCTTCCTTTTTAACCACTCTCGCGTCTGACCGCCGCAGCCGTCGCCTGCCGGGCCCGCATCTGGTCCGTCGGGGTCCTCACGGACGCTGCCGGGCGAGCCAACAGATTCCGAGGCTTTCATATATGTCATTTACCGATCTCGGGCTCGCGCCCGAGCTGCTGCGCGCGCTCTCCGACAGGGGCTACGACGCGCCCACACCCATTCAATCCCGGGCGATTCCCGCCGTGCTCGCCGAGGCTGACGTGCTCGCCGGTGCCCAGACCGGCACCGGCAAGACGGCCGCATTCGTGCTGCCGATTCTGCAGCAGCTCGCCGCCGGCGCTGGCCGCTCTCCCCGAGCACTGGTCCTGACCCCGACCCGCGAGCTCGCTGCGCAGGTCGCCGACAGCGCCCGCTCGTACGGCAAATACCTCGCGGTGCGGACCACGGTGGTGTTCGGCGGGGTGAGCATCAAGCCGCAGATCGCTGCGCTGCGCTCGGGCTGCGATCTGCTCATCGCCACTCCAGGGCGGCTCCTGGATCTCGCCGAACAGGGCGTACTCGACCTGCGTGGCGTCAGGCACTTCGTGCTCGATGAGGCAGACCGGATGCTCGACATGGGCTTCATTCATGCCATCCGACGCGTCCTGAAGCTCCTGCCCGGCAAGAGGCAGAATCTGATGTTCTCAGCCACCTATACGGCGCCGATCCGCGAGCTCGCCAGCCGCTTCCTGCGCGACGCCGTGCACATCGACGTCGCCGCACGCAACGCGACCGCCGAGCGCATCGAGCAGCAGGTGTATCGCGTGCCCAAGGAGCAAAAACGCCAACTGCTCGCGCACCTGATCCAGGCGGGCAGCTGGGCCCAGGTGCTGGTGTTCACACGCACCAAGCACGGGGCGAATCGCCTCACGCAGCAGCTCGAGTCCCACGGGATCCGGGCCGCGGCGATTCATGGCAACAAGAGCCAGGGGGCGCGCGAGCGGGCGCTGACCGACTTCAAGGCGCGGCGCATCACCGCGCTGGTCGCCACCGAAGTGGCCGCCCGCGGGCTGGACATCAAGGACTTGCCGCACGTGGTCAACTACGAGCTGCCGAACGTGCCCGAGGACTACGTGCATCGCATCGGGCGCACTGCCCGCGCCGGCAGCGCTGGCCGCGCGATCTCGCTGGTCGCGCCCGACGAGATCCCGCTGCTGCGCGACATCGAGAAGCTGCTGGCTCGCACGCTGGCGACCGCGGCCTTGCCCCGGTACGCGGCGGCCGCGTGACTTCTCCTTAACCAGCTGGAGGACGACGCTGCCGGGCAGCGCGCCGCCGGGGGCGGTCCGCCGCCCTGGGCCGGTTTTCAATCGTGCCGCCGGCGGGTGGAGTACAGTGGCGCAGGTGCCTCGCCGTTCCGGGGAGGCTGCGGACATCGACTTGCGGAGATTTCTTGAAGAAGCGCAACTACCATCAGGCGAGGCGTCAGAAGGAAGAGTCCCGGAAGGCGCGACAACAGAAGAGGCTGCAGCGCCGATCAGATCGGACGACAGGCCCGGGTGAGAGCGGCGCAACGGAGACGTCGCCGGCGGAGCCTCTTCAACCGATCGAGCCCCCGGACCCGCTCTCGTCGTGAGACTCAATGCCCGCAAGCCGGCCGCAATGCCGGAAAGCCGTGGCGAAAGGCTGCGTCGTCACCGCGCAGCAGCATCGGCTCTGCGTACGACGTTCCCCAACGTTCAGCAGCTTCGGCTCGAGTTCAGGTTCGAAGGAACAGGCTCTCACACGCCGGTAGCCCAATCGCATCAACTGTATCCACCGGCGCGAGCTTTCTTCGAGTTTCCATGTCCCCACGCAGACTGCGACGGTCAATTCGATCTTACCGACGTGGTGCGGCGTACCGTTGCCGATCACGCCCACGCGTCGCGCGGAACCATCGTCTGCTCGGGCTGCCGAGCACTTGATCATAGCTCCAAGCAGCCCTGCGGCCTGCAGTTGGTCTACTCAGTGACGGCGTTCCTGTGACGCCCGGCCCGCGGCGGCCTTCCCTGCGCGAGGTGATCGTGACGGTGCAGCGGCCAGCCTGGCCGCTAGCCCGGGCCTTTTGCTGCGGCCCGCGCCGCTCGGGCGCGCTGCTCGTCACGCACCTGCGCAAGCGTGAGTCGTGTGCTGACGGCAATCACATCGAGAATAGGGTGAGCCGGGTCGGAAGGCAGGCGCAGACCATGAAGCCTCTCCCAGGTGCGAATTCGGGCATCAGGCGGATTTTCGTCCGAACGCTGCTCGGCCAGCTGCCGGAGCCTCGTTTCCGCGCGCTCACGCTCTTCCTGCGCGAAGCGCTCGGCGGGAGTCTGGACGACGTTAGGTGCGGCCGGGAGTGTCATGTGTACGCAGGGGTTACGACGCTCCACAAAGGGTACACGAGTTCGTAGTGGACCTCATCGAATACTTCGAGCGCCAGAAGCAAAGGTGCGAACGAGAGCTCAAGTACGCCGCGGCCGCGGACTTTCGCCTGATCGAGAGGGCCGGACAGCACGAGAAGGACATCACCGCGGAGCACGTCGAGCAATTGCGCGGTGCGCGCGACGATTATCAGCGAATCATCGACGAGCTGAAGAATCGGACCGGGTAAAGCATCCGGCTCGGCTCTGCAACTCAGGCCTCGCCCCACCAGACCCTCGGTCGCGCGCAATAGGTAGAACTGACTGAGCTGGCGGGTCCAGTTTTTCTGCGCCGCGACCTGCCCGGGGCGGGAGGTCACTCAAGCTGCTGCCGGAGTTGCGGTTTGTGCTGATTCAGCCGTCGCCGTCGTATGCGAAGTAGTGCATCACGTTCTGCCTTGGAGGGCTGGGGATGCGCCTCGCGACTGCAAATTTGCCCGCACCTGCGGTCAGCCGCGACGCGTCCGGCGAATTCGCCGACGGGACGCACGATGAACGGCCGACTCTGTACGCTCTCCAGGAACTCATGGAGACAAGCGACTGTCCGGTGTTGATCATCGACCGCACTCCTGCAGGCCAACCGTTGAGATACGCGAACGCGACCCTGAAGCGGCTTCTTGGATATGAAGCCGGGGAGCTTGTCGGGCACGAGTGGTCATCCTTGTTCACCCCGGTCGGTCTGGAATCGGCCCTGGCATTCGCACGCAACGCAATGGATTTGGGCCTCGAGGTCAAGGAGACGCTGCGAGCGGAGCGTCTGAGCGGCGAGGTTCTTTGGCTGGACGCCCGCCTGTACCCGATTCGCAATTCGACGGGCTTGGTCACCCAGTACGTCGGCATGCTCAATGACGTGACGAACGAGCGCCGCTCGCGCGAGGAGCTCGAGCGGCGCGCCTACCACGACGCCCTCACGGGCTTGGCCAACCGTTACCTGCTGCCGGATCGATTCGAGCAGGCCCGCGCGCACGCGCGGCGGTGCGGAGGATCTGTTGTCCTGGTGGTCCTGGACTTGAATGGCTTCAAGCTGATCAATGACCGCTTCGGTCACCGAGCCGGTGACGACCTCCTCAGGTGCGTCGGGGCCCGGCTGTCAGCCGCCGTACGCGGCGAGGACACGGTCGCGCGTTTGGGCGGTGATGAGTTCGTGCTGCTACTCGCAGACGGACCCGACGCGGGTGCTGCGAACGCCATCATTGAGCGTGCTGCCGAAGCTCTGGCGCGACCGATCATCCTTCAGCGACAGCAACTCGTGCTCGCATGCTGCGCCGGCGTCAGCCGCTACCCGGAGGACGGCTCGGATCTCGAATCCCTGCTCGGGACTGCCGATGCAGCGCTGTATCGAGCCAAGGCGCGTGCGAAAGGACCCGAAGGGAAGCTTGCCTCGGGCGTGGAATAGGCAGCGAGGCACTGACGGCTCGAGTCCCGTCACGCCGCAACAGCGGCAGATCATGGTCGGCGAGGCGGCGTATTACATCGCGGAGCATCGCGGGTTTGAGCCCGGACACGATGTGGACGATTGTGGACGGCTCGCTCCACTCAATCGTCCGGGCTCAACATTGCCAACTCAGCCGCCAGGTCGTGCCGCGGGAACGCGTAAACGGATCGAACGATATCGGCCTTGAGTGGGGGGCCTACGGATAAACCCTCATGCATGCACGTCCCAGAGACTGAGAGACTAGCCATGGATGCGCCACTCACGTGAGCCGGGGCTGAGCGCGCCGGGTTGTATGATCAATGTCAACGTCCATCGCGCAGTGACCGAACAGGAGGCTCATCTAATCGAGCAGAAGCCTCCCTCATCCGGCGTTCGTTACCACGCGGCCCGTGCTCTGAGCGACTTTCTGCAGCCTGTCCTTCTCGGCGCGGCGCTCCTCGGCCTCGGCCTCGGCCTGGTCTTGCCCTTGCTCGGCCGCCGGAGCCTGGGGGACTGGGCGTTTATTGTCTCCGTGATCGGGGTCTTGACCGCTACTACGCTCTCCACTGCGCGGCGCCTGTGGCGCGGCGAATTGGGCGTCGATCTGATTGCGGTTCTGGCGATGGCCGGCGCGCTCGCGCTGCGTGAGTACCTCGCCGCCTCGATCCTCGCCGTCATGCTGACGGGCGGCACCGCGCTCGAGCGCTATGCGCTTGCGCGCGCACGGCGCGAGCTGAGCGCCCTGATCCAGCGCGCGCCGCGCACGGCGCATCGCCGCGCGGGCGCTGACGTCATCGAGATCGGCGCAGACGAAGTCGTCGTGGGCGACCTGCTGATCGTGAAGCCGGGCGAGGTTGTTCCCGTGGATGGCATCGTCAGCTCCGGGAACGCCGTGCTGGATGAGTCGGCGCTCACGGGTGAATCAAAACCAGCGAAGCTCGAGCCGGGCGTCCCCGTTCGCAGCGGTGGTACCAATGCCGGCGGCCCCTTCGAGCTGCGCGCAACCTCGCTGGCTGCCGAGAGCACCTACGCGGGCATCGTACGTCTGGTGCGCGCGGCGGAGCAGTCGAAGGCTCCGTTCGAACGACTGGCGGATCGCTATGCGCTCGGCTTCCTGGTCCTCACCCTCGCGCTCGCCGCTTTTGCATGGCTTGGGGAGGGGAGCCTCATCCGCGCTCTGTCGGTTCTCGTGGTTGCGACTCCCTGTCCACTCATTCTCGCGGCCCCTGCGGCCATCATTGCCGGCGTGTCGCGCGCCGCGAAACACGGCATCATCGTCAAGGGCGGCGGTCCTCTCGAGACCCTCGCGCGCGCTACCGTGGTGCTGCTCGACAAGACCGGCACGGTGACCTCGGCGCGCCCCGAGGTCGTGGCGGTCGAGACGTTCGGGGCGATGTCCGCGGACGAGCTCGTCCGCTACGCGGCATCCCTCGAGCAGCTCTCCGTACATCCGTACGCGCCGGCGATTCTCGCGGAAGCGCGCAATCGCAGCGTCGAGCTCGCCTTTCCCCTCAATGTGCACGAGCAGATGGGCACGGGTGTCAGCGGAGTCGTCGCGGGGCGGCAGGTGGCGGTCGGAAGACTTCACTTCGTGGCTCCCAACGCAACGCCGACGGCAGCACTGCATTCGATATCACTGCGCACGGCAGTCGAGGGCTCCTCCAGCGTGTACGTCTCGCTCGACGGGGTGCTCGGGGGCGTGCTCCTTCTGCAGGACCCGATCCGACCCGAGGCTTCGCGTGCGTTACGCTCGCTGCGCGCTGCCGGAGTGCAGCGCGTCCACATGGTGACCGGCGATCACCCGGACGTCGCGGAGCTGGTGGCGGATGCTCTGGGCGTCGATCGCGTCTTCGCGGAGCGTACGCCGGCGGAGAAAGTCGAGGTCATTCGCCTGGTGCGCTCCGAGGGTATTACCGTCATGGTAGGCGACGGCGTCAACGATGCCCCGGCGCTCGCGCTTGCGGACGTGGGCGTCGCCATGGGGGCGCGCGGCGCCACGGCGGCGTCCGAGGCAGCGGACGTCGTCCTGACCTCGGACCGCCTCGAGGGCCTGGTTCATGCGACCCGCATCGCGCAGCGCACGCGGCGTATCGCGCTCGAGAGTGTCCTGGTGGGCATGGGTCTTTCGCTGCTCGCAATGGGGTTTGCGGCCGCGGGCTACATTGTGCCCGTGACCGGCGCGCTGCTGCAGGAAGGCATCGACGTGCTCGTCATCCTGAACGCGCTGCGGGCGCTCGGTGGGCCGGATGGCTTGGTAGCGCGCCGCAGGCCCGAAGCGGCGGCGCTCGCCAAGGGGCTGGCCGCGACTCATCGAGCGCTGCGGCCGCACGTCGGTGACCTGGCTGCGCTTGCGGCGCGGCTCGAGTCGCTCTCCCCGGCGGAGGCGCGCGCGCAGCTCGAGCGCACGCGGGAGATGCTCGAGAAGGAACTGATCCCGCACGAGCGCGAGGAGCAGCAGAACGCGTATCCCGTCCTCTCCGCGATGCTCAAGGACGAGGATCCCACCGGCCCGCTGATTCAGACGCATCACGAGATCCATCGGCTCAGCCGGCTCTTCGGGCGGCTGGTTGCGCAGCTGCCGGCAGAGGGACCCAGCCTGGAGGATCTGCCGGATCTGCGCCGGGTACTGTATGGCCTGCACGCGATACTGCAGCTGCATTTCGGGCAGGAGGATGACCTCTACAGCCTGTTCGAGGAGTAACCGCAGCTCATGGATACACGGTCGGCCGACACAGCCTCGGGAGTGATATCTCCACCGTTGAGACGCGCACTCCTCATCGCGTTGGTGGGGGCGCTTGCACTCCTGTGCCTGCTCGTGCTGCGTCCGTTCCTGTCGTCGATGCTCTGGGCCGCGATTCTGGCCTACGTCACCTGGCCCATTTACCGCCGACTGCTGGCGTTATTGCGAGAGTCCACGACAGCGGCGGCATTCCTCATGACTCTGCTGGTCGCAGCACTGGTGATCATGCCTCTCTTCTGGCTGCTGATCCTGATACAGCACGAATGCCTGGACGGCTACCGGCGACTCACGGCGTATCTTGGGCAGGGGCCGCACGTACTCCCTGCGGCGGTTCGGGACCTCCCCTGGCTCGGTGCATGGATGCAGGAAACCCTCGATCGGTACGCGGCTGACCCCACGGCCCTCGGTCGTGAAATAGGCGATGCGCTCAAGGCCTGGAAGGGGGAGCTCGCTGCGCTGCTCGGCGGAGTCGGCCGCGACGTCGGCAAACTCCTCGTCACGCTGTTGACCCTGTTCTTTTTCTATCGCGATGGCGACTCACTTGTCCGGCAGCTCGGGCGCGTGGCCGAGCGGCTCTTTGGCGATCAGCTGAACCGCTTCGCTGCGAGCGCCGGGCTGATGACGCGGGTAGTGGTCTACGGACTGATCGTGACCGCCGTGGCTCAGGGCGCGATCGCGGGACTCGGCTACTGGATCTTCGGGGTCGAGGCCCCCGCAGCGCTCGGTGCGCTCACGGGTTTGCTCTCCATGGCTCCGCTTCTCGGTACTGCCTTTGTCTGGGCGCCGGCCGCTGCGGCACTTCTGGTCGCCGGCCATACCTGGCAGGGCATCCTGCTGCTCGCATGGGGCACGCTGCTCGTGCATCCGGTCGACAATGTGCTGCGCCCGCTGATGATCAGCGGCGTTACGCGCGTTCCGTTCTTACTCGTCATGCTCGGCGCACTGGGAGGGCTCGCGGCCTTCGGGCTCATCGGCGTGTTCGCAGGTCCCGTCCTGCTTGCCGTCGCGAGCGCCGTCTGGCGCGAATGGATAGCGGAATGATCGATCAACCCGGCGAGCGGGAGGTGGCGGGCCGCAGCTCGCCCCCGGCTGCGACGACCCCCTCAGGACCGCTGTCGCCGAGCTCGGAGGCGGCTTCGCGCACCCCTTCCCTGCAGGCGCGTGGTCTCGCCAAAGACTACGTCATGGGTGAAGTCACCGTGCATGCGCTGCGCGAGGTCGATCTCGAGATCTACCCCGGAGAGCTGGTGGTACTGCTCGGACCCTCGGGCAGCGGCAAGTCGACTCTGCTGAATATCCTCGGCGGTCTCGACACGCCCACGCGAGGCAGCGCCTTCTGGAGGGATCACGATCTCGGGCATGCAAGCGAAGCGGATCTGACGCGCTTTCGGCGCGAGCATGTCGGCTTCGTGTTTCAGTTCTACAACCTGATCCCGAGCCTCACGGTCCGCGAGAACGTCGCGCTCGTCACCGAGATCGCCACCAACCCCATGAAGCCCGAGGAAGCTCTCGCCTGGGTCGGACTGTCGGAGCGGCTCGATCACTTTCCCGCCCAGCTCTCGGGTGGCGAACAGCAGCGGGTGGCCATTGCGCGCGCCATCGTCAAGCGGCCCGAGCTCCTGCTCTGCGACGAGCCCACCGGCGCACTCGATCATCAGACCGGGCGCCTCGTGCTCGAAGCAATCGCGCGGATCAACCGCGAGCTCGCCACTACGACGGTCGTGATCACCCACAATGTGGTGATCGGCCGCATGGCCGACCGCGTCCTGCATCTGGAGGACGGGCGAATTGCCCGCACTGACACCAATGCGGTCAAGGCGTCGCCGTCAGAGCTCGGCTGGTGAGTCTGCTGCGCAGGAAACTGACCCGCGACCTCTGGGCCGTCAAGGGGCAGGTGCTCACGATCGCGCTGGTGGTGGCATCCGCGACCGGCGGATTCCTCGGAAGCGTCGGTACCTACCAGGCGCTCGCGCGTGCACGCGACGGTTTCTATGCGCAGTCCGGTTTCGGTGAGGAGTTCGCCGATCTGAAACGCGCGCCGCTGTCGGTGCTGGACCGGGTGACCCGCCTGCCCGGGGTGCTCGATGCGCAGGCGAACGTGGTCGCCGGCAGCCAACTCTTCGTGGATGACGTTCCGGAGCCGCTGATCGCACAGCTGGTGGGAATTCCCGCGTCGGTCGGTCCGCGCCTCAATCGTCTCTATGTGCGTCGCGGGCGCATGATCGAGTCCGACTCCGCACTCGAAGCGCTGGTCGACGAGGGCTTTGCAACGGCCCGCCGCCTGCGGCCCGGCGACCGTGTCACCGTGTTATTGAATGGCAAGCGCACGCAGCTCCACATCGTCGGCATCGGGCTCTCGCCTGAATACATCAACCCTTCCGTTGGAGGCGTGTTTCCCGACCCCAAGGGGGTCGGCGTCTTCTGGCTCGATGAGCGGCCGCTGGCAGCGGCGTTCGATCTGCGCGACGCCTTCAACCACCTGACCGTCATACGGGCGCCCGGCGTCTCGGATCCCGAGGTGCTCCGGCAGCTCGACGAGATCCTGCGGCCCTATGGCGGCCGGGGGGCCTACTCGCGTGCCGATCAGCCGTCGCACCGCATCGTGACCCAGGAGATGAACGAGCAACGCGTGCTCGGCACCGTAATGCCCTCACTGTTCGTGTGGGTGGCGGCGTTCCTGCTCAACGTCGTTCTCGGTCGCCAGATCGCCACGCAGCGCGAGCAGATCGCGGCCCTCAAGGCCCTGGGCTTCGGCAACGGCTCGATCGTGGCTCACTACCTGCAGTTCGTGGCAGTCGTGGTTGGTCTCGGCGTTGCGCTCGGCGTCGGCGTGGGACTCGCCTTCGGGCGCTACATGACAGGCCTGTACGGTGCGTACTTCCACTTCCCGCTCGCCGAGTTCCGCATCGAGCCGGCCCTGGTCACTATCGCGGCGGCCATCAGCTTCGCGGCCGGCGCCGGCGGCGCATTGCTCGCGATCCGCCGGATCGTGCGCCTGTCGCCCGCCCAGGCCATGCGGCCGCCAACACCGCCGCGCTACCGCAAGCTTCTGCTCGAGCGCCTGGGACTCGCCAGCTGGCTCGCAACCGTCACACGCATGATTCTTCGCAACCTCGAACGCCGGCCCGCCCGGTCGCTACTGACGATCGCGGGCGTTGCTGCGTCGGCGGGCCTCATCGTCTCAGGCACTTTCTGGTGGGATGCGGTCAATTACCTGGTCGACACGCAATTCAATGCGATCGAGCGCGGGGATGCGGTGCTCACGTTCGTCGAGCCTCGCGGCAGCCGCGCGCGCTTTGAGGTGGCGCGCCTCCCCGGTGTGATGCAAGCCGAGCCGTACCGCACCGTGCCCGTGCAACTGCGCAGCGCACAGCACAGCTACCGGACGGCGATCTTCGGCCTCGACCGCGACGCAGCGCTGCGTCGTACTCTGGACGAGCAGCAACGCGTCGTATATGTGCCGCGCGCGGGAATGCTGCTCTCGAGCCGCCTCGCAGAGCGGCTTGGAGTGAGGCCCGGCGAGCAAGTCGAAGTCGAGGCGCTCGAGGGCACGCGCGTGCGCCGTGACGTGCTCGTGGCCGGCGTGGTCAAAGACCTGTTCGGGCTGCTTGCCTATATGGACCGGTCTGCGCTGAATCGCCTGATGGATGAGGGCGACGTGATGAGCGCCTTCGACCTGCGGACGGATACTACGCGCCACGACGCATTGTTCGCCCGAATCAAAGTCACTCCCGCTATCGCCTCCCTGCAGATCAAGGCGAATTCTCTCGCGAGCTTTCGCGAGACCTCCGCGCGCAATGTCCTCGTGTTTACCACGATCTTCACGATCTTCGCGGCCACCATTGCCGTGGGCGTCGTCTACAACAGCGCGCGCATATCACTCGCCGAACGTGCCTGGGAGCTCGCGAGCCTGCGCGTGCTGGGCTTCAGCCGCGCGGAGGTTTCCGGGATTCTCCTCGGGGAGCTCGCGATCGAGGTAGGCGCGGGTATTCCGCTCGGGCTCTGGTTCGGGCGTGGCCTGGCGAGCGTGCTGACCGAGCTGATGCGGAGCGAAACCTTCCGGATTCCGGTCATCATCACGCCGCAGACTTATGTCTTTTCTGCGGCGGCCATTGTCGTGGCCGGAGTAGCGAGCGCGTTGATCGTGCGTCGGCGGATCGATCATCTCGATCTGGTTGCCGTGCTGAAAGTGCAAGAGTAGCCGATGACACGTCGCAATCAATGGATACTGGGCGCGACCCTGACGGGCCTGGTCGCTTTCCTCGTCTGGGTGCTGATCCCATCCCCGGTGGCCGTCGAGATCGGCGCTGTTAGCCGTGGTCCGCTCGAGGAGACCGTCGACGAGCAGGCGAAGACGCGTATTCGCGATCACTATGTCCTGACGGCGCCGCTCAGCGGAGAGCTCGATCGCATCACGCTTCGCGAAGGCGACGAGATTGCCGCCGGCCAGATCGTGGCTCGGCTGCGACCGGTCGTCCCCGCCTTGCTCGACAGCCGAACCGAGCTCGAACTGCGCCGTCGCGTGGAGGCGGCGCGCGCTGCGCAGGAACGGGCCGCGGCGCGACTGGCTCAAGCCCAGGTGGCGCTCGAGCAGGCGCGCCTCGAGGTCGAACGCAGCCGCAAGCTCGCCGAGTCGAAGCTGATAGCGGCGGCAAAGCTCGAATCGGACGAGTTGGCTTTTCTCATGGCCCAGAGAGAGATCGACACGGCGGACGCCGACGTGCACGTGGCACGGCACGACGTCGAGGTGGCGTTGGCCGCGGTCAGCCGTGCCCATGAGGGCGCGCGCACGGACGAGGATTGGCTGCTCAAGGCGCCGATCGCAGGTAGGGTCCTGCGGGTGCAGCAGAAGAGCGCAGGTACCGTGAGCGTCGGTGCGCCACTCATCGAGTTCGGAGACTTGGCAGACCTCGAAGTGGTGATCGAGCAGTTGACGAACGAGGCGACGCGGGTAGCCCCGGGAGCGCCGGTCAGGTTCGACGACTGGGGCGGTCCGGAGCCCCTGCTGGGAAGAGTCCGTCGCATCGAGCCGTGGGGCTTTACCAAGATTTCCGCCCTGGGGGTCGAAGAGCAACGGGTGAACATCCTCGTCGACTTCGTATCTCCCCACGGGCAGTGGGCCTCGCTCGGAGAAGGCTACCGCCTGGACGCGCACATCCAGGTGTATCGAAACGACAATGCCTTGAGGCTGCCGACCGGTGCGCTGTTCCGCGTCGGCGACCAATGGTCGGTTTATACGGTAGACAGCCGCGATCGCGCGCGCCGCGTCCCGGTCCGCATCGATCACCGGGGAACGGTCTTCGCCGAGCTCCTCGGAGGGCTACCGGAGGGGACGCGCGTGATCGTCTATCCCGGAGATACGATCCGGGACGGGGTACGCGTGGCGCCCGCGGCGGGCGCTGCGCAATGACGCGCTGGTGAACGGTGAGGATCATTCAACTGAGGGCGCTGCTCGCCGGGATAGCATTGATCGCCGCGCCGGCCGCCGAGCGCGGCACGCAGCTCCTCGGCTTGTTCAACGCTGCGCTCGCGCGCTGTCCGCCCGGTGCCGGCACGGTCGAGCGCGGCTTACGCTGACGGCGCGCAGCGTGCCGGCAGCCCCGGCGATCGGGGAGGGACCATTGCGGACATCCCTTATGGCGCTCGAGGCGCGGAGGAGGGAACCTTCGCCCCCGGTACCTTGCGCATCGGAGTCGAGACCATGAAAACCACTACTTTAGGTCGGGCTGCTTTGGGGATTGCCGTCGCTCTTCTGAGTGCGAGCGCGTGGTCGGCCGATCCTCCGCCACCGGCGGCTTCACCCTCACAGGCTGTCCCATCCAAAGAAGTGCGTGAGAAGATGGCGACGCTGCACGAGCAGATGGCCGCCTGCCTGCGGTCGGACAAGAGCTTTGCCGATTGCCGCACGGAGATGAGGCGCAACTGCCCGCAAATGGTGGGAGCCGAAAGCTGCCCGCTGATGGGGATGGGGATGGGGCGGGGACCGGGACGCGGTCGCATGATGCAGCCGGCGCCGCCTGCGAGCCCGCCGAAGTAGCCATCGGTCAGGCCGTGCCGCGCGCAAATGCTCGTCGATCGGGCAGAGAAGGGCGTCGCGGCGGTGTCGAACCTACGGGCGCTCGAACGCCATGAATCCGGGCCACAGGAAGGCTGCCCACATCGCGAGCGCGACGAGAAGCAACCCCGCTCCCACACGGGCGCCATAGGCGAGGCCGCCGGCGCCCACGGCCGCTACCAACTTGCTGGTCGTATTGGCCAGGAAGGCCAGCAGCACGGCCATCACAACCTCCGACGGCGGTAGCGTCGCGGTTGCTGCGACAGACAGTACGGAGGCTGCCGCTGCGTGCGCGTCAAAGAAGCCCGCAAGCGTCGCTGCCACCGGCACCGCCAACTGCCCGAAGTGACTTGTGAGATACCCCATTGCGGCCGTGGCCGCCGACAGCAGCAGCGCGAAACCGATCGCGTACGCGAGGTTGAACGCGCGCCCGCGAGCTATCGCCTGCATGACCGGAGGGGGTCGGCGTCGAAGGCTCACTCCCGCGCCGGCCAGCGAGGCAACCAACCCGGCGATGAGGGACGGGCCGAGCAGACGCAATCCGTCCGGGTTCACCATCGCTGCAACGACCGCGAGCAACAGCACGGTGGCTACCGTCGAAAACAACGCTCCGGAGATGCACGCGCTCCGCAGCTCCGGTGCCTCTCGCGCCATGACCCCGAGGGCTGCAATCGTGGCAGTACTCGAAACGAAGCCGCTGGCGAGTCCCGACAACGCGAGGCCCATGCGCGGTCCCGCCGCACGCAATGCCACGTAGCCCGTCGCCTGCAATCCCATGAAGAGTACGACCAGCCCCCAGAGGCGTCGTGGATTGACGGCTGGTAACCACCAGGCGCCCTGCTCGGGTAAGAGGGGCAAGACGACCAAGGCCGCGCCGCAAAATAGCAGTCCGTCGCGAAGCTCCGATTCGGTCAGAACTTCGACTGAAAACCGATGCAGTGACCCTCTGCTCGCAAGAAGCGCCGTAACGACCACGGCTCCTCCGGCGGCCAGGGAGGGCTGACTCATTGCGACGACACCGATCAGATAGGTGATGAAGAGCGCAATCTCGGTCGTCACTCCGGGGTCCCGGGAGCGCTCGCGCCGGTAGCCCACTGCCGCGAGAGCTACGACCAGCGCGGCGCCGGCGACGACGAGCAGGGCATGACCGCTCAACTGCGCTCCTGCGCCGGCCAGAGCCGCGAGCGAGAACGTCCGAACACCGGCGAGTCTGCGATGGGGGCCGGTTCCCTTGCGGCGCTCACGCTCGATGCCGATGAGGAGGCCGCTGCCGAGCGCGGCTGCGAGTCCGAGCAATGTGCTCTCAGTCATCATTCCAACGTCCGAACACCCGTGATTTCTTTCGCCGCTCGCGTTGCTGCAGCTTCAAAACGTCGCCGGGCGCGCCACAAACGCATCGGTTCCGAACAGCATCTCCGGCCCGCGCCGACCTCCGAAGCTCGCGTGTCTGCCGTGTGAAACGGAAGTAGGGTGCTTAGCGACCCGGCTCGGCAGCCAAAGTTACCTCGAGCAGCTCGAGCCCTGCCGTTGGTCGGATTGTGCAGTCGGCCCACGCCGGCAGTACACAACTGTCGTCCGGGCTCAGATCATGATCTCCAAGAGCCGCGCTCTCGAGCACGCTGGTTCCCGCCAGTACGAAGTAGAAGGCAAATTCACCGCCGTGAGCGTTTCTCGGAGCGCCGCCGCGCGGGTCGGCGACAGCGCCCCCGTAGCTTCGCAGGACCCGAGCTCCCGCCAGCCCGTTTGTCGCCTCGCCTATTCCCATATCGCGCTGTTCGAACCCCCGAAATCGTGATGCTTTCCAGATGGCCTTGCTCGCAGCGTGGCACACGAAGCGCTGACCATTGAACTCCCGCTCCGGTGCTTTTCTGCCGGTAGGCAATGTCATGCCCGGATCGCTCCAGGTCTCGTGCGCCGCGGGGCAGCTGATTTCGATGACCTCGAGTCCTTGGGACGATTCCAGCACGCGGTGCCGTATTTCCGGCGGCTGCAGGACGCAATCGCCAGCCCCCAGGGTTATGGGATCGCCCTGGTCCTCGTAGCAAACGCGCACCCATCCGCTCTTGCAGAAGATCATCTGGAAACGGACGCGGTGATAGTGAACATAGTCGGGCACCGGCCCGCAGGTCGGAATCAGAATATGGGATGCCGTAAAGCGGCCACCGAGCCGCGAGGGGATCAGGTCCCGATACAACATGTCAGCGCGTCCTGCGTGCCAGTCGGATGCCGAGCCTCGACGCGTCAACACAAACTCTTGGATGGTCTCAGGCACGATCAATGGCGGGTGAAGTGCGGCGATTTCGACGCTCAAGGAGTCGGGCCCTTCGAGCACCCGCGGCGCTCCGCTCGGCAGTGCATCGAGATCGCACAGAATGCGCACTCTGGCCGGTGCGGGTCGCTCGGCTCCGGCGCCCACCTGTTCAAGTCTCAGAACGCAATCCGGTGCGCTTAGCACGGCGACGGTCGGGTCCTCAGCTGGCATGATCATGCGAACCTCGAATCCCAACTCGGAAGTCAGAAACCGTACGCTGTCGGCGAGACTGGAGCAGCGCAGGACGACTTGGACCGACTTCTCTACCCGGCCAGGCATTGGATGGGCCCTAGGCTTCCGGACCGAATGCTTGGAATATCAGGCCCACTTGGATTCGAGCCAGTGACCTCTACCGTGTGAAACGGAAGTAGCGTGCTTGCGAATCAACGATATGCGAGGCAAGTCCCCAATTGCAACAAGGACTGGTTATCAGGTGCCGTCGCTTGATATGACGCAATGTCAGGAGTGGACTGCTCCAAAACTCGATCATCGGGCTCGCTCGTCCATACGCAGTGATACGAATGGTGGTCCGGGAACCGAAAGCGCGGAATTGTTCGCATGAAAGTCAGTAAGTCAGCAGAGCTGGAACAAGCTCCCCAGGTCGGTGCGGCGGATCCGGAACGCCGGAACTCACCGGTGCAGACGGACCCCGAGCAGTCCTTCGAGTTGATGCGCGAGCAGGTCGGGGATGAGGCGGCAGGCTGCTATTTCAACGACCACCTGTATGCGGAAGGTAGCTACGTGTTGACCGGCAGCACTTATCTGCGTTGCGAGCGGGGCATCTG
The DNA here is from genome assembly GCA_035934055.1 of Steroidobacteraceae bacterium. Lineage (GTDB taxonomy): Bacteria > Pseudomonadota > Gammaproteobacteria > Steroidobacterales > Steroidobacteraceae > 13-2-20CM-66-19. Next base: position 11,199 of record DASYYF010000032.1, on the reverse strand, counting down.
GGTCGAGACCGGTGCCGACGTTCCCGTACCCTTGATAATAGGCTGACACGCGCTATCGGATGGGGCGCCTGCGCGGACCGGGTACCCCGGCATTACCTCGAACACGCACGTTGAAGCGCTTGTCGAGGCTTCCGAGTCTCTGCGCGTCGCGGTCAGCGAGCCCTGTGCCTGCGTAGCTGTACTGATTGTATGCGTGGGTGCTTGGCGTATTTTTTTACTGCAACCTGCGATGGGCAGGGGATTGGGCAATGGAGGGTTGATTCAGGAGATCACGATGGACATCAAAGTTCAAAAAGTTGCCGATGCTGAGAAGAAGCTGACGTTGCCGATGTTCAAGGAGATGGAGACGGTCATGAACCGCGTCCGGGCGAGAGCTTTCGAGCTCTTTTCGGGGCGTGGCTTCGGTGACGGCCATGCGCTCGATGATTGGCTCGCCGCGGAGCGCGAAGTCTGCTGGCCGGCAGCAGAGCTTGCGGAAGAGGAGAAGGCCTATACGCTGAGCGTCGCGGTGCCGGGGTTCGCGCCTGCGGACATCTCGGTTGCCGCAAGTCCGCATGAGCTGATCGTGCATGCGAAATCGAAGACCGAGGCTAAGAAGGAGCTCGAGCCGCGGAAGGGCGAGAGAGTCTGTTGGTCCGAGTTTCGCGGCAACGACGTTTACCGGCAGATCGAGCTGCCCAGGGATATCGATCCCCAGTCGGTGACCGCGTCGCTCGACAACGGACTGCTCAAGATTGTGGCGACGAAGAAACCTGCACGCGTGGTTCCGATCACGGCAGCCGCTGCCTGATTTGCCGTTTCCACGGGGGAGCCGAGACCAGCGCCGGGATTTTCGCGCTACGTATCGGCTCCTCGGCGGATTCGCCGGCGCGACGCCCATAATGTTAGGAGCCTGCATCCCGGCCTGGAGGCGATTCGCGATCACCTTCGGAGATTAATGTCTCTTTAATCGCCCATTAATGCTGGAGCGATACTCTGCCTACTGCGCCGCGGGCGATGACTAAGTTTTCCAGCCGCTGCGCGGCGGCGCGTCTTTCAAGAGGCGCCCCTCTTCATCATGGCGCCTCATTGGTCGAAACCTATAGCGGCAGATCGAAACGATTCGCAGCGTTGCGGTAACGGGCGCAGGATCGCCCCACACCAGCACCCGGCAGGAATCCTGTTTCAACGCAAAACGAGCTCCATCAGGTGAACTCCGCGGCAAGCTCTGCTGTCTGTGGTGGGGCACGTGATTACACGTTGGAGCATCCAACCTCGGTGGCTGCAAGGATTGGCGAGTGGACGCGGCAGTGAACAGCCGACCCGATAGCGTAAGAGAGAGCGCCGCTGCCAGGGATGGCGGCGGCCATCCGCATGAGACGGAAATACTCGATCGACGGACGCTCGCAGCAGATCACCCGGGGGTACATGGCGCGCTGGCGTTCGGCGCACCGGGCATCGCGCCGACCTGGAGCTCGAGCGACAAGGACTACGTCACCACCGCGCTGGGTGCATCGCGTGTCTGGACCACCATCGGGCACGGCATCATCAACGAGGTGTACTGGCCCTCGACCGGTCAACCACAGATCCGCGATTTAGGCTTCTATCTCGTGAGCGAGCATCGATGGCTCGACCTCAAACGTATCCGCCGCTACCGGCTGAGCACCCCGGGACCGTGCCTTCCCGCGCTCACTATTGTCCACTACGGCGATGACTATCAGCTTACGCTCGAAGTGCTGCCGGACCCCATGCGCGACGTGCTGCTGGTGCGCTTCAACCTGATCGGCCCATATCGCCTGGTTGTAATCCTCGCACCGCACCTTGGCAGCACCGGAGGCCACAACACGGCCTGGGTACACAACGGTGTCGGCTACGCGCGGGGCGGTAATCACTGCCTGTGTCTGGCCGCTAACACGGCTCTCCAAAAGCTCAGTTGCGGTTACGTGGGCGCGTCCGATGGCTGGCAGGATCTCGATCGCCACGGAACGTTGACTTATCGGTTTGACAGCGCCATCGACGGGAGCGTTGCCATCACCGCGGAGACCGCGGAACACAGCGGGGTGCTCGCGCTCGGTTTTGCCGGCAGCGTTCACGGCGCGTTCACACGTGCGCGCACCGCCCTGGCTACCGCCTTCGACACGCTGCGAGCCGACTTTCTTGAGGAGTGGCACGACTGGAGTGCGCGGCTGCAGTTGCCGCGGCCGGACGACGCCCTCGGAGACGCTGGCTTGCTGTCCGCGGCGGTGCTGAAGATTCACGAGGATCGCGCCTATCCCGGCGCCCTGGTGGCCAGCCTGAGTATACCGTGGGGTAACACCACGGACTCCCTGGGAGGCTATCACCTGGTCTGGCCGCGCGATGCGACGCTCACAGCCTTCGCCCTGCTCGCGGCGAATCAATTGCGAGATGCACGACACATGCTGGCGCATCTCATAGCCACTCAGCGTCACGATGGCCACTGGCCACAAAACTATTTTCCGAGCGGCGAGCCATTTTGGAGCGGCGTGCAGCTCGACGGAGTGGCGTTGCCGGTGCTGCTCGCGGCGAAACTCCACGAGATGGGCGAGAGAGAGCTCGCCGGGACTCGCCAGATGGTGCGGTCGGCCGTCGGCTTCATAGCCCATAACGGTCCGTCCAGCCCCCAGGATCGATGGGAGGAGAATCCGGGCGTCAGCCCCTTTACGCTGGCCATCGTGATCGCCGCGCTCGTCGCCGCGCAATATTGGCTGCCCGAGGCGGAGCGCCAGTACGCCCTCGATCTCGCGGATGACTGGAATGAGCGGCTCGAGAGTTGGTGCTATGTCCGGAACGGCACGCTTGCGCGGGATGCAGGTGTCGGGGGCCACTACGTACGCATTGGGAACGCAGCAGACGGCACCGACAGCGCGAGCGAGTGGGTACAGCTGCGCAATCGCGCGGGCGAGTGGATTCCCGCCTCTGCGCTCGTGAGCCTCGATTTCTCGTATCTCGTTCGGCTGGGTCTGCGCTCCGCGCGCGATCCCCGCATTCAGGACACGGTCAAGATTGTCGATCAGCTGTTGATGGTGAACACACCTTCGGGGCCGCTTTATCGCCGCTACAACGGCGACGGCTACGGCGAACATCCGGACGGCCGCGCCTTCAACGGCAACGGGGTCGGCCGCGCATGGCCTCTGCTCGTTGGGGAACGCGGGCATCTGGCGCTGCTGAGCGGAGAGGATCCGCTGCCGTATCTGCATACGATGTGGCGGTGTTCGAGCGTCGGCGGCTTACTGCCCGAGCAGGTTTGGGATTCCGCGCCGATTCCCGAGCTCGGACTCGAGCCCGGCCGGCCGTCAGGAAGTGCAATGCCTCTGGTATGGGCGCACGCTGAGTTCCTGAAGCTGCTGGTCGCACGCGAGCGGCAGCATCCCGTCGAACGACTTCAGACCGTGGCTCAGCGCTACGACCCGGGGCGGCACAATGGGCAGGCTCAGCTCGAGGATCTCGGCGAGCGTGCTGACGCGCCGGCCGGCACCTGGCATTGGCGCAATGAAGTGCCGGTGCTCCAGCTTGAAGCCGGTCGGTCGCTGGTGATCGAAGATCGGCAGTGCTTCACGCTGCAGATCGGTTTTGACGGATGGCGGCGCGTCGAAGCGCGTGTGGCGGTAGAGCAGCCTTTCGGCCTCTGGGGCGTACGCTTGCCGGCTGCTGAGCTGGCGGGACTCAAGGAAGTCAACTTCACACGCAGATTCGGCGAACGTTGGGAAGGCGCCGATCATCGGGTCACGCTGGGACACGTTGCCCTGGAGCACGCTCTCAAGGTTGACGAATCTCAGTTGGTCTTTTCAAGATGAGCGTGCAACACAGCCGTCAGCTTCGGCGAGATCTACTCAGCTCTTCGACGCCGCCAATGCTTCCCGCGCTTTCTCGAGCTCGACTCGTCCAGGCTTGTCGGCCTTGGCACAAACCTTCAATAGCTCCCGGAAGTATCTTTGAGCCGCTTCCCGGTTTCCAATGAGCTCAGCAGCACGCGCCGCGCCGTATAGTGCGCGGAAGCGCCGTGGTTCTTTCCGGAGTGTCGCTTCAAATTCCTCCAGCGCCCTGGCGGGCTCGTTGATCTCCAAGAACATCTGCGCGAGCAGCTCCCGCGCCGGCGCGAGTGGCCCTGGTGTAACCGCACTCTTCTCTGTCCCATCTTCCAGCTGCGCTGCGCTGTTCATCTGTCGCAAAGCATCCGTCTTCTCGCCGGCCGCCAATGCAGACCATGCCGAGACCTCAGTCGCCTGGATTTCTACCTGTCGCGCCCAATAGGGTTCGTGCGCCTTCACGAGACGTTCCTGAATCCGCTGCAGCGCGGTTGATGCCACGTTCGCTTCCCCGCGGTGTCCCAGTCGAGCCGCTCCCAATCCGCGGGCGAACCACGTCATTGCATCCGTGTAAGGAAATGCAGTCTCCCGCACCGTGAGCGCCTCCGCCTCCTGCCAGTCCTGGCGCTCCAACGCGTAACGCGCAGGAATCGCCGCGAGTGCGAAGAATCCGGCGGCCGGGGGTCCGGCCCCGAGCAATGCGGCCTTGGGATCGAAGCGTGAAGCGATCTGCGGCAGTGATTTTACGATGCGCTGCGCTGCCTGATCCTGGCCGGTCTGCAGGTAGGCGTAGGTTTCGTAGTCGCTGGCATGCAATTCCTCAGCGGTCTGACCTTGACGCCGCGCCGCCGCCGCGGCCGCTACATTGCTGTCGATGGATTCTTGCCAGTATCCCAGGCGCGTAAAGGTATGCGACGGCATATGCAGAGCGTGAGGTGCGTCAGGGGCAATCTCCGAGTAACGTCGCGCCGCAATGAGGGCTCGACCCGCCAGCGGCGGCACGTCATAGGCATGGATAATGTAGTGCGCCAGACCGGGATGAGTCGGCTCCTGCTTGAATAACTTCTCGAGAATTGCTCCCGCTTTGAGCTGGTCGGCATAGGTCTTATCCGCGGGGTCCGCCGCGGCCGCGAGCGCCAATGCGTAAAAGATCAAAGCTTCGTGATCATGCGGATACCTTGCCGCGATCCCCTCCATGGCGTCACGATAAGCTCGCAAGCGTGCCTGCTGGGGCGTGTCTTCAAAGTCACTGTAGAGCCTGGCGACGGCCGCGACATAAGCCTGTTCTCGCTCCGTCTTTGCGCCGAGGCTCTTGCCGCGTTCGGCATTATCCCGCCCGAGCTGCAATTGGCCGGCGTCTTTAATCCCCGGCGCGAAGGGATTGCTCCAATCGCTTAGCGCGATTCCCCAGTACGCGACGGCGCACGCCGGATCGTCCCTCAGTACCGCGTTAAATCCTTCTATCGCACGGCTGAACTGGAACGAATGCAGTAGAGCAACCGCGCGATTGAAGTCTCGCTGCGCCGCATCCGTGCACGATGTGGCGAAGTGAACCTCTCCGAACTTCTCGGCGTTCCCGGGCTGGTGCGCCTGGGTCATCCCGCCCGTCGAAGCAACCACCCAAAAGGCCGCCGCAATGATTCTCATGCCGTGCATTTGAGGTCTTCCTGCACGCCCAGTCACATGTCGCTCCCGGATCTTCGCGCCGCGCTCGAGCCGATGCCGCGCCAACTCGCGACTGCGAGCCTCTTAGCTCCCTGCGATCTCCTTCATCGCCTCCTCCAGCACCCTCTCCGCAACGCCACGACGCTTCAGAGCATCCGCTAGTCGGCGTGCAGTGTGTTGGTCGAACTGAGCTTCGTCGCGGCGCAACCCCTCGCTGATATAGCTCTTCAGAAGCGTTTGATAAGCGGCAAACCCGCGCGTTGGGGCAACGGCCTTCAAAGACTCGACGACGTCAGCCGGAATTCGCATGGTAATCGTCGTGCTGGGGTGATCCTTCTTCAGCCGCTTCTTCACTCGCTCATTGATCATACAAAGCCTCCTCGGCCGGCGAGGCACGCCACGCCGCGGCCTGCGACTCGTCCCAGCGCAAGCTCGTACCTCCTTGTTCAAAGACGCGGTCCATGCGAGAAGTTTGCCGGCCTGTATTCACAGTGTAAATACAGACTGTCGGATGCGACACCCCCACTTCAAAAAGCATAAAGCATGGACGAGAGCTGGCCCGTTGCGCATCCGCACATATGCGCACTGCCGGAAGTCCGCCCCCGGAAATACAATTTTTAATGTCTGTATTTCCCAAGCAAGTCCTCTGAGCGGCTCTGGGCCGGAGGAGGTTCCCGATGCTGATCGAGGATCCGGGATTCTGGCGTGCCGGCGCCATCAGCACGACCCTGGTGATGCTGGTCGTGCTCGTCTTCCTCACCATCGATAGCCTGGCCGCTACACGCGCAGGCAGTGCGCGCGTGCCGAACTACGACGTTATCGACCGCCAGATCGGCTACGCCTACGACTGGTCGCGCGGCTACGACATGCCGGTCATCGGCGGGGCAGAGGCGCTGTTTGGCAGAGATGACAGTCTCGCCGAGGCGACCGCGCTCGTCGCACGGGGCAAGCTCGTGATCCAGAGCCGGGCCTGCATGGACTGCCATACGTTCTTCGGCAACGGCGCCTATTACGGCCCGGACCTCACCAAGGCCTGGCTCGATCCGGCCTGGAGCGCGATCTGGATGCCTATGACTGGCGCGAGCACGCGCGAGGAGGCGATGGCGCAATTCCTCATGCACCCGGATCGCTACCCGACCTGGAGCAGGCGCATGCCGGACCTCCATCTGACGCGCGCTGAGGCGGAGGCGACGGTCGCCTACCTCAAGTGGATGTCAGCGGTGGATACCAACGGCTTCCCGGCTCACTTCGGCCGCAGCGAGCCCGGCGGCTAGGAGGGTGTGATGTATCGATCCCAGAGGCTCGCACTGCGCTATTTCACCGCGGCGATTACGCTGTTCGGCGTCATGACGGCGGCCGGGCTCTTATCCGCCCTCTACTACGTCGAGCCCTCGCTGCTCTACAACGTGTTCGACTTCCAGATGGCCAAGATCCTGCACATCGACACGTTGGTCATCTGGCTGCTGATGGGCTTCATCGGGGCGGTGTACTGGTTTCTGCCGAAGGAGTTAGGCCGCGAGACGGTCGGCATCGCCCTCGCCGAGGTGCTGTTCTGGGTGTTCTGTGCCGCCGTCGCCGTGGTGGCCGCCGTGTTCATCCTCGTGCAGTACGGCGCCAGCAATCAATTCAGCATGTGGTTCATCAACCAGGGACGCAAGTACGTCGAGGCGCCCCGCTGGGCTGCCGTCGGCATCGTCATAGTCGTCCTGACCTTCGTCTACAACGTCACCATGACAGCCTGGCGGGCACGCAAGATGACCGGTGTGCTGTGGGTGCTGATCATCGACCTCGTCCCGCTCACCGTGCTGTACCTGGACGCATTTCCACAGATGACCAACATGTCGCAGGACCTGTATTGGTGGTGGTGGCTGGTGCACATGTGGGTCGAGGCCACCTGGGAGGTGTTGATCGGCTGCTTGATGGCGTGGTCGCTGATGGAGCTGATGGGTACCTCGCGCAAGATAGTCGAGGCGTGGCTCTACATCGAGGTCATGCTGGTGCTCGGTACGGGGATCCTCGGGCTCGGGCACCATTATTTCTGGATCGGCACGCCGCAGTACTGGCTCGGAATCGGCGGGTTCTTCTCCGCTCTGGAGCCGCTGCCGCTGCTCGGCATGGTGGTGCACGCGGTCTACGACGCGGGCGCACACCACATGAAGACCACCAACCGCCCGGCCTTCTATTGGGTGCTGGCCGAGGCGTTCGGCAACTTCATCGGTGCGGGCATCTGGGGCTTCATGATGACCCTGCCGCAGATCAACCTGTACTCGCACGGCACCCAGTGGACGGTTTCCCATGGGCACTTCGCCTTCTGGGGCGCCTACGGTTGCGGCGTGATCGCGATGGTGTACCTGGTGCTGCAGCACACGCGCGGCACGACGCCGCTCGACAGTCGCGCATGGAAGTGGAGCTTTGCGCTCCTGAACCTCGGGATGCTCGGGATGGTCGGCGGGTTGCTGGTGGCCGGAATTGCCCAGGCTTTCTACGGGCGCGCGCAGGGCGGCTCGACGCTGCAGGCCTTCGTGGTCGCGAGCGAGAATCACTGGTTCCAGTCGGGAATGTACGCGCGGCTGGTGTTCGGCATCCTGTTCTCCGTCGGCTACGTCGTGCTCGTCTATGACCTGCTGGCGATCGGCCGCCGTGCGGCGATCGCCGCGCCGCCCCAGGCGAGCGTCGCATGAGCCCGGGGGGCCTCATCATCACCGCGGTGCTGCTCGGGCTGTTCGTGGCGGCCGGCGGAGCCTACGGGATTCTCTACGCCGCGGGACAGCTACGCCGCAGCGCGCCGCTGGCGCGTGCCGCGCAGGGCTGCTACGCGCTGCAGCTGCTGATCACGCTCGCCGTATGCCTGGGCTCGCCGCTCGCGCTGCCGTGGAAAGTGTTCCTTGCCGCGAGCGCCGCCGCCTACGGATTCATTCCTCCGCTCATGTGGCGGCTGCTCGAGACCATGCACCGCGCGGGTAAGGAGATGAGATTTCCATGATTCCGAATGTGCTGAACGTGGTGCTGGGCCTGGCGCTGGTCTACGTCGCGGTGCTCGCACCCTGGGTGACCGCGCGCCGGTCGATGCTGCTCGCGGCGGTGGCGGTGATCATGTTCGTCGCCGCATGGCTTGCCCGCCGGAGCGATTACCACCGATGGCAGAACAACACCAACATGGTGCTGGCTGCGCTGCTGGCGCTGCAGGCGGTGCTTCGCCTCGAACAGTTCCCGCTGGCGGTCTTCTGGATACAGTTTTCGGTCGGAACGCTGGTCGCGGTTCTCGCGCTCTGGGCGGTGGTGTATCGCCCGGACGCCTCGCCGACCTGAGGAGAATCAGCATGGCAAGATATCGGGGGATGGTCCTGGCGGCGGGGCTGCTTGCGGCATGGGGCTGCACGGCCTCGGCGAGCGACGCCGACGGCGGCAAGCGCCTTTCCGATTCCAGCTGCGCTGCATGCCACGGCCGCAACGGCATCGGCATCATTCCGCTGTACCCGAACCTCGCCGGCCAGAAGCGTGAATACCTCGCGGCGCAACTGCATGCGTTTCGCGACGGCACGCGCAAGAATCCGATCATGAGTCCGATGGCCGCACACCTGACGGATGCGGAGATCGAGGACGTCGCGGCTTATCTCGCCGAGTTGAAGTGAGAGGGCCAGCTCCGCCGCGAGTCTCGTGATGGAATACGGTTCATCGAACCGGCCTCGACTCGCCCGGCAGCTCGGTGCGTGCGCTGCGACGCACGGCGCTCCCGCGTTCGTACCATCCCTTGGTGACGTTGACGATCCTCACAACTGAGAGCATGACCGGCACTTCGATGAGGACACCGACCACGGTGGCCAGCGCCGCCCCGGATTGAAAGCCGAAGAGGCTGATTGCCGCAGCCACAGCGAGCTCGAAGAAATTGCTCGCCCCGATCAGTGCCGAAGGTGCAGCCACGCAGTGCGCTTCACCTGCCGTGCGGTTCAGCAGATACGCGAGGCCGGCATTGAAATAGACCTGAATCAGGATTGGAACGGCAAGCAACGCGATGATCAGCGGCTGCGCGACGATCTGCTCGCCCTGAAACCCGAAGAGCAGGACCAAAGTGGTGAGCAGGGCCGCCAACGAGAGCGGCTGAAGCTTGCCGAGCCGACGTTTCAGCTCCGCCTCGCCGCCTGAGCCGAAGAGCCGTCTGCGCGCGACCTGGGCAAGGACGACCGGGACGACGATGTACAGTCCGACCGACAGCAGCAGCGTCTCCCAGGGCACGGTGATCGCCGAGAGACCCAGAAGCAAGCCCACGATCGGCGCGAACGCAAACACCATGATGAGGTCGTTCAGTGCGACCTGGCTCAGCGTGAAGTGCGGCTCGCCCTCCGACAGATTGCTCCACACGAACACCATCGCGGTACACGGGGCCGCGGCCAGGAGGATCAGTCCCGCAATGTAGCTGTCGATCTGAGCCGCCGGCAGATAGCCGCGGAACAGGTACCCGATGAACAGCCAGCCCAAGGCCGCCATCGAGAAGGGCTTGACGGCCCAATTGACGAACAGCGTGACCCCTATGCCGCGCCAGTGCTCCCTGACCCCTGAGAGGGCGCCGAAGTCGATCTTCATCAACATCGGAATGATCATCAACCAGATGAGCACCGCAACGGGTAGGTTGACCTGAGCAACCTCGATGACGCCGATGGTGTGAAAGACATCCGGAATGACGTGGCCGAGAATAATCCCCACGCCGATACAGAGGGCGACCCAAAGCGTCAGATAGCGTTCAAACGCCGACATTCGCGTCCGAGCCGATGCCCGCGGCGCTCGGGCGCGTGGCCGTGGTCATGCCGGACCCGGGGCCGGCGTCTCGCCAATCGCGTCCAAGCGCGCCTGGAGCTTGATGCGATCGAGTGATGCGAGCGGAAGGCTGGTAAAGATCTTGATGCGGTTGTCGAGCAGCCTGAAGCTTTCGCGAAAGGCCATCCATTTGTCGGCGTCCGTGCCTTCGATAGCCGCGGGGTCCGGCACGCCCCAGTGAGCGGTCATCGGTTGCCCGGGCCAGTAGGGGCAGACCTCGCCGGCGGCGTTGTCACAGACGGTGAATACGAAATCCAGAGGCACAGCGCCGGGGCCAGCGAACTCGCCCCAGCTCTTGCTGCGCAGCCCTTCGGTCGCAAGGTTCAAGCGCTCAAGCAATTGCAGCGCGATCGGGTGCACCGCGCCCTTGGGATGACTGCCGGCACTGAAGCCGCGGAATTTTCCGCGCCCCCACTGATTGATCAGGGCCTCCGCCATGATGCTGCGCGCGGAGTTGCCGGTGCACAGGAAGAGCACGTTGTAGAGTCGGTCTGCCATGACACGCGCTACCCATAGCCGGAGAGTACTTTCATCATGCAGGTCGCAGAAGCCGGGCACAGCGAGCGAAACTCCGCGCTTTGCCGGACGTCCTGTGGCACACCGATCCGCTCAATGATTCGGTAACCCGGCTGTGCAAAGAATTCCGTAGCACCCTGCGTGAGGAGAATCAGCGTGCCGCTGCGGCTCGCGCGCGCCACCTTCTCGAGCTCCTGCACGATGGCCCGGCCGAGTCCTGCGCTGCGCCGATCGCCGGCAACGACTACCGATCGCACCAGCGCGGCTGATCCGAATGGCTCCAATGCACGGCCGGGTGTCCTTCGGGTCAGGTGGACGGCGGACAGCAGCTCGGTGCGCAACAGGCCTTTTCGGCCTGCCGTTTCTCCTCCACGGACCGTATCTGGTCGGTGCCGTATAC